>NZ_JBNDIG010000002.1:0-1043180 GCF_050434285.1 Ensifer sp. KUDG1
AAAAGTGCGCAGCGGTTTTCCGTCCGGAATTGCGCCAGTCAAGCGAGCCAATTCCAGGAAAAGTGCGTAGCGGTTTTCCGTCCGGAATTGCGCCAGCCAAGCGAGCCAATTCCAGGAAAAGTGCGCAGCGGTTTTCCGTCCGGAATTGCGCCAGCCAAGCGAGCCAATTCCAGGAAAAGTGCGCAGCGGTTTTCCGTCCGGAATTGCGCCAGTCAAGCGAGCCAATTCCAGGAAAAGTGCGTAGCGGTTTTCCGTCCGGAATTGCGCCATTTGAATCAGCGAAGAGGCCGCCGGCTGGACCGGCGGCCGATTGCATCAGGCGAGTGACAGCGCGTTTGAAAGATCGGCGACGAGGTCGTCGGGATGCTCGATGCCGATCGACAGGCGGATGGTCGATTCGAGCACGCCGATGCGGTGGCGCACCTCGATAGGCACGCCGGAATGGGTCATCGCCGCCGGGTGGCTGGCGAGCGATTCCGTGCCGCCGAGGCTGACGGCAAGCTTGAAGATCTGCAGCGCATTGAGGAAGCGGAAGGCCGCCTCCTGGCCGCCCGCGATGTCGAAGGAGAAGGTCGAGCCGGCGCCGGTGCACTGCGCCTTGAAGGTGCGGCCGACCGGCGTGTCCTCGCCGTGGAAGGGCAGGTAGTGGATGCGCTCGACCTTCGGGTGGTCGCGCAGGAATTCGGCGACGATGCGGGCGTTGTCGTCGGCCTTCTGCATGCGCACAGACAGCGTTTCCAGCGAACGGCCGAGCATCCAGCAGGAGTGCGGATCGAGCTGGGTGCCGATTGCGCCGCGCAGCGCCTTCACCTGCTTCATCACCGCCTTGGAGCCGAGCGCGGCACCGGCGATGAGGTCGGAATGGCCGCCGACATATTTGGTCAGCGAATAGAGCGAGATGTCGGCGCCGTGCTCGATCGGCCGCTGGAAGACCGGACCGAGCAGCGTGTTGTCGCAGGCGACCACAGGGGTGTGGCCCTGCTTCCTGCCGATCGCATCGGCAACGCGGCGGATCATGGCGACGTCGACGAGGCTATTGGTCGGGTTCGCGGGCGTCTCGACCAGGATCACCGAGACCCGGCCCTTGGCCATCGCCTCTTCGGCGGCGGCTGATACGGCCGCTTCGTTGACGCCATCGGCAAAGCCGACGGCCGCGACGCCGAGATTGAGGAAGGTGCGGGCAAGCAGCGTTTCGGTGCCGCCATAGAGCGGCTGGCTGTGCAGCACCGCGTCACCGGGCTTGACGAAGGCGAGCAGCGTCGTGGCGATCGCCGACATGCCCGACGAGAACAATGCGCAGCTTTCGGTGCGCTCGTAGACGGCGAGGCGGTCCTCGACGATCTCGCTGTTCGGGTGGTTGAAGCGCGAATAAACGAGGCCGGCACCGACACCCGCCGGCGGCTCCTTGCGGCCGGAGACGAAGTCGAAGAAGTCGCGGCCCTCTTCGGCGGAGCGGAAGACAAAGGTGGAGGTCAGAAAGACCGGCGGTTTGACCGCGCCCTCCGACAGTTCCGGATCGTAGCCATAATTCAGCATCTGCGTTTCAGGATGCAGCTTGTGGTTTCCGATGTGGGTTTTGGAGGGATGCGGTGCGGTCATGGCTTGTCTCCTCAAGCGAAGCGGACTCGACTGACAGGCAAATTATATCAGATGCTTGGGCCGATCCTTGCTATTTCCGGCCGGATCGCCTTGAGTTGCGCAAAGATTTGGCTGAGTTGGAAAGATATGGCACAGAAAATTGCCGACGAGACGGATCGCAGGATTTTGAAGGAGCTGGTGGCGGATGCCCGGCTGACCAACAACGAGCTCGCCGAGCGGGTGGGGCTCTCGGCGTCGCCTTGTCTGCGCCGGCTGCGGCGGCTGGAAGAGACCGGTGTCATCCGCGGCTATACGGCGCTGGTCGATCCCGCAGTCGACGGCTGGACGATGACGGCGATTGCGACCGTCACGCTCAGCCGCCAGCACGAGGACGAGATCGTCATGTTCGAAGAGGCGGTGCGCGGCTGGGACGAGGTGCTCGAATGCCATCTGGTGACCGGCTCGCGCGACTACGTGCTGAAGGTGATGAGCGCCGGCCTCGATCAATACGAGCGCTTCATCAAGGAAAAGATTGCGAGGCTCAAATGCGTCGCCTCGATCGAGACGAGCTTCGTGATGAACACGATCAAGGAGCGGCGGATCTAGCGCCCACCCCTCCATTAAGCCTCTGGAGCGCTTCGATAATCGTCGATCGGCTTTGAAACCGTCAGGGATGCCCTACATTCGCGTTAGGAGGGCGTCCCACACGCTCGGCGGGCGCCTCGATCTCTCGGAGAGAGACGATGGATTTCGCAACAGCGCTCGATGCCGCCGCTTCGTGGCTGCAGACGGTCTTTTTGAACGCATGGACCTATTACCAGCTCGCCATCATCGCCGCCGGTTACCTGGTCTGCGGCGCGCTGGCAAAGCGGATAGAGCCGCGGGTCGAAGCCCGAGCCCGCACGATCAAGGGCAATCCGGATCTGCTGCGCGTCATCATCGCTTTCATGCGCCGGTTGCGCTGGCTGTTTCTGATCGTGTGGCTCTGGATCGCCGACGGGATGATCCTGCGCTTCGGCTGGCCGTCCTATCGCTGGCTGGTGGCGACCGCGCTGACGCTGACGGCGGCGTGGTTCGTCATCTCGGTGCTCACACGCATTATCCGCAACCAGATGCTGGCGCGCGTCACCGCCGTCGTCGGCTGGATCTATTTTGCGCTCTATGCGGTCGGGCTCGACCGGGTGATCCTGACGACGCTCGACGGCGTTGCCATCAATCTCGGCGCGGTTCGCCTGTCGCTGCTGCTCGTCCTCAAAGCCATCGTGCTTTCCTCCGCGCTGATCTGGCTTGCGGTTTTGATCGGCAATGTCTCGTCGCACTGGATCCAGCGGTCAGCAGACCTGACGCCCTCCTTCAAGGTGCTGATCAGCAAGCTGGTGAAGATCGCGCTGATCGGCTTTGCCGGCGCAATCGCGCTCTCGGCCACCGGCATCGACCTGACGGCGCTGACGGTGTTTTCCGGGGCGGTCGGCGTCGGCATCGGTTTCGGTCTGCAGAAGGTGGTTTCCAACTTTATCTCCGGCATCATCATCCTGCTCGACAAGTCGATCAAGCCGGGCGACACGATCACGCTCGGCGATACCTTCGGGTCCGTGCGCGACCTGCGCTCCCGCTTCGTCTCCGTCATCACCCGGGACGGCAAGGAATACCTCATTCCGAACGAGGACTTCATCTCGCAGCAGGTGGTGAACTGGTCGTTCTCCAGCGACTTCGTGCGCATCGAGATCGATTTCGGCACCTCCTATGACAGCGACCCGCACGAGGTGGCGCGCATCGCCATCGAGACCGCCGCATCGCTGCCGCGGGTTGCGAGCAGCTATGCCCAGCCGGTCTGCTGGATGACCGGCTTCGGCGCATCGTCGCTCGACTTCAAGCTAAGGTTCTGGATCTCCGATCCGAGCAACGGGCTCACCAACATTCGCGGCCAGGTGCTGATGGCGCTCTGGGATGCGTTCAAGGCGGCAGGCGTTTCGATCCCGTTCCCGCACCGCGAAATCATCATGAAGACGCCGGTCGAGGTGACACGCGCGTGAGGGCGAGCATGTCGCTCAAACGTCAGGAACCAAGCGTCTTGCGGTTGCGGCAATTGACTGGGCGCGAGGGGAAGGCGACATTGCAGCCAACGCCTGCTGCATGTTTCGTCAAATCGTCGCCGATTGGGGGATAAATGTGCAGCAATTCAACGTGATAAAGCGACCTTCGGCCGGCTGATAAGCCGCGGGCTCGAGGGTTGGCCCGGACGGCCTCCGACCGTTCCGGCGACAGGACTGCATGAGGTGGGACCGGCCATGGAAAATCTTCAACGGACGCGACTGTCGAGACTGCCGGTGCCGCGTTTCGTCTCCGCGCTTCTGGCTTCGTTTTCGACCACCGGCCTGATCGTCGGCGTCTTCTTCTTCGCCATGTCGCTGACGCCGAGCCTGATCCCGCGGCCCTATGTGGTACAGGCGGTAATCTCCGGTCTGTCGCTGTCCGCCGGCTATGCGATCGGCGTGCTCATGCGCTGGCTATGGTCCTTGCTCGACCTGCCGGAGATCCACGGGCGCACCGGTTTCACCGTGAAGGTGGTGGCGGCGTTCGGCTGTATCGCGGTTGCGCTCACCTTCCTTTGGCGCACCGCCTACTGGCAGAACACGGTGCGCGAAATCATGGGCATGCACCCGGTCGAAAGCGCCGAGCCGTTCAAGCTCGGCCTGATCGCGGCGCTCGTCTTCGTCGTCATCGTGCTGCTTGCGCGGCTCTTCCGGCTGACCTTCCAGTTTCTGACCCGGCGGTTCGAATATGTGCTGACGCGACCGATGGCGAAGCTCGCCGGCGTGGTTGCGGCGCTCGCGCTCTTCTGGTCGGCCGCCGATGGCGTCATCTTCCGCTTTGTGCTGCACGCTGCCGACAGCTCTTTCCAGCGGCTCGATGCCTTGATCGACCCCGATGTCGCGCCGCCGAGCGATCCTTCAAAGACCGGCAGTAGCGCCTCGCTGATGCGCTGGGACGAGCTTGGCCGACAAGGCCGCCAGTTCATCGCCTCCGGCCCGGCGGCAAAGGACATCGGCGGCTTCTTCAGCGGAGAGGCGAAGGAGCCCTTGCGCGTCTATGCCGGCCTCAACTCGGCCGAAACCGCCAAGGAACGGGCGAAGCTGGCGCTGGAGGAGTTGAAGCGCGTCGGCGGTTTCGAGCGCTCGAACCTCCTGATCGTGGTTCCGACCGGGACCGGCTGGATCGATCCGCCGGGCCTCGATTCACTCGAATATCTGCTGAAGGGCGATGTCGCGAGCGTCGCGGTGCAGTACTCCTACCTCACGAGTTGGCTGTCGCTGCTGGTCGAGCCGGAATATGGCGCCGAGACCGCCGATGCGCTGTTCGATGCCGTCTACGGCTACTGGACGACGCTGCCGAAGGACAAAAGGCCGAAGCTCTATCTCTATGGTCTCAGCCTCGGCTCGATGAATTCGCAAGGCTCGGTCGATCCCTTCGACATCATCAGCGATCCGTTCCAGGGCGCACTCTGGGTCGGGTCGCCGTTCCCGACGAAGACATGGCTGCAGATCACCCGAAACCGCAATCCGGGCTCGCCGGAATGGCGGCCGCTCTACCGCGACGGCTCGGTGATCCGTTTCACCAACCAGGAGAATGCGCTGAACATTCCGGGCGCGACCTGGGGCAATGTCCGCATCGTCTACCTGCAATATGCCAGTGACCCGATCACCTTCTTCGATCCCCATTCCTTCTACCGCGAACCGGACTGGATGAAGGCGCCGCGCGGAGCGGACGTCTCTCCGGCGCTTCGCTGGTTCCCGGTTGTCACCATGTTCCAGCTGCTCGCCGACATGGCGCTCGCGACCACCTCGCCGATCGGCTTCGGCCATGTCTACGCGCCGGAACACTATATCGACGCATGGATGCAGGTGATGGCACCGCCCGGTGTGACCGAAGCGGATGCCGAGCGGCTGAAGACGATGCTCAAGGGGCGCTACTAGAGCAATTCCAGGAAAAGTGTGAAACGGGTTTCCGCACGGAATTGCGTAATTTCAAAGAGTTAGATAATTTCATCCTTTCAAGGAAACGATGAAATGATCTAGGCCTGCTTGTCGCCGGATCGTTCGCCGCGCAGGTGTGCGGCGATCTGGTTGGCGAAGGCCTGGATCAGCGGCTCCTCCGCCTTTTCCGTCGGGCAGAGCAGGTAGTAGCCGGCCGACGCCGGTATCGCCGTCGGGAAGGGCTGGATCAGCCGGCCCTCGTAGAGATAGGAACGCGTCAGCACGTCGGAGACGAGCGCGATGCCCTGACCCTGCAGGGCCGATGCGACGGCGATCGCGACCGATTGCACGCGCACGCTGCGGCTGCCTTCGAGCGAGATGCGCGCGGCGGCCGACCAGCGCGTCCATTCCCGGCCGTCATCCTCATGCAGCAGCGTGACGTCGCGCAGCTTGCGCTCGCGCAGCGGCCCTTCGAGCCTGGGGAAGAGCAGCGGCGAACAGACCGTGCGCAGTTTGACGTCGCTGACTGCCTGCCACCACAGGCCGTCGAAGGGCGGGTTGTCGTAGACGACGGCGAGGTCGACATCGTCCCAGACCACGTCGCTGGCGCGGATGCAATTGCGCATCGAAAGATCGGTGACGCCGCGCGCACCTGCGAACTGCACGAGGAGGCCGGCCATCCAGGCAATCGCCAGTGCCGGCGGTAGGCCGACCGTCAGCTTGCGCTGGTGGCTTTCGAGCCTTCGGTCGGTGCCGTCCTCGACGGCTGCGGCAAGATTGCCGATCGCGTGGGAGACCGTCTGCGCGAATTCGCGGCCGGCGGCCGTGAGCTTGATGTTGCGCCCGGATTTCTCAAGCAGCGTCAGTCCCGTCGTTTCCGAGAGCCGGCGCAATTGCAGCGAAACGGCGCCGGGGCTGAGGCCCAGTTCGTCCGCCGCCTGGCGCACGGAACCGATGCGCGCGACCGCTTCGAACGCCCGGATATAGGGCAGGAAATGCAAAGCCTTCACGTGAGTTCTCCTGCTCTGATCGCGCCCTCATGGCGTGAAATCGTTTAGCCAGACTGCACAATATCAAGCATAAAAAATCGCTATTCCCAATCGATATTTGTTCCTATGACTCTGTGCGGAGAGAGGGAGAACGATGATGATCGAGGCACAACCGTTTGATTTTCCTTATGATGGAAAGCTGGTACCGGCGCAGACTGCGCTGATGGTGATTGACCTGCAGATCGACTTCTGCTCGCCCAACGGCTACTTCGCGTCGATGGGCTACGATCCGGCGCCGCTGGCGGCCATCGTGCCTGCGGTCAACCGGGTGATTGCGGCGGCACGTCAAGCCGGCTGCCTGATCATCCACACGCGCCAGGGCTACCGCGCAGATCTCGCCGACATGACGCCTTACGAGAAATGGCGCCGCAAGCGCTCCGGCCTTGAGAACACGCAGGTGCTGTTGCGCTCGAGCCCGGGGTTCCAGCTCTTGCCCGAACTCGATGTCGCCGACACCGACGTCATCATCGACAAGACCTGCAACAGCTCCTTCACCTATACGGATCTCGAGCACGTGCTGAGATCGCAAGGCATCACCCACATGCTTCTTACCGGCTGCACCACCGATGTCTGCGTGCACACGACGCTGCGCGAAGCCTGCGATCGCAATTTCCAATGCCTGACGATTTCGGACTGCTGCGCCAGCGGCGAGCAGTGGGCGCATGAGGCGGCGATCAACATGATCTCGATCGAGAACGGCATCTTCGGCACGGTCTCGACCAGCGATGCGGTCATCGCGGGTCTTGCGAGAGCAGCGCGCTAAGCGCGACGCCAACTTCACATCGTCAAAGCCTTTTGCCAACCGTTTCAACGGAATGATGCCCCATGCAACGATATATCTCGCTGATGCGCCTGACCTCCAAGGGACTGGCCGAGCTCTCCGACAGCGGCGCCCGGCGCAAGGTGAGCGAGGATCGGGTCGCCGCACTCGGCGGCCGCTCGGTCGCCTTCTATGCCACGCTCGGGACCTATGACTTCGTCCAGGTTTTCGAGATGCCGGACAATGCGTCGATGATGCAATACGTGCTGACGGCACGGCGCGACGGCTTCGTGGATCCGCTTATCCTTCCTGCCTTCGACAGCCAGACCTATGGCGACATCGTCGGCCGCGTTTCACCAGCACAATGAGGGGAATGAAGATGATCAGACTGGTATCCTGCGCAACCCTTCTTGCAACCGTCGTGCTTTCTGCCGGCGTCGCACAGGCCGAGCCGCCGGCTTTCGCCGCCGATGGCGAGGTCGGTGTCTGCACCACAGCGGCCTTTCCGCCGCTTTCGTTCAAGGAACATCCGGCCGATGCCGCACCGACCGGCATCGACATCGAGATCGCCGAAGCGCTGGCAGCGCAATGGAACGCGAAGGTGAACTACACCGTCACCGAATTCGCCGGCCTGTTGCCGACGCTTGGGGCAGGGCGCTGCGACGTCATCGTCAGCGGTATCTACATCAACGCCAAGCGGCGCGAGACCTATGACGGCGTGCCCTACATGAAGTCGGCGACGGCGATGGTCACCAAGGCGGGCAGCGATACGATCAAGGTGCCGGAGGACCTGAGCGGCAAGGTGATCGCGCTCGAAGCCGGTGCCTACTACAAGGAAGAGCGGATCGGGCCCTTAAACGAAGCGCTGACCGCCAAGGGCTTGCCGCCGGTCGAGGTGCAGGAATACCCGACCCAGCAGGCAGCCTACCAGCAGGTGCTCGTCGGCCGCGTCGATGCGACCGTGACTGAGGAGGCCGAGGGCGCCTATCGCGCGTCGCGTTCCGACGGCGCACTTACACTCCCTTACATCTGGGCTTCCGATTTCAAATACGGCATCTACAGCCGCCGCGACGGTGGCGATGCAGCCGCGGTAAAGGCAGGGCTGAAGGCGCTCAAGGAGAAGGGCTTCTTCGGCGATCTCGCCAGGAAATACGGGCTCGATCCGGCGCTCTTCGACGTCGACTACGACTCCTGATCTGAAGGAGGCGGGGCATGAACTTCGATACGAAACTGTTTTTCGATGCCCTGACCATGCCCGTCATGCTGCAGGGGGCGGGCATCGCCATCCTGCTGTCGATCCTGGTGCAGGCGGCGTCGTTTCTGCTCTGCCTGCCTCTTGCCGTCGCGCTCAACTCGATGGCAACGGTCCGGCGCACGGCAGCGCAGCTCTATGTCTGGCTGTTCCGCTCGTCACCGCTGATCCTCGTGCTGCTGATCGTCTGGAACGGCGCGCCGCAGCTTTTTCCGGGCCTGACGCGCGCACCCTGGTACACGCCCTTCGTCGCCGCCTTCATCGCCTTCACGCTGGTGACGGCCGCCTACATGGCCGAGGCGATGCGCGGCGCGCTTGCGGCGATCGGCCAGGGGCAGACGGACGCCGCCCGTGCACTCGGCCTCAACCGCTGGCAGACCTTCTTTCTGGTGGTCTTGCCGCAGGCGCTCCGGATCGTCATGCCGGTGCTGGTCAACGAGTTCATCAACCTGATCAAGCTGACGTCGCTTGCCTATGTGATTTCGATGCGCGAGATCATGGCGGTGGTCAACGACGCGATTGCGTCGAGCTTCCGCTTCGTCGAGTGGTATTCGGCAGCGCTGGTCTACTACCTCGCGATCGTTTCGATCCTGATGTTTCTGCAGCGGCTCATTCAAAGCCGCATGGCCTAACCCGTTTCCGAATTTGGCACCGGCAGCGTTGCGAGCAGATCGGCCATGGCCGCGATGATCTTGCGGTGTTGGTGGGCGTGGCGGGTGCGCAGGCTCGTGGCGGCATAGACGGTCTGCGCAATGACGGGCGCATCCTGAACGCGCGCGGCAAATCCATCGCCCGCCAGTCGCTCGGCCGTCGCGGCCGTCACATAGGCCGATCCGCCGAGTGTGGACAACAGCCGGGTGATCGCCATGTTCTGCCCGGCGGCAAGTAGCGCTGCGGAGAGATGCGGCAGCGCCAGTCGGTGGGCGCGATCGAAGCCCGGCGAATAGCTCGAGCGGATGTAGCTTTCGGAGCGGATCTCAGCGAGCGTCTGCGCCTCCGTGCTCACCATGACGTAATGCAGATCGCCGATCCGTTCGTAATAGAGATCGGGCAGGTAGTGGGGCGTATAGAGGATCGCCAGATCAAGGTCGCCGGCGCCGAGATCGCGGTTCATTTGGTTGGAGTAGTCCGCCTCCATGTAGATCTCGATGCCGGGCATCTCCCGTCGGATCGTTGCCATCCATTCCCCGGCAAAGGCTTCCGCCAGATCATGCTGGACGCCAAGCCGCATGGAGCGTTCGAGCGCGCCGGCATTGGTGACCGCGCGCGTTGCTTCATGCCATTGGTTTTGCAGGGCTTTCGCGTAATCGAGAAAACGCAGTCCGGCGGCCGTCGGCACGGTGCCGCCCTTGTTGCGGGTAAAGAGCTTGCGGTTGAACTGCGCTTCCAGTGCCTTCACCCGATGCGAGACGGTCGACTGGGTAAGGTTCAGCCGCTCGGCGGTGCGGTTGAAGGAGCGGCTCTCCATCAGGTCCAGGAAGGTTTCGATCAGCTCCACCTGCATGCCGTTCTCTCCCGCTGCGATCGCTCCAATCTAATCGAAAACATCGATCAATAAAGACTGTTTCCGTTGCTTGATGACGCCCGGCTTCAGCGGCAAGAATTCGCCAAAACGAGGGAACAGTTGATGTCGAATTTGCCGTCGCACGCGCGTGTCGTGATCATCGGTGGGGGAGCGATCGGCGCTTCCTCGCTCTACCATCTCGCCAAGGCCGGCTGGACCGATTGCGTGCTCCTGGAAAAGAACGAGCTGACGGCGGGCTCCACCTGGCATGCGGCCGGCAACGTGCCGACCTTTTCGTCCTCCTGGTCGATCATGAACATGCAGCGCTATTCGGCGTCGCTCTATCGCGATCTCGGCACGCTCGTCGACTATCCGATGAACTATCACGTCACCGGCTCGATCCGGCTTGGCCATTCGAAGGAGCGGCTGCAGGAGTTCAAGCGTGTCGTCGGTATGGGCCGCTATCAGGGCATGGATCTCGACATCCTTTCGCCCGACGAGATGCGCGCCCGCTACCCGTTCCTCGAAACGCATGAACTGACCGGCGCGCTCTATGATCCCTATGACGGCGACATCGACCCGGCGCAGCTGACGCAGGCGCTTGCAAAGGGCGCGCGCGACATGGGTGCCAAGATCATCCGTTTCTGTCCGGTCACGGGCGCGCGCCGCGAAAACGACGAATGGGTGATTTCGACGCCGCAGGGCGAGATCCGCTGCGAATATGTCGTCAACGCCGCCGGCTATTATGCCCGCGAAGTGGGCAAGATGTTCGGCCGTGACGTGCCGATGATGGTGATGAGCCACCAGTACATCCTGTTCGACGAGATCCCGGAGCTTGCCGCATGGTCGAAGGAGGCCGGCCACAAGCTGCCGCTGCTGCGCGATGTCGACAGCTCCTACTATCTCCGCCAGGAAAAGAACGGCATGAACCTCGGGCCCTACGAGCGCAATTGTCGCGCCCATTGGGTTACGCCTGACGACCCGATGCCGGAGGACTTCTCCTTCCAGCTCTTCCCCGACGATCTCGACCGGCTGGAATGGTACCTGAACGACGCCGTCGAGCGCGTGCCGATCCTGGGAACCGCCGGGCTGTCGCGCATCATCAACGGCCCGATCCCCTATGCGCCCGACGGCAACCCGCTGATCGGCCCGATGCCTGGTGTCCCCAACGCGTTCGAGGCCTGCGTCTTCACCTTCGGCATCTGCCAGGCGGGCGGCGCCGGCAAGGTGCTGGCCGAATGGATCACCGAGGGCCAGACGGAATGGGACATGTGGTCCTGCGATCCGCGCCGCTACACCGACTACACCGACCAGGACTATTGCATCGCCAAGGGCATGGAGATCTACGGCCACGAATATGCGATGCATTTTCCGAAGCATTATTGGCCCGAGGGTCGGGGCAAGAAGCTGTCGCCGATCCACGACCGGATCGCAGCGCTTGGCGCCCAGTTCAAGCCCTACAACGGCTGGGAGCGTGCCATGTGGTACGCCAAACCAGGCGACGACACCTCCGAAGAGGCGACGCAGACCTGGGGCCGCGAAGGCCCGTGGGCGGAGCGCATCAAGGAGGAGTGTCTCGCCGTTCGCGACGCTGCCGGCATTCTCGACCTGCCGGGCTTCTCGCGCTTCCGGGTGAAGGGCGAGGGCGCGACCGAATGGCTGTCCAGCCTCATCACCGGCCGCGTGCCGAAGCCAGGGCGCATCGGCCTTGCCTATTTCGCCGACGACAAGGGGCGGATCGTCACCGAAATGTCGGTCATGATGCTGGACGAGGACTTCTTCTTCCTGATCACCGCCGCGACGGCGCAGTGGCATGATCTTGAATGGCTGCGCAAGCATGTGCCCGGCAACGCCGCCTTCAGCATCGACGACGTCACCACCTCCTTCTCCTGCCAGATCCTCACCGGGCCGAAATCGCGCGCGATCCTTTCCGACGTCAGCGAGGCCGACCTCGCCAAGGGCTGGCTTACCCATCAGACGACGCAGATCGCAGGGCGCTACTGCCAGCTGGTGCGCGTCTCCTTCGCCGGAGAACTCGGCTGGGAGATCCACACGAAGGTCGAGGACACGGCCATCATCTTCGACGCCGTCTGGGCGGCCGGGCAGAAGCACGGGCTCAAGCCCTTCGGCATGGAGGCGCTCGACAGCCTGCGCATCGAGAAGGGCTACCGCGCCTGGAAGGGCGATCTTTCCACCGATTACACCATCCTGCAGGGCGGACTTGAGCGCTTCGTCGATTGGGGCAAGCCTGGCTTCAAGGGCAAGGCGGCGCTGGAGCGTGAAAAGCAGCAGGGCGTTTCCAAGCGCTTCGTCACGCTGACGGTTGCCGCCGACGGCTGCGACGCGCCTTACATGTCGACGCTCTGGTCGGGCGGAGAGGTGGTCGGCGAGACGACGTCGGGTAACTGGGGCCACCGCGTCGGCAAGTCGATCGCGCTCGGCATGCTCAGGGCCGATCTCGCCGTGCCCGGCAAGGAAATCGAGGTCGAGATCTTCGGCGACCGCTTCAAGGCGACGGTCGAAGCGGACCAGCCGCTCTGGGATCCCTCCAACGAAAGACTGCGCGCATGACCAAGCCCATTCCCTTGAAAGCCCGTGCGGTCATCATCGGCGGCGGCGTCTCCGGCTGTTCGGTCGCCTATCACCTGGCCAAGCTCGGCTGGACCGACGTGGTGCTGCTCGAGCGCAAGCAGTTGACGTCGGGCACCACCTGGCATGCGGCTGGGCTCATCGGCCAGTTGCGCGCCTCGCAAAACATGACGCGGCTCGCGAAATACTCGGCCGACCTCTACGTCAAGCTCGAGGCCGAGACCGGCATTTCCACCGGCATGCGCCAGAACGGCTCGATCACCGTGGCGCTGACCGAGGAGCGCAAGGAAGAGATCTATCGCCAGGCTTCCTTGGCGCGCGCCTTCAATGTCGACGTGCGCGAGATCACGCCTGACGAGGTGAAGGCGATGTATCCGCACCTCAACACCTCTGATGTGAAGGCGGCGGTGCATCTGCCGCTCGACGGCCAGTGCGACCCGGCCAACATTGCTATGGCGCTTGCCAAGGGCGCGCGCCAGAACGGAGCAACGATCCTCGAAGGCGTCAAGGTCACGTCCGTCCTGAAGAAGGACGGCCGGGTCACCGGCGTTACCTGCGAGCAGAACGGCGAGACCTATACGATCGAGACCGATCATGTCGTCAACTGCGCCGGCATGTGGGGCAGGGAGTTTGCGCGGCAATCGGGCGTCACCGTGCCGCTGCACGCCTGCGAGCATTTCTACATCGTCACCGAGGCGATCCCGGAGCTGAAGCGTCTGCCGGTGCTGCGCGTGCCGGACGAGTGTACCTACTACAAGGAAGACGCCGGCAAGATGCTGATCGGCGCCTTCGAGCTGAAAGCCAAGCCCTGGGGCATGGAGGGCATCCGCGAGGACTTCTGTTTCGACCAGTTGCCCGACGATTTCGACCACTTCGCGCCGATCCTCGAAATGGCGGTCAACCGCATGCCGATGCTGGAAACCGCTGGTATCCACACCTTCTTCAACGGCCCGGAAAGCTTTACCCCAGACGACCGCTACTATCTCGGCGAAGCGCCTGAGGTGAAGGGCTACTGGGTCGCGGCCGGCTACAACTCGATCGGCATCGTTTCCTCCGGCGGCGCCGGCATGGCGCTCGCGCAATGGATGAACGACGGCGAGCCGCCCTTCGATCTCTGGGAGGTGGATATCCGCCGCGCGCAGCCATTCCAGAAGAACCGTGCCTATCTGAAAGACCGCGTCTCCGAGACGCTCGGCCTGCTCTATGCCGACCATTTTCCCTATCGCCAGATGGCGACGGCCCGCGGCGTCCGCCGTTCGCCGCTGCATGAGCACCTGAAGGCCCGCGGCGCCGTCTTCGGCGAAGTGGCGGGCTGGGAGCGTGCCAACTGGTTTGCGAGGGAGGGCCAGGAGCGCGAGTACCGCTATTCCTGGAAGCGGCAGAACTGGTTCGAGAACCAGAGGGATGAGCATCTGGCGGTCAGGAACGGCGTCGGCCTGTTCGACATGACCTCCTTCGGCAAGATCCGGGTCGAAGGGCGCGACGCGCTTACCTTCCTGCAGCGGCTCTGCGCCAACGATATGAACGTCGAGCCCGGCCGCATCGTCTATACCCAGATGCTGAACGCCCGCGGCGGCATCGAGAGCGACCTGACGGTGACCCGTCTTTCGGAAACCGCCTTTCTGCTGGTGGTGCCCGGCGCGACGCTGCAGCGTGATCTCGCCTGGCTGCGCAAGCATCTGACCGACGAGTTCGTGGTCATCACCGATGTCGGCGCCGGCGAAAGCGTGCTTTGCGTCATGGGGCCGAAGGCGCGCGAATTGATGCAGAAGGTCAGCCCCAACGACTTCTCGAACGCCGGGCATCCCTTCGGTACCGCGCGCGAGATCGAGGTCGGCATGGGTCTCGCCCGCGCGCACCGCGTCACCTATGTCGGCGAACTCGGCTGGGAACTCTATGTCCCGACCGACCAGACGGCGCATGTGTTCGAGGCGCTGGAGGCGGCGGGCGAGGGGCTCGGCCTCAAGCTCTGCGGCATCCACACGCTCGACAGCTGCCGCATCGAAAAGGCCTTCCGCCATTTCGGCCACGACATCACCGACGAGGACCACGTGCTCGAAGCCGGGCTCGGCTTTGCGGTCAAGGCCGACAAGGGCGATTTCATCGGCCGCGAGGCGGTGCTTGCCAAGCACAATCGCGGTCTGTCGCGCCGGCTGGTGCAGTTCCGCCTTACGGAACCCGAGCCGCTGCTCTTCCACAACGAGGCGATCGTGCGCGACGGCAAGATCGTGGGCACGATCACATCGGGCAATTACGGCCACCATCTCGGCGGCGCCATCGGGCTTGGCTACGTGCCCTCGGAAGGCGAGAGCGCAGGGGACGTGCTCGGATCAAGCTTCGAGATCGAGATTGCCGGAACGCGGGTGAAGGCGGAGGCGTCGCTGAAGCCGATGTACGACCCGCGGGCGGAGCGGGTGCGCATGTAGGCGGGCGTTTGAGGCTGCCCCTCACCCAAACCCTCTCCCCGCAGGCGGGGCGAGGGGACCTGCCATACCGATGGTTCAGGCAATGGCGAGACGGTGCCGCATATCCCTTCTCCCCGTCAAACGGGGAGAAGGTGCCGGCAGGCGGATGAGGGGCAGCGCCTCGCTGCGCGCATGAGGGGCCGTTCCGGGCCTAGAACAGGACAATACGCGTGCCGGATCGCGGGTTTCCGGTCTTCTTTCTGGAGTTCAGTCCATGCTCGCATCGGAGCTTAAGGATACGACAGTTGCGGGCGACCGCATCGATCAGCTCGTCGCCGGCCATCGTCCCGGTCATGGGCTTGCCCGCGCCTTCTATCTCGACCCGGAGATCTATGAGCGGGACCTGGAGCGGGTGTTCCGGCGCCACTGGCATTGCGTCGCCCATGAAAGCGCGATCCCCAACGCCAATGATTTCGAGGTCTTCCGCATGGCGTCCGAGCAGGTGATCGTCACCCGGACGGCGAGCGGCGAGATCCACGCGATGCTGAACGTCTGCCGTCACCGCGGCGCCGAGGTCTGCACCAAGGACAAGGGCAATGCCCGCGCCTTCGTCTGTCCCTACCACGCCTGGACCTACGGCAATGACGGCGCGCTGAAGGCAGCAAGGCTGATGCCCAAGGACTTCAAGCGCGAGGACCACGGGCTGAAGAAACTCAACGTGCGTGTCGTCGAGGGCCTGATCTTCATCTCGTTCGCCGCCGATCCGCTCGATTTCTCCGAGGTCGAGCGGCTGCTGCACGCGACCTGTGGCCAATATGGCTGGGGCTCGGCGAAGATCGCCCATCGTCAGTCCTATCCGGTTGACGCCAACTGGAAGCTTGCGGTCGAGAATTACGTCGAGTGCTACCATTGCGGGCCGGCGCATCCGGAATATTCCGAAACCCATGCGTTGGAACAGCCGCTGCACCTGATCGAGGAACTGAACGCCAAGATGGAGGCGCGCACCTGCGCGCTCGGCATCGAGGTCGCCTCCGGCAATCACTGGCAGAATTCCACTGGCGGCAAGGAGACAATCCATGCCTTCCGCTACGCGCTCTATGATGGCGTCCAGACCGGCAGCAAGGACGGGCAAGCGCTGAGCACGCTGATGGGCCGCTTCACCGATTTCGACGGCGGCGTCACCTCGATCCATCTGGGCGGCACCACCTTCCTCGTCTGCTATCCGGACCACGGCATGATCTACCGCTTCATACCGAAGACGGCCGAAACCTCGGAGATGGAGCTGATCTGGCTCGTCGACGGCAAGGCCGAGGAGGGGCGCGACTACGACCTGGAAAAGCTCACCTGGCTCTGGAAGGTGACGACCGACGAGGACAAGGCGATCATCGAACACACGTCGCGCGGCGTGCGCTCGCACTATTTCGTGCCGGGCCCGATCGCGCCGATGGAGCAGAACGAGCTGCGCTACATCAACTGGTATCTCGACGAGATCAGCCGGCCTGCCTGAGCGTCAAGCTGCAGGCAAATCGCGTCGCCGGTGCAAGCGTGCCGGCGACGCATTTCGTTTGCCTAGTCCCGCCGGTTGAAATGCGTCCTTAGCGCCACATGCGTCTGCACCGTCGCGACGCCCGGGATGATCGATATCTGCCGGCGGATGGTGTCGAGATCGCCGTTGGAGGCGCATTCGACCAGCACCATCAGGTCGGTGGCGCCGGCGAGCGACCAGCAGGTGACGATGGGCGGCATGGCGGAGAGATGCGGCACGATGTGGTCGCAGTTCTTGCCGGGCTGGAAGGTGATGGCGATCAGCGATTTGACCGTCGGGCTCTGGTCTTCGATGCCGAGGCGGATGGTGTAGCCGGCAATCACGCCCTTCGATTCCAGCCGCCGCAGCCGGTCATGGGCCGCGCTGCGCGAAAGGCCGCTGTGGCGGGCCAGTGCCACCAGGCTCTGGCGCGAATCCTGTCTGAGAGCCGACAAGAGCAGGCGATCCTTTTCATCGATTTCCGTCAAAACGTCGCCTCCATGTCGCCATTTCCGGACATATGTCCGGTCAGGCGTCATCATGTCCAGTGAAACCGGACGATAGGCAAGATAGCGTCTCCCTGCAACAACGGAGCCTTTCCATGCCCAAACTGAATATCCCCGACAACGCCGTGCTGCTGCCGATCGACATGCAGCAGGCCTTTGACAGCGCCCCCTGGCCGCGCCGCTGGAACGACGCGGTCGATGAAAACGGCCTTGCGCTCCTTGCCGCCTGGCGGGCGAGCGGTCGGCCGATCATTCACGTGCGCCACGACAGCGTCATGCCCGGTTCGACGCTTTCGCTGGGCGCCCCCGGCAATGGTTTCAGGCCCGGTTTCGGACCGATGGGAGACGAGGCGCTCGTCACCAAGGGCGTCAATGCTGCCTTTATCGGCACGGATCTCGATCTGCGCCTTCGTCGTCTCGGCGTCGACACGGTCGTCGCCTTCGGTATTTCCACCGACATGTGCGTCTCGACCTCGGTGCGCGTCGGCGCCAATCTAGGCTACCGCATGATGCTCGTCGAGGATGCCTGCGACTGCTTCGACCAGCCGGACGGCGAAGGCGGAGTGATTTCGGCGCGCGACATCCACCGTGCCCATGTGGCGACATTGCGGGCGGAATTTGCCGAGGTGCAGTCGACGGCGAAGCTCATCGAGGCGTTGCGGCGCCCCGCAGCGGCTTGACGGTCGGGCGCGGGCAGACGTTGGCTAACGCTTGGCTGCTTGTCTCTCCCGCGCCACCGACTAACGGTTGGCGCCGCGGACTTCCCGGATCTCGGTCGTCCATTTCGGCGCCGTCAGGCTTTCGCCCTCGCGGTTGGGGAAGGTGAGGAAGGTTTCGAACGAACGGCTCTGACCCGCCGGTACGCGGGCGAGGATCAGTGCTGTGTCGTTGCCGATCGTCTCGCAATTGCCGTCGGGGCAGTTTTCGAGCGTGACCGCGAGGCGGAAATATTCGAGCAGCTGCGGCCCTTTGTTCGTCACCGTGCCGCGCAGCCGGAAGCTTCTTTCCGGCTGACTCTGCTCGAAGGTCAGGCCTTCCAGGGCGACATCGGAGGCCGTGAGGCCGGCCGGTTGCGTCGTCTCAGCGGGCTGTGGCGCAGGGGGCGTGCGGCCGTCGCGGTCGACAAACCAGATGATGAAGGCGACGAGCAGGCCGAGCGCCACGGCGACGGAAAGGATCGGTTCGGCCCAATGACGAAAGCGGCTGAAGCGCGCTGCCAGATACACGACGACAAGACCCAGCGGTAACGCAATCAACCACAGCATCAAGATCCTCCTCAACCCCGCATCATTCCTTGGTCCGGAATCGACGCAACTGAGAAATCGTGCAGCCGATCAACGTGTTACAGCGATGCTCGCCTTCTCGGAACGGCGCGCTACACCACCTGGCCTTTATATAGGGTGGGCGCCGACTGGCAACACGCCGGGGCGTCGGACGAAAGGAAGCACCCTGACGAATTGGTGAACACGCGTGACCAGGTCATGCGCTCCCGCGCTTACGTGTGCAGGACGCCTCCCTATCTGGCGGGTGTCAGATCCACCCAGTAGGTGCCTTCGAAGGGCACCGCGGCGAAGCGAGCGTTGATCTCGGCGAGGCTCTTTTGCGGATCGAGATCGCCGAACAGATCCGGCCGGATCCAGGTGGCGAAGGCTTCGGCGGCGATGATGTTGAGCGGGATCGCGTTGAAGAAGTTCCAGAGACCGTGCACGCGCTTTTCCTCGATGGCGCGGATGGTCTTCAGCGCCGGCGCTTCGATGGTGCGGGCGAGCGTCTCGCGGGCTTCGTCCTCGCTGACGCCGGGGCCGATCGAGAGCGTGCCGTATTTGCCGCCGGGCGAGGAGGTGGCGATATAGATTTCCGGATTGGCGGCCATGATCGCCTCGGCGTTGACGGTGCCGCCCGGCCTCGGCAGCACGCCTTCGGCAAAGTTGCGGCCGCCGGCCACCGTCAGGAATTCGCCGAGACCGCCGGTGCCATAGGCCCAGCAACAGCGGTCGGGTTGGGGGAAGGCGTCCATCAGCACCAGCGGGCGCGGTTCCGGCTTGGCGGCGATGCGGTCGCGGATCAGCTTGAGCTTGTCCTCGTAGAACCGGGCGAAGGCCTCGGCCTGTTCGTCCCGTTCGAGGATCCGGCCGAGCAGACGCATCATGCGCGGGGTGCCGGTCAGCGCGTCGTTGTTGAAATCGACCACCACCACCGGCACGCCGATGCCGGTCAGGTATTCGATGGCGCGCCTGCCGGACTCAGTGTCGGATTGCCAGTTGTTGAGCAGCGCGAGATCGGCCTTCACCGTCAGCAGCGTCTCGAAGGAAAGGCCGGGGCCGGTGCCGTCGTCGATCTGCGGCACGTCGGCGATATCAGGGAATTTCCGCCGGAAGCTCTCGTAGATCTCGGGGTTGTCGGTCTTCATGTCGCCGGACCAGGCGGCAAGCAGGCTGACGGGATCGGGATGGATGAGCGACAGGGCGACGAGATTGAAGCCGCTTCCAAGTAGGATCGCCTTCGGCTTTGCCGGTATCGTCACCTCGCGGCCGACCGCGTCGGTGACGGTCATCGGCCAGATGCCTTCGGCGCGGGCGGAGACGGCAAAAAGCAGGGCGGCGATGACAACGATCGTCAGCCGCAGAGCGGCCGGGAAGGGGAAGCGGGAAGACAAACCTATTGGTTCCTTTGGCTGGGGAGGGCGCAGAGGCTGCCGCAGCTCGGGACCCCGGGCAGCAGATAGCGCAGGCAGCAGATCTTGCGCCGGCAGACACGCGCGCCGTCTTCCTCCTCGTGCCGCAGGCAATCGAAGAAGGGGTTGGGCGTGCCATCCGGCAGGGACTTGCTGCCGATCAGCGCGTCGGCCTGCGCGTTCAGCGGCTCGATGCCGGAGGCGCGCAGCGTATAGTCGATATAGACGAGCGCATTGTTCCAGGCGAGCTTCGGGGCGATGCCGCCGACGGATTTGAGGTGGCCGACGACCTCGCGCAGATGCCCCTGCATCAGGGGAGCAAGCGTCGCGAAAACGTCGCTGTCGTCTCCCTCCTGCCAATCGCCCGAGGTCGCGACGCCGAAGGCTCGGGGCAGGCCGTCCTCGGCAAGCGCCACCTTCATGCGATCGAAGGAGACGGGAAGGACATGGTGATCGAGAACGCGCGCCACCAGATAGGGGATGGTGAGGGCCGAGAAGTAATAAAGCGACCACATGGAGGCGACGGCGCGCCGGTCGCTGGCGCCGGACTTTTCCGTGTAGATATCGAGCGCCCGATCGAAGACGCCGGAGGAAAAGAAATCCGTCAACGCCACGCCGTCGGACAGTTCGTCCGCGAGCATCATCTTCTCGTTGCACCAGGCATGGGGGCCGGCAAAGGCGGCCGACAATGCCTTGGGACCACCGGTCGCCATGACCTGTTCGGAAACAGCAGCCGTCATCGCGTCACCCGCACATGGGCAAGCCCGATCGGAACTACAGCCGTAGACGAACGCCGTCCTGCAAGCATTGGACACCTTCTGAGCGTGGTCAGAAACTCATAAGGTGATCGTGTTACTCATGATTTCGTGCTGTGCAAGTCATTTATGAGTTTTATGCTCATGATTTCAGGCGCGGATGCGATGGCTGCAAGCCGGAGCCTGCAGCCATCGGGCTCGCCTATTGCATCAGGCCGAGCTGCTTGTAGAAGCCGAGCGCGTCGTAATAGTCGTTCTGGGTGGCGATCTTGCCATCCTTGACGGTGAAGACCGAGGCGCCGGTGAACTTGAAGCTCTTGTTGGTCGCAGCCGTGCCATCGGCCCAGGCACCGGAGTTGGTGCCGGAGAACTCCCATTCGAAAGAGACCTTGTCGCCGCTGGCGATCGGGTCGCCCTTCATGGTCCAGACGGCATCGGGAGCGGCGTTCAGGAAATTGTCGATGACGCCGGTCTTGGCGGCATCCTTGCCGGTCACTGGCGTGCCGACCGACGCGTCGTAATAGGTGACGTCGTCGGCAAAGTAAGATGCGGCCTTGCCTGAGTCATGGGCATTCCAGGCCGCGACATAGGCCGCGACCACATCGGGCGCCGCGTCGGCGGCAAAGGCCGCCGGCGTGAGCACGAGGGCGCTGAGGCCGAGAGCCCCAGCCGCAACAAGCAATTGACGACGGTACATCGCAAACTCCTCCCGTTTGTTTCGTTTGCATGCATTCTCCGCGTCCGGGGCGGTGAGCCTCAGCCGTGGTTGATCATGATGTGGCGAACGGCGGTGTAGTCCTCGAGCGCGTAGACCGACATGTCCTTGCCGTAGCCCGACTGCTTGACGCCGCCATGCGGCATCTCGTTGGTCAGCATGAAGTGGGTGTTGATCCAGGTGCAGCCGTATTGCAGCCGGGACGCGGCCTTCATCGCCCGGGAGATATCCTTGGTCCAGACCGAGGAGGCGAGACCGTAATCGCTGTCGTTGGCCCAGGCGACCGCATCGTCCTTGCCGGTGAAGCGGGTGACGGAGACAACCGGGCCGAAGACTTCGCGCCGCACGATCTCGTCCTCCTGTGTGGCGCCGGCCACAACCGTCGGCTGGAAGAAGAAGCCGTCGGCGCTGCCGGCGGCCCCGCCGGTAGTGATCTCGATGTGCTTCTGGTCGGCGGCGCGCTCGACGAAGCTGGCGACACGGTCGCGCTGGCGACGCGAGATCAACGGGCCGATCTCGTTTTCGGTGTCGTCGGCGAGATTGTAGCGGATGGTGGAGACGGCCGAGGTGAGGTCGGCGACGAGCTTTTCGTAGATGCCGGCCTCGGCATAGATGCGGCAGGCGGCGGTGCAGTCCTGGCCGGCGTTGTAATAGCCGAAGGTGCGGATGCCGTTGACGACCGCTTCCAGATCGGCGTCGTCATAGACGATAACAGGGGCCTTGCCGCCGAGTTCCAGATGGGTGCGCTTGACGGTCTTGGCGGCGGCCGCCAGCACCTTCTTGCCGGTGGCGATGTCGCCGGTGATCGAGACCATCGAGATCTTCGGGTGGTTGATCAGCGCGTTGCCGACGGTTTCGCCGCGGCCGGAAACGACATTGACCACGCCTTCGGGCAGGATGTCGGCGAGCACGCGGGCAAGCTTCAGCGCCGTCAGCGGCGTCTGTTCTGAGGGCTTGAACACGACGGTGTTGCCGCCGGCGATCGCCGGCGCCAGCTTCCAGGCCATCATCATCAGCGGATAGTTCCACGGCGCGATCGAGCCGACGATTCCGATCGGATCGCGGCGGATCATGGAGGTATGACCGGGCAGGTATTCGCCCGCGGTCGGCGCATGCAGGTTGCGCACGGCGCCGGCAAAGAAACGCCAGCAGTCGACGATCGCCGGAATTTCGTCGTTCCTCACCGCGTTGATCGGCTTGCCGCAGTTGAGCGCTTCAAGCGCTGCAAAGCCGTCGGCATCCTTCTCGATCGCGTCGGCGATCTTCAGGAGATAGTTGGAGCGCTCGGCCGGTGTGGTCTGCGACCAGTTGGTGAAGGCGCTCTCGGCGGCGTCGACGGCTGCCTCGACCTGGGCGTGTGAAGCTTCCGGCAGATCGACGATCTTGCCGCCCGTCCGCGGGTTCAGGATGTGTTCGTCGGCCTCGGTGCCGGCCTCGAAGCGCGATCCGATCAGCAGTTGGGTGTCCATGTCTGTTCTCCCTTGAAAGTCGAGTTACTTGCCGGCGCCGGCTATCTGGTCGCCGTCGCGGGTGAGGTAGTAGGCGCCGAGGATCGGCAGGAAGGTGACGAGCACCACGACCATGGCGACCACATTGGTCACCGGGCGCTGGCGCGGGCGGATCAGCTCTTCGAGCATCCAGATCGGCAGCGTCGATTGCTGGCCGGCGGTAAAGGTGGTGACGATCACCTCGTCGAAGGACAGCGCGAAGGCGAGCATGCCGCCGGCGAGCAGAGCCGTGCCGATGTTCGGCAGGATGATGTGGCGGAAGGTCTGGACGCCGTCGGCGCCGAGGTCCATCGAGGCCTCGATCAGCGAGCCGGAAATCCGCCGGAAGCGGGCGACCGCATTGTTGTAAACGACGACGATGCAGAAGGTCGCGTGGCCGAGAACGATGGTCCAGAAGGAGAAGGGGATGTCGGCCATCGAGAAGGCGGAGCGAAGCGCAATGCCGGTGATGATGCCGGGCAGCGCGATCGGCAGGATGACGAGCAGCGAGACCGTCTCGCGACCGAAGAAGCGCGTCTGGCTGACGGCGGCCGCACAGAGCGTGCCGAGCACCAGCGCCACGGCGGTGGCGATCGAGGCGACCTTGACGGAGAGCGTCAGCGCCGCCCAGACGTCGGGCCGGTTCCAGGCTACGGCGAACCATTGGGTCGTCAGGCCCGGCGGCGGGAACTGGTAGCTCTTTTCCTCGGTTGTAAAGGCGTAGAGGAAGATCAAGAGGATCGGCAGGTGCAGGAAGGCGAGGCCGGCGCCGGCCGCGATCTTCAGGCCCATTGGCGAGCGGTTGCGATCAGAGCGCATCGAAGGCCCCCATGCGTTTGGCGACGAAGAGATAGGCGCCCATGATGACGATCGGCACGACGGTGAAGGCGGCGGCGAGCGGAATGTTGCCGGCGGTGCCCTGCTGGGCGTAGACGGCCTGGCCGATGAAGAGGCGCGAGGAGCCGACGATCTGCGGGATGATGTAGTCACCGAGCGTCAGCGAGAAGGTGAAGATCGATCCGGCGACGATGCCGGGCAGCGCCAGCGGAAAGAGCACGAAACGGAAGGTCTGGGCCGGCGTGCCGCCGAGGTCGGATGACGCCTCGATCAGGTTGCTGGGCACACGCTCCAGCGCTGCCTGGATCGGCAGGATCATGAAGGGCAGCCAGACATAGACGAAGACGATGAAGGTGCCGGTGTAGCTGACCGAGAGCGAGTTGCCGCCGACGACCGGCAGCGCCAACCAGGCATCGAGCAGCCAGAGCAGGTGCAGCTTGCCGAAGATCCAGGTGAGGATGCCTTCCTTGGCGAGGATCAGCTTCCAGGCGTAGATCTTGACCAGATAGCTCGACCAGAGCGGCAGCATGACGCCGAGATAGAAGAGCACCTTCCATTTTCCCTGGGCGTAACGCGCCGCGTAATAGGCGATCGGGAAGGCGATGACGGCGGAAGCGACGGTCACGGTCGCGGCCATCAAGACGGTGCGCAGGATGATGTCGAGATTGGTCTCGCTCAAGAGCTGGCGATAGGTCGCGAAGGTGAACTCGTAATTGATCACCCCTGAGAAATCGTCGATCGAGAAGAAGCTCTGCAGCAGAAGCGCAAAGAGCGAACCGAGATAGACGACGCCGAGCCAGAGCAGCGGCGGCGCGAGCATCAGCGTCAGAAGCAGGTGCGGGTGACGCCAGAAGAAATCCGACAGGCGGCCGGCGGGGCCGCGGCGTTCGGGCAAGACGAGGGGTTCGGCAAAGGCGGTCATGCGTCCTCCATCGGGTGCAGCTCGTTGGCGGCAAAGCTGATGGTGACGGGGCTGCCGAGCGCGGGCACGGCAAGGGCTGCGGGGCTGGCGACCGCGACCCGGGCGCCATCGACATCGACGACGACGCGGTTGACGGCGCCGAGGAAACTATGGGCCGAGACGGTGCCCGACAGGCTGAGCGCGCCATCTACCGGCTGGGCGAGGACGATCGCCTCGGGGCGCAGGCTGGCAAAGGGTGCCTTCAGCCCGAGCCGCTGGCAGAGCTTTTGCGGCAGCACGTTGGACGAACCGACGAAGTCTGCGACGAAGCGCGTCTTCGGCTGCTTGTAGACATCTTCCGGGCTGCCGAGCTGCTGGATGCGGCCATCGTTGAAGACGGCGATGCGGTCGGCCATCGACAGGGCCTCGCCCTGGTCGTGGGTGACGAAGACGAAGGTGATGCCGAGCGATTTCTGCAGGCTCTTCAGTTCCTCCTGCATCTGCTCGCGCAGCTTCAGATCGAGCGCGCCGAGCGGCTCGTCGAGCAGCAGCACCTTGGGCTTGTTGACGAGCGCGCGGGCAAGCGCCACGCGCTGACGCTGGCCGCCGGAGAGCTGGCCGGGGCGGCGGGAGCCGTAGCCCGGGAGCTTGACCATGGCGAGCGCGTCCTCGGCCGCCTTGCGGCGTTCCTCGCGGCCGACGCCCTTGACCATCAGCCCGTAGGCGACGTTGTCGAGGATCGAGAGATGCGGGAAGAGGGCGTAGTCCTGGAAGACGGTGTTGACGCTGCGGCGATAGGGCGGCACGCCCTCGGCGGTTTCGCCGAAGATCTCGATGTGGCCACCGGTCGGCTGCTCGAAGCCGGCCATCAGGCGCAGACACGTGGTCTTGCCGGAGCCCGAGGGGCCGAGCATGGCGAAGAACTCGCCCTCGGCAATTTCGAGGTTCACGCCATCGACGGCGCGCACGGCGCCGAAGTGGCGGGAAACATTGTCGAAGAGAACGGCGGTGGTCATTTGAATGCTCCGGAAATGTGGCCCCTCATCCGCCCTGCCGGGCACCTTCTCCCCGCAGGCGGGGCGAAGGGGATGTGCGGCGGGCGTCTTGCCTCAAGTTCACGCGCTACGGTTTGGCCGGGGGCGTTCCCTCTCCCCGCGTGCGGGGAGAGGGTCAGGGTGAGGGGCAAATGCTTGCGTTAGGTCTGACGGCTCAGCGGCCGCCGATCACGCCGATGTAGTCGGAGACCCAGCGGTGATAGGGCACGCATTCGCCCTGGCTTGCGCACTTCGTCACCGGCGTCTTCCAGAACTTGACCTTGTCGAAGTCCTCGTAGCCGTTGGTCTTGCAGCCGGCATCGGTCAGGAGTTCGTTGCCCTTGCAGGCCGCACCGACCGACGGGTTGGCGCCGAACCAGGCGGAGACGTCACCCTGGACCTTCGGCGACAGCGAGTGCTCCATCCACATATAGGCGCAGTTCGGATGCTGGCTTTCGGCATGCAGCATGGTCGTGTCGGCCCATCCTGTCACGCCTTCTTCCGGAATGGTCGAGGCGATCGGCAGCTTCTCGGCTTCCATCAGGTTGACCTGGAACGGCCAGGAGCCGGAGGCGACGACGCCTTCGTTCTTGAAGTCGTCGATCTGGATCATCGCGTCGTGCCAGTAGCGGCCGACGATCTTGCGCTGGCCGCGCAGCAGCTCAAGCGCTGCCTTGTACTGGTCTTCGTTGAGCTCGTAGGGGTCCTTGATGCCGAGTTCCGGCTTGTGCGCCATCAGGTAGTTGGCAGCGTCGGCCACGTGGATCGGGCCGTCATAGGCCTGGACGCGGCCCTTGTTGGACTTGCCGTCGGGCAGGTTCATTTCCTCGAAGACAACGTTCCAGCTCTTCGGTGCTTCGCCCTTGAAGGCATCCTTGTTGTACATCAGCACGTTCGGGCCCCAGACGTAAGGGGTGCCGTAGTGAACGCCGTTGACCGTGTACCAGGGCGCGTTCTGCATGCGCTCGTCGATGGTCTTCCAGCTGGGGATGAGGTCGGTGTTGATCGGCTGGACGCGCTTGCCGGCGACGAGGCGGAGCGACGCGTCGCCCGAGGCGGTGACGAGGTCGAAGCCGCCTTCGTTCATCAGCGCCACCATTTCGTCCGAGGTGGCGGCAGTCTTGACCGAGACCTTGCAGCCCGTTTGCTTTTCGAAATCCGTGACCCAGTCATAGGCCTTGTCAGTCTCGCCGCGCTCGATGTAGCCGGCCCAGGCGACGATAGAGAGTTCGCCTTCACCCTTGCCGAGTTCCTTCAGCGGCTCCTGCGCGAATGCCGGGGCGACAAGGCCGAGCGACAGGGTCAATGCCGTGCAGGATTTGAGCATCTGCTTCATCTGAATTCTCCCAGTTTTGAGCCGCGTTTTGCGGCTTCGTTCCCAGGATGAAGCGTGCCTTCATTTCACCGTATTCGCAAATTCATTAAACAGAATGTCGCTTTCGGTTTTTCCGATATCTATAGTCGGGAGGCACGCCAAAGGTGTGGTCAGTGGCGGGAGAAGGTTAATAAATCCAGGGAATTAGCGCGGCCTGGCGCTTCGGAGCGCCTCGGCGATGCCGACGAAATCGCGCGCCGATTGTGGCAGGCCGGAACCCTTGCGCCAGACCATGCCGACCTGCACGACGGGAAGGGCGCCGGAGACGTCCCGGCTTTCGATGCGGTCGCCTTCCAGCGACCAGGGGCGATAGACGAGGTCGGGAAGGAGCGCGATGCCGGCGCCGGTCGCGACCAGACTGCGCACCGCCTCCACCGAGCGGGTGCGGAATGCTACGTGCGGACGGGCTCCGAGCGCGGTTAGAAGCTTGCCGGTGTTCTCCTCGATTTCGTCGACTGTCAGCATGATCAGCGGTTCCTTGGCGATATCGCTGACAGAGATGATATCGGCGCTGACGAGCGGATGGCCGATCGGCAGCCACAGGCGATAGGGCGAGGTCTCGAGGATTTCCGCCTGCAGCGCCATGCGGTCGCGCAGATTGGAGATGACCATGACGGCAACGTCGAGCTCGCCGCCGATCAGGAGATGTTCGAGATAGGAGCCGTTGTCCTCGATGGCGCTGACTTCCACGCCGGGGCAGGCGCGGCGATAGCGGGCGAGCAGATCGGAAAGCACGTAGCCGGCAACCAGCGAAGTGACGCCGAGGTTGAGCTTGCCGCCGGTTTCCTCGCGGCTGTCGGAGAAACTCCGACGGGCGTCGGAGACATTGGAGAGGATCTTGGTGGCGTGGCGCAGGAACTGGTGGCCGTTATGGGTGATCGACAGGCCGCGCGGGTGCCGGTCGAAGAGTTCGACGCCGAGATCGCCTTCAAGCTCCTTGATCGCCTCGGTGATCGAGGATTGCGAGATCGACAGGTTCTGCGCCGCGCGGGTGATCGACCCCTGTTCGGCGACGGCGACGAAATACTGCAACTGTCTGAAAGTGAAGGCCATGGCGCGAGTTAATAGGTGTGGGGCGCGGCTGGCAAGCCGTTGCCGCGCCGCCGCTGTCTGCCCGGATTAGTTCACCTTTCGAAAGGCGTCGAAACCACTGCGTTTGTTGTAGAGAACCAGAACGGCTTTCCCGAAAATGTTCTCCTCCGGAACAAAGCCGACATCGTGCCGGCTGTCGGCACTTCGGTTCCTGTTGTCGCCAAGCATGAAGTAGTGGCCGTCTGGAACGGTGAATTCCTGGGTGTCGGAGACGGGCGTGTCTTCGGCCATTCGGTGAAAGCGGTCGCCGGACAGCCTTTCGCTGTAGATTGTAAAGTCACCGCCCTGATCGTCCGGATTGTGTTGTACCTCGACCTGCTCCTTCGGCGTCGGTTCGCCGTTGATGTAGAGAGTACCGCCCCTGTATTGAACGCTGTCGCCGGGCAAACCGACGACCCGCTTGACATAGGGGAGCTCCGGCTGCGGCGGGAAGGCGAAGACGACCACGTCGCCGCGTTCCGGCGCGCTCGCAAGTACCTTCGATTTCAGTCCGATGCTGAAAGGGAACGAGAACTTGCCGTAGCCATAGGCGTATTTGCTTGCGACCACATAGTCGCCGCTACGGATCGTCGGGTACATCGAAGATGCCGCTGTGCCGAAGGACTGGAACAAGAGCGACGTGAAGGCAATTGGCGCGACGAGGAAGATCAGGGCGAGGCCGTACCAACGTGCATACCAGGGAAAGCTCTGGCCAGGCGAAATGCCGCGAGCCAGCTGATAGCCGTGGTTTGATCCGAAGCAACGGAAGGCAACCAGCGCGAGATCGGCAAGCCACGTCGCGTCATGGGTACTCGTCGCTGCGGCAATCGCCCAGGAGGCGCCGAAGTACAGTGCGACCTCCGCAATGAAGTATGCCAGGGCGAGCTTCCAACGCCCAAGATAGGCCATCATCAGCGCTGGCGCGGCGAAGAAGCCGATCAATGCGGCGCAAACAGGATGGCGATTGCGAAAGGCCTGCAATACTTTCATGGAGACACCACGGGAGAGAGAATCGGAGCGGATTGTAGGTAGGAGGCCTAAATCAGTAATTGTAGGGGGTGGTGTTATCAACCCCGCAAATTCTGAGCCGACCTGCTCGCGTGACGACCTGAATGCCAGTGATACCGCTTGATCGAGCGAGGACGTGAAATGGACAACAGGGCAAGCGCCAAACCCATGCCGAGCGAGCCCGGCATCCTCGCTTTCCACCGCCGCTGCGAGGACTTCTATCCGGCCGATGCGGTCGATGCCCCGATCGAACAGCAGCGCAAATGGTATGACGCGCTCTGCGCCGAATTCGATGCGCCGAGCCCGAAAGGGCTCACCCGCGAAGACACACTTGTCAATGGTCTCATTCCGATCCGGCACTACACGCCGGCCACGGTATCGACCGAGACGCGCATCTACTACATCCACGGCGGCGGCTTTGTCGTCGGCTCGCTCGACAGCCATGATTCGATCTGCGCCGAGCTCTCCGATTTCGCCCACGCCGAACTGGTTTCGGTCGATTATCGCCTGGCCCCGGAGCATGTCTGGCCGGCCGCGTTCGACGATTGCTACGCGGTGCTGAAGGAATTGCTGTCCGATGGCTGTCCTGTTGTCGTTGCCGGCGACAGCGCCGGCGGCAACCTGACGGCGGGCATTGTTCTGAAGGCTCGGGCGGAAGGTCTCAAGGGCATTGTCGGCCAGGCGCTGATCTATCCGGGCCTTGGCGGCGATCTCGTCTCGGGATCTTACGAGGAAATGGCCGAGGCGCCGGGGCTGACGACCGCCGATGTCAGCTACTATCGCGATATCCTGAAGGCGCCGGCTGACAATCCTTTCGCCGCCCCCTTGGCCGAAACGGACCTTTCCGGCCTGCCGCCGAGCTACATCACCGGCGCCTTCTTCGATCCCTTGCGCGACGATGCGCGTCGCTATGCGGCGCGGCTTGCCGCCGCCGGCGTCAACGTCACCTTCCGCGAGGAACCGCAGATGATCCATGCCTGGCTCAGGGCGCGGCACATGAGCGAGGGCGCGCGGGACGGCTTCCGCCGGCTGGCGGAAGGGGTGGCTGTTCTCGTCGGGACGCGCTGACGCGCTGGCATCGGGCGCGGCAACGCCGAACCGTCGTGTCGGCTGGAACGGCCCTAGCTCTTCGCCTTGAACACCAGCACCGGATTTGCCTGGAAAGCGTCAGGGAACAGGGTTCTCAGGTTCTCGATCTTCGGCAAGTCGTTATAGACGATGTAGGGATGGGTCGGGTTTCGGGTCAGGAAATCCTGATGGTAGTCCTCGGCGGCGTAGAATCCCTTGAACGGCGAGACCTGCGTGACGATCCTCGCCGGGAAGGCGCCAGACTTGCCGAGCTGGTCTATATAGGCATCGGCGATCCGCTTCTGTTCATCCGTGACGGCAAAGAGCGCCGAGCGATACTGGGGACCATGATCCGGTCCCTGATAGTTGAGCTGGGTCGGATTGTGGGCGACGGAGAAGAACACCTGCAGCAGCCGGCCATAGGTCACTTCGCGTGGATCGAAGGTCACTTCCACCGATTCCGCGTGGCCGGTCTTGCCGCCGCTCACCGTCTCGTAGTCGGCGGTTGCCGCCGTGCCGCCGGCATAGCCGGAGACGGCCTTCTTCACGCCTTTGAGGTGCTGGAAGACGCCCTGAACGCCCCAGAAGCAGCCGCCGGCGAAGACGGCGATTTCCGTCGATGCGGATGATTTCTCGTCTAGCGAAGGCGGCGGAATGACGACGGCCGGTTCCTGGGCGGCGGCGATCGGCGCCGATGCCATCAGCGCGGCAAAGACTGCCGCTACCAGGTTCATGAAAGGTCTGCCTGCGATCTGTGCCGACTTGCTGCGCGCCATCGCGTCCTCCCATCGTCCGGCTTCAGCGCCGGGCGTTCGATGACCTCATGTTTTCATGGGATTGGCAACGGTCAAATCGCGATCGCGTGCTTCACGCCAACGTGACGATCCGATACCAGTGGGCAAGCACGAGGCGCCGAGAACAGGGGACGATGTCATGGTTGGAGAAACGGATCTCGCGAAACTGCTTTCGACGATGAGCCCGGTGCTGTTTCCGCAGACCTATGTCTATTGCACCGTCGCCTATCGGGACGCGGCGCGCTATGAGGCGCTGGAGCCGCTTGCCACTTATCGCGAGGACGAAGGGCTGACGCTGGTCGTTACCCGCGCTGCCGCCGACGGGGCGGGGCTCGGCTACGGCCCGTTGCTGCGCCGCATCACGCTCAACGTGCACTCGGCGCTCGAGGCCGTCGGCCTGACGGCGGCCGTTTCTGCGGCGCTGACGCGCGAAGGCATCAGCGCCAATGTGATCGCCGCCTATTACCACGACCATATCTTCGTGCCGGAAGCGGATGCCGAGCGGGCGCTCGATGCGCTCCGGGCGCTGACCGTCGCCTGACAGGCGCCACGCTTACATGAAGCGCGTGTCGGCGGGCGTGTTGAAGTGGTCGTCGTCGCGGCCGTTTTCATAGATGATCGGCGCCGCAGCGAGTTCCGCGTCGCTGACGCCATCGAGACAGGCGACATTGACCGCGTAGAAGTGGCCGATGAAATCCTTGTGGTAGCCGCGCGAAAAGGGCCGGACACCGCAGCGGCTGCAAAAGTAGTGATCGACGTCGCCTTCGATCCAGCTCGAACTGTCGGCCCGGTAGCTCGTCAGCCGGTCCTTGCCTGTGGTGATCTCGAATTCTTCGCGCAGCGCGAAGGCCTTCTGCATCCGCGTCTTGGCGCAGAAGGAGCAGTTGCAGCGGCGGATGCCCTCGGCAAGATCGAGCTGGCCTTCGAAGGTGACAGCCTTGCAATGGCAGCTGCCGCGATAGAGCTTCTTCATCGGTTTCCTCCCTGGGGTTGGGCGCAGATCACCATCCGCCGGCCGAGGCCGGTGGCGCTTGAGATTTGCGCTACTTTGCGTTTCCGGCCTGGCGCCTGGCGCCGGGCACCGTTAACCGGCGTTGCCCGAAGGCGCCGGCTGATCGGCGGCCACCTGCGCCTTGCCGTCACCGTCATCGCTGGCCTTGCGCAGGAGCAGGAAGGCGATGAGTGCGGTGCCGAGCGATAGCAGCACGCAGATCGAGGCGGTGAAGGCGAAGGACTGGGTGAAGACGTCGCGCGCCGCCGTCAGCAGCCGTTCGGCCTCTGCAGGTGGCAGGTCGGCAGCCACGGCGACAGCTCCGCCGAGTGTCTGGCGGGCGGCGGCAACGGTTTCCTCCGGCAGGCCGGTGACCACCAGCTGGTCCATGCGGCCGCGATAGGCCGAGGTCAAAAGGCTTCCGAGCACGGCAATGCCGAGCGCGCCGCCGAATTCGAAGCTGGTCTCGGAGATGGCGGACGCTGCACCGGCGCGCTCCGGTGGTGCCGAGCCGACGATCATGTCGGTCGTCAGCGTGCCGACCGGGGCAAAGCCGAGGCAGAGCACGACGAGGCCGGTCGTCACCAGCAGCGGGCTGCTTTCGGTGCCGACCTGGGTGCAGATGGCAAAGCCGATCGCCGTCAGCACGAAGCCCGCTGCAATCAGGTTTGAGGCGGCAAAACGGGTGGCAAGCATCGGCACGGTCATCGACGCGACGATCATTGCCACGCCCGTCGGCACGGACCAGAGACCGGCGACGAAGGGGGTGAGCCCGAGCACCAGCTGCAGGTACTGCGCCACGAACAGGAAGGCGCCGAAGCCGACGAACAGGCCGAGAATGTTGACGCCAAGGGCGGCGCTGAAGGCCGGCGTCCTGAACAGCGCCAGGTCGATCAGCGGGTCGGCGAGACGGAGCTGGCGCCGCGCAAACAGGATCGCGACGACGATGCCGAGCAGGATGAAGAAGGCCGCGATCGTATCGAAGCCGGCCTCGGCAACATGCTTCATGCCGTAGATCACCGAAAGCACGGCGACGAGCGACTGGGCGGCGCTGACGAGGTCGATCCGGCCGGCCTCGGGATCGCGGAATTCCGGCAGGAGGATCGGGCCGAGAATGAGGATCAGCACCATGACCGGCACGGCGAGCAGGAAGACCGAGCCCCACCAGAACTGCGACAGCATCAGCCCGCCGACCACGGGGCCGATGGCGCCGCCGGCCGAGAAACTGGCGATCCACACCCCGATCGCAAAGGTGCGCTGGCGATCGTCGAGGAACATGTTGCGGATGAGCGAGAGGGTGGAGGGCGCAAGGGTTGCCGCCGCCACGCCGAGCACGGCACGCGCGATGATCAGCGTCTCGGCATTCCAGGCAAAGGCGGCGAAGATCGACGCGAGGCCAAAGGCGACAGAGCCGATCATCAGCAGCCGCCGGCGGCCGATGCGGTCGCCGAGCGTGCCCATGGTGATCAGCGAGCCTGCGACCATGAAGCCGTAGATATCGATGATCCAGAGAAGCTGGGCGGCCGAGGGCTTGAGCTGTTCGGCAAGCTGCGGGACGGCGAGGTTCAGCACCGTCAGGTCCATGGAATAGAGCATGCAGGGCAGCGCCAGTACGGCGAGCCCGATCCATTCGCGCCGGGTCGCCTTCGGACCGGGCGCGTTTTCGGTTTCAAAGTTCGAAAGCTCAGACATGGTCGACGTAATCCCTGAGCCGCTCGAGGCACTCGCCCCAGCCATCCTGGTGCGAGTCGCGCTCTTCGACGGTCTCGAATGGTGTTTGCTGGAAGGTGAGCCGCGTCTTGCCGCCGATATCGGCAAAGGAAACGGTGATCAGCGTGTCGCTGCCGGGCTCGCCGTCTTCATCCCATGCGAAGGTGAAGACCAGCTTCTCGGGCGCGCGCACTTCGCGAAAGATGCCGCTCATCCAATAGTCCTGGCCTTCGGGCGAACGGATGCAGGCGCGCCACGCGCCGCCCGGACGGAAGTCCATGTTGACCGAATGCGGCGTGAAGTCCCGCGGGCCCCACCAGCGCAACAGGTGCTCCGGTGTCGACCAGACCTTGAAGACGAGGTTTATCGGCGCCTCGAAGTCGCGCACGATTTCCAAGCTGATATCCTTGCGTGCTGCGTTTGCGGTCGCCGCTGTCATGAATCCTCCTCCTCTGAGCGCCCCAATGCGCCCAGTCTTTAACCGTAGAGTTATTTAACTCATCGGTTAATATCCGGGCGCAGAGGCGATTGTCAAGGCTGGCTCAAGCGACGATCTGATTTTTGTCAATTTGGGCGAGGGGAGGAAGCCTGGTCGCCTGCTTTACGATGATACCGTAAGGCACCGCGCCTTGAGGCGGGTCAGCACCCGGCCGAAGGCACCGGGGTCCTCGAGGCTTCGCGCAAGGATCAGCGCGCCCTGGATGCCGCCGACGATTTCCTCGGCAAGGCCGTCGCACTCGGCAGCGGGCGTGCCGGCGCGTTCAAGGGTGACGGAAAGATCGGCGCGCCAGTCGGAGAAATAGCGGTTGAGTTCGCGGGCGAAGCGGTCGTGCGCGCCGCTGGTCGCGATCACCCCCATCAGGCAGAGGCGTCTGCCCTGGCGGAAGTAGCCGTCGACGCCGGCAAACATCGCGTCCAGCGCCGCGGCGGGATCTTCGGCATTGCGCAGCGGCTCGAAGATGTGCGTGCGGAACCAGGCGGAGATATCGCCAAGCACGGCCTCGGCCATCTCCTCCTTCCCGCTCGGGAAGAAGTGGTAGAGGCTGCCTTTGCCAAGCCCGGTCTTCTCGGTGATCAGGCTGAGGCTGGTGCCGTCGTAACCGTGCTCGCGGAAGATTTCCGCAAGCATGGAGATGACGTCCTTTCGCTCCGTGACGACGCGGCTCATGCGGGTTTCCTCGCCAGCGGATACTCGACCTTGGCGAAGCGGTGGAACAGCGCGCCAACGGCGACGAGAATAAGCGAGCCGGTCAGCACCGGGAAGAGCAGGAATTCGAAGCCGGGATCGGCGGCAAAGACGACGAGCGGGTTAGCGCCGGCCGGCGGATGGGTGATGCGCAACGCCGCCATCAGCGCGATCGCCGCACCGACGGCGATGGCGACCGCCCACCACTCGTTCGGAAAGACTGACCTGAGGACCAGGCCGACGAGCGTGGCGACGAAGTGGCCGCCGACGACGTTCGCCGGTTGCGACAGCGGGCTTGCCGTGACGGAGAAGATCAGCACGCAGCTGGCGCCGAAGGGCGCCATCAGCATGGGGTGGCCGACAAGGCCTGTCAGCGCGCCGACGGCGGCGATGGCGACGAGGCCGCCGATGCCGGCAATCAGGCCGCGGTTGATATGAACGGGAGGCTGATGACGCGAGAAGAAATGGCGCATTTGTGTACCAATCGGTCAAGTGTTTACCGATTGGTACAATGATGTGCCGACGATGTCAAGACAGGGCCGCCGGACCGGGCGTGGCGGCGGTCGGCCACCGGCCCGCTCCGTGCGCGAGGCTCACATGAAATCGCGCGGGATGCGCTTCTTGAAGTGCTTCTCGAAGATCGGCGTGTCTCCCTCGTAGGCGACGACCTCGGCCTCGGTGATCCACTCGCTCTGTGTGCAGTGGAGCGTCGAGGTCGCGACGGTGCGCACCGACCAGCCCTCGCGCTTGGCGACGCAGGTCCAGGTCGAGGTGCCGATCATCGACAGCGGGTCGTCCGGTGCGATCGACCAGGTCTCGTCGCGGACGTCCTGGGTGGCAAGGCCCGTATCCGGATGTTCGGAGAGCCCGGTGTCCTCGTAGATCCGGTAGTGGGTCATGCCGTGGGTCATGTCGCGCTCGACGGTGCGGCTCGAAACACCGCGTGTCAGCTCGCGATACTTCGGCAGCGGATCGGGGTTCTCCGGCTCGGGCACGACGATCTCCTTGTGCGCGCCGAGCAGCGGCAGGGCGAGCGACAGGCTTGCGGTGTCGATCGAAAGACCCGGGTCGGTGGGGGCGGGAAGGATCAGCGGCCAATAGGAGGTCGAGAGCGAGACGCGGATGCGATTTCCCGCGCGGAAGCGGTAGCCGCAGGCATCGAGCGTAAGCGTGATCCGCGTCTTGCGCCCGGGCTCCATGGCGCGCGGCTGGGCGTTGCCGTCGCGGTGCGCCAGGTTGAGCACGCCGAACGCGACGCGGGTGGCGGTGCCATCAGGATGCACGTCGACCAGGCGGACGGCGAGATTGGCGGTCGGTGCCTGGCAGGTGACGTCGACGGTCAGCGTCGGCTGGCCGAGATAGTCGGCGGCTTCCAGCAGCGGCGCGGTTTCGAAGACAAGCGAGCCGGCATCGTCGATGCGCTGGTCGCCGGCCATTTCGGCATCGGGCTTCAGCGTGAAGTATTCGCCGGATGCCGTGCCGGTATCGAGCGGCGATTTCAGGTAGACCTCGCCGATGCCGGTGCCGCCGGCAGATGGCGTCAGCCGGCCATCATGCGAGACGCCGAAGAGCTGCATTTCCGGTGCGGTCCAGGCGTCCTTCGCCACCCAGCGACCGGGATCGCTGTCACGCCGGAGCGACGGGCGCGGGCCGTCGAGGATATAGGCGCGCACCTGCGGCCCGCTCTCGGCGCCGTTTTCCTCGTCGCGCAGCCAGCGGTTCCACCAGAGGATCGCCTCGCCATGGAAATCGGCGCGCGGCTTTGGAAAGGCGAAATGCGGGTACTTGTGCACCCAAGGGCCGATCAGCGCCTTGGCCCTGTCGCCAAGGCCTTCGACCGCCTTCAGGGGCGTGTTGCGGTAGCCGTCGGCCCAGCCGGCGATGACCAGCGCCGGGATGCCGACCCTGTCGAAATCTTCGCAGATAGAGCCGTGCTGCCAGAATTCATCGCGACGCTGGTGCTCCAGCCACTCCTCCATGAAGAAGGGTTCTTTCTCCAGCCGCTCCATCCACATCTGCTTCCAACGGTCGCCGACGATCGCGGGATCCGGCGAGCGCGACTGGTAGCCGAGCATGGTCGCCGCCCAGGACAGCTGGGCCGAGAGATGGCAGCCGTTCTTGTAGTGGATGTCGTCGTTGTAGCGGTCGACCGTGGAGGCGATGGAGATGACGGCTTTCAGCGCCGGCGGTCTCAAGGCCGCGACCTGCAGGCAGTTGAAGCCGCCCCAGGAGATGCCCATCATGCCGACCTTGCCATTGGACCAGGGCTGGGCGGCGATCCATTCCACGATCTCGCAGCCGTCGGAAAGCTCGCGCGGCGTATATTCGCCGTCGATCACGCCTTCGCTTTCGCCGGAGCCTCTGATGTCGACGCGGACGCCGGCAATGCCGGCGGCGGCAAAGACGGGGTAGGTGGACTCGTCACGCAGGCTCGTGCCGCCCTGCTTGCGGTAGGGCAGGTATTCGAGCACGGCCGGAACCGGTTCGGCCTTAGCGCCGGCGGGCATCCAGATGCGGGCGGCAAGCTCGGTGCCGTCCTTCAGCCGGATCCATTCGTTTTCGATGACAGTGAATTCGCGTTCTGACATATGGTTCCAACGATCTCTTTTGTTCTCTCGGGAAGTGCCGGACGCGAACCCGCGTCCGGCTTTCATCGCAATGGCTTAGCTGTCGAACCAGACGCGGCTGCCGACATAGCCGTTCGAGAGGTCGTTGCCGATGTCGTCGACAAAGCCCTTGAGCGAGGCGGAGGCGGCGTTCACGTAGTCGTTGAAGACCGGCAGGATCAGGCCGCCTTCGTCGCGCACGGTCATCGCCATGGTGTGATACATTTCCTTGCGCTTGGTCTCGTCCAGTTCGGAGCGGGCCTGCAGCAGGAGCTTGTCGAAATCCTCGCGCTTGAAGCGCGTGTCGTTCCACTCGGCGGTCGAGAGGTAGGAGGTCGAGTAGCGCGAATCCTGCGTCGGTCTTCCGCCCCAATAGGAGGCGCAGAAAGGCTGCACGTTCCAGACATTGGTCCAGTAGCCGTCTTCCGGCTCGCGGCGCACTTCGATCTCGATGCCGGCCTTCTTGGCGCTTTCCTGGAAGAGCACGGCGGCGTCGGAAGCCCCGGGGAAGGCGGCGTCGGAGGTGCGCAAGAGGATCGGCCGGTCGTGGCCGGACTTCTTGAAGTGGAAGGCGGCCTTGTCCGGGTCATAGGCGCGCTGCTCGATGCCCTCAGGCGCCAGCGCATAGTTGCCGTTGACGGGATAGTCGTTGCCGAGCGTGCCGAAGCCGCCGAGCACCCGGTCGAGGATCGCCTGGCGGTCGACCGCATATTTCAGCGCCAGCCGCAGGTCGTTGTTGTCGAAGGGCGCGGTGTCGCAATGCATCAGGAAGCTGTAGAAGCCTTTGCCGGCGGTCCTGAGGATTTCGACGCGCGGCGCGCGCTTCAGGAGCGGCACGGTCTTCGGGTCGATGTTGTTGATGAAATGGACCTGACCGGAGGAAAGCGCTGCGATGCGCGCCGTCGTGTCGTTCATCACGATGATCTCGACACTGTCGACGAAGCCGCGGTCGGAACGCCAGTCGTCGGCGTTCTTCTCGAAGGTGGCGCGCAGGCCAGCCTCGTAGCTTGAAAGCTTGTAGGGACCGGTGCCGATGGGCGAGGCCGGATTGTCGACGCCGCCCTTCGGCTGAATGATCAGGTGATAGTCGGTCAGAAGCAGCGGCAGGTCGGCATTGCCTTCGGTCAACGTCAGCACCAGGCTGCCTGCCTTCTCCTCGATCGTCTTGATCGAGCGCATCAGCCCGAGCGCGCCGGACTTGGAGCCTTCGTCCGCATGGCGCTTCAGCGTGGCGACGACGTCGGCAACCGTCAGCTTGCTGCCGTCGTGGAAGCTGACGTCGCTGCGGATCTTGAAGGTCCACTCGGACGCATCGGCCGAGGGTGTCCAAGATTCGGCAAGCGCCGGCAGCGGTGCGCCGGTCTTCGGGTCGGATTCGACCAGCGTATCGCCCCAGAGGTGGCCGATCACGAAGGAGACGGAACCGCTATAGGCGGCGGGGTCGAGCGAGTCCGTCGTGGCGCCGCCCTTGAGGCCGAGCTTGAGATGGCCGCCACGCTTCGGCTCCTGAGCCCTTGCGTCGGTGGCGGCGAGCGTGCCGGCGAAACCGGCCGCGAGGCCCAATGCTGCGGTGCCGGCCAGGAAGCTGCGCCGGCTGAGGCCGGCCGAGGCAAGGCTCGCAGGGACAAGGAGGCCGTCAGGACGCTTGGTGAATTCGGTCATTCTAGGGTTCCCTTTGGAGTGATGCTTGTTAGGGAAAACCTAGCGTTTGCCGGCCGGCACACAATTTCGCGACTTGACGCTTCTTTACGCTCTTTTACGCTACCTGCGTGCTTCCTGTTCGACAGGGATTGGAAGCGCGTTGAATGGGGTTCGAAAAAGCACCGTGCAGGACATCGACATCTTCGCCGCCAATCTCAAGTTTGCCTGTGCGACGCGACGGTCGATCTCGCAAATCTGCCGCGAAATCGGTATCAACCGCCAGCAGTTCAACCGCTACATCGGCGGCGAGGCGCGGCCATCGGCGCACAATGTGGCGCGCATTGCCCGCTTCTTCGGGCTTTCTGCCGAAGACTTCGCATTGCCGGCCAAACAGTTCGAGGCGCGCATGACGCGGCCCGATCGAGACCGCTCGGACGCCGGCCTGCTGCTTGAGGGTTTCCCGGGCGACATCGCGGGCCTCAGACGCCATATCGGCTACTACCAGACCTATCACGTGTCGCTCTCCTGGCCGGGGCTGGTCGTCTGCTCCTGCGCGCGGATCTACGAGGAGGCAGGCTCGATCCGGGTGAAATCGATCGAGCGCATCCGCGATCCCGCAAACGAGATCCAGCAGTTCTCGAAATATGTCGGCCTCGTCACCTTCTGGCGAAACCGGATCTTCATCGCCGAGCGCAGCATCGGGCGCGAGCCGATGCTGGCGCAGACGATCCTTTTGCCGTTCGAAGTGCATCAGCGGGTCTATCTGCGCGGCACCACCATGGGGGTCTCCTGGCGCAAGGAGAACCTGCCTTACGCGTCGCGGATGATCTGGCGCTCGCTCGGGGAACAGCCGGACTTGCGGCAGATGCTTTCGCGCTGCGGCGTGCTGTCCTTCGGCTCGCGCCACCTGCCGCAGACGGTGCGAAACTTTCTCGAAACACCGGATGCGGAGCCGTTGACGGTACCGGCCGAATATTGAGGTGCGGGTGCGACCGTGTGATAGCTTGCGTCGGCAAGCGGGAACAGGAGGAGGGGATCATGAGATTTGTAGCGGCTGCCGTCGCCAGCCTATGGGCCTTCATGCCGGGGCCGTCGGCAATGGCGGAGGAGGGCCAAGCGCCGATCCCGTCCTGCGCGCTTTCGGGTGCGTCCAGCGTGATGATCGGCGGCCAGCCGGCGCTGCGATTGTCCGACGTCGCAAATTGCCCGCCGGAACTCTACGAGGTGGTGCCGAGCATCATGATCGAGGGGCAGCCGGTCGTGCACTTCCGCGCCGGCAGCGGCGAAAAGGGCGATTGTTCGGCCAAGGGCGAGGCGACGGTGACTTTCGAGGGCGAGGCGGCGCAGCGGGTGGGCGACGTCGATTGCCGGCAGAAATGACGGTTGCCTGGCGCTCCGATACCATTAGATTTCTCCGCGCCACGCGATGTCGCATGTCCGTTCCGACTGAACGAGCCGGAGCGCCCCTGCTGGCTATCGCCACGGTAACCGCTCCGGCTCCGCCTCAAGGCGTCAGTTCATGTATTTGGCCAGATAGGACAGCACCTTCTCGGGGTGACGGCCGAACCAGTTGTAGCCGTCCTCGAAGCGCTTGGTCGTACCCTCGATCCAGTAGAGTTCCTTGTCGTTGCTCGCCAGCGCGTCGAAGGTGCTCTCCGCGTCGCTCGGGTTGTTGATGACGGCATCGTCGAGCACTTGCCACATGAAGACCGGCAGCTTGACGTTCGGAGCCCACAATCTGCCCGACATGTCGGCGGCAGCAAAACCACCGAGCTTCAGTATCTCCAGGTCGATCAGTTCCTGGTACTGCGTGATGCCCTGGTAGCCCGAAAGCTTGGTGAAGACCGACGTCATGTTGGGAACCAGCGGGCTGAGCAGGCATTTGACGTTCTCGAACAGCTCGGGATGCTTGGTGATGGCCGCATACTGCGAAACGCCGCCCAGGCACTGGCTGAACAGTGCAACGTCCATCTTGCCCAGGCGCGGATGGGCATCGACGAATTTCTTCACGCCGACGCAGTCACGCCATTCCCACTGGCCGACGCCGCAGACGCCGCCGTTGGCAGCACCGCTCTGTCCGTGATTGCGGAAGTCGTAGGTCAGGACGTTGTAGCCGGCATCGGTCAGGTGCTTGTATTGGATGACGAAGTCGATCTCGACCGGCTCGATGAAGTTGCCCCACGGCGCGCCCATATGGCCGGGATAGCCGGCGCGGCACATCGGAAGCGCATGGTTGAAGATGACGAGCTTGTTGCTCTCGCCACCCTTGGCCGGGATGTACCAGGCTTCGAGTGGCGTGCCGTCGTCCGACGGGATGGACAGGTCGTACCATCCTTCCATGCCGTATTCGTCGGGGTTCTTGAAGATGAAGCTGCGCGGCATCTTGACCATGCCGGCCAGTGCCTTGACCTTGGCGTGATCTTCCGGGGAGATGGTTTTTTCCTGCTCCCGCGCCCTCTGCATTCTTTCCTTTGAAATTCCGGTCATAACCAAATCTCCTCTGACTGCCCTGCCGAGACACGATGTCGGTGGGTATGGGGGCATATTAGGTGAGCGAATTGATCGGATAAACCGCCTGGACATGACATCAGTGTTAAGTGATAACTGACAATATGCCTCTGGATCCTTCCTTGCTTCCTGCCATGGCGTGGTTCGTCCACGTGGCCCGCCGCCGCAGCTTCACCAAGGCCGCCATGGAAATGGAGGTGACGCGCGCAACCGTGTCGCAGCACCTGAAATCGCTGGAACGACACTTGAACGTGCGGCTCATCAACCGCACGACGCGCGACATGTCGTTGACCGAGGAGGGCCAGCGTCTGTTCGATGTGCTGCAGCCCGCCTTTGCCGCGATCGAAGGCGCGGTCACGGACCTGGGCGAGGCCGGTACGGAACCGTCGGGCACGATCCGGCTATCCGTCTCACGCGTTGCCGCGCGGTCGTTGATCGAGCCGCATATGGCGGCGTTTCTGGCGCGCTATCCGAAGCTGCGGCTGGAACTGGTGACCGACGACGGTCTCTCCAACATCGTGGCCGAAGGGCTCGACGCCGGCATCCGATTGGGCGAAAGCCTGGACGAGCACATGATTGCGGTGCCCATCACGCCGCCGCTGGAGATGGCGATCGTCGGATCGCCTCAATATTTCCAGCGCCACGGCATTCCTGAGACGCCTCAGGAGCTGAAGCAGCACAATTGCCTGTCCTATCGCTTCACCTCGAGCGGCACCATCGACCGCTGGACGTTCCTCACGCCCGACCAAGAAGCACGCGCCGTGATCTACGAACCCCAGGGCAACGCCATCTTCAACGACGACGACAGCATGTTGCGTGCGGCGCTACAGGGCGTCGGCCTGGTGCAGCACCTCGACCTCTGCGTTCGTCCGTATCTGGAGGATGGCACTTTGGCGCGTGTTCTTCTGCCGTGGGTTCATCCCCGTCCGGCGTTCTTTCTTTACGTCCCGTCGCGCGCTCAGATGCCCGCCAAGACCCGAGCGCTGATGGACTTTCTTGTCGAGCAGCGCAAAAAGCTGGCTCCATAACGTTTGGCTTGGGCTTCATGCCGTTGAAGCGGGGCCGGGTAAACCAAGCCTCGCCAGGCGCGCACCCTCCCGAACGGCCGAAAGCGCCGGCGGATTGGAGATGGGATAGCCGGCAATGAAGCCCTCGACCGTGAACGACGGGAACTGGGTGCGCAGCCGCGACACGACCTCTGCCGCTTCCTCCATCTCGCCAAGGTGCGCATGCGACATCGCCTGGAACATCAGCGTGTTGGGCGATTCCTGCGAACTTCTTTCAAGCGCGGACAAGCATTCGCGATAGCGCCCGACGACGAAGAGAACGCGCGCGAACATGCCATGGTACCAGGGCGGGCCAAGCGGGTTGAGCGAGAGTGCGCGCTCGATGAAGGGAATCCCGTCGGCGGGATCGCCGACGATCAGGGCCTTGGCTCCCGCGAGAAGCGCCAGGGTATCGGCGTTGTTCCTGCCGAATTCGAAGGCACGTGCGTGCGCCTCGGCAGCGCCGGCAAGGTCGCCGAGACACGCCTTGAGGTCGCCGAGGCAGGTGTGGCCGGCAGGGTCGGTGGGGTCCAGCCGCACGGCTTCGTCGACCGCGCGCCGCCAGTTGCGGAAGGCTTCGTCGAGGTCGTCGCCGAAGCCGTTCGCCGCCTGGATGGAATGGGCATAGGCAAGTTCGGTCCAGGCGCGTGCGCGCGTCGGATCGAGTTCGATGGAGCGGGTGAGCAACTGCATGGCGGCGGCGTTGCCGTCGGGGCTGAAGCGATTGTGCTGTTCGACGCCCAGCAGGAAATAGTCGTAGGCCTGTAGGCTGCCCGGCGGCTTCTGTCGGCTCGCCTTGCGGCCGATGGCGGCCAGCGTGCCGAAGCAGCCGGCGAGCACGTTGATGACGCTTTCGGTGAGGCTGTCCTGCAGCGTCAGTACGTCTTCCATCGTGCGCTCGTAGCGCTCACTCCAGAGCGTCATGCCGGTGCGGGTATCGGAAAGCTGGATCGTCAGGCGGACCCGCCGGTCGTCCGCGCGCAGCTGCCCGGTGATGGCATAGGTGGCGCCGACCGCCTGGACGTGGTCTTCGAAACTTTCCGGCCGGTTGCCGAGCAGCTTCATTGTGTGGAAGGCGATGACGGGGAGATCGGCGAAGCGCGCGAGGTCGACGCAGATGTCGGATGACAGCCCGTCGGCGAAACGGTGCCAGCGCTCCTCCGGATTGAGGCTTTCAATGGGAAAGACGGCGAGCGTCGGCGAAGCGGGCTCGGCGTCGCGCAACGGCGCGACCGCCTCGGTCGCCGTTTTGCCGGCCACCATCTGCGCGACCGAGGCGGCAAGCTCGATCTTGTTGCGAACGCCGAGCTTGCCGTAGATCGTCGCCAGATGCGTGCGCACCGTCGACGGCGCGATGAACAGCGCCTCGCCGATTTCGCGATAGGTCAGGCCGGCGGCAAAACGCTCGGCCACGGCGCGCTCGCGGTCTGACAAGGCTTCGGTGGCGACCTGTGGTGTCGGGATACGGTTCATGGCTGCTTCCTGCCATCTGACCGGGCCGTTTTCAATGGCGGCATACGGCAAGGTGCCACAGCGCCCCTTGCGCGTCCAACGGGACGCGCGATGCTCCCGGCAAAATACTACAAATGCAGGAGAGGAAAACACAGCAGCTGCGCGATGTGGCGCGCGTTCGACACGCCTAGAGTTCCGACAGTGTTTCAACGCCCCAAGGGGCCAGAAGAGGTGGGAACGGCGATGAGCAGCCTGCTTTCCGGAATGTCCGATTTCTATCACGCCGTCCGGCTGGATCTCAGCCAACCGGCAAGGCATCTGGCCGACAGCCTTGGCCGTCACGATCCCTTCCGCATCCTTGTCATCTGGGAGGACCGCGTTCGCGTCCGCGAGCAACTTCAGCGGATGGCCGACCAATATCCGGAGCGGCTGAGGGATATCGGGATGACCGTGGCGCAGGTGCGCGCTGAGACGAACAAGGCCTTCTGGCAACGCTGATTGATCCGGGGAGATGGGAAAGGCGGCACGCGGCGTGCCGCCTTTTCGTTTTTCAGTTGCCGGCGCTTTCCATGCGCCGTGTTTTCAGCACGCGCTCCAGCCAGCCGATCTCCATCTCCGGAACCGACTTCAGAAGCAGGTCGGTATAGTCGTCGAAGGGCGGCGACAGCACCTTCGACTTCGGACCGAAGCGCACGAGGCGGCCGCGATGCATGACTGCGACGCTGTCGGCGATCGCCCGGACGATGGCGATGTCGTGGGTGATAAAGACATAGGAAACAGCGGTTTCCTCCTGAAGCTTCAAAAGCAGATTCAGGATGCCTTCGGCGACGAGCGGATCGAGTGCGGAGGTCGGCTCGTCGCACAGGATTAGCTCCGGCTTCGCCGCCAAGGCGCGGGCGATCGCCACACGCTGCTTCTGGCCGCCCGAAAGTTCCGCCGGGTACCGATCGAGGAAGCGGCCGCCCATCTCGATCTGGTCGAGCAACTCGTTCACCCGCTCCGTCTTCTTCTGGCCATGTAGGCCGAAGTAGAAGGAGAGTGGACGCCCAACGATGTCGCGTACCGTCTGGCGCGGGTTCATCGCGGTATCGGCCATCTGGTAGATCATCTGGATGCGGCGAAGCTCGTCGTTGCTGCGGCCCTTCAAGGCGCGCGGCAGTTCCTTGCCTTCGAACGAGATGCGACCCTCGGTCGGCGGCAGAAGCCCGGTGATGACGCGGGCGAGCGTCGACTTGCCTGAACCGCTTTCGCCGACGATCGCCAGTGTCTGGCCTTTCGGCAGATGCATCGAGACATCGTGCAGGACCTTAAAGCCATTGGCATAGCCGGCACTGATATTCTCGATCTTCAGCTGCGTCCCGGTCTGGTCGGCGGCTTCCTCGCGTTTCGTCTGGCGGACGCTGACGAGTGCCCGGGTGTAGTCTTCCCGCGGCGCTTCGATGATCTGTTTCGTCGAGCCGTATTCCACCGTCTTGCCATGGCGCAGCACCATGATGTCGTCGGAGATCTGGGCAACGACCGCGAGATCGTGGGTGATGTAGAGGGCCGCTGTGTGCGTTTCCTCGATCGCGTGCTTGATTGCGGCAAGCACGTCGATCTGGGTCGTCACGTCCAGCGCCGTCGTCGGCTCGTCGAAGACGATCAGCTCCGGATTGGGGCAGAGCGCCATGGCGGTCATGGCGCGCTGCAGCTGCCCGCCGGAGACCTGATGCGGGTAGCGGTCGCCGAAGGTTTCCGGATTGGGCAGGCCGAGCACCCGGAAGAGATAGAGCGCCCGCTTCTTTGCCTCGTCGCGGCTCATGATGCCGTGGCGCAGCGACGCCTCGATCACCTGGTCGCCGAGCCTATGGGCCGGGTTGAAGGCGGCAGCGGCCGATTGGGCGACGTAGCAGACGCGGGCGCCGCGGATCGAGCGGATACCGTGTCTGTCGAGCGTCAGGATGTCCTTGCTGTCGAGCAGGACCTGGCCGCCGGTGATGCGCACGCCGCCGCGGCCGTAGGCGAGTGCCGAAAGGCCAATGGTCGACTTGCCGGCGCCGGACTCACCGATGAGCCCGAGCACCTTACCCTTCTGAACGTCGAAGGAGACGCCCTCGACGAGGGTGACGACCTTGGGCGGCTCGCCCGGCGGATAGCTGGTCGCTTCGATCTTGAGGTTCTTGACGGAAAGCATCTCAGGCATCGCCGCGTCCTCCCTTGAGGCTGGAGGTCCGTTTCATCAGCCAGTCGACGACGAGGTTGACGCAGATCGCGAGTGTCGCGATCGCCGCACCCGGGATGAGCGCTGCCGAGATACCGAAGATGATGCCGTCCTTGTTGTCCTTGACCATGCCGCCCCAGTCGGCTGCAGGCGGCTGGATGCCGAGGCCGAGGAAGGAGAGGGTGGAGAGAAACAGGATGGAGAAGGCGAAGCGCAGGCCGAATTCGGCGAGCAGCGGCGACAGCGTGTTCGGCAGGATCTCGCGGAAGATGATCCAGAGCGAACCTTCGCCGCGCAGCCTTGCGGCTTCGACGAACTCCATGACCGCGACATCGAGCGCGACGGCCCGGCCGATGCGGAAGACGCGGGTACTGTCGAGCACCGCCATCACCAGGATCAGGATCCACAGATGCTGCGGCAGCACGGCGAGAACGACGAGGGCGAAGATCAGCGTCGGGATCGCCATCATCAGGTCGTTGAAGCGAGAGAAGAGCTGATCGGTGAAGCCGCCGACGACCGCGGCCGTGAAGCTCAAAAGCATGCCCAGCGAGAAGGAGAGCACGGTTGCCGCCAGCGCCACGAAGATGGTGGTGCGGGCGCCATAGATCAGACGCGAGAGCAGGTCGCGACCGAGATTGTCGGTGCCGAGCAGGAAGTCGCCGCCGGCCGGAAGCCAGACGTCGCCGACCACGTCGCGCTCGCCGAAGGGGGCGATGACGGGTGCGAAGAGGGCGCAGAAGATCGCGATCGCGATGCCGGCGATGCCGATCCAGGCGCTGAAGGGAATGGATCTCAGGTTCATCGCGGATGCCTCAGTCTCGGGTTGGCGATGATCGCGAGAATGTCGGCCGCCATGTTCAGGAAGATGTAGAAGGCGGCAAAGATCAGGCCGCAGGCCTGAACGACCGGCATGTCGCGCACGGTCACCGCATCCACCATGTATTGGCCCATGCCGGGATAGACGAAGACCACCTCGACGACGACCACGCCGACGACGAGATAGGCAAGGTTGAGCGCAATGACGTTGATGACCGGCGCCACCGCATTGGGGGCGGCATGGCGCGCGATGATGCGGAACATGCCGAGCCCCTTCAGTTCCGCCGTCTCGACATAGGCCGACGACATGACGTTGAGGATCGCCGCGCGGGTCATGCGCATCATGTGGGCGAGAACGACGAGAACGAGGGTCGCGACGGGAAGCGCGATCGCCGAGAGCCGTTCGGTGAAGGTCATGCTGTCATAGACGGTCGCGGGGAAGGTCGCGACGCCGTATTTGACGGCAAAGAACATGATCAGCAGATAGCCGACGAAGAACTCGGGCAGGGAGATGGCCGCGAGCGAGACGACGTTGATGATCTTGTCGGGCAGCCGGTTTCGAAACTGTACCGCCAGCATGCCGAGCCCGACGGCGAGCGGCACGGAAACGAGGGCCGCGAAGAAGGCGAGGAACAGCGAGTTGCCGAGGCGCTTGGAAATCTGTTCGCCGACCGAGTTCTTGCTCGCCCAGGACGTTCCGAAGTCGCCCTGCAGGGCGCCGCCGAGCCAGGAGACGTAGCGTTCGGTCCAGGGCCTGTCGAGGCCGAGATCCTTGCGGATGTTTTCGACAGCCTGCGGCGTTGCCGACTGGCCGAGATAGGTTGTGGCGAAGTCGCCCGGAAGCGCCTCGATGCCACCGAAGATCATCAGCGATACGGCAAAGAGCAGCCCGACGCTCAGGCCGAGGCGCTGCAGGACCAGCGCCGCGAGCGGGCGGCGGAAGGTGAAGCGCCGCCAGAAGGTGCCGCCGATTTCACCATTCGAGGGATTGGCGGCAGGGTTGGGTTTTGCTGGTACTCCGGAAAGTTCGGCAGACCGCGGGTGTGTTGCACCCGCGGTTCCATCCGTCGAAACCGGACCAGTGAGCGGTCCGCTTTCCATCATCATGCGTCCAGCCATACCCGGGTTGCGACATAGCCGTTCGACATGTCGTTGCCGATATCGTGCACGTAGCCCTTCACCTGCTTGGTGGAGGCGTTCACGAAGTCGTTGAACATCGGCAGGATCAGGCCGCCTTCGTCACGCACCATCATGGCCATGGTGCGGTACATGTCCTTGCGCTTGGCCTCGTCGAGTTCGGCGCGGGCCTCGAGCAGGATCTTGTCGAAGTCCGGGCGCTTGAAGCGGGTGTCGTTCCAGTCGGCGGTGGAGAGATAGGCGGTCGAGTACATCTGGTCCTGGGTCGGGCGGCCGCCCCAGTAGGAGGTGGAGAAGGGCTGCACGTTCCAGACGTTGGTCCAGTAGCCGTCGCCCGGCTCGCGCTTGACCTCGATCTCGATGCCGGCCTTCTTGGCGCTTTCCTGGTAGAGCACGGCCGCATCGACCGCACCCGGGAAGGCGACGTCGGAGGTGCGCAGGAGCACCGGACCGCTATGGCCGGATTTCTTGTAGTGGAAGGCCGCCTTGTCCGGATCATAGGCGCGCTGCTCGATGCCCTCGGGGAAGAGGGCATAGGTGTCGTTGATCGGGAAGTCGTTGCCGACCTTGCCGTAGCCGCCGAGGATGCGCTGGACCATGGTTTCGCGGTCCATCGAATATTTCAGCGCCATGCGCAGGTCGTTGTTGTCGAAGGGTGCGGTGTTGCAATGCATGATGAACACGTAATGGCCGCGGCCGGAGGTGTTCAGGATCTCGACCGTCGGCGCCTTCTTCAGAAGGTTGACCGTCTTCGGATCGACGCGGTTGATGTAGTGCACCTGGCCGGACGAAAGGGCTGCGATGCGGGCAGTCGCGTCGTTCATGGCGATCAGCTCGACCGAGTCTACGTAGCCGCGGTCGGTGCGCCAGTCGTCGGCGTTCTTCTCGAAGGTGGCGCGAACGCCGGCTTCGAAGCTCGTCACCTTGAAGGGACCGGTGCCGATCATCGCGTCCGGTTTGTCGATGCCGCCGCCCGGCTGGATGATCAGGTGATAGTCGGTCAGAAGCAGCGGCAGGTCGGCATTGCCTTCGGTCAGCACGAGCACCAGCTTGTCGCCGTCGGCCTTGATCTCCTTGATCGACTTCATCACGCCGAGCGCGCCGGACTCCGACTTTTCGTCGGTGTGGCGCTGCAGGGTCTTGATGACGTCGTCGAGCGTCAGTTCCTTGCCGTCATGGAACTTCACGCCCTTGCGGATGGTGAAGGTCCAGGTCGAGGCATCGGCCGACGGCTCCCAGGATTCGGCCAGCGCCGGCACCGGTGCGCCTGTGGTCGGATGGCTTTCGACCAGCATGTCGCCCCAGTTGCGGCCGACGACGAACATGAACTGCGAAAGCGCCTTGGCCGGGTCCTTCGAGTCGGTGGCGGCAGCGCCTTCAAGACCGAGCTTCAGGTGGCCGCCGCGCTTCGGCTCCTGCGCCTGAGCGCTGGTGGCAAACAGCGTGCCTGCGGTCGAGGCGAGAATGCCGGCAGCGGCCGCGCGGCCCAAAAACTCGCGGCGGTTCATCTTGCCGAGCATGACCTGGCGTGTGAGGTAATCCTTGTAATCGCTCATTCCCCTGTTCCCTTCTGTTGTCGGCATTCGCCGTTCGTAGTGGTTGGTAGAGATTGCTGCGTACAGCCATTGTATCAGATGGCTTCGGATCGGCCTGACGGCCGCTTTTTCTTCTCTTTCTGTCGTCTTCTCCTTCCCCAGCCAGGGGCGTCCTTCGTTCAGATCGATAAGCGTAATCGCTGGAACTCTTCTTGTAACGCCCTAAATTACAATTTATTTCCATAAGCTTGGCTTATGGATGCGTGTTTGATGGCGCGCGGCTTTTCCCGCGCGTCTCGTCACGTCTTGGTGCCGGTCGCCCGGCTCGGTTGCCTGCGCTTTCGGTGATTTCACGCGAAAGCGGGATGCTCTAGCGACCCTTCCAGACGGGGTCGCGCTTCTCGGTGAAGGCGCGCACGCCTTCCAGCTGGTCTTCGCTCGAATAGAGGATATCGACGGTCTTGAACTGCCGTTTGGTGATCTTGTTCATCGTCCCCTGGAAGGTGTCGCCCTCGGCTGCCCGCACCACTTCCTTGATCGCGGCATAAACGAGCGGCGGGCCGCTTTCGAGCAGGCGCGCCAGTTCCCAGGCGCGGTCCATCAGCTTGCCCGCCAGCAGGATCTCGTTGACGAAACCCCAGCGGTTGGCCTCGACAGCATCGAGCCAGCGGCCGGTCAGCAACATGTCCATGGCGATGTGATAGGGGATGCGCTTCGGCAGCTTGATCGAGGCGGCGTCGGCAACGGTGCCGGAGCGGATTTCGGGCAGCGCGAAAGTCGCGTGTTCGGCGGCAAGGATCAGGTCGGTCGAAAGCGCGATCTCCAGGCCGCCGCCGCAGCAGATGCCGTTGATCGCCGCGATGATCGGCTTGTTGAGATCGCGCAGCTCCTGCATGCCGCCGAAACCGCCGACGCCATAGTCGCCGTCGACGGCGTCACCGCCGGCGGCGGCCTTCAGGTCCCACCCCGGACAGAAGAATTTTTCACCGGCGCCGGTGATGATGGCGACGCGCAAGGTGTCGTCGTCGCGGAAGTCGCGGAAGATTTCGCCCATCACCCGGCTGGTTGCCAGGTCGATGGCATTGGCCTTCGGCCGGTCGATGGTGACTTCGAGGATGCCGCCCTCGCGGCGTGTACGGATCGGTCCGGTCATCGCTGTCATTTCCTCCGGCGGATCAGGGCGTCGGCAGCAACGGCACCCTGACCGTTCGGCAACACCATCAATGGATTGATATCCAGTTCTTCGAGTTTCGAAGCGTTTGCAACGACATAGGATGCCGCTGCCGCGACAGCCGCGGTTAAAGCGGCGTAATCGGCGGCAGGCGCGCCGCGATAGCCGTCGAGCAGCTTGCGGATCTTCAGCCCGCCGATCGCTTCCCAGATCGCTTCCGGCGTCGTCGGCAGCGTCAGGATGGCGGAATCGTCGAGCAGTTCCACAAGGATGCCGCCGGCGCCAATGGTCAGAACGGGGCCGGCGACGGGGTCGCGCATGGCGCCGATGATGAGTTCGGCGACGGGCTTGCCCACCATCTTTTCGACGAGGTAGCCGGAGGCGACCCCGGCCATGGTTTTGGCCGCCGCATAGACCTCATCGCGGCTTGCAAGGTTGAGTTTCACTGCGCCCGCCTCGGTCTTGTGGGCGACGCCGAGGCCCTTCAGTACGACCGGGAAGCCGAGTGTCTCGGCAGCCGCTGCTGCCTCCTCGGCGGTTGCCGCCGTCTTGCCCTTCGGCACGGTGAGGCCTGCGGCGGCAAGCTCCACCTTCGCCTCGTGTTCGCTGAGGGTGACGGCTTCACCATCGTCGGCTTCAATACCGTCGAGCAGACGGGGCGGGGCGGGCTTTGCCCAGACAGCGCCGATATCGGCTGCCGTCTCGATCGCGTCCAGCGCCTCCTCGATGCCGAAGAAGGGGACGATGCCGGCCTTCATCAGAAAGAGCGCGGTTGCCTCCGGCATGTTTTCGCCAAGGCTTGCGACGATGCCGGCGCGGGCGCCGGTGGCTCTCGCCGCGTCGATCACCGCGTGGCAGGTGGTCTCCCAGTCGGCCGGGTCGCAGCGGTCGAGACGGGGGAAGTCGAGCACGAGCAGATTGATGGAATAGCCGCCCTTCATCATGGCGGTGAAAGCGGTCGTCTGCTTCTCGCGGTTGCCCCAGACGAAGGTGTGGTAGTCGAGCGGGTTGGCGATCGTCACCATCTCGCCGAGCGCGTCCTTCAGCGGCTTCTTCTGCTCGTCGCGCAAGGGGCGGTAGTTCACTCGGTAGCGTTCGCCGGCATCGGCCATCAGCGAGGCCTCGCCGCCGGAGCAGCTCATCGAGGAGATGTCGCGGCTGTCGAGCGGGCCTGCCACGTGCAGCAGCTTCAGGGTTTCCAGAAGTGCGGGCAGCGTGTCGACGCGGCCAATGCCGAGACGGGCCAGCAGTGCGGACGAAACACGGTCGTTGCCGGCAAGCGATGCGGTGTGCGACACCGTCGCGAGTTGGGCCGCTTCCGATTTGCCGACCTTCAGCGTTACGACCGGTTTGCCGAGTTCGCGGGCACGGGTCGCCAGCCGCTCCAGCGCCGCCATACTGTCGAAGCCCTCGATATGCAGGCCGACGGCGGTGACGCGCGGATCTTCTAGCACGGCGCATGCGATGTCGGACAGGCCCGTCTGCGCCTGGTTACCGGCGGTCATGACATAGGCGAGCGGCAGGCCGCGCGTCTGCATCGAGATGTTGCAGGCGATGTTGGAGGACTGCGTCAGGATCGCGACGCCCTTTTCGACGCGTTGCATGCCGTGCTGGTCGGGCCAGAGCAGGGCGCCGTCGAGCATGTTGATGAAGCCATAGCAATTCGGCCCGACGATCGGCATGTCGGCGGCCGCCTGCACCAGCGCCTCCTGCATGTGGTTGCCGTCGTCGAGCTCGCTTGCCGCCTCGCGGAAGCCCGAGGCATAGCAGACCGCACCGCCCGCGCCGCGGGCGGCGAGGTCACGGATGATGTCGATCGTCAGCTGCCGGTTGACGCCGACGAAGGAGGCGTCCGGTGCGCCCGGAAGCTCGGCGACCGAACGGTAGCACTTGCGGCCGAGGATTTCGGTCTCGCGCGGATGCACCGGCCAGATCTCGCCGGTAAAACCCATCTTGTCGCATTGTTCGATAACGCGCCGCGCTTCCTTGCCGCCAAAAACGGCGATGGTGCGGGGGCGGATCAGGCGGTCGAGGGAGCGGGGCGTGGCGGTCATGCCGTTTTGCACTCCCTCATGCCGACGGCCGTCGGAGCGCTCGCCATCAACGCCCTCATTCCTGTGCTTGTCACCGGAATCCAGCCGGCTTGCGTCGGCAAGCCGGTAAGGGCTCTCTTCACTTTGAAGCGCATGCGTTGTTTGCTTTGGTCGTGCGCGGCACGGACGTGCCGCTGCTGGATTCCTGTGACGAGCACAGGAATGAGGGAGGGAGAGGAAGCCTGTTCAATCATCCCGTCACGCCCCCAGCGGCCGCAAGAGGTCGCGGCTGATGATGTGGCGCTGGATTTCGGACGTACCGTCCCAGATGCGCTCGACGCGGGCGTCGCGCCAGAAGCGGGCGAGCGGCAGGTCGTCCATCAGGCCCATGCCGCCGAAAATCTGGATCGCCTCGTCGGTGACGCGGGCGAGCATTTCGGTGGCGTAGACCTTGGCGGATGCGATCTCGCGGTTTGACGGCAGGCCGTTGTCGAGCCGCCAGGCGGCCGACAGCGTCAACAGGTCGGCGGCGTCGATCTCGGTGATCATGTCGGCGAGCTTGAAGGAGACGCCCTGGTTGGCGCCGATCGGCTTGCCGAACTGCTTGCGCTCGGCGGCGTAATTCAGCGCGTAGTCGAAGGCGCGGCGCGCCCGGCCGACCGAGGTCGCCGCCACCGTCAGGCGGGTGGCGAACAGCCAGTCATTGGCGACGTCAAAGCCCTTGTGCACTTCGCCGAGGATCTGGGCGGAGGGCAGGCGGCAATCGTCGAAGGTGAGGACGCAGTTGTTGTAGCCGCGATGGGAAACGGAGTTGTAGCCCTTGCGGATCTCGAAGCCGGGCGTGCCGCGATCGACGAGAAAGCAGGTGATCTTCTTCTTCGGGCCGCGCGGCGTATCCTCTTCGCCGGTCGCGATGAAGACGATGACGAAATCGGCGATGTCGGCGTGGCTGATGAAATGCTTCGTGCCGTTGACGATCCAGTCGTCGCCGTCCTTGCGGGCAAAGCACTTCATGCCGCGCACGTCCGAGCCGGCGTCCGGTTCGGTCATCGCAAGCGCATCGAACTTGTCACCTTTGACGGCCGGCAGCAGGTACTTTTCGCGCTGCTCGGCGTTGCAGGCCATCAGGATGCCCGAGGGGCGACCGAAGAAGACGGTCAGGCCCATGGAGCCGCGGCCAAGCTCGCGCTCGACGAGCGTGAAAGAGGTGTGATCGAGGCCGGCGCCGCCCACTTCCTCCGGGAAGTTACAGCCGAAAAAGCCGATCTCCTTGCATTTGCGGGCGATCTCCTGGCCGAGTTCGCGCGGCACCACGCCGGTGCGCTCGACCTCGTCCTCGTGCGGATAGATTTCCGTTTCGACGAAGCTCCTGACCGTATCGACGATCATCTGCTGTTCTTCGGTCAGTGCGAAATTCATTGTGTTCTCCCTCGCAATTATCTGCCTGCCTGCGACCGATCTCCCCATCAGTCGCTGCATGCTCGGCTGCCCCTCACCCTAACCCTCTCCCCGCAGGCGGGGAGAGGGGACGCCTCTCGGGTATCGCACCGCCTCGGCCGTCAAAAACCGCAGCGACCTTTGAAGGAACCAGCGGTTGCGGCAGATCCCTTCTCCCCGTTTACGGGGAGAAGGTCGCGGCAGCGGGATGAGGGGCCTGACCCGGCATTGCCCGCAATCCCTCCGAAGACGGAGGGTTAGTCTCAGCGCTTCTGGCCGACGAAGCGTCCGGCACCGTCAGGCGTCGGCAGCTGCGCATGGGCTTCGGTAATCGCACGCAGCTTGCTCAGCACCTTCTCGGGTGCCGCGACCGCCTTGCCGGCCTTGCTGTCGACATGCAGCATCATTTGCTCGGCGGTGGCCACGGCCTCGTTGGTCGCGGCATTGTAGATCGTCGAGAAGATGTGCAGGCGCTTTTCGTCGGACGACAGGATCTGGCAGGTCGAATAGAGCGCTTCGCCGAGCTTGGCTTCGCCGAGGTTCCGGATATGGGTCTCGACCGTGTAGTAGCTGTGGCCGTCGCGCACGTATTCGAGGTCGACACCGATCAGGCGCAGCACGCCGTCGGAGGTGTCGCCGAAGACCTGCAGATAGCGGTGCTCGGTCATGTGGCCGTTGTAGTCGACCCAGGCGGCGCTGACCTTGGTGTCGAGGATGCGCAGCGGCTTGACGTCGCCGAGATCGGCTTCCGGCTTTTTGGCATTGGCCCAGAGCTTGGCCTCGAAATCGGCAAGCAGCTTGCCGGCACCCCAGCCTTCGCCGCCATTGCCGGATTTCAGCGCATGCATGATACCGACGAGGTTTTCGTCGCGAATGCGTTCGAGCTCACGGATCGAGCGACCGGCGGCCTGCGCGTCCGACTGGGCGCCGATCTTTTCGACCAGCGCATCGTCGAGGTCGACGACATCCGTGAACTTCGTCCAGGGCCATTTCAGGCAAGGGCCGAACTGGGCGAGGAAGTGACGCATGCCCGCTTCGCCGCCGGCGATGCGATAGGTCTCGAACAGACCCATCTGCGCCCAGCGCATGCCGAAGGAATAGCGCATGACGTTGTCGAGCGTTTCGGTATCGCAGATGTCATCCTGGATCAGCCACAGCGCCTCGCGCCAGAGCGCTTCGAGCAACCGGTCGCCGACGAAGGCCTCGATCTCCTTGGCGATGACGACGCCCTTCATGCCGATCTGCTCGACGCCCGACATGGCGCGCTCGATCGTCGCTTTCGACGTCTTCTTGCCGCCGACCAGTTCGACGAGCGGCAGGAGGTAGACGGGGTTATAGGGATGCGCCACGAACATGCGTTCCGGGTGGTGCATCTCGGCCTGGAGATCCGACGGCAGCAGACCCGAAGTGGACGAGCCGATCAGCGCATCGGGCCGTGCGGCCGCATCGATCTTGGTGATGACGCCGCGCTTCAGCTCCAGCCGCTCCGGCACGCTTTCCTGAATCCAATCAGCGTCCTGTACGGCTTCCTCAATGCTTTTGCAGAAGGTCAATTTGCCCTTCGGCGGCAGCGGCGCCATGGTCAGCATCGCGTAGGCGCGCTCGGCATTGGCCATGACTTCGCCGATGATGCGCTCGGCTTCCGGATGCGGGTCGAAGATTTTCACGTCGATACCGGCAAGCGCGAAACGCGCTACCCAGGCGCCACCGATGACGCCGCCGCCGACACAGGCTGCTTTGGTGATAGAGCTCATGGTCCCGTCCTCGCTCAGCGCTTCGTCAGCTTCAGTTTCTCGCGGACCTCTTTCGGTCCGATGATCTTGGCGCCCATACCCTCGATGACGCCGACGGCCTTTTCGACGAGCTGGCCGTTGGTGGCGAGCTGGCCCTTGCCGATATAGAGGTTGTCTTCGAGCCCGACGCGGACGTTGCCGCCGGCCAGGATCGCCGCTGCCGGGTAGGCGAGCGCGTTGCGGCCGATGGAAAACGCCGAGAAGGTCCAGTTGGCAGGCACGTTGTTGACCATGGCCATGAAGGTGTTGAGGTCGTCAGGCGCACCCCACGGAATGCCCATGCAGAGCTGGATCAGCACCGGATCCTCGATCAGGCCTTCCTCGACGAGTTGCTTGGCAAACCAGAGATGGCCGGTATCGAAGGCTTCGATTTCGGGGCGCACACCGAGCGCGGTCATCTGGCGGGCCATTTCGCGCAGCATCGACGGCGTGTTGGTCATGACGTAATCGCCAAGCGAGAAGTTCATGGTGCCGCAGTCGAGCGTGCAGATTTCCGGCAGGCATTCGGCCACATGGGCAACGCGCTCGGTGGCGCCGGCCATGTCGGTGCCTTTCTCGTTGAGCGGGAGCGGGCTTTCGACGTTGCCGAAGATCAGGTCACCGCCCATGCCGGCGGTCAGGTTCAGCACCATGTCGACATCGGCAGAACGGATACGGTCGGTCACTTCCTTGTAGAGATCGAGCCTGCGGGCCGGCGCTCCGGTCTCCGGATCGCGGACGTGGCAGTGGACCACGGCAGCGCCGGCCTTGGCCGCCTCGACCGCCGCTTCGGCGATCTGTTTCGGCGTGATTGGAACGTGGCCGGACTTTGAAACGGTGTCTCCCGAGCCGGTGACGGCACAGGTGATGAATACCTCGCGGTTCATGCTGAGCGGCATTGCTGTCTCCCTTTTATTGCGCTCATTACGAGCCAAGAAAGGTCGCTCTGCTTTTCATTATCGGCTCCATCCTATACATTATCGGCGACAGGGCGGAGAAGTTTGGACATGGATCAGAGCGTTTCGCAGGTGCAGCACGTCGATATCCTGGTGCTGCCGGAAACCAATCTGATCCTCATCGCCTCGGTGATCGAGCCGATGCGCGCCGCCAACCGCATCGCCGGGCGGCCGCTCTATGACTGGACGATCTACAGTCCGGATGGAGCTCCGATCGAGACGAAGAGCGGCATTCCCATTCCGGTCTCCGGCATCTTCCGGCCGCAGCGTGAGACGTCGCCGCTCTTCATCCTCTCGAGCTACAACTGGGAGCGCAGCGCCACCTCGCAATTGAAGATGCTGCTGTCGCAGACGGCGCGGCACCGCGAACTGATGGCCGGTATCGAATCCGGCTCCTGGCTGCTTGCCGAAACCAGCCTGCTCGACAATTTCAAGGCGACCACCCACTGGGAGGATTTCGAGGATTTCACCGCCGCTTACCCGCAGGTGACGATGGTGCGCGAGCGCTTCGTCATCGATGGCAAGCGCATCACGACGGGGGGCTCGCTGCCGACGCTCGATCTGATGCTGGAACTGATCCGCCGGGCGCACGGCTACTCGCTGGCACTCGAAGTCTCCCGCCTTTTCATCTACGAGCAGGAGCGCACCCGCGGGGATCTCCTGCAGATGCCGACGATCGGCAACATGCGCATTCTCGATCCGCGCGTCGGCGCTGCCGTCAAGCTGATGGAGGAAACGGTGGAGGCGCCCTTGACGCTGGCAAGGCTCGCCCGCCGCATCGGCGTCAGCACCCGGCACCTGCAGGATCTCTTTCGCGACACGATGGGGGTGGCGCCGCATGAACATTACCTGGCGCTCCGCCTCAACGCAGCGCGCCGCAAGGTGATCGAGACGCGGATGGAATTTGCCGACATCGCCGCGATCTCCGGCTTCAATTCGTCATCGTCCTTCTCGCGCAGCTACCGGGCGCACTACCGCGAAAGCCCGAGCGAAACCCGCAGGCGGCTGAAGCTGAAGAGCTGAGCGCGGCTTCAAGTATCGATTGAAGCGGGAATTTTCAGAGTCGTTTCAGGCGCTTGGCAGCCGACGATCAGGAACTGATTCCGCCAGCAAACTGGTCTCGGCGGTCATCTTCATCATCGAAATCATCAGCTCGCCGATCTCGGCGGCGAAGGCGCCGCGCGGCCAGACGAGTGTCAGCGACTGCCGATAGGCCGGGCCGAGCCGGATCATGGCCGGCGGGCGATGCACGCGGGCGAGTGAGGATTGCGGCAGCACCGAGAGATAGCCGTGCTGACGAACGAGGTTGATGATCACGGGGATGGAATCGACCTCGACGAGGGTGATGCGCCGCCGCTCGGCTTCATCGAGCGTGTCGTCGAGGAAGCGGGCCGCCTCGCGGCGAAGGCCGCTCCTGACGCTCGGCACCGCGATCGGGCAGGCGGCGAGCAACCGTGGCAGGTTGCCGCCCAGGTCCGAAAGCGCGGAGGCAGGGCCGGCGAGAACCAGCGGCGTCTGCGACACCAGCCGGCCGTCGCAGTCGGCCGGGATCTCGGCGACATCGAGCAGGGCAGCATCGAAGCGGCGGCTGCGCAGGCCGACAAGCAGTTCGTCGGCCGTGGTGCTGGAAATGAACAGCGGCTGACGGGGGCGGGCGCGGTGCCAGTTCGCCGTCAGTGCGGCCAGCATGCGGGCGATCTCGCTTTCCGGACCAAGCGGCATGACGGCGCCGAGCCGCCAGGTGGCGACATCGCGGCGGAAGCGATCGGCGGAGGCATGGGTCAGCCGCGCCCAGATATCGAGCAGGGCTTCGACGAGCGGGATGATCCGCTCGGCGGTCGCGGTCGAAAGGATGCCGCCATGGGAGCGCTCGAAGAGCCGGATGCCGAGATGGCGCTCGAGGTCCGCCATCTGTCGCGTCAGCTGCGGCTGGCCGAGGCCGAGCGCCTTTGCCGTGGCGCGGATGCTGCCGGAGCGGGCGACCCGGATGAAACGGTCGAGCGCGACGAGCCCGATCGGCGGCACGGGGTCGGTTGCCGCCTTGCCGGCGAGCGCCAGGATGCCGGCAATGCCTGTGGTCGCCTGCCTGACATCGGCTGCACGACTGCGCGCCTCCAGCGTCAGGACCAGTGTGGTTTCCTCGCGCCGGAAGAGCGGCATCGAGACCGCCTGTTCGAAGCGTTTGACGGCGGCGCTGACGCTCGACGGTGCGCGACCTGCAAGCGTGGCTGCGCGGCGAATGCCCCCTTCGCGCAGCACCGCATCGACCAGCACGATCGTCGCCAGATCCATAGCCAAATCCCCGGAAACCACGAACGCCGAACGGCTGTTCTCAATTCGGCATCACCCGTTCCAGATTTGGGATATAGCATGGACGTGCGATAAGCGCATAGCATGCATCCTGCGAACCGGCATTTTCGAGCGTCGGTTGCGAGACACCAGAGCATCCGCGCACCCCATCGAAAGCTTAGGCGGCCATGCGCGGGAGGATCCGTATCGGCATGCTGCACCAGGTCAAGACCATCGTTCTCTGCGGAAAACCGCTGGATTTCGCGACGCTCGAGGATATCGGGGCGGGGCGGGTGCGGCTGGTGGCGGATGGCGGCGGCATGGAGCGGGTGGCGGCCGCCCACAAGGTGATCGCCGACCGCATCGCGATGGGACTGCCGGTCTACGGCTCCAACACCGGCGTCGGCTCGATGAAGGATCGGCTGTGGACGGCCGACGATCTTGCCGAGTTCAACAACTCGCTGGTGCGCGCCCATCACTTCGGTACCGGCGAGTTCTTTGCGCCGGCGATCGTGCGCATGGCGATCGCCATCCGCGTCAACACCGCCATGCGAGGCCATACCGGCTGCAGCCCGGACCTGATCCGGGCGTTTCTGGCCCTCAGCGAACACGATATCATTCCGGCGGTGCGTCGCCACGGATCGATGGGCTGCGCCGATATCGGCCTGATGGGCCAGATCGCCTCGGTGCTGACGGGCGTCGGCGAGGCCTATTACCAGGGGCGGCTCGTCTCAGCCGAGACGGCGCTTGCCGAAGCCAGCCTGGAGCCCTTTGTGATGCAGCCGCGCGATGCGCTGGCGGCGCTCAGCGTCAACGCCATCGCCTTTTCGGCCGCCGCCAATGTGCTGCGCGAAGCGGCTTCGGCCATCCGCGTGCTGCTCGTCACCGGGGTCATGTCGTCGCAAGCGCTCGGAGCATCTGCGGATCCCTGGCGGGTGGCAGCAACACTCTCGACCCGCGGCGAGGCGGTGGTCGGCTCATGGCTCTATGGCCAATCCGGCATCTCCGACTGGCCGGTGCCGACGGCGATCCACGATCCCTTGAGCCTGCGCATGACCGCCCAGGTGTTCGGCGCGGTGGTCGATACGCTGCTGGTTGCGGCCGGCCGGCTGGTGGAACAGACCTATCTCTCCGACGACAACCCTGTTGTCATCGGCGGACAGGTGCATTCCTCCGGCGCGTCGCTGCCGCTGACGACGACGCTTTACATCGAGGCGGCGCAGATCGCCTTTTCGCATGCGGCGCGCAACGTCTTGAACCGCTGCATCCTTCTTGCGAATGGCGGCCGCCGCAATCTCTCGGTCAATCTGGTGGCGCCAGGCGAGGTCGCGACCGGGCTCGGGCCGCTGATGAAGCTTGCGGTCGAACTTTACATGCGCGTGCAGTCGCTCGCGGTGCCGCTCTCGGCGCAGTCGATCGTGGTGGCGGGCGGGCTCGAGGAGGAGGCGACCTTCTTGCCGCTGATCGTCGAGCGCATGGAAACGCAGGTGCGGGACCTGCGCCAACTGGCGGCGATCGAGGCGATGCTTTCGGCGCAGGCGATCGACCTCGTCGGCGACCAGCCGCAGGGGATCGTCAAGCGGGCCTACGACCAGACCCGCTCCGTCAGCGCGATCTATCTGAAGGACCGGCCACTCTCGAAGGAGATCGAGGCGCTGCAGACTGCCTTCACCTGCCACGATCTCCTGCGCTCCTTCGTCGCCTCTGCGCCGATGCCGGAGTTCGACGACTTCTTCGCGCTCGACAAATAATCCGATTGGGAGAGCAGCATGTCCGATTTCGATCTCGTTCTGAAAGGCACCGTTGTTCTCCCCGAAAGGATCGTCGAGGGCGGCCACGTGGCGGTGCGCGACGGCAAGGTGGTGCATGTCGGGCAGGGTGCGGCACCGGCTGCGCGGGAGCGGCATGATCTCGGCAACGCGCTGATCCTGCCGGGCGCCGTCGACGCGCAGGTGCATTCGCTGTCGCAGAAGAACCAGGAAGATTTCATCTGGTCGACCCGCTCGGCGGCGGCCGGCGGCGTCACCACTATCGTCGATATGCCCTATGACGAAGGCAATCTCGTCTGCTCGGCCGACGCGCTGCGTCGCAAGATCGACCATGCGGGACCGCAGGCGCGCGTCGATTTCGCGCTTTATGGCACGGTCGATCCGGAGGAGGGACCGGCGCGCATTCTCGAAATGGTGGAGGGCGGTGTCGCTGCCTTCAAGTTCTCGACCTTCGGCACCGATCCCAAACGCTTCCCCCGCATTCCGGCAGCTTTGCTCGAAGACTGCTTCCGCGCCATCGCGCCGACGGGGCTTGCTGCCGGCGTGCACAACGAGGACGACGAGGCGGTGCGCGCGGCGATCGACAAGGTCAAGGCAGCCGGTATCACCGACTACCGCGCCCACGGGCTGTCGCGCCCGCCGCTGACGGAGCTGCTTGCGACCAACCAGATTTACGAGACGGGGGCGGCTACCGGCTGCCCGGCGCATGTGGTGCACTGCTCGCTCGGACGCGGTTATGAGATTGCCGCCGCCTATCGCGCCCAGGGCTACAAAGCGACGATCGAGTGCTGCATCCACTACCTGACGCTCGACGAGGAGAACGATGTCCGCCGTCTCGGCGGCAAGGCCAAGATCAATCCGCCGATCCGCCCGCGCGCCGAGGTGGAAAAGCTCTGGCGGCACGTGGCCGACGGCACGGTGACGATGGTCTCGACCGATCACGTCAGCTGGTCTGAGGATCGCAAGACCAATCCGGACATGCTGGCGAACGCATCTGGCGTGCCGGGGCTGGAAGTCATGGTGCCGCTCTTCGTCAAGGGCGCGCTGGAGCGTGGCATTCCCTTGACGCGCGCAGCCGAGCTGATGACGCTGAACCCGGCCCGGCATTTCCGCCTCGACCATCAGAAGGGCGCGCTCGAAGCGGGCAAGGATGCGGATATCATCGTCATGACGCCGGAGCCCTATGTCTATGATGCGGCGGCAAGCGGTCACAACGTTGTCGGCTGGTCGCCCTATAACGGCATCCGGCTGCCCTGGCGTGTCTCTGCCTCCTATCTGCGCGGCAGGCTCGCCTTCGATGGTCGCCAGGTGTTGGCCGAACCGGGTGTCGGACGGTTTGTCCGGCCGCTGCCGACCTTGGCGCTTCAGGAGGCGAAATGAGCAAGACCGCCCACAAAGTTCCAGCCAATCTGCCCGTCAATGCGAGCCGTATTGCCGGGATCGTCAACGGTCTCGCCGGGATCACCGAGCCGGACCGGCCCTATACGCGTCGCGCCTTCACGCCGCTGTTCCTCGAAGGGCGGGCCTTTCTCGATCGGCGTTTTCGTGCGGCCGGGCTTGAAACCCGCATCGACGCCGCTGGCAACCTGATCGGCCGGCGCAAGGGGAAAAAGTCGGCGCTCGGCACCATCCTGCTCGGCTCCCATTCCGACACGGTGCCGGATGGCGGCCGTTTCGACGGCATCGCCGGTGTTGCGGCCGCGCTCGAAGTGGCGCGCGCACTTTCCGACAACGGCATCGAGCTCGACCACGATCTGGAGATCGTCGATTTCCTGGCGGAGGAAGTGTCGATCTTCGGCGTCTCCTGTGTTGGCAGCCGCGGCATGGCGGGCGTGCTGCCGGACGGCTGGCTTAGCCGCACGCAAGGGGACTTGAGCCTCAGGCAGGGTATCGTCGAGGTCGGCGGTGATCCCTCCAGGCTTTCCGGCTCGAAACGCTCCGACATCAAGGCGTTCCTCGAACTGCACATCGAACAGGGGCCGGTGCTGGAGACTGGCCGGCTCGATGTCGGAGTCGTGACCGCAATCTCGGGCATCACCCGCATCGAGATCATCGTCGAGGGACAGGCGGATCACGCCGGCACGACGCCGATGGGGCATCGGCGCGATGCGCTGGTCGCTGCCTCGCATCTGGTGCTGGAGATCGAGCGGCTGGCGACAGAATTTTCTCGCGGCGACGGGCATTTCACCGCGACGGTCGGCGAATTCTCGATCGAGCCGAATGCAGCCAATGTCGTGCCGTCGAGGGTGCGACTGCTGATCGATGCGCGTGCCGAGCTGCGGCCGCAGATGGAGCGGTTCCTGGCAACGCTCGGCTCCCTTTGCCAGGGCGTCGCCGAGGCATCGGGCGTGACGATTCCGCCCGCCAATGTGATCTCGGACAACCACCCGACGCCGGGCGATCCGCTCCTGCTCTCGACGCTCGAAGAAAGCTGCGATGCGATCGGCGCCAAGCATCGGCGCATGGCCTCCGGCGCCGGTCACGACACCGCCTGGATGGGACGCATCACCCGTTCGGCGATGATCTTTATTCCCTGCCTCGGCGGGCGCTCGCATGCGCCGGAGGAGTGGGCCGAAAACGACGATATCGCGCTCGGCGCGGCCGTTCTCTTCGATGCGGTGAAGCGGCTCGACAAGAAATTGCAGGAGAAGATGTGAGATGGGCCGGATACTGAAGGAAAAGGACGTCGAGGCAGCGGTCAAGGGCGGTTCGGTCTATGCGGCCGGCGGCGGTGGCTGGGCTGATCATGGCCGCATGCTCGGCTATGCCGCGGTGTCGATCGGCAAGCCCGAGCTGGTGTCGATCGACGAACTCGATGCGCAGGACTGGGTGGCGACGGCGGCGGCGATCGGCGCGCCGGCCTCGACCACGCCCTGGGAGATGCGCGGCGTCGACTACGTCAAGGCCGTGCAGCTCTTGCAGGAGGCGCTCGGCGAGAAGCTTTCGGGCCTGATCATCGGCCAGAACGGCAAGTCTTCGACACTGAACGGCTGGCTGCCCTCGGCGATCCTCGGCACCAAGGTGGTCGACGCGGTCGGCGACATTCGCGCGCATCCGACCGGCGACATGGGCTCGATCGGCCTTGCCGGTTCGCCCGAGCCGATGATCCAGACAGCGGTCGGGGGAAACCGCGAGGAGAACCGCTACATCGAACTGGTGGTGCGCGGCGCCACGGCCAAGGTCTCGCCGGTTTTGCGCACCGCCTCCGACATGTCCGGTGGCTTCATTGCGTCCTGCCGCAATCCGGTCAGGGCATCCTATGTGAAAGCCAATGCGGCGCTGGGCGGTATTTCACTGGCGCTGGCGCTCGGCGAGGCGATCATTTCGGCGGAAGCGAAGGGCGGCAGCGCGGTGATCGATGCCATCGTCAAGACGACCAACGGCGCGATCCTCGCCGAAGGCACGATCACCGACAAATCCGTCGTCTATACCAAGGAAGCCTTCGATATAGGCACGGTGACGCTGGGGAAGGGCGCTGACTCAACGGTATTGCACGTGATGAACGAGTATATGGCGATTGACTCTGCGGAAGGCACGCGGCTTGCAACCTTCCCCGACGTCATCACCACGCTGTCGCCGGAGGGTGAGCCTTTGAGCGTCGGCCAGCTGCAAGTGGGCATGAGGATCTTTGTGCTGCATGTGCCGAAGACCGTGATCCCGCTGTCTTCCAGCGTGCTCGACCCGACGGTTTATCCCTCGGTCGAAAAGGCAATGGGCATCGAGCTTGCGCGCTATGCGCTTTCCGGTCGGACCTGACGGAGGACGCTCATGGCGCGCGATGCCGGACTGGAAGAACTGATCCGCGAAGAGCTCGGCGACCGCGCCGGGCTCTCGGAAAAGGCGATGTTCGGCGGTTGGGCTTACCTGCTTCACGGCAACCTTCTGCTTGGCGCCCGCGAGGGTTCGCTGCTCGTCCGGCTCGGCAAGGGCAATGACGGCTGGGCGCTTGCGCTGCCCGATATCGAGCTGATGGTGATGAACGGGCGGGCGATGCATGGCTGGGTGCGCGTAGGGGCGGATGCCTATGGCGATGATGCGCTGCGTCGGCGGTTGCTGGATGGGGCGCTAGCGTTCGTCGAGACGTTGCCGCCGAAGTGAGAGGGGGTGGGTCTGCCCTGACCTTGAGTTTAGCGATCTGCCCCTCACCCTAACCCTCTCCCCGCAGGCGGGGAGAGGGGACGAGATCGACAGGCAGCCGCGGTGTGTGTGGCAAGCGCTGAGCGGTTTGCGCAGCCACTGCGTGTACGTGGCCGTGGCATGGGCCGGCAAGGCAAGCACAACGCGTCCCCTCTCCCCGCGAGCGGGGAGAGGGCTAGGGTGAGGGGCCGTTGCCGTCCGTCACCACGAACGTGAGGCGCGGCGACCTGCGGCGCCACGAATGCGAGGCGGCGGCAAGCTTCCGCCGCCGTAAACAAGAGGTGGCAGCGACCTCGTCGCAGCGAATGATTGGGGCAAGTACCCCGCCGACACAACAAAGAGGAACGAGACTATGCCCAAGGCCAACCCCCGTCATCCAGGTTTCCCCATTCCCGGCGGGCCCGAGCTGCGCGCCAAGGGCTGGCGGCAGGAGGCGCTGCTGCGCCTCCTCGAAAACGTGCTCTCGGTCGGCGAGGATCCGGACAATCTTGTCGTCTACGCAGCGCTCGGCAAGGCGGCGCGCAACTGGCCGGCGCATCGGGCGATCGTGAAAACGCTCATCGAAATGGACGAGGACCAGACGCTGATCATCCAATCCGGCAAGCCGGTGGGGCTCTTGAAGACCCATGCCAAGGCGCCGCTCGTCATCATGGCCAATTGCAACATTGTCGGGCAGTGGGCCAAGGCGGAGGTGTTCTATGATTTGCAGCGAAAAGGGCTGATCTGCTGGGGCGGCCTGACCGCCGGCGCCTGGCAATATATCGGCAGCCAGGGCGTGATCCAGGGTACCTACGAGATCTTCATGCGCATCGCCGAGCGCCGCTTCGGCGGCGATCTCTCCGGCCGCTTCGTGCTGACCGCCGGCCTCGGCGGCATGGGCGGCGCCCAGCCGCTTGCCGGACGGATGGCGGGGGCGGCGATCCTCTGTATCGATATCGACGCGGAGCGCGCGAAGAAGCGCCGGGAGATCGGCTATCTGCAGGAGATCGCGCCCGATCTCGATACGGCGCTCTCGATGATCGACGCGGCTGTGAGGGACAAGCGGGCACTCTCCGTCGGCCTCGTCGGCAATGCGGCGGAGATCTATCCGGAGATCGCCCGGCGCGGCATTGTGCCCGACGTGGTGACCGATCAGACCTCGGCGCACGACCTTGTCTACGGTTACGTGCCGAAGGGCATGAGCCTCGATCAGGTGAAGTCGCTGCGCGACGACGGCCAGGGACAGTTGATGGCGGCAAGCCGCGCCTCGATCGTCGAGCACGTCAAGGCGATGCTCGACTTCCAGCAGAAGGGCGCGGAAGTCTTCGACAACGGCAACCTGATCCGCACCCAGGCGCGCGAGGGCGGCGTTGCCAATGCCTTCGACATCCCGATCTTCACCGAGGCCTATCTGCGTCCGCTCTTTGCCCGCGCCATCGGCCCCTTCCGCTGGATGGCGCTTTCCGGCGAGGAGAGCGACATCGCCCGGATCGACGATCTGCTGCTCGACATGTTTCCGCACAACCGCATCGTCACCAACTGGATCAGGCTGGCGCGCCAGCATATTCCCTTCGAGGGCCTGCCGGCCCGCATCGCCTGGCTCGGCCACGGCGAACGCACGGAACTGGCGCGGCGCGTCAACGAACTGGTGGCGTCTGGCGAACTCAAAGGCCCGATCGCGTTCTCCCGCGACCATCTCGATGCCGGCGCCATGGCGCATCCCAACATCATGACCGAGCGGATGAAGGACGGATCGGACGCGATCGCCGACTGGCCGCTGCTCGACGCCATGCTGCTCTGCTCGTCAATGGCCGACCTCGTCGTCGTCCATTCCGGCGGCGGCGGTTATGCCGGCTACATGACCAGCTGCGGCGTGACCGTTGTTGCCGACGGCACGGTCGAGGCCGACGAGCGCCTCGACTATGCGCTCACCAACGACACCTCGCTTGGCGTCATCCGCTATGCCGATGCCGGCTATGACGAGAGCTTCGAGGAGATCGCCGCCAAGGGCATCGGGCATGTGAAGGTGTGAGAAGCTGCGGCTTTGCCATAGGCAGCCTCACACCTGTCATGGCACGCGGGAATCCATTTCAGGATAGAGAACAAGGCTTTCCTGCGCGGTGGGCTCGTTGCGCGCCCCGACAAAGACGGCTGGTTGATCTCCCCGATTAACGGCCACGTGCAAGACGTTGGCGGGGATGTAGAGATAATCTCCCGGGTGCATCACATCCCGGTGCTGGAGTTCGTCGCCACTCCACAGTTCCAACTCTTCGCCGCTCAACATGTAGAAGGCCGTCTCGTGGCGCTCATGCACATGCGCCTTGGTGCGCTTTCCAGGCGGGATCGTCGCGATACCGAGCCACAGTGTGGTGGAGCCAACGGACTCCGCACTGACGCCGGGCAGGTAATCGGACCCCTGTTCGGCGCGGTAACCGGCGTCTCCTTTGGAAACGAGGGCCTTGGCCCCCGAGAAGCCTGGTCGCGCGTCGGTTCGTTCTTCTGAAATCGTCATGTTTCGGCCTCCTCTGTGGTAGTCTGGTGACCTGCGCAAAAGGATCGCAAGAAGACCGGCTGGAGTCCTGAATGGAAGGGCGAAAACTTCCGAATTCTTCCGAAGAAGTCGTGGCCGATAGCGTCGAGCCGCAACTGTTCGCGTTTGGGACATTCATCCTTGACATGCAGCGCGGCGCACTGACGCTTGAAGGGCGGCGGGTCGCCATTGGCCATAAGGGCTTGCTGCTGCTGCACGCGCTGGTGCGAACGCCGATGCAGGTTGTGAGCAAGTCCGCGCTGATGGAGGCAGCCTGGCCCGCGGCCATCGTCGAGGAGAGCAATCTCACGGTTCAGATCGCTGCCTTGCGCAAAATGCTGGGCCCTCAACCGGAGGGCAGCGAATGGATCGCCACCGTGCCGCGCGCGGGGTATCGTTTTGCCGGCCGGGTGAATAGCCTGCATCCTGCCCCTGATGCGCCGCCGGCGTTGCCAGGGTCGCCCGCGGACCCGGGCCGGCCATCGATCGCGGTCCTGCCGTTTGCAAATCTGAGCAGCGACAAGCAACAGTCCTATCTGGTCGATGGCATCACCGAAGACGTGATCACAGCGCTTACGCGATTTCGGTGGTTTCGGGTTATCGGGCGCAATTCAAGTTTTGTCTACAAGCACAGGTCGGTGAGTGCCAAGCAGGTGGGCCGAGACCTGGATGTAGATTACGTGCTCGAAGGAAGCGTGCGCCGCTCCGGCGGCCGTCTTCGGGTCTCCACGCAACTGGTCGAAACCAGCTGCGCCAGCCAGGTCTGGGCCGAACGGTATGACCTGGAAATGGAAGAGGCATTCGCAGTTCAAGACGCCATCGCAGAGAGAGTTGCAGGCGCAATAGAACCGGAATTGTTGAAGACGGCATCATTCCCCGCGGCGTCGCGGCACACGGGAAATTTGACGGCGTGGGAGATCGTGCGGCAGGGGACCTGGTATTTTCACCAGGTTGGCCGGCGGACCCACCTGATGGCGCGAGAGCTGTTCAGGGAGGCGTGTCGGCTTGATCCCGAGCTTGCCGAAGCGCATCTCTGGCTTGGTCGCGTGAGCGCAGGCATCGTCGCGTATGGGTGGAGCGAGCATCCTTCCAAGGACATCCGGGAGGGTTTGGACGCAGCCCTGGCGGCCGTTCGGCTCGACGAAAAGAACCCGTACACACACTATGCGCTGGCAATCTGCAGCGCGTATGCGAATGCGCCCGAGCAGGCGGTTCTTGCCGCCGAAAGGGCGATCGAGATCAGCCCGAGTTTCGCCCTCGGCCACCTTGTCCTCGGAATGGCGGAGCTGTTCAGGGGAAACGCGTCCGGTGCCATAGCGCCGCTGGAGCACGGCCTCATGTTGAACGCCAACGACCCGCAGAACTTCGTCTGGCTGAATTTTCTGGCGCTCGCCCACCTGTTTGCAGGCGACGGAACGAACGCGCTCGCTGCTGCCGTGAAGGCCCAAAAAGTGCGCCCTGCATGGCGACCGGTCCAGGAAACGCTGGCCTGCTGTTATGCGGCTGCCGGGCGTCTTGCAGAAGCTCGCTCATCGCGCGCATTGACGAGCGAAATGGAAAACGCGTCAGGCGATGCTTTAGGGCCGCTGAGACAGCGCAATCCGCATTGGCAGGAACGATTGGCAGGATTGTTGCAGCAGATCCCGGGCGACCTGCTTCCGACGCCTCAATCTTCCTGACTTCCTTGCCGCTTTGGCCATTCTCGAAATCACGCCCGCTCACGCAGGCGACCTGACAATCGTTGCTCCCACCGTTGCTGCTGACGGCGCTCGAGAGGTACGCCGGTGTCTTGGTGTCGCGCTTGCACCACGTTACAATGCAAACCTCACTGCCCGGAGGCGATCATGACATCGAGCTTCAATGTGCAGAGTGCTGCCGGCTACGAACAGTTGATGGGCCGGTGGAGCCGGCAGCTTGCGCCGCTGTTCATCGATTTTGCGGGCGTTGCCGACGGCGAGCGGGTGCTGGACGTCGGTTGCGGCACGGGAAGCCTGACGTTTGCGCTGCCGCGTGCGGCCGATGTCAGCGAGATTACCGCGATCGACTTCTCGCCCGTCTTCGTCGAGGCGACGAACAAGGCGAATTCCGATCCGCGGATCAAGGTCCAGCAGGCCGATGCCTGCGCGCTGCCCTTTGCCGACGCATCCTTCGATCGGGCACTGGCGCTGCTGGTGCTGCATTTCGTCCCGGAATCGGGGAAAGCGGTCGCCGAGATGCGCCGAGTCGTGCGGCCGGGCGGCGTCGTTGCCGCCGCTGTCTGGGATCACTTCGGCGGCATGCCGGGCATGCGCATGGTGCTCGATGTGGCGGCGATGCTTGACGCCAATGCCGAGCAGGTGCGCAGTCGCTATTGTTTTCAGCCGATGATGCGGCCGGGTGAGATGATGCAGAGTTTTGCCGCACATGGGCTTGCAAACGTCGAGCAGACGTCGCTGACGATCCGCATGGACTATCTGTCTTTCGACGATTTCTGGCGGCCGATTTCGGCGGGCGAGGGACCGCTCGGCAAATATATCGGCGGGTTGGATGCCGCGCAGCGGGCGAAGATCGACGCGGCGGTCAGGGCGGCCTACCAGGCCGGCCAGCCGGATGGGCCGCGGTCGTTTGCGGCGGTCGCTTGGGCGTGCCGGGGCGTGGTTCCGGGGGCGTGATGGAGCAGCGGTTCGTCACTTCTGCCTGGCCGGCTTATCGGAGCTATCGACGAGCAGCGGGACGGCGGCCACTCTGCTCTGCAAGGACAGCAAAGTGCGCGCGGCACCGCAGAATCCGTTGAGGTCGCGCTTTGCATCTTCCTGGGCCTTGTCCATTGAGTCGCCGAAGGCGCGATGAAACTCAGGCGCCACGCCAGTCGCGCGCACGTATCCGTTTGCAAACTGTTCATTGGCAGCCAAACCTGGGCAGGCGGCAGCAGCGACCGCAGCGGTTCCCAGATATGACAAGAACTGGTCCTCAGGAAGTTTCCGGCGCGGGTAATCTATGTCCTGAGCAAGAATACCGCTGGCGCTGCCGGCAGCGATCACAAGCGAGAGGCACAGTGTCTTCATGTCGGGTCCTTGTCATCGCGATAGCGCCGCGTCCACCGCCTTCGGCCCAACCTGATAGTGCCGATCTCGCCGTCAATCAATCGCAAGTATGCCCAGTCCGCCCTTCATAATGTCCTCAGCGCCCGGCAGTCACACCACCGTCTCGCCGCCATCCACCACCAGGATCTGGCCGGTCATGTAAGAGGAGCGGTCGGAAACGAGGAAGAGGATCGACTCGGCGATCTCCTCGACGCTGGCCCAGCGGCCGAGCGGGACCTTTTCGCGGATATAGGATTCGATCGCGCCGCGGCCGCCCATCTGGGCGATGAAAGGCTCGTTGAAGGGCGTGTCGACCCAGCCGGGGCAGAGCGCGTTGACGCGGATGCCGTGGCGGGCGTAGTCGCCGGCCATCTGCTTGGTCATGGCGATGACGGCATGTTTCGTCGTCGTATAGGCGATCATCTCGCGGTCGTAGAGCACGCCCGAAGATGAGGAGGTATTGAGGATGACGCCGCGGCCGGCGGCCCGCATCGACGGCATGACGAGGCGCGCGGCCATGAAATGGGCGCGGACATTGAGGTTCCAGGAACGGTCGAAACCGGCGACCTCGACCTCTTCCAGATCGCCCGCAACCTGCGCGCCGGCATGATTGTGCAGGATGTCGATGCGGCCGTGGCGATAGAGGATATCGGCAATGCCATCGGAAAGCGCCGTGTCGTCCGTCACGTCGATCGCCAACGCCTCGGCGCTGTCGCCCTTGGCGGCGATCGCCTCGACGGCGGTCGCGGCTGCCGCGAGGCTGCGGTCGACGACGACGACATGGGCGCCTTCGCGCGCCATGATGGCCGCACCCGCCTGACCGATCCCGGAGCCCGCTCCGGTCACGATCGCGACCCGGTCTTTCAGGATCATGGTTTCACTCCCCGGATTTCGTTTTCTTTTCCCGCATCAGGATGCGGGCGGTCAGGATCAGAAGCAGCGAGGCGACGAGCACCAGCGTCGCGATCGCGTTGATTTCGGGCGTCACGCCGCGGCGGATCGAGGCAAAGACGTAGATCGGCAGCGTGGTCTTCGAGCCCGCGACGAAGAAGGCGATGATGAAATCGTCGAAGGAGAAGGTGAAGGCGAGCAGGAAGCCCGCGAGGATCGACGGCAGGATCTGCGGCAGCACGATCAGCCGGAAGGTGGTGAGCGGCGTCGCGTAAAGGTCGCTCGATGCCTCGACGATATCGCGGCCGAGGCTCGCGATGCGGGCCTTCACGATCATCGTCACCAGCGCCATGGAAAACAGGCCGTGGGCGGCGATGATCGAGCCGTAACCGAGCCCCAGCTGCGGCGGCTGTTCGCCCGGCCAGATGGTGGCGAGCGCCGGGTTGACGAAGGAGAAGACGGCGACGAGCGCCACCAGCGTCGCAATGCCGATGACGACGCCGGGCACGACAATGGCAGCGGCAAAGAGCGCATCGAAGATCGCGCGGTTGCGCGGCGCCAGCCGCTCCATGCCAAGGGCTGCCATGGTGCCGAAGATCGCGGCGAGCGTGGCGCTGGTAAAGGCGATCAACAGGCTGTTCTGGAGGGCCGAGACCAGGAAGGTGTTGCCAAGCGCCTTGCCGTACCAGGCGGTCGAAAAGCCGGTGAACTCGCTCGCGTTGCGCCCCGCGTTGAAGGAGAACAGCACGACGAGCGCGATCGGCGCATAGAGGAAGAGATAAACGGAGGAGATGAAAGCGCGCATCAGACGAGATCCACCTGTCTTGTGCCGGCGACGCGGAAAGCGATGCGCATGGCCACCATCAGGATCACCACGACGACGGCAACCAGCGTGACGGCGATCGCCGAGCCGAAGGGCCAGTTTCGCGATTGCAGGAAGAGATCGACCAGCGCATTGCCGATGAAGAAGACCTTGCCGCCGCCCAAGAGCTGCGGGATCAGGTATTCGCCGAGCAGCAGGATCGTCACCAGCGCGACGCCGGTCATGACCCCCGGCAGCGACAAGGGCAGGGTGACGCCGAAGAAGGTCGACACCGGCCTCCCGCCGAGGTCGGCGGAGGCTTCGAGCAGGCGGCGGTCGAGTTTTTCGAGGCTCACATAGATCGGCATGATCATCAGCGGCAGGTAGCCGTAGACGATGCCGAGCAGGACTGCACCCGGCGTGTTCAGCATCCTCACGTCCTCGATGCCGATCATCGAAAGCAGGTTCGGGATGCCGCGGGAGCCGAGGATGTACATCCAAGCATAGGTGCGCACGAGCAGGCTGGTCCAGAAGGGCACGACCACGAGCGACACGAGGATCAGCCGGTAGCGCGGGTTTGCCTTGACCGCGAGGTAGTAGGCGACCGGATAGGCGATCAGCAGGCAGGCAAGCGCGCCGATCGGCGCCAGGATCAGCGTGTTCCAGAAGGCCGCCGCTCGCGTCGGCAGATTGGCAAATTGCGCAAAGGTGAAGGCCGCCTGATAGCCGCCTTCCGGTGCGCGCTCGCCAAAGGCGAAGACCAGCATGGCGATGAAGGGCAGCACGAGGAAGATCATCAACCAGGCCGCGGCCGGCGCCACCAGCGCCGCCGTCACCAGGTTTCTCTTCGTGTTCGTCGCTGCTGGCATGAAATGGTATCCGTTTGGTTTCAGTCGTTTTTTCGGGCTGCTGGGTGCGCGGCGAGGGAAGCCCCTCATCCGTGCTGGGTCGGGAAGCCCCTCATCCGCCTGCCGGCACCTTCTCCCCGCAGGCGGGGCGAAGGGGACTTGTGGCACCCTCTCGGCCCCTCTCTTCCGACAGGGGCAAGGGCGGGAGCTTGCAGCTTGTCCCTTCTCCCCGTCAGAACGGGGAGAAGGTGCCGGCAGGCGGATGAGGGGCAATTTCCTCACGGCGCAGTCGAAGGGGCGCCCCTCCACCTGGGGTCGTCACGTTCCCATCAAGCCGACTTGAAGCGCGCCATCAGTTCGGCGCGGCCGGGGTCGGTGAGGGTCACGGCGGCGCCGAATTCGAGCGGCGTTAGCGATGCCTCGTCCGGGTAGACGATCTTGTTGGATGTCACGTCGACGGGCAGCAGCTTCAGGACGCGGCTGTCTGTGGTCGGCGCACCGTTGGCGATGTGCTCCTTCATGGCGTTTTCCGGCGCCATCAGGTAGTTGAGCAGCGCATAGCCGGCCGCCTTGTTGGCGGCGCTTTTCGGGATCGCGTAGAAGTCCGACCAGATCTCGCCGCCATCCTTGCCGAGCGTGAACAGGATTTCCGGCATGTCGCGGTTGAGCTGGGCGCCGTCATTGGTCCAGCACATGGTCATCCAGGCATCGGTCGCGCGCATCGACGGCTGGTAGTCGCTGTTGATGGCGTAGAGATGCGGCTTGACCTTGATCAGCAGTTCCTCGGCCTTGGCGAGTTCTTCCGGCTTGATCGAGTTGAAGGAATAGCCGAGCGACACCAGCGCGTTGCCGATGGTGGTGAGCTGGTAGTCGTGCACCATGGCGCGGCCGTCGCCGTCGGTCATGGCGATCTCGAAGAATTCCTTCCAGCTGGTGACCGGTTTCTTGATCTTCGCCGAATTGACCGCGATGCCGGTCGTCCCCCAGTTCTTCGGCACCGCATAGGTCTTGCCGTCGACGGTGCCCTCGTTGGTGAAGCGCGCGGTCTCGGTTGCGGCGTCGTAGTTCGGCAGCTTCGCCATATCGAGCTCGTCGATGAGGCCGAGCTTCACATAGGTCGAGATCGTATAGTTGGTGGGAACGAAGAGGTCCCAGCCGGTGCCGCCGGCCTGGAGCTTGGCGAGCATCTCTTCGTTGGAGCCGAAGACGTTGACCTCGACGGCAACGCCGGTTGCCGCCTGGAAGGCCTCGAAGGTCGCCGGGTCATGATAGTTCGGCCAGGTGGCGATCGACATCTGCGTGCCGAGATCGCCGGCAAAGGCGGTGGAATTGAAGAGGCCCGGCTGGCGAGCAAGCACGGCGGTTGCAAGGCCGAGGCCGGTGACGCCGAGGAAATGGCGTCGCGTGACCGAGCCGCGCTTCAGGCGCATCAGTTCGTCCGCGAGCTGGTCGGCGGTGATAGGGGCATTTTCTCTGTACCATTTGCTCATGACGCTGTTCCCTTTATCGTTTGACGTTCATGCGTAGGCGGCAGAACCGGCTTTTCGAAGCCGGGCGATGTCAGGCTGGAAAGACGTGAAGCGCGTTCGGGTCGAAGGCGAGGCCGACCTTTTCGCCGGGTTCGACGAGTTCGCTGTCGCCGAGCGTGCGGCGGTCGGCCGTGACAAGGAAATCGCCAAGACCGTCGACCGCGACGGAATATTCGACCGCTGAGCCCAGGAAGATCCGGTGCGTGACCGTGCCGGCCAATGCTTCAGCGCTTGCCGCGCCGTTGCGGGCGAGCCGGATCGCCTCGGGTCTCAGCGCCACCGTTGCTGCACCTTTTGTGCCGTTGACGGCGGAGGTGGCGAAGCGGGCGCCATTGGCAAGGACGAGCGACGAGGCGCCGTCGACGGTGGCATCGATGCGGTTGGTCTTGCCGACGAAATCGGCGACGAAAAGGCTTGCGGGCTTGTCGTAGATTTCCTGCGGCGGGCCGACCTGGACGATGCGACCGGCATTCATGACGCAGACGAAATCGCTCATCGACAGCGCTTCTTCCTGGTCGTGGGTGACGAGCACGAAGGTAATGCCGAGTTCGCGCTGCAGCGTCTGCAGCTCGATCTGCATGGCGGTGCGCAACTTCTTGTCGAGGGCTGCCAGCGGTTCGTCGAGCAGAAGCACCTTCGGCTTGTTGACGATGGCGCGGGCGAGCGCCACGCGCTGCTGCTGGCCACCGGACATTTCGTGGATGCGGCGTTTGCCGAAGCCGCCGAGCCGCACCATTTCCAGCGCCTCCTGGGCGCGGCGGGCGATCTCGGCGCTGGCGATGCGCGGCCGCATCTGCCTCAGGCCGTAGGAGACGTTGGCTTCGACGTCGAGATGGGGGAATAGCGCATAGTGCTGGAACACCATGTTGACCGGGCGGCGATAGGCGGCAACCCCGTTCATCGGCTCGCCGCTGATGAAGACCGTGCCTTCGCTCGGCTGCTCGAAGCCGCCGATCATGCGCAGGCAGGTGGTCTTGCCGCAGCCCGACGGCCCGAGAAGCGCCATGAAGGCGCCGCGCGGCACCTCGAGATTGATGTCGGAAACGGCCGTCACGGCGCCATAACGTTTGGCGACCGAACGGAACTCGATGTCGTTCGTCGAAGCGGATGTCACGTCTGTTCCCTGCGGTTGTTTTCGGATGTCGCCAGGATCTCGTATCCCGGCACTCCACCGTCATTGACACGCAGCCTAGTCACCACATGCCTTGCCGGTATATACCCCGAGAGAGGTATTTCAACGCGGATTGCTCTGTGTGAGGAGTATACCCCAGAGCAGGAAACACCGGCCGGGAGGGCGGTTTGAGCGTCGATCTCGAAGGACTTTTTCAGGTCATGGCGCCGCTGGTGGCGGGTGCCGCGATGGACGACGATGCCGTCGGCTCCACCTATCGGCGGCTGATGTCGACGCTGATGACCTTCGACTACGTGGTTGTCTTTGCCTATCGCGGCAAGGAACGGCCGATCGATCTCTACAGCACCTTTAACGCCAGGGATCACGTGCTCTTCGTCAGCCTCTACCAGGCTGGACCGTATCTGCTCGACCCGTTCTACCACGCGGCGATCAAGAGTGAGCCCGGCGTCTGGCGGATGCGGGAGCTGGCGCCCGACCGGTTCTTCTCCTCGGAGTATTATCGCACCTATTATGTGCAGACGGGGCTTGCCGAAGAGGTTGGCTTCTTCGTGCCGGTCGACGAGCAGATCACCGTCGTGCTTTCGCTGATGCGGCGCGAGGCGACGGGGACTTTCAGCGCTGCTGAGTTCGCGCTTCTGAAAAAGGTGGAGCCGCTGGTCTCCGGCCTGGTGCGCCATCATTGGGCCGATCTCGGTCGACGGTTCGATGCGGCGCTGGCCAAAACCGGGCGCAGCAAGCGCAAGGCAACGCATCCGCCGGCCGACGGCGTCTGGCAGCATCTCAATCTGACGGAGCGCGAAGCCTCGATCATCGAACTGGTGCTGCAGGGGCATTCGTCAGAATCGATCGGTCTGAGGCTCGGCATCTCCACCGGCACGGTGAAGGTCCACCGCCGCAACGTCTACCGCAAGCTCGGCATTTCCTCGCAGACGCAATTGCTGTCGCTCTACCTCCGAAACCTCGGACAATAATCCGGCGACCCGTGCACCGCTGACGGTCGGTTGATCGTCTGTCGAGCGGCGCCTTTCCCAGTTTTCAAGAAACTCCCGATCTCCGTTGCCTGCCGAGGGCCGCTGCCATTGCGTGCAGCCGCTGCGACCGCTCAACCACCTCTTCACAAACGTGATCGCTCATTTGTCAAACGCTATTGACATTTTTTTCACGCCATGAAATTTCTTTCATTAACGGATAAAAATATCACGCGGTGCAAAAAATATCATGCAGCGCAACAAGAGCCGGGTGGAGACAATGACGATTGGCGGGACGGGCATTCGTGATGACGAAACCAGCATGGCGACACGGGCGGCCTGGCTGCACTATGCCGGCGGCCTGACCCAGGCGGAGGTCGCCAAGCGTCTGGGGCTGACCTCGCTGAAAGCCCACCGGCTGATCATGAAGGCCAACCAGGAAGGGCTGGTGAAGGTCTATATCGACGGTGAAGTCTCGGAATGCGTCGAACTCGAGCAAGCGCTTTCGGCCCGCTTTGGCCTCGACTATTGCGAGGTCGTGCCGGACTTCGACGCCGACGATCTGCCTTTGAAGGCGCTCGGCATTTCCGGTGCGCAGTTCCTGAAGCGCGAGATCGAGCGCGGCGAGACCGCGCTGGTCGGCGTCGGCCACGGCCGCACACTCGCCGCCTGTGTCGAATACCTGCCACGGATCGGAAGCGGCAACACCCGCTTCGTCTCGCTGCTCGGCGGGCTCACCCGCAAGTTCTCCGCCAACCCGCACGACGTGATCCACCGGCTCGCCGAGCGCACCGGGGCCGAGGCCTATGTCATGCCGGTGCCGTTCTTCGCCAACACGATCGAGGATCGCGACGTGCTCTTCAGCCAGCGCGGCGTGCGCGAGGTCTTCGATCTCGCCAAGACCGCCGATCTGCTGATGGTCGGCATCGGCACGGTCGAGCGCGAGGCCTCGCTGGTCTCGACCGGCATGATCGAGACCAGCGAGATCGAGGACATCCAGAAGGGCGGGGCAATGGGCGAATTGCTCGGCCATTTCTTCGACCGCGACGGCAAGCCGGTCGAGACCACGCTTTCCGACCGCACGTTTACGCTCAGCCGCGAGGACCTGAAGAACCGCCGCACGGTCGCTGTGGCCGGCGGCAAGATCAAGGTTCCGGCCATCCGGGCGGTGCTCGCCAGCGGGCATTTGCGCGGTCTCATTACCGACGAGAGGACTGCGAGGGCGCTGGCCGCCGACGGCGCATGAGGCGCTGACACATTCGAGGCCATGAGGGCAGGGAGGATCTGCCCGCGGTCTTAAAGGGAGGAATACCGGTGGGGTAGCCGGCAGTCGCAATCATACCCGCAACGGAGGAGAAGACGAATGTACGAGAAGGAGAAGGACCTCATCAGCGCATTCCTGCGTGGGGAGGTGGACCGCCGCGGCATGCTCAAGGGATTGGGGGCTGCAGGCCTGGCAGCCGGCACGGCCGGCACGTTGTTCAACATGATGTCGACGCAGGCGCTCGCCGCCGATTTCGACTGGAAAGCACACTCCGGCAAGAAGCTGAAGCTGCTTCTGAACAAGCACCCTTACGCTGATGCGATGATCGCCAACCTGCAGGCCTTCAAGGACCTGACGGGCATCGACGTGACCTATGACGTGTTCCCGGAAGACGTCTATTTCGACAAGGTGACGGCGGCGCTGTCGTCGGGCTCGGCCGAATACGATGCCTTCATGACCGGCGCCTACATGACCTGGACCTATGGCCCGGCCGGCTGGATCGCAGACCTCAACGAATGGATCAAGGACCCGGCCAAGACCAACCCCAACTACAACTGGGACGATTTCCTGGCCGGCGTGAAGAATTCCTGCGCCTGGAACGGCCAGCCGGGCGGAGCGCTCGGCTCGGAAGACGCCAAGCAGTGGTGCATTCCGTGGGCGTTCGAGCAGAACAACATCACCTATAACCGCGAGATGTTCGACAAGGCCGGCGTCGAGCTGCCGAAGAACCTCGACGACATGATCACGGTTGCGGCCAAGCTGCAGAAGGACATCGGTGGCATCTACGGCATCGGCGTTCGCGGTTCGCGCTCCTGGGCGACGATCCATCCGGGTTTCCTGTCGGGCTATGCGAACTTCAACCAGAAGGACCTGAACGTCTCGGCCGACGGCAAGCTGTCGGCGGCGATGGGCACGGCGGAATCCAAAGCCTATCACGCCAAGTTCGTGCAGATGATCCAGGAAAGCGGCCCGAAGGACTGGTCGACCTACACCTGGTACCAGGTCGGCACCGATCTTGGCGCCGGCGCCTCGGCGATGATCTTCGACGCCGATTGCCTCGGCTACTTCATGAACGGCGGCGACAACAAGATGGCCGGCAAGCTCGGCTATGCCGCCTTTGCCGCCAACCCGGAGGCCACCGCCTCGACGCCGAACATCTGGATCTGGTCGCTCGCCATGTCCAACTTCTCCAAGGACAAGGACGCCACCTGGTACTTCCTGCAATGGGCTTCCGGTCCGGAGCATGCGCTGTTCGGCGCCACCAAGATGGACTTCGTCGATCCGGTTCGCCAGTCGATCTGGAAGGACGAGATGTTCCGCGAGAAGCTGAACGGCAAGTATCCGGGTTACGTCGAAATGTTCGACGCCTCGGCCGCCGGTGCCTCCATCAAGTTCACGCCGCAGCCGCTGTTCTTCGACGTCACCACCGAATGGGCATCGACGCTGCAGAAGATGGTCGCCAAGCAGGTGCCCGTCGATGAAGGTCTCGACCAGCTCGTCGAAAGCATCAACCGCCAGCTCCAAGAGGCGGGTCTCGGCTGATAGGCCTCCCAAGCGATCCCCGGCGCTACGACGCGCCGGGGATCCCGAGATGCCGGCATCAGTCGGCCTGTTGCGACCGGTTTGAGGTCGCGCCGAAATCAACCTGAGATGCCGAGGAACTGGCGCGGCGCCTGAAGGCTGCCGCGTGCCGCGTGCTCTTTAAAGACTTCAGGAACGGAGCTCGACATGGCTTCAACAGAAACCCTCAAGAGACCAGCCTCCGGTTTCAGGATCAGCAGGAAGATGCTTCCCTATGTGCTGAGCCTGCCGGCGCTCTTGGTCTGTATCGGCATCCTCATCCCGTTCTTTACGGCGGTCATCTATTCCTTCCAGCGCTACCGGCTCAGCCAGCCCTGGGCGCGCCAGTTCAACTGGGGCGAAAACTACCTCAACTTCTTTACCGATCCGGCCTTCTGGAACACGCTGAAAGTGTCGCTGCTCTATGCCGGCCTCACCGTGACGCTGGAACTGCTGCTCGGTCTCGGCATTGCGCTGCTCCTGCAGCGGCGCTCGACGGTCAACAACTTCATCTCGATCATGCTGCTGTTGCCGCTGATGATCGCGCCGGCGCTCGCCGCCTTGATGTGGAAGCTGATGACCAATCCGAGCTTCGGCATCCTCAGCTATCTCGCAAGCCTGATCGGGCTGCATGATTTCCGCTGGGCATCCTCGCCGGACACCGCGCTACTGACCGTCGTGCTCGTCGATATCTGGGTCTATACGCCCTTCATCATGATCCTGCTTTTGGCCGGCCTGCGCTCGCTGCCGACCCAGCCCTTCGAGGCGGCTGCACTCGACGGCGTGCCGCGCAGCTTTGTCTTCTTCCGCATCACGCTGCCGATGCTCACACCCTATATCCTGACGGCGACGCTGTTCCGGTTGCTCGACAGTATCCAGCAGTTCGACATCATCTACGCGATGACGCAAGGGGGACCCGGCAATACGCTCACCGTCTTCCAGGTGGAGGCCTATCTCAACTTCTTCCAGTCGACCAATGTCGGCCGTTCGGCAGCGCTGCTGATCATCCTGTGGGCGATCACCTACACGCTGTCCAACGTCTTCATCAAGAACTGGCTGCGGCTGCGCGAACGCGCACGCGGCGAAGCGTAAAGGAGGGACCAATGGAAACCATGTCTCCGCTCGAACGGACTTTACGCGGTCTCGCCCTGACGCTTGTCGTCGTCTTCTTCATGTTCCCGATCTTCTGGATCTTTCTGATGTCGTTCCAGACGAACGAGACGATCCTGGCGATCCCGCCGTCGGTCGTGTTCTCGCCGACGCTGTCCAACTATGCGGCGTTGATCACCGGCAAGCTGCAGACGGCGGCGGGAACGCTCGACATCGCCTTCATGCGCAATCTCGGCAACTCGATCTTCCTGTCGGTCGCCTCCGTTGCCGTGGCGCTGGTGCTCGGCGTGCCGGCGGCCTACGCCTTTGCCCGTCACAAGTTCAAGGGCTCGGAAGACATCGCGTTCACGCTACTGTCCTTCCGCTTCGCGCCGCCGCTCCTGGTGCTCTTGCCGCTGACCCAGTATTTCCAGTGGCTCGGCCTCTCCAACACCTATTTCGGCCTGATCTGGGTCTACCAGTTGATCTGCCTGCCGCTGATCCTCTGGATCGTGCGCGGTTACTTCGAGGACATCTCGGCCGACGTCGAATATGCCTATCGCATCGCTGGCCATTCGTGGTTTGCGACCTTCCGCAAGATTGCCCTGCCGCTTGCCGGACCGGGCATTGCCGCTGCCGGCCTGCTTGCCTTCATCTTCGCCTGGAACAACTTCGTCTTTGCGCTGGTGCTGGCGTCCGCCGACAAGCAGCCGGTGACGGTGGGCGCACTTGCGTTCGTCACCTCCTCGGGCATCCAATACGGGCAGATCGCGGCGGCCATCGTGCTTTCGGTCACGCCGACGCTCGCACTTGCACTCTACGCCCAGCGCTACCTCGTCGAGGGCCTGTCGCTCGGCGCGGTGAAAGGGTAACTCATGACCACGCTGCAACTGAAGAATATCGTCAAGCGCTACAAGAGCCAGACGGTTCTCGACGACCTCACGCTCGATGTTGCCGATGGCGAGCGGCTGGTGCTCTTCGGCCCCTCCGGCGCCGGCAAGACCGTGCTGCTGCGCCTCGTCGCCGGCGTCATCGAGCCGGACGAGGGCCGGGTGCTGATCGGCGGCGAGGACATGACCGATGTGGACGCCGAGCACCGCGGCGTCGGCATGGCCTTCCAGAATTTCGCGCTGTTCCCGCATATGAGTGCCTTCGACAATATCGCGAGCCCGCTGACGGCGACGCGCTCGTCGAAGGAGAAGATCGCCGCCGGCGTGCAGAAGGTCGCAAAGCTCCTGAAGATCGACCATGTGCTGACGCATCACCCGAAGGCGCTGTCGAACGGCCAGAAGCAGCGCACGGCCCTTGCTCGTGCGCTCGTCGGCTCGCCGCCGCTGCTTTTGCTCGACGACCCGCTGCGCAACGTCGATGCCAAGCTGCGTTTCGAGATGCGGCTGGAACTGCCGCGGCTCCTGGCTGCGGAAGGCGCGACGGTCGTCTACGTCACCCAAGACTACAAGGAGGCGATGGCGCTCGGCGACCGGATCGCGGTGATGGCCGCTGGCCGTATTCGCCAGATCGGCACGCCGCAGGAGATCTACAACGCGCCGGCCGATATCGAGATCGCCAGGCTCTTCGGCGATCCCACCATCAACCTGCTCGATGTCACGCCGCAGCGCAGCGGTGGAGACGTCTTCGTCGAGCTTTCGAACGTCCGGGTGCGGCTTGGGGATTACGGTCCCGATGTCGTCGGCCGCCAGTGCGTGCTTGGCCTGCGTCCCGAGGCGATCAGCTTCGTCGATGCGGCAGCACCGGGTGCCATCCCTGTGACGGTGGAAGCGGAAACGCCGCTCAACGAAAAGACGGTGACGCTGGCGCTGACCGCCCGTGGCCGCGAAATCCTGGTGTCGCGGCCGGCCGGCACGCCTGGTCCAACCGCAGGACCCGCCCATATTGCCGTCAATGGCATGCAGGCTTTCCTCTTCGACAAGGCGAGCGGCGCTCTTTTGCCGCGCGCCGACCTTGCAGCCAAGCGCAATGGAGAAGCGGCATGACCGACACCGCCCTTCTGATCAAGGACGTCGACAAGTTTTATGGCCCCGTCGATTACGGCGTGCATGCCGTGAAGAAGCTGAACATGGATGTGAGGAAGGGCGAGATCATCGCGCTGCTCGGCTCGTCCGGTTGCGGCAAGACCTCGACGCTGCGCATGATCGCCGGCTTCGAGGCGGTGTCGCGCGGCACGATCTCGCTTGCCGGACGCGAGGTCCAGACCCTGCCGCCGGTGCGTCGCAACGTCGCCATGGCGTTCGAAGGTTATTCGCTCTATCCGCCGCTGACGGTGCGCGAAAACATCGCCTTCGCGCTCAAGGCCTCCAAGCTCTCGCAGAGCGTCGTCGACGAGAAGGTGGCGGGCATCGCCAAGCTGCTTGAGATCGAGGACATTCTCGGGCGTTACCCGAGCTCGATCTCTGGCGGCCAGCAGCAGCGCGCCTCGCTCGGACGAGCGTTGATCCGCGACGCCAACCTGCACCTGCTCGACGAGCCGATGGGGCAGCTGGAGCCGCAGCTTCGCGCGCTGCTTCGCGGTCGCATCAAGCACTTCATCAAGGAGCGTGGGCTGACGGCGATCCTCGTCACCCACGACCAGACCGAGGCCAACGCCCTTGCCGATCGCATCGCCGTCATGGAAGGCGGCGTGCTGCAGCAGTTCGACACGCCGCAGAAGATCAAGGAGCGGCCGGCCAATCTCTTCACCGGGACCTTCGTCGGCGAGCCGCCGATGAACGTCTTCGAGGCCAGCGTCACCGGCTCCGAAAACAAGATGGCCTTTGGCCTCAAGGACGGCGTGCGGCTCGAATATCCAGCTTCGGATTTTTCGCATGCGGTGCGCGACGAATTGATCAAAAGGCAGAAAGTCGTGCTCGGCATCAGGCCTTATTCGGTGCGCCGCAGCGCCGATGGCGTCACCGGGCGTGTCGCCGTCAACCAGTGGCTCGGCGACCAGACCCATATCGCCGCGGACTTTGCCGGTGGCACCATGGTGCTCGTCGAGCATGACCGCACGGAGCTCGATGTCGGCCAGCCGATCGGCATCCACCTCGACCCGTCGAGCCTGCACGTCTTCGACGGCGAGAGCGGGCGGGCGATCAGCCATGGACAGGAGCTCGCCTGATGCGGGACATCCTCATCGGCATCGATGCGGGAACGTCGGTCATCAAGTCGGTGGCCTTCGATCTCGCCGGCCGCCAGCTTGCCATGGCGGCGCTTCCGAACGTCTATGAGGCGGTGGGCAGGGCCGGCAGCGTCCAGGACCTCGATCGCACCTGGGCGGATGCGGCAACGACGCTTGTGCAGCTCGCCGACAAGATCGAAAACCTCTCGGGTCGCGTTGCCGCGATCGCGGTGACCGGGCAGGGCGATGGCACCTGGATGATCGACAGGGCCGGGGAGCCCGTCGGCAAGGGCTGGCTCTGGCTCGATGCGCGCGCCGGCGAGACGGTGGAGCGGCTGCGCGGCGACAGCGGGGATACCGCCCGTTTTGAAAGCACTGGCTCGGGCCTTGCCGCGTGCCAGCAGGGGCCGCAGCTTCGCTGGATGAGCGACCATGCGCCCGAGATGCTCTCGGGCGTCGCAACTACCTTCCACTGCAAGGACTGGCTTTATTTCAAGCTGACCGGCAAGCGCGCGACCGATCCCTCCGAGGCGAATTTCAGCTTCGGCAATTTTCGCACCCGCAGCTACAACGACGATGTCATCCGCTTTCTCGGGCTCGAAAAGCTGAAACATGTGCTGCCGGAGATCGTCGACGGTGCTGCGACCCATCACGCACTTTCGGCGGAAGCAGCAGGCATTACCGGCCTCACCGAGGGCACGCCGATCGTGCTCGGCTATGTCGATGTCGTTTGCACCGCGCTTGGCGCCGGGCTTTATGATCCGGGCACCGATACCGGCTGCTCGATCATCGGCTCGACCGGCATGCATATGCGGCTCGCCAACGGCGCCGACGATGTGCGGCTGAATCGGGACTTGACCGGCTACACCATGTGCATGCCGATCCCCGGCGCCTACGCGCAGATGCAGTCCAACATGGCGGCGACGCTCAACATCGACTGGATCCTGTCGCTCGCGTCCGGCCTGTTGAAGGGCATGGGGGTGGAGAAATCGAAGAGCGAGCTGCTCGCTTATGTCGATGGCTGGCTCGCGGACGCCAAGGACACGCCGCTGATCTTCCAGCCCTATATTTCGGAGGCCGGCGAGCGCGGACCTTTCGTCGACGCGACGGCGCGTGCCTCCTTCGTCGGGCTCTCGATCAACCACGGCTTTCCCGAGATGGTGAAGGCGGTCCTTGACGGGCTCGCCATGGCAGCGCGCGATTGTTACGCCGAGATGGGGCCGCTGCCCGGGCGTATTCGCCTGACGGGTGGCGCTGCCCGCAGCGGTTCGCTTCGCCGCATTCTGGGTGCTGCTCTCGGTGCCAGCGTGCAGACGAGCGAACGCGAGGAGGCCGGGGCTGCGGGTGCGGCGATGATCGCCGCCGTCTCGCTCGGCATCTATCCCTCGATGGCCGATTGCCTGGGCGATTGGGTCACGCCCTATCAACGGCCGGCCGAAGCCGCCGACCCGGCGCTTGCCCGCCGCTATGACGAACTCTTCCCCACCTACCAGCAGTCGCGCACAGCGCTCAGGCCCGTCTGGCACGCACTCTCCCAAGGTGCGGCCGCGGGAACTCAACAGGAAACATCGAAATGAAGAAGATAGCCATTATCGGCGACCGGTTCATGCTGCCGGACGTGTTTCGCGACAAGATCGTCGAGGCGACCGGCAACGGCCATGACATCCGCACGCTCGAACTGCCCTGGCCGGATGTGCCGATGGAGCACGGCTATGCCGTCGAAGGCATGGACGGTCTCAAGGAATATCTGGGCAAGCCGGAGGATATGATCGACTTCATCGGCGATGCCGAAATCCTGGTGACGCAGCTGGCGCCGCTGTCGCGCGGAATGCTCGAGGCGTTGCCCGGCCTTAAGCTCGTCGCCGTCTCGCGCGGCGGTCCTGTCAATATCGACATGGGCGCTGCGCGCGATGCGGGCGTTCGTGTCGTCAATACGCCTGGCCGAAATGCCAACGCCGTCGCCGAGTTCACGCTCGGCGCGATCCTTGCCGAAACACGGCTGATCCGCACCGGCCACGAAGCCCTGCGCAAGGGCGAGTGGCGCGGCGATCTCTACCGCGCCGACCGCACCGGCCGCGAGCTCTGCGAAATGACCGTCGGCGTCATCGGCTACGGCAATATCGGCACCAAGGTGGTGCGGCTGTTGCGGGCCTTTGGCACCAAGGTGCTGGTGCATGATCCCTATGTGCAGCTCTCGGCCGACGATCTCAACGCCGGCGTCGAGCAGGTTTCGCTCGACACGCTTCTCTCCCGCTCCGACGTCGTGACGCTGCATCCGCGGGTCACCGAGGAGACGCGCAACATGATGAACGCCGAGACCTTCGCCAAGATGAAGCCCGGCGCAATCTTCGTGAACACGGCACGCGGACCGCTCTGCGACTATGACGCGCTTTACGAGAACCTGGTGAGCGGCCACCTGTCGGCGGCGATGCTGGAGACCTTCGCGATCGAGCCGGTGCCGGAGGACTGGCCGCTGCTGCAACTGCCGAACGTGACGCTGACGCCGCATATTGCCGGCGCCTCGGTGCGCACCGTGACCTTTGCCGCCGAAATGGCGGCCGAGGAAGTCCGCCGATATATCGCCGGTCTGCCGCCGGTCAATCCGTGCTGATGACAGGAGGAACGACGTTGAGTTCCGAGACCGGAATATACGATCTGTTCGTCGTCGGCGGCGGCGTCAACGGCGCGGGCATTGCGCGCGACGCGGCAGGGCGCGGGCTCTCGGTGCTGTTGTGCGAGAAGGACGATCTGGCCCAGGGCACCAGTTCGCGCTCCGGCAAGCTGGTGCATGGCGGCCTGCGCTACCTCGAATATTACGAGTTCCGCCTGGTGCGCGAGGCGCTGATCGAGCGCGAGGTGCTGCTGCAATCCGCGCCGCACATCATCTGGCCGATGCGTTTCGTGCTGCCGCACAATCCTGAGGACCGGCCTGCGTGGCTCGTCCGGCTCGGCCTCTTCCTCTACGACCATCTCGGCGGCCGCAAGCGGTTGCCGGGTACCCGCAGCCTCAATCTTCAAACCGCGCCCGAGGGCGCGCCGATCAAGCGTGCGTATCGCAAGGCCTTCGAATATTCCGACTGTTGGGTGGACGACGCGCGTCTGGTCGTTCTGAACGCGCTCGATGCCCGTGATCGTGGTGCCCGCGTGCTGACACGCACCGCCTGCAGCGCGATCCGACGGCGCGACGGGCTCTGGTCTATCGAGATGACTGATACGCGCACCGGCGCCAAGACCGAGGCGAGGGCGCGCTGTGTGGTCAACACCGCCGGCCCCTGGGTCAACGACGTCATCGGCCGGATCGGCGGCTTGAACTCCAGCCGCAGCGTGCGCCTCGTCAAGGGTAGCCACATCGTCGTGCCGAAATTCTGGGAGGGGCGGCAGGCCTATCTGGTGCAGAACACGGACAAGCGGGTGATCTTCATCAATCCCTACCAGAACGACCTGGCGCTGATCGGCACGACCGATATCCCCTATGAAGGCCGGCCGGAGGACGTGGCCGCCGACGACAACGAGATCGCCTATCTCCTGAAATCGGTGAACCGCTACTTCAAGCAGCAACTGACGTCTGACGATATCGTCTACAGCTTCTCCGGCGTGCGGCCGCTCTATGACGACAATGCCGAAAACCCCTCGGCCGTCACCCGCGACTATATCTTCGAGGTCGATGCGGCCGACGGGCAGCCGCCGTTGCTCTCGGTCTTCGGCGGCAAGATCACCACCTTCCGCAAGCTCTCCGAACATGCGCTGGAACGGCTGAAGCCCTTCTTCCCGAGGATGGGGCCGGCCTGGACGGCGAAGGCGCATCTGCCGGGCGGCGACATGGCGGAGGCCGATTTCGATTTGTTCCTGGGCGAGCTCAAGGCGCGCTATCGCTGGTTGCCATCGGACCTCGCCAAGCACTACGCGCGCCTCTATGGCACCCGGACACATGCGTTGCTGGCTGGCGCCACGTCGCTCGAGGATCTCGGTCCGGCCTTCGGGCCGCTCTTCCATGAGTGCGAGGCGCGCTTCCTCATCGAAAACGAATGGGCGCTGGCGGTGGACGACATTCTCGACCGGCGCACCAAGCATGGCCTGCACATGACGCAGGCCGAGCGGCAGGCCTTTACCCATTGGCTGGACCGCCAGCAGGCGGCGGCCTGAAGGAGAACGGATGCGAAGTCTGGAATTCGAAGCGCTTCTCGATCTCTCGGCCCGTGTCGGCTCGGATCCGCTGCTGGTGCAGGGGGCGGGCGGCAACACCTCGATCAAGGAGGGCGGAACGCTCTGGATCAAGGCGTCTGGTCTGTGGCTGGCGCATGCCCGCCAGCGCGACGTCATGGTGCCGGTGGCGCTCGAGCCCTTGCTCGAAGCACTGGATGCGAACGACCCAGCAACCGAGAAGGCGCAGGATTTCGTGATCGCAGAGCGCAACCCCTCGGGCCTGCGCCCCTCGATTGAAACGACCGTGCATGCGCTGATGCCGCAAAAGGTGGTGGTGCATGTGCACTGCGTCGAGACGATCGCGACGGCGGTGCAGACCAACGGTGCGGCAATCGCTGCCGAGCGGCTTGCCGGCTACCCCCATGTCTTCGTGCCCTATGCTCGCCCGGGCCTGCCGCTAGCGAAAGCGATTGCCGAGCGGATGCAGGACAATACGTCGGTGCTGTTACTTGGCAATCACGGCCTGGTGGTCGCTGCTGAAACCGTGGTCGATGCCGCGATCCTGCTGACGGATATTACCCGTCGGCTGACCGGCGCACGCAGGATGGCTCCCGCCGCCGATGTGGCGGCGCTTTCGCGCCTTGCGGTCGACAGCGACTACCGTCTGCCGGAGGACGTTGCCCTGCATTCGGTCGCCGCCGATCTCGATAGCTGCCGGCTTGCCGCCGGCGGCAGCCTCTACCCCGATCACGTCATCTTCCTTGGCAAGGGCGTCGTGGTCGCCGCGCCCGGCGAGACCGCGCTTTCGATCGAGACGAAGCTGCGTGCGGGCGGCGAGAGCCTGCCCCCGTTGCTGCTCTTCCCGGGCAAGGGCGTGCTGGTGCAGAAGGAGATATCCGCTGGTGCCTTCGCCATGGCGCGATGCCTTGCGGACGTGACGGCGCGCATCCCGACGGACGCACGGCTGCGCTACCTGACGGAGGCCGAAAACGCGGAACTTCTCGGCTGGGATGCCGAGAAATACCGCCAGCAGCTCAATCGCGCCGGGCAGGTGCTGCAATGAGTGGCCAATCGGACAAGCTCGTCATCGGCATCGACCTTGGCACTTCGGGCGCCCGTGCGGTCGCCATGGCGGTGGACGGGACCGTCGTCGCATCAGGTGCGGCGAAGCTCTCGGCTTTCTCCACCGATCACCGCGATCCCGTGGGTTGGTGGAAAGCGGTGCAGGCGGCGCTTGAGGAAGCGCTTGGCTGTATCGACAGGCGGAAGGTCGTTGCAGTTTCGATCGACGGCACGTCGGGCACGATGTTGCCGGTCGATGAGAGAGGCGCGCCGCTGGCGACGCCGATGATGTACAACGATCCGGTTGTCGACCGCGCGCTGCTCGACGCGGTCGCGGCCCATGCGCCGCGCGAAAGTGCCGCCCATGGCGCCACATCCGGCCTTGCCAAGCTTCTTGCTTTCCAGACTGTGCCGGGTGTCTTCCGGGTGATCCATCAGGCCGATTGGCTGGCCGGCCATTTCACCGGGCTCTACGATGTCTCCGACGAGAACAATGCGCTGAAGACCGGCTACGATCCCGTGTCGCGGTCCTGGCCGGACTGGATGGAAAGGACCGGCGCGCTTGTCGATCTGCTGCCGGATGTGCTGCCGGCCGGTGCGCCAATCGCGACGATCTCGCCGGAAGCGGCCGAAGCCTTCGGGCTTTCGGATGATGTGGCGATCGTTGCCGGCACCACGGACGGATGCGCCTCGTTCCTGGCCACCGGCGCCGATCAGCCGGGCGACGGTGTCAGCGCGCTCGGCACGACGCTGACGGTGAAGATGCTGTCCGACCGTCCGCTGTTTGCGCCGGAATACGGGCTCTACAGCCACCGCATCGGCGAGATGTGGCTCGCGGGCGGAGCGTCCAATACGGGCGGGGTGGTTCTGGCGGAACATTTCTCAGCCGACCGGATCGCTGCACTTTCGGCCGGGATCGATCCGGCCATCGACACCGGGCTCGACTATTATCCGCTGGTGAAATCAGGCGAGCGCTTTCCGATCGTCGATCCGGATTTCGCCCCGCGCATGAGCCCACGACCGGCCGACGACGCGACCTTCCTCAAGGCGATCTTCGAGGGCATCGCCGGCGTCGAGAGCCTCGCCTATCAGCGGCTGACAGCGCTTGGCGGACCGGGGCTCCGATCGCTTCGCAGTGTCGGCGGTGGCGCAAAGAATGCGGCCTGGAGCGCTATCCGGGCGCGCAAGCTCGGCGTTCCGTTCCTGCCGGTTCTCTCCGAGGAGCCGGCGGCCGGCACGGCGCGGCTTGCTCTTGCGGGTGCCAGAAAGGCTGGTGTGTTGTGACGTTTGCTCAAACGACTGCGATCGAGGGACTTGGCGAGATTGCCGATCGCTACGACGCCTTCCTGATCGATCAGTTCGGGGTGCTGCGCGATGGCCGCGGGCCCTATCCGGGAGCGGCCGAAACGCTGGTCAAGCTGAAGGATGCGGGAAAGCGCATCATCATCCTCTCGAATTCCGGCAAGCGGTCGGCGGAAAACGATCGCCGCCTCGTCGATCTCGGTTTCGTCTCGGGGAGCTGGGATTGGTTCCTGACCTCGGGCGAGGTCGCCTGGCAGATCCTCAGGCGGGAAGGTGCGGGTGCCGTGGACAAGCGGCGCAAGTGCCTGCTGATCAGTCGCGACGGTGACGTCTCGCCGCTGACGGGGCTAGACCTCGAACGCACGGAGAGTGGTGCCGATGCCGATTTCGTGCTGCTCGCCGCGAGCGAGGGCGATGTCCATCCGCTTTCCCACTACGAGGCGCTGCTGGCGCCGGCCGCCAGACGCGGCGTGCCCTGTCTCTGCACCAATCCGGACAAGGTGATGCTGACGAAGGAAGGTACCGCCTTCGGCGCGGGCCGCATCGCCGAGCTTTACGAGGAACTCGGCGGAACCGTTCGCTGGATCGGCAAACCCTTTGCCGACATCTATGCGTCAGCGCTCGATTTCCTCGGGCAGCCCGAACCGACACGGGTCTGCGCGATCGGCGACAGCATCGAGCACGACATTGTGGGGGCGGCGGGTGCCGGGCTTCATTCCGTGCTGGTGACGACGGGCATTCTGGAACGCGCCTCCGAGGAGGAGCGTCGCAAGCTCTTTGCCGAACATGACGCCAGGCCCGACTTCATCCTTCCGAAATTCATCTGGTAGCCGGGAGTAAAGCCGTGGCCTTCACGCTGTCGCTCAACACCAATCCGCTGGTCAACCGCTTCGCCGAGCCCGATGACCTCATAGACACGATCGCCGAGAAGATCCGTATCGGCTACGTGCAGCTCACCCACGAGTTCGTCAATCCCGGCTGGCCGGCCGCAACTATCGCCAAGACCCTCAGGCAGTTTCGTCGGGCAATCGACCGCACCGGCGTGAAGGTCACCTCGGGCATGACCGGGCCCTATGGCAGGCTCAACCATTTCGGCCATCCGGACCCGGATGTCAGGCGCTACTATGTCGACTGGTTCAAGACCTTTGCCGATATCTCCGCCGAACTCGGCGCCTCCGGCATGGGCACGCAGTTCGCGATCTTCACGCTCAAGGACTACGACGACCCGGCGCGGCGCGAGGAGATGATGCGGATCGCCATCGACTGCTGGCGCGAGGTGGCCGAGCACGGCAAGGCGGCGGGGCTCGACTACGTCTTCTGGGAGCCGATGTCGGTCGGTCGCGAGTTCGGCCACACGATCGCGGAATGCCGGACGCTCGACCGGCGGCTCGCAGAAGCGCAGCTGCCGATCCCGATGAAGATGATGGTCGATATCGACCATGGCGACGTCACCTCCGACAACCCCGACGACATCGATCCCTATGCCTGGGCCGGTGCCTTCCCGGAGCGTTCCCCGATCATCCACATCAAGCAGTCGTCGATGAACAAGGGCGGCCACTGGCCGTTTACCGCCGCCTATAACCGCGACGGCCGGATCACGCCGGAGAAGCTGATCGGCGCGGTTAAGGCCGGTGGCGGCACCGACAACGAGATCTGCCTGGAGCTTTCCTTCCGTGAGCGCGAGCCGACGGATCACAACGTCGTCGAGATGATCCGGGAGTCGGTCGAATTTTGGGAGCCCCATATCGACACCGGCTTCAATCGCACAGAAAAATCACACTGAAAGATCACAAAATCACGTTGCATAAATTGAAATATCACAAATAGGTGTTATCTTCTCACGGTGAGCGCGGCCAAGGCTGCGCGCGATCGGGACCGAGACGATGAAGCCGGAAGACAGGCGACAGGCGATCATGGATGTGCTGATGGAGGCCGGAACGGCGTCCGTCGAAGACCTGTCCTTACGCTTTGGCGTCAGCAAGATGACGGTGCATCGCGACCTCGACGACCTCGAACAGGCGGGTCTGTTGCGCAAGGTGCATGGCGGCGCCTCGATCCAGTCGAGCCCGCAATTCGAAAGCGATTTCCGTTACCGCGAGAAGATCGCGATTTCGGAGAAGCGGCGCATTGCCGAACATGCGGCGAGCCTGATCGAACCGGGGCAGAGCATCCTGATCGACGACAGCTCGACGACGGGCGCGATCGCCGAGTGCATCCGCGACATCCGCCCGCTTACGGTCATCACCAACAATCTCGGCGTCATCACCAGCCTTTCAGGCGCGCCAGGCATCAATGTGATCGCGCTCGGGGGCCAGTACAGCAAGAAGTTCAACGGCTTCTTCGGCATCGTCACCGACGAGGCGCTCAGGTCGCTGCGCGTCGATGTCGCCTTTCTCTCCAGTTCTGCGATCGAGGGCACCACGGCCTTCCACCAGGACCAGGAGGTGGTGCAGGCCAAGCGCCTGATGGTGAAGGCGGCCAAGCGCAAATACCTGCTGGTGGACCACGACAAATTCGGGCGCTCGGCGCTCCATTTCCTGACCGGGCTTAATGCCTTCGACGCAGTGCTGACCGGCTCGGAAGTTTCGGCCGAACACGCAGCGCCACTCGAAGAGGCGGGCATCCGGCTGGTCAGGGTCGAAAATCGCAAGGAGAAAGCATGAAGAAGTCGGGCCTTTGGGTCGGAACCAGCTGGAAGATGAACAAGACGCTCGCCGAGGCGATGGTCTTTGCCGAGGGTCTTGCTGCGGCCGACGCGTCGCGTGACGAGCGCATCCAGCGTTTCGTCATTCCGCCGTTCACGGCCGTGCGCGAGGTCAAGGCGAGACTTTCCGGCACCAGCGTCAAGGTCGGCGCGCAGAACATGCATTGGGACGATGCCGGCGCCTGGACCGGCGAGGTGTCGCCGCTGATGCTGAGGGATTGCGACCTCGACGTGGTCGAGCTCGGCCACAGCGAGCGCCGCGAGCATTTCGGCGAGACCGACCGCACCGTCGGCCTGAAGACGGCAGCCGCCGTGCGCCATGGCCTGGTGCCGCTGATCTGCATCGGCGAGACTCTTTCCGAGCGCGAAGCGGGCGAGGCAGACCAAGTGCTGAAGCGCCAGGTCGAGGGCGCGCTGGCACTTCTCGAAGGCGAGGCGAAGACGGCGACGATCCTGCTTGCCTACGAGCCGGTCTGGGCGATCGGCGTCAACGGTATCCCGGCGACGGCTGACTATGCCGACGAGCGCCATAAGCGCATCGCCGAGGTGGCGGAAGCGACACTCGGCCGGCGCGTGCCGGTGCTCTACGGCGGCAGCGTCAATCCGGGCAATTGCGAAGAACTGATCACCCAGGCGCATATCGACGGCCTCTTCATCGGCCGCTCCGCCTGGGACGTGAATGGCTATCTCGACATTCTGCAGCGCGTCGCCAAGGCGATCTGAGCCTCCGGCCGTTGCAGCTCAAGAAGAACGAAAGGAACAATCATGAAGATTGCAATTGGAGCCGACAGCGCCGGCAAGCCCCTGCTGGATGTCATTGCCGCCCATCTGAGCGGCCGCAGCGACGTGGAAGTCGTCGACCTCAGCCAGTCCGGCTTCTATGCGGACCTCGCACAGAACCTGGCGCAGCAGGTTGTCGAGGGCAAGCATGACCGCGGCATCCTGTTCTGCGGCACCGGCATCGGCGTGTGCATCTCCGCCAACAAGGTGCCGGGCATCCGCGCGGCGTTGACGCACGACACCTATTCGGCCGAGCGTGCGGCAAAGTCGAACAACGCCCAGATCATCACCATGGGCGCCCGCGTCATCGGACCGGAACTGGCAAAGTCGATCGTCGACACCTGGCTCGCCTCCGAGTTCGACCCGAACGGCTCTTCGGCCGGCAATGTCGAGGCGATCAACCGCCTGGATGCGGCGCGAGCCGGCTGAGGAAAAGGGCGGGCGGCTTGCTGTCTGCATCCGGTTCCCGGTTCAAGGCCTACCCAATCTCGCGATGCCGTTGATCCTCCCTCAGGCATCGTGACGACACGCCCGGCAGCGATGCCGGGCGTTTTCATGTCCGGTCTTGCGCTTCGTCTTGACGAGGCTTCTGCAAATATTTGAATATTCTTGCGGATCGTCAAATGAGGGACGCTGCCGCATGAGTGAAACCACCTCGACCGAGCCGCATCAAAGCGCGCACCACCACGTGGCGCGCATGAGCGGCCGCGACACGCATGAACATCACCGGACCGCGACGACGCTCGAGCTGCTGTTCGACCTGACCTTCGTCATTGCCTTCAGCCTGGCTGCTTCGCAGCTTGCCCATTTCCTCGCCGAGGGGCACATCTTTGCCGGCCTCTTCGGCTTTGCGCTCGCGACCTTCTCGATCTGCTGGGCCTGGATCAATTTCAGCTGGTTTGCCTCCGCTTATGACACGGACGACTGGATTTTCCGCGCCGTTACCATGGTGCAGATGGTCGGCGTGCTGATCCTTGCGATCGGCCTGCCGCCGATGTTCGAGTCGATCGACAAGGGTGAGCATCTCGACAACGGCATTATGGTGCTCGGCTACGTCGTCATGCGGGTGGCGATGCTCTTCCAATGGCTGCGCGCGAGCCGCCAGGACCCGGCACGGCGCAATGCCTGCCTCACCTATGTGAAAGCGATCAGCGTCGCCCAGATCGGCTGGGTCGTGCTGATCTTCGTCGACTTCTCGCTGCTGGTGACCTTCGCCATGGTCGTCGGGCTCACGGCGATCGAGATGCTCGGCCCCTATTTCGCCGAGACGCGGGACGGCGGCACGCCCTGGCATGCGCACCACATCGCCGAGCGCTACGGGCTTCTTGCCATCATCGCCCTTGGGGAAGGGGTCGTCGGCACGGTCGCCTCGATCTCGGCCGTGGTCGAGGGGCAGGGCTGGGACCTCAATGTCGCGCTCGTCTGCCTCGCCGGCACGGGGCTCACCTTCGGGATGTGGTGGATCTATTTCCTGCTGCCGAGTGCGGAGATCCTGCACCACTACCGTCTCAAGCGGGCCTTCGTCTGGGGCTACGGCCACATGCCGATCTTCGCCTCGATCGTTGCGACCGGCGCCGGCCTGCATGTGGCGGCCTATTACATCGAGCACAAGGCGCATATCGGTTCGGTCGCGACGGTGCTGACGGTGGCGGTGCCCGTCGCGTGCTACATCGGGCTGCTCTACGCGATGTACGCCTATCTCATGCAGCAGGTGGACCGCCTGCATCTCTGGCTGCTCGCTGGCACAGCGCTGGTGCTGGCAGCGTCCGTGGTTGCGGCGATCGCCGGGCTCGACATGGCCAAGTGCCTGATCATCCTGATGCTGGCACCGGTCGTCACCATCGTCGGCTACGAGGTGGCGGGGCATCGCCACCGCATGGCGGCTCTGGAGCGCAGCCTGCACAAGGGTGATGCGGCGCATTGATTTTGCGAGTCGAAACAGCGGCTTGTCCTTTAACGCTGACGAACCGATTCAGGCGCTTCACGAATTGATTCAGGAGGGGTTGGTAGGGCGTGGCTGCCCCTCACCCTAGCCCTCTCCCCGCAGGCGGGGAGAGGGGACGAGCTCCATAGCCAACCCGTGCTTCTCAGTCCGGGCGGACCTCGTCCTCGAAGGTGAAGGGTGAGTTTAGGCGACACGAGCGCCGCGCGTGTCCTTCTCCCCGCGTGCGGGGAGAAGGTGGCGGCAGCCGGATGAGGGGCAAGCCCTCACCGTGCGGATGAGGGGCAGCCGCCATTGCGGCGCCGTCAGGCCGGCTGATGTCGGAGCCCGCAGCCGATCAGGCGTTGACGAGCGCCAGCTTGGCGCGGGCGTCGAGGATCTGGGCGCAGGCGTTGGCCGCTTCCGTGCCCTTGGTCACGAAGTGCTCGCGGAAGAAGGCGATCAGCGGTTCGCTTTCCTGGAAATTGTGCGGCGTCAGCACGGCCGAAAGCACCGGCACGTTGGTGTCGAGCTGCACGCGCATCATGCCGTCGAGTACAGTGCCGGCGACGAAATCGTGGCGGTAGATGCCGCCGTCGACGACGAAGGCGGTGCCGAGGATCGCGGCATAGCGGCCGGTCTTGGCCAGCGTCTGTGCATGCAGCGGGATTTCGAGTGCGCCCGGCACGTCGAAGATCTCGACATCGGCCGCCGAGCCGCCAAGCTTCGTCCATTGCGCGACAAAGGCATCGACGCAGCGGTCGACGATATCGGCATGCCAACGGGCACGAACGATCGCGATCTTGGCTGTGGGGTGGGAAAGAATGGTCATGGTCTCAAGCCTTTCAGGGTTTGGCGTTTTTCCAATGATCCCGTCGGGCGAACATGCATGCGCGCGAGGTCCCTTCGCGGGAACCCACGGTACTGCTTGCTCTCTTCCATCCGGACTGTGACCGTCGGCTCCGGAATCTGACCGGATCTGCTGACCCCTGGAGCGTGAGCTCCAAGGCGCTCGCGGGCTTCGGCCTTGCGACCGCTACCGCCGGTGGGGAATTTCGCCCCGCCCTGAGAACAACGCGACTATATAGGGCGACCGCGCGCGGTCAAACGCACGGTGCGACGAAAATGCCGGAAATCACGACAGGTTTTTTGCTTGTACGACGGAGCGACGGCAAATTCGTTCCCCGAAGTTGAGCCGTCTCGGCCGGTGGGCGAGAGCGGATGCGCGATGATCAGCGCAGATCGTCGTCTTCGGCGGCAAGCGCGCGATTGGCCCAATGGAGCAGTGCATCCCGGTCGTCGAGACAATCCAGAGGCGCTTCGTAGAAGCGATGCACGACCACCGTCTTTCCGCCCTTCGCGTAGCTGAAGGGCTGGCAGCCCTCGGCAACGAGCGCATCTTTCAGCGCCCGATCGACCCGGAAGTAGAGGCGATCCTTGATGCTGACGGCAAAACGCTTGTCGGCGAGGAGATAGGCCCAGCCGCCGAAGAAGCGGTCGAGCTGGACCGGCCCGATGCCGGAGAGTTCATCCTGGATATGCCGGACGAAGGCGCTGGGTTCGGCCTTGGCCATGATCGCAATCTCGCGGTTTCCGGCTTCGTACAATGAGGCGTGGAATGACCGCTGGCGCCATAGGCGCCAGCGTCAGGAGCGGTTTGCTTGGGCTTTCTATTCGCGAATGACCAACAAGTCCTTGGCGGCAAAGCGCAGCGTGACGTTGTCGCCGGAAACCGGCGGGGCCACACCCGGATTGTTGAACATGTCGAAGGAGATGACGTCGCCGCCGACGCGAAGGCGCGTGCGGATGACCGAGCCGAGGAAGCTCGTCGAGACGACCTCGCCGGCAAGCGACGTGTCGCCCGTGGCGCCCTCGGCGATCGAGCCCGCTTCAGGACGCAGCGCCAGCGAGATGCTGTCGCCGCCCTTCATGCCGGCGATCGGATCCTTCAGCGCCACCTGCTGGTTGCCGATGGTGACCGAGCCCGCGGCCGGGTCCGCAACCTTGCCTTCGATGATGCTGAGCGTGCCGACGAAGGACGCGACGAAGCGGGTCGCCGGTGTGTTGTAGATCTCGAAGGGGGTGCCGATCTGGTCGGCGCGGCCGGCATTCATGACCACGATGCGATCGGAGATCGATAGCGCCTCTTCCTGGTCGTGGGTGACGAAGACGGTGGTGATGCCGAGCTGCTGCTGGATCTGCCGGATTTCCTCGCGCAGCGACACGCGGATCTTGGCGTCGAGTGCCGAAAGCGGCTCGTCGAGCAGCAGCACCTGCGGCTTGACCGCAATGGCGCGGGCAAGCGCAACGCGCTGCTGCTGGCCGCCGGAGAGCTGGTAGGGGAAGCGGTCCGCCAGGTGCTCGAGCTTGATCAGCCCGAGCATCTGCTTCACCCTCGCGTCGATCTCCGACTTGTCAGTGCCTGCGATCTTCAGACCGAAGGCGACGTTGTCATGCACGTTCATGTTGGGAAACAGCGCATAGGCCTGGAACACCATGCCGATGTTGCGCTGGTTGGGCTTCAGCGAATTCTGGTCGCGGCCGTTGATGACGATCTGGCCGCTGGTCGGCGTCTCGAAGCCGGCGATCATGCGCAGCACCGTCGTCTTGCCGCAGCCCGATGGCCCGAGGAACGAGACGAACTCGCCCTTTTCGATGTTCATGTTGAAATCATGCACGACCTGAACCGGGCCGAAGGACTTTTTGATGCTGGTGAGTGACAGGAAACTCATGGGTCGGTCCTCAGGCCTTTGGAGGCGCGCTTTTCTGGAAGCGCGAAACGAGCTGGATGAGGCCGAGGCAGCCCCAGGTGATGCCGAATGCGATGACGGCGAGTGCGGCCGGCTCATAGGCGCGGTTGGCACCCAGAAGCTGCATGTACGGGCCGAAAGCCGGGCGGTTGAGCAGGGCGGCCATGGTGAACTCGCCGATGACGATGGCGAAGGTCAGGAAGGCGCCCGAAAGCACGGCGACGAGCACGTTCGGCAGGATGATCTTGGCAAGGATAGCCACCCAGCCGGCGCCAAGGCTCTGTGCCGCCTCGGTCAAGGTGGCGACGTCGATGGTGCGAAGACCGGTGTCGACCGCGCGGTACATGTAGGGCAGCGCAAGCGTCGCATAGCCGAACATCAGGAGGATGTTGGTGCCGGTGAGCGAGCCCGTCAGCGGCAGCCAGCTCGAGGTGTTGTAGAGCCGGATGTAGCCGAAGACGATGACGATCGCCGGGATGACCAGAGGCAAAAGCGTGATGAACTCGATGATGGGACGCAGGCGCGGCAGCTTCAGCCGCACCCAATAGGCCGTCGGCACCACGAGCAGCACGCCGAAGAGGATGGTAAAGAGCGCCTGCATCACCGAATAGGTGAAGGTCTCCTGGAAACGCGGATCGGCGAAGACCTTGGCGTAGGCGTCGAAGGAATACTCGCCGCGACGCATCTTGAGCGAGAAATTGGTCATGCCGATGAGCGGCAAGATGAAATAGAGGAGGCCGAAAACGAGGGCTCCCCACGCCCAGATCTTCTTCATTTCAGCCACCTTTCGCTGCGGCTGCGCAGCCAGATATAGATCGCGTTGGCGATGCCTGTGACGACGATCATGCCGAAGGCAAGGGCGTAGCCGAGATGAGGATTGCCGAGCACGTCGCCGCGGATCTGGGCGAAAAGCAGGATCGGCACGATCGACAGCGACGAGCCGGTGAGCGCGATCGCGGTCGCAACGGCGCCGAAGGCATTGGCAAACAGCAGCGCCAGCGTGCCGAGCAGCGACGGCAGCAGGATCGGGAAGGCGACCATGCGCCAATATTGCAGGCCGGTCGCGCCGAGGATTTCTGCGGCCTCGCGCCATTCGCGCTTCAGGCCGTCGAGCGCCGGCGTGATGATCAGGATCATCAGCGGGATCTGGAAGAACAGATAGGTGACCGTCAGCCCCCAGAAGGAGAGCAGGTTGAAGCCAAGCATCCTGAGGTCGAGACCGAAGTTCGAGCGCAGGAAGACGGTGACGATGCCGACCGGGCCGAGCGTCGCGAGAAAGGCGAAGGCGAGCGGCACGCCGGCGAAATTGGAGGCGACGCCGGAAAAGGTCAAAAGCGGCCCGCGGATCCCCTTCGGCAAGCCGCCGAAGACGATGGCTGACGCCATGGCAAAGCCGATCAGGCAGCCGAGGAGGGCGGAGGCGATGCTGATCTTGATGGAGATCCAGTAGGCGCCGAGGATCGACGGCGTGAACAGGCCGCGAATGTTGGCGAGCGTGAAGCCGCCATCGGGCGTCTGAAACGCGCCGACCACGATCTTCATCGTTGGCAGAAGCAGGAACAGCGTCACGAAGGCAGCAAAGGGCAGGATGCCCAGCCAGTGAAGCGGTAGGCGACGCGCCGGCGGGCTAGCGTCGGGTTTAGCAGATGACATTCCGTTCGCGCCCCTGAAGCCGCGTTATCGACGCGGGCGTTATAGATGCTTGCAAGTGAGGCGGGAGGCTGGCGCAAAACCGCCAAAACGTATCCTTATCCCGCTCCAAGAACTTGAATTTCTTACAAATAACGTATGCGCCCCGACCGGAAAACCGGTCGGGGCGACATGTCTGTGGAAAGACTTACTGGACGTTCGCGCCGACGACGGAATCCCAGCCGCCGGTGACGGCAGCCTTGTTGGCGTCGACTTCTTCGAGCGTCGGGAAGTAGGCCTTTTCGTAAGCCGCTGCCGGCGGCAGGGCGTCGATCAGTTCCTGCGGAACCTTGCCGGCCTTGACCATGGCGTTGAAGCGGGTCGGGTGGCAGAAGCCCTTGAGCCAGCCGAGCTGACCTTCGTCGGAATAGAGGTGCTCCATCCACAGCTTGGCAGCGTTAGGGTGCGGCGCGTAGGCCGAGATGCCCTGAACGTAGACGCCGGCGAGAACGCCGCTGGCCGGAACGACGACTTCGGTCGGCGGGTTGCCGTTGAGCGTCTTTGCCCAGCCGAGAGCGTTGTAGTCCCAGGCGACGACGATCGGGGTCGAGCCCTGGGCGAGCGTGCCGGACTTGCCGATGACAGGAACGAAGTTGCCGTTCTTGTTGAGTTCGGCGAAGTAGCCGAGACCGGCTTCACCGGCTTCCTTGCCGGACTTTGCGCCCTTGGCGAGGCCAGCGGCGAGAACGCCGAGGATCGCCTGGTTCGAGGCGCGCGGGTCACCGGCAAGAGCAACCTGACCGGCATATTCCGGCTTCAGCAGATCGGTCCAGTCTTTCGGTGCGTTCTGGACGAGGTCCTTGTTCACGAGGAAGGACATGACGCCGTAATAGTCGCCGTACCAGTAGCCTTCGGCGTCCTTGACGCTGTCCGGGATCTCGTCCCAGGTGGAGACCTTGTAGGGCTGCAGCAGGCCTTCGGCCTTCATCTGCGGACCGAAGGCGAGACCGACGTCGACAACGTCAGGCGCCTGCGGGCCCTTGTTGTCCTTGTTGGCCTTGACGGCTTCGACTTCGTCGGCCGAGCCAGCGTCCGGGTTCAGTTCGTTGACCTGGATTTCCGGATACTTGGCCTTGAAGGAGGCGATGACGTCGCCGTAGCCGCACCAGTCGTGGGGCAGGGCGATCGTCGTCAGCATGCCTTCCTTCTTGGCGGCTTCGATGAGCTCGGCGCTCGGCTCGGCAGCGGCGATTGCGGTCGTTGCCAGGAAAATGGCGGTGGAGAGCGAAAGCAGGCGTTGGGTTTTTGAAATCACTGGTGTTCTCCTTATGGGTTTAGTCAAATTCGTGGGGTTTCAGTCGATTTCGGCGAAGCTGTTAAAGAGATGCGATGAAAGTAATGTGACAGGGGTTTATCCGTTCGCGCCGCGTATGTCGTTGTAAGAACATTTCTTTTTTGGCTTCGGCGGGCCACTGTCGCATAACTGCATGAAATCCTGTGAACGTGTCGGCGAATTCTCCTAGACCGGTTTGCGAAAGATGCGGGTGGAATCGAACAGACCCTCGAGAGTTTTCATCCGATCCCGGGTCTCGTCCCAGTTCGAACTCTGTACGGCCTCGATCAAAGCCTCGATCAAGAACAGGATGACGACGGAGCTGTCCCAGGCGGATGGCACCTCGATCTGCGAGCGGAACACCCTGGAGGCGGACTTGGCGACCGGCGAACTCCAGCGATCGGTAAAAAGGATGATCTCGACGCCGCGCTCGCGGGCGGATTTGGCGAGCGTCACCATTTCCTGCTCGTAGCGGCGAATGTCGAAGAGAATCAGCACGTCGCCCTGGCGCATGTCGAGCACGTAATGCGGCCAGGCGCTGGCATTGGAGGCGATCTCGATGACACCCGGGCGGATGACCTGAAGGTGGGTGAAGAGATAGTCGGCGAGCGAGCGGGTGATGCGGCCGCCAAGCAGGTAGATGCTGCGCTTGCGGTCGGCGATGAGGGCCGCTGCCGCATCGAATTCCTGCGGCTCGATCTGGGTCAGCGTTTCGCGAAGATTGCTGGTGATCGCGTCGGCAAAGCGGTTGAGCGTGTGGGTGCCGGGCGCGTTGGCGGCCCAGCGGTCGTGCTTGGCGATCGGATTGGAAATCGTCGCTTCCAATTCCTGATGCAGCCGCGCCTGGAAATCCGGGAAACCGCGGAAGCCAAGCTTCTGCACCATGCGGGCGACCGTCGGGGTCGAAACGCCGGCGTTCTCGGCAACCGTGGTGATCGAACCGAGTCCCGAAACGGGATAATTGTCGAGAAGCGTCTCCGCCAATTGCTTCTCCGCGCGGGTCAGCACGGTGAAGTGGGCGTTGATCACATCCGACACGGTGGTGGACGTCGCCTTGCTGCTCAAATTGTCTCCCCTGAACCGATCTTAAGCCGGTTTGTGACAGATTAAACATCGCTGTCACAATTGGAGTCAATCGCAATTTTGAAGAGATCGTTTCAGATTTTGATTGACATGCGTCATCCTCTGAAGAATTCTTTTCATTAACGAACGTCTAACGGGGCAAGAGGGGATGCCGGTGTTGACGCGACTTTTGACCGAAGCAGATGGCGATCCGGTTGCGATCGAAAACGCCGCAGGCAAGGGCGATATCGTGCTCGTCTGCGAGCATGCCTCGCGCCTCGTTCCAGAACGGCTGGGCACGCTCGGTCTCAGCGAACAGGCGCTCGAAAGCCATATCGCCTGGGACCCCGGCGCGCTTGCGGTCGCCAAGCTGCTTGCGGCAAAGCTCGACGGCTCGCTGATCTACCAACGCTTCTCCCGCCTTGCCTATGACTGCAACCGCCCGCCGGAAGCGGACGCGGCGATGCCTGCCGTCAGCGAGGTCTACGAGATACCGGGAAACCGGACGATGTCGGCCGACGAACGCCAGGCGCGCGTCGATGAGATCTACCGGCCGTTCCACGATGCGGTCGCGCGGTTTGTGTCCGATCGCAAGGCCGCGGGACGCCCGCCTGTTCTCGTGACCATGCACAGTTTTACGCCCGTCTATTTCGGCAAGCAGCGCGCCGTCGAAGTGGGCGTGCTGCACGATGCCGACAGCCGGCTCGCCGACCACATGCTTGCGACCGCCACGAAAGGGCAGGTCGCCTACGATATCCGTCGCAACGAGCCCTATGGCCCGGCCGACGGCGTTACCCATAGCCTGATCGAATACGGCGTCCACAACGGACTGCCGAATGTGATGATCGAGATCCGCAACGATCTCATTCGCAATGACATCGGCCAAAGGGTCATGGCCGATTACCTGGAAGGGCTGCTGCGCAAGGGCTCGGCGGCACTTTCGGCACAATAAAAGACCCTGGGGAGCGGCGTTGCCGCGGTCCTGTTCCGGCCAGCCGGGGCAGGTGGTTGATGGGACCCTGCCGCAATGGGGCGGTGTGGTCTGAAGAAATCAGGGGAAGAAAAATGCAAGACTACAGTGATTCAGACCAAAAGCAGGACATGAGTGTCTTGCACTCGATGGGCTACGCCCAGGAGCTCGAGCGGCGCATGAGCCAGTTCTCGAACTTCGCGGTGTCGTTCTCGATCATCTGCATTCTTTCGGGCGGCATCAACTCGCTCGCCCAGGCGACCGCAGGCGCGGGGGGCGCCGCGATCGGCATCGGCTGGCCGCTCGGCTGCTTCATTTCCTTCGTTTTTGCCGTTGCCATGGCACAGATCAGCTCGGCCTACCCGACGGCTGGCGGCCTCTATCACTGGGGCTCGATCCTCGGAAACCGGTTTACCGGCTGGCTGACCGCCTGGTTCAACCTGCTCGGCCTCGTCACCGTTCTCGGCGCGATCAACGTCGGCACCTACTACTTCTTCATGGGCACCTTCGGCACGCCGTACTTCGGGCTTGCGGATACGACGCTGACGCGCATCGTCTTCCTTGCCATCATCACCGGCGGGCAGGCACTGGTGAACCATATGGGCATCGGGCTGACAGCCAAGCTCACGGACTTCTCGGGCTACCTGATCTTTGCAACCGCGATCCTGCTTGCGGTCGTCTGCCTGGCCGCAGCCGACAGCTACGATATCGCCCGTCTCTTCACCTTCTCCAACTATTCCGGTGAAGCGGGCGGCAATGTCTGGCCGGAAACCTCGGGCACCTGGGTGTTCCTGCTCGGCCTGCTGCTGCCGATCTACACGATCACCGGCTACGACGCCTCGGCGCATACGTCCGAAGAAACCGTCAAGGCCGCCCATTCGGTGCCGCGCGGCATGGTTTCCTCGGTGCTCTGGTCGGCGCTCTTCGGCTACATCATGCTGTGCTCGTTCGTACTCATGATCCCGAACATGGACGACGCCGCCAAGCAGGGCTGGAACGTCTTCTTCTGGGCGATGGAAGCGCAGGTCCACCCGATCATCAAGGACATCCTCTACCTCGCAATCCTCGTCAGCCAGTGGCTGTGCGGCCTGGCAACAGTGACCTCGGTGTCGCGCATGATCTTTGCGTTTTCGCGTGACGGCGGCCTGCCGGCCTCCAAGGCGCTCGCCAAGGTGAGCCCGACCTACCGCACGCCGGTTGCCGCGATCTGGGTCGGTTCGATCCTCGCAGTCCTGTTCGTCTGGGGCTCCTCGCTCGTCTCGATTGGCGAAACCCCGGTCTACACGATCGTCGTCTCGTGCACCGTCATCTTCCTGTTCTTCTCCTTCGCGATCCCGATCACGCTCGGCCTCTTCGCCTGGGGAACCTCGAAGTGGGACAAGATGGGCCCGTGGAACCTCGGCGAAAGCATGTTCAAGCTCTTCGCCGTCCTGTCGATCATCGCCATGGTGCTGATCTTCATCCTCGGCGTTCAGCCGCCGAACGACTGGGCGCTCTACATCACCGTGGGCTTCCTGGTGCTGACGGCGCTGATCTGGTTCGGCCTTGAAAGCCGCCGCTTCCGTGGCCCGCCGATCGGCGACGAAGTGGCACGCCGCCAGGCCGAGATCGCCGCTGCCGAAAAGGCTGTCGGCCAGGTCTAAGCGACAACAACAAGGCGGGAGCGCGACCGCGACTTCCGCCTTTTCTTTTGCCGGAACCTTTCCGGTTGGTTGAACGGATCACGTTCACGCGGCCCAAAAATATCGTCACCAAGGGAACGGCCGCGTGACCAAACATGGGATGGAAGTTGATGAGCTATACGTTTGACGAGTTGAAGGAAGACGTCGCCGCCGGGCGCATCGATACGGTGCTCGCCTGCCAGGTCGACATGCAGGGCCGGCTGATGGGCAAGCGCTTCCATGCGCAGTTCTTCGTCGATGGCGCCTGGAAGGAAACGCATAGCTGCAACTACCTGCTTGCGACCGACATGGAGATGGAGACCGTTCCCGGCTACAAGGCGACAAGCTGGGAAAAGGGCTATGGCGACTATACGATGAAGCCGGACCTTTCGACGCTTCGCCGCATCCCCTGGCTCGAAGGCACGGCGCTGGTGCTCTGCGACATGCTCGACCACCATACCCATGAGGAAGTGCCGCATTCGCCGCGCGCGATCCTGAAGAAGCAGGTGGCGCGGCTCGAGAAGATGGGCCTGAAAGCCTATATGGCGAGCGAACTCGAGTTCTTCCTGTTCGACCAGTCCTATGACGACGCCCGCCAGTCCGGCTATCGCGACCTGCAGCTCGTCAGCGGCTACAACGAGGACTACCACATCTTCCAGACGACCAAGGAAGAGGACGTGATGCGGGCGATCCGCAACGGCCTGCAGGGCGCCGATATCCCGGTCGAGAATTCCAAGGGCGAAGCATCGGCCGGCCAGGAAGAAATCAACGTTCGTTACGCCGACGCGCTGACGATGGCCGACCGGCATGCGATCATCAAGAACGGCTGCAAGGAAATCGCCTGGTCGCGCGGCAAGGCGATCACTTTCCTTGCCAAGTGGAACTATCAGGCTGCCGGTTCCTCCTCGCATATTCACCAGTCGCTCTGGAGCGCCGACGGCAAGTCGTCGAAGTTCTACGACGAGAGCGGCAAATACGGCATGTCGGAGATGATGCGCCACTATGTGGCAGGCCTTCTCACCCATGCGAGCGAGATCACATATTTCCTTGCGCCTTACATCAACTCCTACAAGCGTTTCATGGCCGGCACGTTTGCGCCGACCAAGGCGGTCTGGAGCAAGGACAACCGCACGGCCGGCTATCGCCTCTGCGGCGAGGACACCAAGGCGATCCGCATCGAATGCCGCGTCGGCGGCTCCGATCTCAATCCCTATCTCGCCTTTGCCGCTTTGATCGCGGCCGGCATTTCCGGTATCGAGAACAAGATGGAGTTGGAAGCGCCTTTCGTCGGCGACGCCTATGGCGGCAAGGATGTGCGCGAGATCCCGCGCACGCTGCGTGACGCGACGGCGGCGCTGACGGAATCGAAGATGCTGCGCGCCGCCTTTGGCGACGAGGTCATCGAGCACTATGCGCGGGCGGGGCGCTGGGAGCAGGAAGAATACGACCGCCGCGTCACCGACTGGGAGGTCGCGCGCGGTTTTGAAAGAGCGTAAGCAGGGCACCGCGCTTGCCTCCCTCCTCGGGTTTAACCCGAGGACTAACCCTCTCCCCGCATGCGGGGAGAGGGGACTTGGCCTGCGAATAGGGCTTGGCTGGGAGAAACAGTGCGGCATATTTCCTTCGCCCCGCTTGCGGGGAGAAGGTGGCCGGCAGGCCGGATGAGGGGCTGCCTCAGCAATTCGAATGGAACAAACAGGAAGACGATCATGAGCATGATCAAGTGCATTTCGCCGGTGAACGGCGAAGTCTACGCGGAACGCCCGGCGATGCCGCTGGACATGGCAAAGCAGGTGGTGTCCCGCGCCCGCCAGGCGCAGAAGGCCTGGGCGCGCCGTCCGCTCGACGAGCGCGTCAATCTGGTGTTGGCCGGTGTCGCCCGCCTCAACGAGATGGTCGACGAGGTGGTGCCGGAGCTTGCCTGGCAGATGGGCCGGCCGGTGCGCTATGGCGGCGAGTTCAAGGGCTTCAACGAGCGCTCGAACTATGTCGCGACGATCGCAGCCGATGCGCTGAAGCCTTTGGTGATCGAAGAGAGCGACCGCTTCGAGCGCCGCATCGCCCGCGAGCCGCATGGCGTTGTCTTCGTCGTGGCACCCTGGAACTACCCCTACATGACCGCGATCAACACGGTCGCTCCGGCGCTGATGGCCGGCAACACGGTGATCATCAAGCACGCGAGCCAGACGATCCTCGTCGGCGAGCGCATGGTGCGCGCCTTTGTCGAAGCCGGCGTTCCCGCCGACGTCTTCCAGAACATCTTCCTCGACCATCAAACGACGGCGGCGCTGATCGCGGCCAAAAGCTTCGACTTCGTCAACTTCACCGGTTCGGTCGAGGGCGGACGCTCGATCGAGCGCGCGGCCGCCGGCACCTTCACCGGGCTTGGCCTCGAGCTCGGCGGCAAGGATCCGGGCTACGTCATGGAAGATGCGGATCTCGACGCGGCCGTCGACACGCTGATGGACGGCGCCACCTACAATTCCGGCCAGTGCTGCTGCGGCATCGAGCGCATCTATGTGCATGAATCGCTTTATGACGCCTTCGTCGAGAAGTCGGTCGCCTGGGTTTCCAACTACAAGCTCGGCAACCCGCTCGATCCGGAAACGACGCTCGGGCCGATGGCCAACAAGCGTTTCGCCGCGACCGTGCGCGAGCAGATCGCCGACGCCGTTTCAAAGGGCGCCAAGGCTCTGATCGATCCGAAGCTTTTCCCTGCCGATGACGGCGGCGCCTATCTCGCGCCGCAGGTCCTCGTCAATGTCGACCATTCCATGGCCTTCATGCGCGAAGAGACTTTTGGTCCGGCGGTCGGCATCATGAAGGTGAAGAGCGACAGCCAGGCGATCGAACTGATGAACGACAGCCAATACGGGCTCACCGCATCGCTCTGGACCAAGGATGCCGAGCGCGCCGCTCGCATCGGCGCGGATATCGAGACCGGTACGGTGTTCATGAACCGTGCCGACTATCTCGACCCGGCGCTTTGCTGGACCGGCGTCAAGGAGACCGGCCGCGGCGGCTCGCTCTCGGTCATCGGCTTCCAGAACCTTACCCGTCCGAAATCCTACCATCTGAAGAAAGTCACCGCATGACCATCACCGCCAACTGGAGCTATCCGACGTCCATCAAGTTCGGGGCCGGCCGGATCAAGGAGCTTGCCGACCATTGCAAGGCGGTGGGCATGAAAAAGCCGCTGCTGATCACCGACCGGGGCCTCGCGCCGATGGCGATCACGCAGAACGCACTCGACATTCTCGAGTCTGCCGGCCTCGGCCGGGCGATCTTTGCGGATGTCGATCCGAACCCGAACGACGTCAACCTTGCAGCCGGCGTGAAGGCCTTCAAGGACGGCGGCCATGATGGCGTCGTCGCCTTCGGCGGCGGCTCGGGCCTCGATCTCGGCAAGTGCGTCGCCTTCATGGCCGGGCAGAGCCGCCCGGTCTGGGACTTCGAGGACATCGGCGACTGGTGGACGCGCGCGAGCGTCGAAGGCATTGCGCCGATTATCGCGGTGCCGACGACCGCCGGCACCGGCTCGGAAGTCGGCCGCGCCAGCGTCATCACCAATTCGGCAAGCCACGTGAAGAAGGTGATCTTCCATCCGAAGTTCCTGCCGGCAGTCACGATCTGCGATCCGGAACTGACGGTCGGCATGCCCAAGGTGATCACCGCCGGCACCGGCATGGATGCCTTTGCCCATTGCCTGGAAGCCTATTCCTCGCCCTTCTACCACCCGATGTCGGCCGGCATCGCGCTCGAGGGCATGCGGCTCGTCAAGGAATACCTGCCGCGCGCCTACAAGGACGGCGCCGACATCGAGGCCCGCGCCAACATGATGAGTGCGGCGGCCATGGGCGCCGTCGCGTTCCAGAAGGGCCTTGGCGCCATTCACTCGCTGTCGCATCCTGTTGGAGCGATCTACAACACCCACCACGGCATGACCAATGCTGTCGTGATGCCGCCGGTGTTGCGCTTCAACCGCCCGGCGATCGAAGACAGAATAGTGCGCGCTGCCGCCTATCTCGGCATTTCCGGCGGCTTCGACGGCTTCTACGACTACGTGCTGAAGCTGCGCGAGGAACTCGGCGTTCCGGACAAGCTCGCAGCCCTCGGCGTCGGCACCGACCGGATCGACGAGATGTCGGAAATGGCGATCGTCGATCCGACGGCTGGCGGCAACCCGGTCGAGCTTACGCTCGACGCGGCGAAGAAGCTCTTCCGCGAGTGCATCTGAACGATTTCCGACGCCTTTGCCGCCTGGCGAAGGCGTCGGACGCCCGGTTTAGTTAACCCAAAATACCACTTGCCATTGCGGGCGATCTGTCACCTAATCGTCATCGAACTGTCACGTTTCGAGCTCGCGGAGCGTTTTCTTTACGCTTTGTTTACCGCGGTCTGGAACGCTTGCATTAGGGTGTGCGTATGTATTGGCCCCGCGAAAATCCGGGCCTGCGTTGAGTTAGGGTCGACCGATGGCGATTGTATCCCTCGCGAATGCGAAGGGGGGAGCCGGCAAGACAACGGCAGCCTTGCTGCTTGCCTGCGAATTGGCACGGCGCGGCGATCGCGTTGCGGTTCTTGATTGCGATCCGCTCGCCTGCATGACCGACTGGTTCCGTCACGGCCGCAACGATGGCAATCTCTTCGTTCTCTCCGGTGTCGCGACCACCACGCTCAGCGATCATCTCCGGCGGTTGCGCGGGCAGGTCGAGCACGTGATCATCGATCTCTCCGGGGCGGCCGACGTGCTGGTGGCGCTGGCGATCGGGCTTTCGGACCTGACGCTGATCCCGGTACAGGGTTGCGTCATGGATGCGCGCGGCGCCATCCAGGTGCTGGACCTGATCCGCTACATCGAAAACAACGCGCGCGCCAACATCAACCATGCCGTGTTCCTGACCCGCGTCAACCCGATCGTCACGACGCGGGCGATGCGCCGGGTCAAGCTGCTGCTTTCGGAGAACCGCATCCGGCTCGTCGATACCCCGCTCGTCGAGCGCACCGCCTTCCGCGAACTGTTCGAACAGGGTGATACGCTCTCCTCGCTCGATCCCGCGAAGGTCAGCAATCTTGCCAAGGCGCAGGCCAACGCCCAGGCGTTTGCCAATGACGTGCTGATGCTGCTCAGCCCGGCAGGCGAGGAAGTACGGCATGGGCCGTTCTCGTCGATGTGCTATCGATCACAGCACTTAGGCGAACCGGCGGTTTTTCCGGTCTGACGGCAGAACTCCAGCGTTTTCATCATCATAGCAGTGCCGCCGCAACGCAGCTTTAAGGTCGACTGTCAGGTTTGACGTGCCGGCGTTACCGTTTCGTTAACCATCTTCTGTAAGGTTTCGTTAAGAAGCGAACCACCAGCCCTGCGCTCCGTGGTTCGCGCGAAACATGCAGAGAATGGGGAATATCATGGCGGTCATCACTTTCGCCAATGCAAAGGGTGGCGCGGGCAAGACGACCGCGGCGCTGATCCTGTCGACGGAACTGGCGCGGCAGGGGCACCGGGTGGTCGTCCTCGATGCGGATCCGCAGCGCTGGATCACCAGCTGGTCGGAGGCTTCCGGGCATATCGCCAATCTCACCGTCATCTCGCACATCACGCCCGGCTCGCTCGAATGTCATATCCGCGAGGCGAAGGACGAGGCGGATTACATCGTCATCGATCTCGCGGGCGCCAAGGACCAGATCGTAGCGCTTGCGCTTGCCATCTCCGACCAGGTGCTGATCCCGGTGCAGGGCTGTGCCATGGACGCCAAGGGTGCGGCGCAGATCCTTGAACTGATCCGCCAGATCCAGGACCGCTCGGGCCTCAGGATCAACCATTCGGTCGTGCTTACCCGCGTCAATTCGCTGGTCACCACGCGTGCGCTGCAGACAATCAAGGCGATGCTTTCCGAGCGCGGCGTCTCGGTGCTCGACACGCCGATCGTCGAGCGCGCCGCCTATCGCGAGATCTTCGACTGTGGCGGCACGCTGCAGACCATGGATGCGAACCGCGTCAGCAATCTCGACAAGGCGCGCGAAAACGCCGCAGCCCTTGCCAAGGAAGTGCAGGCGCTGATGCCGGTCAAGACGCGCCGCTCCTGGGCTGCGCGCATGCCGTCCTGGGCCTCGCGCAACGCCGCCTGATCCCCTGGCGTCCCGCCGTTTATTGCGTATCAACCGGAATTGATATTCGTCAGTTCCGGTTGAGTTGTATTTCAGGCCTCGCGAAATAGCTGTTTCGCGTAAGGCTTCCTTTACCCTGCGCTTCTATCAGTGGCACAGGATACAGCTTTCCCCTGCGATCACCGCTACGGGGCAACCAGCCGCCATGATTGCGGCCATGATCTCAGACGCTTCAGCGCCCTTGATCCTGTCTCCATGATCCAGAAATGAGCATGCAGGGAAGTTCGCGCATGAAAACGGAACACGCCGCTGCCGGCACGCAAGACGTTGCCGGTCGTCTGAATTTCATGGCGCTCGATGACGCCGCCAAGACGAGCCTGAAGGCGCTGAAGCCGATCCTGGAAAAGGAACTGAAGCCCGCGCTCGACAAGTTCTACGTCAAGGTCAAGACGACGCCCGAGACCAAGCGCTTCTTCTCCTCCGACGCTCACATCGACCGCGCCAAGGGCGCCCAGGTCGGCCACTGGGCCAATATCGTCGATGCCAATTTCAACGAGGACTACAGCGCCAAGGTTTGCACCATCGGCCTGGTGCACGCCCGCATCGGGCTCGAGCCGCGCTGGTACATCGGCGGCTATGCGTTGGTCGCCGAGCATCTGATCACCGAAATCGTCAAGGCGCATTGGCCGAAGGCCGGCCTGTTCTCGCGCAAGGGGACCTCGGCCGAGGACATGGGCGCGATGCTGTCGAGCCTGATCAAGGGCGTCTTCCTCGACATGGATCTGTCGATCTCGGTCTACATGGACGCCTCCGACGTCACCAAGCAACGGGCGGTGCAGGAAGAAGTGCTGGCCGCCGAACGCGCGCTGATCAGCAAGACCTTCGGCGCCGCGCTGAAGAAGATCGCCGATGGCGACCTGACGGCGCGCATCGGCGCCGACCTGCCGGTTGCCTATCAGGAGCTTGGCGAAAACTTCAACCACGCGATCGGCGAGTTAGCGCGCGCCATCGGCGGCATCGAGGCCGGCGCCAGCCAGATCCATACCAGCGCCAAGGAAATCGCGGCGGCGGCCGACGATCTTGCCAAGCGCACGGAGCGGCAGGCGGCCAACCTCGAAGAGACGGCAGCGGCCGTCGAGCAGGTGACGCGCACCGTCAAGCAGACGGCCGAAGGCGCCAACCAGGCGAATTCGACCGTGATTGCCGCACGCGCCAATGCCGAACAGAGCGGCGAGATCGTCAGCCACGCGATCGAGGTGATGCAGGAGATCCAGACGTCTTCCGCCAGCATCGCCCGGATCGTCGACGTCATCGACGAGATCGCCTTCCAGACCAACCTTCTGGCGCTCAACGCCGGCATCGAGGCTGCACGCGCCGGCGAGGCGGGCAGGGGCTTTGCCGTCGTCGCCTCGGAAGTGCGTGCACTGGCGCAGCGCTGCGCCGAGGCCGCCAAGGATATCCAGGGCCTGATCGCCAAGTCGCGCGGCCAGGTGGACGACGGCGTCAACTCCGTCAATCAGGTGGCGCAGTCGCTGCAGCAGATCGTCGCCCAGGTGGTGGAAGTCAGCTCCGTCTTCGGCGCCATCCGCGCCAGCACCGCCGAACAGGCAACCGGCCTGCAGGAGGTCAACACCGCCATCACCCAGATGGACCAGATCACCCAGCAGAATGCCGCGATGGTCGAGCAGGCCAATGCCGCCAGCCAGGCGCTGACGGGCGAAGCCGAACACATCGCCACCCGCCTGCGCGCCTTCCGCACGTCCGGCCAGGTGCAGGTCAGCGCCGCTTCGGGTTACCGCGCAGCGGCGTAATCGCACCGTCCGTTTGAGAGACGACGCCTCGGTTCAGGGATGATCCGGGGCGTTTTTCGTTGCGGGACTGGTGGGCCTGCCGAAAGGCATTGCAAGCTTTGCGGATTGACCGCGTGTCTTCGCCTAGAGCTTGCGAAATATCACGAAGGCATCGACGTAGCCGAGCGAAGGGTGAAGGAATGCCTTCGGAACCCGGCCGACGATCTCAAATCCGAGCGACTGCCACAGCCGCACGGCGCGTTCATTGCTGCTTACGACGACGTTGAACTGCATGGCCCGGAAGCCTCTTGCGCGAGCGTGGGCGAGAGAGTGCTCATGCATCTGGCGGGCCACGCCTCGGCCACTTGCCTTTGCGTCTGTCATGTATCAATTCGCTACGAGTGCGCCGCCAGACTATGCGGGAACGTAGGTGAGCCTCACGACATCCTCGCCGATCCGGTCATGGGAGATCAGGCGGAGCGGCGGCCGGGGGCCGGCGAAATAGGGGTTGCCGCGGCCGAGCACGACCGGGTGCAGGTAGATCCGGTACTCGTCGATCAGGCCAAGCTCGGTGAGGCAGTGCGCGAGGACGGGGCCTGCCACTTCGATCTCGCCGTCGTGTTCGGCCTTCAGCTTGCGCACTGCGCTGGCAAGATCACCATCGATGAGCCGGGCGTTGGGGCCGACTGCGGTCAGAGTGCGCGAAACCACATATTTCGGCTGCTTCCGCCACGCCGCCGCGAAGGCCTGTTCGTCCGCACCCCATTCGGCATGCTCGTCGTCCCAGTAGCGCATGATCTCGTAGATCCGCCGACCGTACAGGCTGCCAGCCTGCTCTTCGGCCTCCTTGATGAAATGGCGGAAGAGCGTGGGGCTTGGCGCAAACTCCATGTGGTCGACGTAGCCGTCCAGCGACTGGTTCATTCCGAACACGAGCTTAGCCATGGCCAGTTCCTTGTCTTGAATGGCGCGTTCTAACGGGTCTGCTTGCGATGTGCGATACGTGGAGGCTAAGCTGACTGATCTCAAGTCGCAAGCGGTTTTTGTGCTTCGACATCGAAGCGCACTGCCATGCGCCACCAGCGGCCGCTGGCGCTACTGCGAATTGGCCGCTGTCGGCAGCCTTCGCTTCGTCACGGCCTTTTCAAGGTGCTGATCGTACCAGCGATCGGGGAACTTGATGTCCCACATGTGGCGGCGCAGCGTTTCCGCCTCGATGTCCTGATATCCCAGCTCCTCCAGCCGAAGCAGAAGCAGCATATGATCGCTAATGACGATCAGCCGGGCGTGATTGCCGACCTGGAGCAGTGCCGGGCGCAATGCCGCGTAGGATTTGAAGCCGAACGAAGCGGCGATTGCCTCGTCCAGGTGCGACGACTTGATGTGAGGGTAACGATCTCGAAGGGACTTCTTCAGGGCGGCGATGTTGGACGGCGAGAACCTGAGCTGCGGGTTCAGCATGAGACGATCCGATGTTCGTGGTCGAAGTCTGCCGATTACGCTTCGACGTTGATGAACATGGTCGTCGACAAAAGTTCCGCGTCCCTTCAACCCGGCAGCAGGTTCGGATGGGCACCCGAGACGGACGCTACACCTCAGGGTTTCAATGTTCAAGATACGTCAGCATGGGCCGGAACGGCTGTTCCGTGCCCGCCTTAAAACCGCCGGTCGAAGAAATGCTTGGCCTGGGCGCCTGCGTGGTAGAAGGCGGACTTCACGCCGCGCCAGGTATCCGGGGTCACGGGCGTTTCGGCAAGCGGGATCGCCGAGGTTTCGCCGGTGACGTGGCTGGCGAGTGCGCGGCCGAAGACGGTGCCCGGTGCGATGCCGCGGCCGTTGTAGCCGCTGACGGAGACGACGTTCTCGGCGAGCGTGTGCATGGCCGGCAGGTTGTTTGTGGTCATGCCAATGCGGCCGTCCCACCAGTACTCGAAGCGGAAATCGCCGAGGAACGGGAAGAGCTTGCGCACGGAGCGGGCGGCAAAGGCGCGATGCGTACCTTCGGCCATCGCGTCGAGGCGGCCGATCGAACCGAAGATCAGCCGGTTCTGCTGGTCCATGCGGAAGGAGGTCATGACGAGGCCGGTGTCCCAGGTGCCCTGACGTTCCGGCAGGATGCGCTTGGCGATGGCGTCCGGCAGCGGATTGGTGGCGAACTGGAAATAGGGCAGGATCGTCAGTTCCTGCGTATGCGCCTGCCAGGGGCTTTCGGCGAAGAGGCCGCCATAGGCATTGGTGGCGAGGATCACCTGCCTGGCGCGCACCACGTTGTTGCCGGCCTTCAGCACCCAGCTGTCGCCCTGACGCTCGGCGCCCGTCAATGGCGTGTCGGTATAGATCTCGGCGCCGGCGGCAAGCGCCGCACGGGCAAGTCCGCGGGCATAGGCGAGCGGCTGGATGGTGCCGGCGCGGCGATCGAGCAGGGCGCCGGAAAAACCTTCAGCGCCGGTGAGCGCGTGCGCGCGTTCGGCCGAGAGCGCCTCGACCGGCGCGCCGCGCTTCTGCCACTGCGCTTCACGGTCCTTGATCTCGGTGACGCCTTCGCTGCCGACGGCCATGTGCAGGGTGCCGTTGCGCACCGCTTCGCAGACGATCCCGTGTTTTTCGACGAGCGCATAGACCATGGAGGGCCCGTCGCCGAGCTCGGTCAGCAGCCGGTTGCCGGCCTCGGGGCCGAGCGTCGAGATCAGGTCGTCGGGCTTCACCCACATGCCGGCATTGACGAGGCCGACATTGCGGCCGGAGCCGCCGAAGCCGATCATCTTGGCTTCGATGACCGTTGCCTTCACGCCTTTTTCGGCCAGGTGCAGTGCTGCGGAAAGGCCGGTGAAGCCGCCGCCGATGATCGCCACATCGGTCGTCAGGTCCTGGCCGAGAGGCCTGGTCTCAGGGGCGGCCGGTGCCGTCGCATGCCAGAGGTTGGGCAGGGTGCGCTCCGTCGCCATTCAGGCCATCCTTCAAGTGCGGCCGTAGGTCGGCCATTGTCATAGAGATATCCGGTGATAGCCGATTGCCGGAAAAATTCTCATGACAATGTTTCATGAAGTCATGATGGACGGCGAGGGCGGGAGCGGGGCGTTGCAGCCGGCGCTTGAAAAAGAACCGCAGCTGGGTCGTCGGCAGCTGCGGTCTTCGTAAATGGATAGGTCTGAAACGATTTAGCCGACGGGTCGGCACAAAGACATTTAACAAGAGTGCCTTGTCGTGGATGGTCAACCAGGCAATCCCATCATCTATGCTGCAGACGCGAAGTCACTCACCCAATTGGGGGAAACGCGCAAAAAATGCCAAAAAAACAACGCTCCGCCTGAGGGCGGCGGCCGGTTCGTCAGTCGACGAACTCGACCGTGACGCCGGTGCTCACCATCTTGGCAAGTTCGGTCGCGTCCCAGTTGGTCAGGCGCACGCATCCATGGCTCTGGGTCTTGCCGATCTTTGAGGGTTCCGGCGTGCCGTGAATGCCGTAGGTGGGCTTCGAAAGCGCGATCCAGACCGTGCCGACGGGGCCGTTCGGGCCGGGCTGCAGGGTCAGGACCTTGTCGTTGTTGCCCTGCTTGAAGTTGATCTTCGGATTGTAGGTATAGCCCGGATTGAGCGCGATGCGCTCGACATTGACCGTGCCTGACGGAGACGGCGTGTCGGAGGAGCCGATGGTCGCCGGATAGGCGGCGATCAGCTTGCCGGCGTCGTCATAGGCCAGCACCTGCTTGCGGCCCTTGTCGGCGAGGATGCGGGCGACCTTGCCGGTCTTGTTGGCGCCGGGGTTGATCACCTTGATGATCGTGCCGGGAATGGTGAAGTCGACGCCCGGGTTCAGTTCGCGTAGATACGCTTCGTCCATGTGGAATTTCTCGCCGAGCATTTCGGTCGTCGAGGTGAAGGACATGTGCGGAAGCTGCGCCTTGTGGGCGTAATCCTCGGGGATCGACGCGACATAGGGGCCAGCGGCATCGGCGGCCGTGATCGTGTAGCTGGTGATCGGCATGCCGCCGCTCATGCGCAGCCGCTCGAGAATGTCGTCGGTGTTGTTGGGGTCGAGCGTTTCGCCTGTCGACTGCTGCCAGGCCTCGATCGCCTTGGTGACGTTCGAGCCCATCTTGCCGTCGATCACGCCGGGTGAAAAACCTTCACGATCGAGGAAGACCTGCAGCGCCGTGATCTCGGCGCGCGACTTCGACTTGACCGAGATCGCCGGCGGCATCGAGGGGCCGGCCGGGCTGCTGACGTTTGGATCAATCGAGGCTTCCTGCGTGCCGTCGATCAGGCCCGGCAGGCTGTTCGGCAGCTCGTTGCCGTCGGTCGACGGCGGCACGACGTCGCGATAGTCGGGGATCGAACCGGTGGTGACCTCGCCGGGTTCGGAGTAACCGTAGCCGCGCTCGGTTTCCCGGTAGCGCCGGTTGGAATAGATATCCACGTCACCCTGGCGGCGGTAGCCGCCATAGTCACCCTGGCGGTTGCCGCCGTAGTCGCGTTGACGTCCACGATTATTGGGCACCACGGTTGCGACCACATTGCCCCAGTTGTCGATCAGAAGCGTGCGGCCGCGGCTGTCGCGCATCGTCTGCACTTCGTCGGACCGGGGCACATAGTCGAGGATCTCGCCATCGGGCGTGACCAGCATGACGTCTTCGCCATAGCGATTGTAGCCGCGATAGTCCTGTGCGAAGGCGGCCGTCAGATCCACGGCAAAAAAGCCGACTGCGGCGAGAAGCGAAAGGCCTGTGCGGGTCGCTGACGTCACGGGTAAACCTGTTTTCATTGGTGTAGATCTGGCGCGGTACATTTGGATTTCGACGTTAATGTGAAAAAAATGAATTCATCATGAACAAGCGGTTAAATTCTATCTAGGCGGACCGGCATCGGGCTTCAACCGATGAATTGTGTCTATCCTCGGGTATCATCTCTTTGTGATTGCAGTGATTCTCGACCTTTTTGAGGAGCAGCAGCATGCTGAGGACGCTTGAGGAACCAAGGGACGCCGGAGAGAATCATGTGCTGTTCGACCGGCTTTCGGCGCTCGACATCGCCGCCTTCGTCGTCGACGGCGTCGACCTGTCGCCGGGTGCTGCGATCCCGTCCGATGGCGACCCGAGGATCGACCGGGCGCTCGCCGGCTTTCTCTTTACCTGCGGGCCGGACCATATCCGCCATCCCGAGGCGATCGAAGGTGGCGCGGAGGGCGTACGCTATCCGCTGCACGGCTCACTGGCCGGGACTGCGGTCAGCCATACGGAGATGGCGGGCGACGGGGCCGAGTGTACGGCGACGATCGATGTGGCGCTTGCGGGTGGCGGGCAGGCTCGCGTCGAGCGGCGCTGGCGGATCGATGCCGCGCGGCATGAAGTGGTGCTCGAGGATCGCGTCGTCAATTCAGGCGTCATCGCCTTTCCGCCAATGATGATGTACCACCTCAATATCGGCGGCCGGCTGCTCGGGGACGAGACTCGTATCGTCAGCGCGTCGCTTGCGGGCGGTAAGAGCGTCTGGCGCTTCGGCACGGGCGAGAGCGCGCATTTCTGCCTGCCGGCGGCCATCGGTTCCGATGGCTGGTCGGAGGTCACGCTTGCAGGCCTTGACGGTCTCGCCGGGCGAAACCTGAAGGTGCGGTTCGGGGCCGAGACGCTGCCGTTCCTGCAGATGTGGCGCTGCCAGCGCGGCACGGCGGATGTGATCAGCATCGAACCGGTGTCGCACCGGATCGCCAAGCGGCCGGAGCTGGCTGCGGCCGGCGAGTTGGTTCCGCTTTCGCCGGGGGAGGCGCGGAGCTATTCCGTCGCCTTCTCGGTTGTCTGATCGGACGTCTCGACGCCTGCGGCTTTTGATTGACGGGAGCGGAGGCTGCGCCTACATCAGAGGCCGAGAAAATTGCCTCAAGGAAGACGACCATGGACATCCGCCAGATCAACGACGAATACTCGGTCACCGGCCAGATCACGGTCGAGGATCTCGACCAGGTCAAGGCGCTCGGCTTCAAGTCCATCGTCTGCCACCGCCCGGACTTCGAGGCGCCGGACCAGCCGACCTTTGATTCCATTGCCGCGCGCGCCGAAGAACTGGGCATCGAAACCAAGCACATTCCGGTCGGCCCGATGGGCGTGACCGCCGATGCCGTGAAAAGCATGGTCGACGCGCTCGACGAGTTCCAGCGGCCGATGCTCGGCTATTGCCGCTCGGGTGCGCGCTCGACGGCCGTCTACCAGCAGACCCAGCATATCCGCGGCTGAGCCACGCAAAATCCAGACTCTCGCGCTCGGCCACATCGTTCCATCTGACAGTGGAGGATCGGCATGGCCGAAGCGCATCTCGTTACGCGCGCGCAATGGGCAGACGAGCCCGACGCCTGGAAGGGCGAATTCGAGGGCGGCGCCTATGGCGCCGGCCTCTCGGTGATCTTCGTTTCAACGGATGAGATCGGCTACGGGCCGAAACTGCACCGCCATCCCTATCCCGAAACCTTCATCGTGCGCGTCGGCCGCGCCCGCTTCACCGTCGGCGACCGCATCATCGATGCCGAGGCCGGCCAGATCGTCGTGGCGCCGGCCAATGTGCCGCACAAGTTCGAGAACCTCGGGCCGGGACGGCTGGAGACGACCGACCTGCACGAGGCCGGTGCGTTTTCGACCGAGTGGCTGGAGTAGGCGGAAGTACGGTTCTCAGCCTTTGGTGGGATTCGCAGACGTGGCGCTGCTGGATTCCGGTGACGAGCACAGGAAGCCAGCCACGGCGCGTCTGCGCCGTGATCGACCATTTCATAAAGGCAGCCTTCCGCTCAGCCGTTGCGGATATCCGTCAGCGTGCGCGTCGGGGTGATCGCTTCGGGATCGAGCTTGATCTCGATGATCGCCGGCTTGCCGCTGGCGCGCGCCCTCAGGAACGCGTCGGCGAACTCTTCCGTCTTCTCGACCGTCTCGCCATGACCGCCATAGGCGCGGGCAAGGGCTGCAAAGTCAGGGTTGGTGAGGTCGGTGGCACTGACGCGGCCGGGATAATCACGCTCCTGGTGCATACGGATCGTGCCGTAGATGCCGTTGTTGACGACGACGGTGATGATCGGCAGGCGGTAGCGCACGGCGGTGGCGAATTCCTGGCCGTGCATCAGGAAGCAGCCGTCGCCGGCAAAGCAGATGACTTCGCGATCCGGATGCAGCTGCTTGGCCGCAACGGCCGCCGGCAGGCCGTAACCCATCGAGCCGGAGGCGGGGGCCGCCTGCGTGGCATAACGACGGAAGCGGTGGAAACGGTGCACCCAGGTGGCGTAGTTGCCGGCGCCGTTGGTGAAGATCGTATCCTCCGGCACATTCGCCTCGATCCAGTTCATGATCGGACCCATCTGCACGGCGCCCGGGCCGGTCTGCGGCGGGGTCGACCACTTGAGATAGGCGGCGTGCATGATCTCGGTGCGCTCCGACCAGGTCGGTTCGCTTGCCGGTGCAAGGCCTTCAAGCGCGGCGACGAAGTCGCGCGGGCTGGCGGCGATCGCCAGTTCCGGCCGGTAGACGCGGCCGAGTTCGGAACTGTCGGGATGCACATGCACCATCGTCTGGCGCGGGTAGGGGCTGTCCATCAGCGTGTAGCCGGAGGACGGCATTTCCGAGAAACGGCCGCCGACAAGCAGGATGAGATCCGCTTCCTTGACCTCCTTTGCCAGCGCGGGGTTGATGCCGATGCCGACGTCGCCGGCATAGTTCGGGTGCAAGTGATCAAACAGCATCTGGCGGCGGAAGGAGCAGCCGACCGGTAGCTTCCAGCGCTCGGCGAAGCGCTGGAATTCGGCGACGCTTTCCGAAGTCCAGCGGGTGCCGCCGAGAATGGCGATCGGACGCTTGGCCGCGCTCAGCATTTCGCCGAGCCGCTTGACCTGTGCCGGGCCCGGATGACCTTCGACCGGCTGGTAAGGCTTGGCGGCAGGCGCCTCTGCGCTGCGCGTCAGCATGTCCTCCGGCAGCGTCAGCACGACAGGGCCGGGGCGGCCTGACGTGGCGACGGCGAAGGCGCGGGTGACGAATTCCGGAATGCGGGCGGGATCGTCGATCTCGCCCACCCATTTGGCGACCTCGGTAAAGGCGCGGCGGTATTCGATTTCCTGGAAGGCCTCGCGCTCGCGCGCTTCGCTCTGCACCTGGCCGATGAAGAGGATCATCGGGATCGAATCCTGCTTGGCGACATGGAGGCCGGCCGACGCGTTGGTGGCACCTGGGCCACGGGTCACCATGCAGATGCCGGGCTCGCCGGTCAGCCGCCCCCAGGCGTCCGCCATCATCGCGGCCCCGCCTTCCTGGCGGCAGACGAGCACGTCGATGTCGGTGTCGTAGAGCGCGTCGAGCACGGCGAGATAGCTTTCCCCCGGCACGCAGGCGATGCGCTTCACCCCGTTGGCGACGAGCGCGTCGACGATGAGCTGACCTCCAGTTTTCATGATATTCCTCCCGATGGTCTTTCTTTTGTTTTCAGATTGGCTTTTGTTTTCAGATGGCTGTGTTGTCAGATAGGTCTGTTGTCAGATGGCTGGCGACACCGGAGCGACGCTCGTGTCCTTGTGCACGCGGCGCTCGCGCCAGATGATGTAGAGGCCGGAGCCGATGATGATGGCAATGCCGAGCCACTTCAGTGCGTCGGGCAGGTCTCCGAAGACAAGCCAGCCGAAGATCGTGGCAGAGACGATTTCGAGATATTGCAGCGGCGCCAGCACAGAAGCCGGGGCGGCGCGATAGGCATAGACGCCGAGCACACCTGATATGGTCGCGGTGACGCCGACGCCGAGCAGGTAATACCAGGTGTAACCTTCCGGCCAGACCGGATCGAAAATGCCGGAGCCGGTGCCTTCGCCGAAATAGAGCAGCACGAGACAGAAGAGCGCGCCCCAGACGCCGGCGTGAAACTGCATCGACCAGGGGTCCTCGTTCTGCGCCACCATGCGGGTAACGAGCAGGAACACGGCAAGGCCGAAGGCGGCAACGACAGGCAGCAGGGCAATCCAGCCGACTTCCTGCATGCTCGGCTGAATGACGAGCAGCGCGCCGAAGAAGCCGACGCCGCAGGCGGTGTAGCGCCGCCAGCCGATGGTCTCCTTCAGGAATATGCTGCCGAGGATCGTCAGGATGATCGGCTCGACGAAGAAGATCGCGATCGCATCGGCGACCTCCATGACCTTCAGCGTGGTGATGAAGGAGAGCATGGTCACCACCAGAAGCCCGCCGCGCAGCGCGTGCAGCCCGGTCTTCTTCCAGGTGAGATCGAACAGGCTGCCGCGGACAAGCACGATCGGCAGGATGAAGACGACCTGCAGCAGAAAGCGCACGGCGGTGATTTCGGCTGACGGGACGGTGGCGATCGCGAGCTTGGCGAAGATGTCGATCAGCGGCGAGAGCAACACCGAGATCACCATCAGCGTCAGCCCGAAGGAGATGCGGTTGTGGTCGGCGGCGATCCTGGGAAGCGACATGTCAGCCATGATATTTCCGGTCAGCGCCGCCCTGCGACGGCGCGCAGACACCAGGCGGCAAAGTCTGCCGTCGCCTTTTCCCGGCCGATTTCGTTCAGCGTTTCGTGGCGCATGCCGTCATAGACGGTGACGGTGACGTCGCTGAGGCCCGCCGCCTTCATCTTCGTGCCGAGCCAGCGGATGGCGTTGCCCATCTCGGTCGACGGGTCGGCGCCGCCGCCGACGAGATGGATGGGCAGGTCTTTCTTCAGCCGCGCCAGCCGCTCGGGCCGGGGGCCGTCGAAGGACAGCCGGAAGAGGTCGAGCCAGAGCGAGACGGTGGCATCGGCGCCGCACAGCGGGTCGGCGGCATATTTCGCGACCTCGGCATCGTCGCGCGACAGCCAGTCGAGATCGGTCTTGCGATCCTTGATCGCGCCGCCCCACATGCCGAAGGTGAGCTTGGTCAGGAGCGGGCTCGGCACGTCAGATCCCTTGAGCGCCTTTTCGATCTTCAGGATCGCCTGCCCGCCGCGGCCGGCAAGGCCCGGGCGAAAATTGGAGTTCCAGACGGCGAGCGCATCATAGAGGCCGGGATCGGCCTCGGCGGCGTTGAGCGCAATCAACCCGCCCATGGAATGGCCAAAGAGGATGACCGGCAGACCCGGATGGGCGGCGGTCGCGATCGCGCGAATGGCACGGATATCGGCAAACACCTTGTCGAGGCCGTCGCGGTTGGAGAACATGCCGAGCGGCGCGTCGGGCGCGCGCGTTGCACCGTGGCCGCGATGGTCGTGGGCATAGACGTGGAAGCCGTGGCCGGCCATCGCTTCGGCAAAGCGAGCATAACGACCGGAATGTTCACTTAGGCCATGGCTCAAGAGAAGAATGCCGCGGGCATCGGCTGTCGCCGGCACATGGCGCCAGCTCAAGCTGGCACCGGTCGGGCTCTGATGCGTCTTCACCTGCCCGAACATCTCTACTCCCGGAAGCAATCGACAGACCTCAGCGATTTCAAATCGATTTGCACGGCAAAGGCAATCGCCGCTTGTTGATCGTTGCGCATGAGGTCACAAGCGATTTGACGGCAAGCGCATTAGGAGTTGCAATTTTCCCGTTTTGAGCGATATTCGTTCCTGTTTTGTTTTCGCGGGAGGATGTCATGATGAGTTTCTTTAAAGCGATGTCGGGTTCTGTGGCGGGCATCGTGTCCGCATTGGTGCTGCTGCTTGCGCCCGCCGCCTTTGCTGCCGGTGAGGAAGGCGCGGATCAAGGGGCTGGCGAAGGGACTGCGAGCCGAACCCAATATGTATTGGCGATCAGCTGGCAGCCCGGTTTCTGCGAGACGCGGCCGCAGCGCAAGGAGTGCGAGAGCCAGACGGCGGAACGCTTCGATGCCACCAACCTCTCGCTGCATGGCCTGTGGCCGCTGCGCAAGAGCTATTGCGGGGTGGCGGCCGAGGTGCGGGCGACCGACCGCAAGGGCAGCTGGCTGGAGTTGCCGAAGCTTGCCATGGCCGACGACACGGCGGCGCGGCTGCTCATCGCCATGCCGGGCGTACAGTCCGGTCTCGACCGGCACCAGTGGCTGCGAAGCGGTACCTGCCAGAGCGGCTCGGTCGACGACTATTTCTCGGTGCAGCTGCGCATGCTGGAAGAGCTCAACCGCTCGGCGGTCGGGGCACTTTTCCGCCAGCGTGTCGGCGCGGAGCTCGATGAGGCGACGATCAAGCAGGCCTTCGACCAGAGCTTTGGCGCTGGCGCCGGCGACCGGGTGCGCATGCGCTGCCAGACGGTTCAGGGCCGCAGCATCATCACCGGGCTGACGATCGGGCTCACCGGTGACGTCATGAAGGCGGCGAGCCTCGGGCCGCTGATCCAGGCGGCGGGCACGACCGAGTTCAAGTGCGCCAAGGGCATCGCCGATGCCGCCGGTCGCGGGTAGGGCGTTTCGCCCGGCTGGGCATGTCAGCGCTTAAGGTGCGGCCTTCACGGAGCCGGCCTGTGGCGCCTCCCGGTGCGGCATGCCGGGCTTGCCGATTGGGATGTTCGTTTTGGGATAGGCGGGGGCGGATGCCTTTGATCATTGCCCCCTTCCACTAATTCGCCTACATAGCGGGCAAATTTCCTTATCCCTGCGGAGCATTCCCTCATGGCACGTCAGTTCATCTATCATATGGCCGGGCTTAATAAGTCCTACGGCGCGAAGAAGGTTCTCGAGAACGTTCATCTGTCGTTCTACCCGGACGCCAAGATCGGTATCCTCGGCCCGAACGGCGCCGGTAAGTCGACGGTTCTGCGCATTATGGCCGGCCTCGACAAGGAATTCACCGGTGAGGCCTGGGTCGCCGAAGGTGCGACCGTCGGCTACCTGCCGCAGGAGCCGCAGCTCGACCCGACGAAGACGGTGCTTGAAAACGCCATGGAAGGCGTTGCCAAGAAGAAGGCGATCGTCGACCGCTACAACGAACTGATGATGAACTATTCCGACGAGACGGCGGAAGAGGGCGCCAAGCTCCAGGATATCATCGACAGCCAGAACCTCTGGGATCTGGAGAGCCAGGTCGAGATGGCCATGGAAGCGCTGCGCTGCCCGCCGGGCGACGCGGAAGTCACCAACCTGTCGGGCGGTGAAAAGCGCCGCGTCGCGCTCTGCAAGCTGCTTCTGTCGCAGCCGGACCTGCTGCTCCTCGACGAACCGACCAACCACCTCGACGCCGAGACGATCGCCTGGCTCGAAAAGCACCTGCGCGAATATCCGGGCGCCGTGCTGATGATCACCCACGATCGCTACTTCCTCGACAACGTCACCGGCTGGATCCTCGAACTCGACCGCGGCCGCAGCATTCCTTACGAGGGCAACTACTCGGCCTACCTCGTCGCCAAGGCCAAGCGCATGCAGCAGGAAGGCCGCGAAGAGGCTTCGCGCCAAAAGGCGATCGCCCGCGAACAGGAATGGATCGCATCCAGCCCCAAGGCTCGCCAGGCCAAGTCCAAGGCGCGTATCCGCTCCTACGACGAGCTGGTCAACGCGGCGGAAAATCAGCGTCCCGGCGACGCGCAGATCATCATCCCGGTCGGCGAACGTCTCGGCCAGGTGGTCATCGAGATGGAAGGCGTCACCAAGGGTTATGGCGATCGCCTGCTGATCGACGGCCTGTCGCTGAAGCTGCCGCCGGGCGGCATCGTCGGCATCATCGGCCCGAACGGCGCCGGTAAGACGACGCTCTTCCGCATGATCACCGGCCAGGAACAGCCCGACAGCGGCTCGATCCGCATCGGCGACACCGTGCACCTTGGTTACGTCGACCAGAGCCGCGACGCGCTCGACGGCAACAAGACCGTCTGGGAAGAAATCTCCGGCGGTGCCGAAGTCATCAAGCTCGGCAAGCACGAGATGAACTCGCGCGCCTATTGCTCGACCTTCAACTTCAAGGGCGGCGACCAGCAGCAGAAGGTCGGCAACCTCTCGGGCGGTCAGCGCAACCGCGTTCACCTCGCCAAGATGCTGAAGGCCGGAGGCAACGTCCTGCTGCTCGACGAACCGACCAACGACCTCGACACCGAGACGCTGGCAGCGCTCGAAATCGCGCTCGAAAACTTCGCCGGCTGCGCCGTTATCATCAGCCACGACCGCATGTTCCTCGACCGCCTGGCAACGCACATCCTCGCCTTTGAAGGCGACAGCCAGGTCGAATGGTTCGAAGGCAACTTCGAAGACTACGAGAAGGACAAGATCCGCCGCCTCGGCCCGGATTCGGTCAACCCGAAGCGCGTTACCTACAAGCGCCTGACGCGCTAACACGCGATTGGTGCCGCCATGTTGCGGCGCTGGGACATGCGGCGTCCGTTAAAGCGGGCGCTGCACCAACTGTTCAAGGAACGGGCGAGGCGCAGGCTTCGCCCGTTTTCCTTTACCATCGATCGCGAGGCGAAGCCGGCCAAGGACTGTTTGCGTACAAGGTTCGTTGTCACCGCGGCCGCGCCTTGGCCGCACCTGCAGGACGCTCCGGAGGCGTAGCGAACCGCTCTCCAGTTGCCGTCCCGATGCCGGACGCGAGCGGGGCGTTTGCGGACTTTTGTGGCGGTGCGGCGAGGCGGGTAACCAAACAAGGCGCGGCGTGCCTGGGGCAGGCAGAGGCCCGGATAGCGGGGCCTCCCGCCGGAAGGGTGTCAAGTCTGTCACGAGTGCGTGGCGTTGCCCTTCTTCGGATGGTGAAGCAGACCTGTTGAGACGGCCCGTGCAGGCCTCCTGACGTGCCGTCTGAAGCATCGCTTGTGGCGCATGGCGTCCATGCACAAGCATCTGTTCCGCCAGCGCCATTGTTTGGCCTCTCCGCGCAAATCTGCTTGCGTCACCACCGCAAATCACATAAACATATCTTTATGTGTTGATGGGGATCGCTATGGCTCTGCAGAGAGAACTGGGTCTGGATGCGTTGGTAGACGTGCTGAAGGCGGCGGGTGAGCCGACCCGCATGCGTCTCGTCGCGCTTCTCGCCGCCGGCGATCTGACCGTCACCGACCTTACCGAAATTCTCGGCCAGTCGCAGCCACGTATTTCCAGGCATCTGAAGCTCTTGGCGGAGGTCGAGCTGATCGACCGCTACCAGGAGGGCGCGTGGGCTTATTTCCGCCTCCGTCAGGACGGTGCCCGGGTCGGGCTCGTGCGGGCGATGCTGGCTTCCGCTTCGGCCGACGACGCGGTGCTCGCGCGTGACGCGGCCCGGCTCACCACCTTGAAGAAGGCGCGGTCGGAAAAGGCGCAGGCCTATTTCAGCCGCAACGCGGCCGGCTGGGACGAGCTTCGCCGCCTGCATGTCAGCGAGCGTGATGTCGAGGCGAAGCTGCGCGAGATGGTGGGCGACGAGCCGGTTGAAAGCCTGCTCGACCTCGGCACCGGCACGGGTCGCATCCTGCAGCTCTTCGAGGGCCTCTATCGCCGCGGCATCGGCGTCGACGCCAGCCGCGACATGCTGGCGGTGGCGCGCTCCAATCTCGACCGCGCCGGCATCACCAAGGCGTCGATCCGCCATGGCGACATCTTCAACCTGCCGCTCGACGGCCAGACCTTTGACCTCGTCACCATTCACCAGGTGCTGCATTTCCTCGAAGAGCCGGAAGCGGCGATCGCGGAAGCCGCGCGCATGCTGATGCCGGGTGGACGGTTGGTCATCATCGACTTCGCGCCGCATGGGCTTGAGCATCTGCGTGACGAGCATGCCCATGCGCGCCTCGGCTTCTCGCACCAGGCGATGGCCGATTGGCTGGCGAAGGCCGGCCTTGTGCTCGAAAAGACCACGGATCTTTCGCCTGAGGGGGCGAATGATGGAAAACTGACGGTGACGATCTGGCTCGCGCGTGATCGGCGGGCCGTGAACGAGAATGAAACGCCGCGGCCGCGTGTCCAGGCGGGGGGAGTATGAATATGACGGCACAGACGCTTTACCCGGCCGAACGCGGCAATCTCCGGCTCTCCTTCGAATATTTCCCGCCCAAGACCGACGAAATGGAAGCGCAGCTCTTCCAGACGGCAGACGACCTTTCGGTCTTCGGCCCGGCCTTCATCACCGTCACCTACGGCGCCGGCGGCTCGACCAAGGCGCGTTCGCTGACGACGGTCCGGCGGTTGATCGCGGAAAGCGGCTTTGCCAATACGGCGGCGCACCTGACCTGCGTCGGCGCGCCGAAGGCGGAAGTCGATGCGGTGATCGACGAGTATCTCAGCTTCGGCGTCCGCCACTTCGTGGCGCTGCGTGGCGATCCGCAGGGCGGCATCGGCAGCACCTATCAGCCCCATCCAGAGGGTTACGCCAGCAGCACCGACCTCGTGCGGGCGATCCGCGCGCGTGGCGACGACATCGAGATTTCCGTCTCCTCCTATCCGGAGAAGCACCCGGAGAGCCCTGACGTGGCGGCTGACATCGACATGCTGAAGCGCAAGGTCGATGCGGGCGCAACCCGCGCGCTGACCCAGTTCTTCTTCGACAACAACGATTTCGAGCGCTACCTCGAACGGGTGCGGCGCGCCGGCGTCAACATTCCGATCGTTCCGGGCATCCTGCCGATCAACAATCTGGCGCAGGTGCAGAAGTTTGCAGGCCTCTGTGGCGCCACTGTGCCGGAGGCGATCGTCACGCGGCTCGTGCATCTCGAGGACCAGCCGGTCGAGCGCTTCAAGGAGGCGACGCACATCGCCGCCGAGCAGATCGTCGATCTCGCCCGGCGCGGTGTACGCGACTTCCATATTTATACGATGAACCGCACGCCGCTGGTGACAGCCGTGCTGGATCTCGTCGGTTTTGAGCGGGTGGCCGCAGAAGCGGTGGGCGCGATCGATGCACCGCTGATGGTGGCGGCCGGCGCGGCCCGCACTTTTGCGACGGGCGCGGCCGCTCCGTGAACTTGCGGGTGGCTGCGAAAGCGCCCTCGCGTCCTGGCGCGCCTCAAAGATCGCCGTGGCGCTTTATATGGGGCCATGCCCGTCGAGGCTTGATCGGCTGCGGGTCGCAGCAACGCGCCGCGCTACAGCATCCACCAAAAGGAAAGCGCCCGAAGATCGATCTTCAGGCGCTTTCTCGTTTGTCGCAGCGTCTAGACCTTAAGCTCTCTGGCGGTCTAACTGGCTTGGTGCTGCAAAATGGTTTCCCGGAAATTTAAGTCCCTATTCGGTTTGGACTCTCAGCGGCCGCTCCTCAGATGAAGAGCATCGTGGCCACGAATACGAACGCTGCACTGATCATGAGGACATTCAGCGAATGTGTAAGGCCCATGGAAGACCCTCCCTGCGTTAACGCGTTAAAACATAGGGCGAAATCACGACACGTTAAAGGGAAACTTGTGCTGCAGTGCGAAATGCGTGAGCCGGCGCCGCCTTATTCACAGGCCTATAGTTCTGATTTTATTTAAGTTTCCTGGCCGCCACATTTTTTTCACAATCGCTTCGGCAAGGTTAATATAAACGTTTGTAACCGTGCGTGAGTGGCCCGGAGCGGGACGAAAACGGGCCGTCGATTCCCCGCAAACCACGTCCTTTTCACGCGATGCGAAGCACTCCAGGCGTCTGGTCTTTTCTCGGATTCGGCCGCGATCAGATGTCAGGCGACCCGCCTGAACCGCAGGATCCGACCGTCGAGCACGGCGAGGCCAAGGGCGATCAGCACCATGCCGGCAAAATCGGCCGCCTGCAGCGTCTCGCCGAGGAAGAGGTAGCCGAGCAGGATCGCGCTTGGCGGCACCAGCAGCGTGACCAGCGAGGCATTGGTGGCGCCGGCCGCACGCATGATGCGGAAATAGAGGATGTAGGCATAGGCGGTCGAGACCAGCGCCAGGCCGAGGATCGAAAGGATGACCTCGACGGGTGGCATCGGCAACAGCCAGGGCGTGTCGGTAAAGGCGGCGACGGGCAGCGCGATCAGCGTCGAGGCGGTCAACTGGCCTGCGGCCGTCACGGGAGGGGCGAGATCGCGGAAGCGTTTGCCGTAGGTCGCCGCAAAACCATAGCTGATGGCGGCAAGCACCGGCAGCAGCAGCGCCCAGAGCGGCACGCTGCTTGTGGTGCCGAAGAGACCGGCAACGGCGCTCGGCCCGATCAGGACGACAGTGCCGGCGAGCCCGAGCAGGCAGCCGGCGATCTTGGCGGAACTCAGCTTCTCGTCCTCGGTCGCCATGTTGGCGATGATCACCGTCCACACCGGGGTCGTCGCGTTGAGGATCGCCGCCAGTCCGGCGCCGATATGGGTTTGTCCAAGGAAGATGAAGGCGTGCGGAATGGCGTTGTTGATCAGCCCCATCAGTGCGAATTCGCGCCAGCGGTCGGCAAGAGCCTCGTACATGCCGAAGCGGCCGCGGATATAGATATGCAGCGCCAGGGCTGCCAGGCCCAAGCGCAGGAACACCAGCGTGAAGGGCGGCACATGGGCGACGGCAACGCGGGCGAAGAAGAACGATCCGCCCCAGATCAGGCCGAGCAGGGCAAGCAGCGCCCAGGTCCCGGCGCTCATCTGATTGCCATTGACGGTGGTTCGCGCATTCATGGTGATGCCTATCCGTGCTGATTGCGTGCCGAGCGTCAGTCCTTCTCCGCGCCGGGTGGACGCTTTGGCGCAAGCGCCTGCTTGTCGCTCCCGGATCGGTTGTGTTCCGACACATGATACATAGCCCGGCACGCCCGGCGGAACCACCCAGTTCTTGCGGCGATGACGAGGGCGGCATGAGTGGGGGCGAGCCGGTGGGCACTCATCAACCGGGATCCGGTCGGTCGATGCGGCATGAAAAAACCCCGGAGATCGATCCGATCTCCGGGGCCATGATTTTTGAACGGCGGTTCGGGCTTAGAGCGCGTTCAGGAGTTCGAGCGTCGCCCAGCCGTCGGCCGGACGGCCGAGGCGGAGTTGCTCCTTCTGGAGTGCCGCGCGGGTGCCGGAGCCGAGGATGCCGTCGATCTTGCCGACATCGTGGCCGAGCGTCTGCAGCTTGGTCTGCAGCGCCTTCATGCCGGTGTCGTCGAGGCCCGGCTCCGGGTTGCCGCCCTCATAGGTCGGCGCGCCGCCGAGACGGGTCGCGAAATAAGCGGCCGACGTCGTGTAGATGAACGACTGGTTCCATTCGAGATAGACGTTGAAGTTGGGGTAGGTGAGGAAGGCGACGCCCTTGCGGCCCTGCGGCAGCACGAGCGAGGCTTCCAGATTGCCGAAGGCGGTGTCGCCGTTGCGCGGCTTGACGCCGAGCGCGAACCAGTCGCTGGCCTTCATGCCCGGCTGCAGGCCGGTCTTTTCCCAAGGCAGCTCAGCGGGAACGCTGACTTCCTGGATTACCGGCTGGCCAGCCTTGTAGCCGAGGCTCTGGATGAACTTGGCGGCGGTCAGGATCGCGTCGGGCGAGCTCTTCTTCAGGTTGACGTGGCCGTCGCCATCGCCATCGACGCCATAGGCGATGATGTCTTCTGGAAGCATCTGCACCTGGCCGATCTCGCCGGCCCAGGCGCCGGTCGTCGTTGCCGGGTCGAGGTCGCCATGCTGCACCATCTCGATCGCCGCGATCAGCTGCGGGCGGAACATTTCCGGGCGGCGGCAATCATGCGACAGCGTTACCAGCGCATCGCGGGTGTTGAAGTCGCCCTGGACGGCGCCGAAGTCGGTCTCCATCGCCCAGAAGGCGGTGATGACGGGTGCTGGGACGCCGAATTCCTTCTCGGCGCGGGCAAAGACGTCGGCATATTCCTTCATCTTCTGCTGGCCGATATCGAGGCGCGACTTGCTGACGGTGCGCTTGGAGAATTCGGTGAAGGTCTGCTTGAAGACGCCCTGGGTGCGGTCGCGGCTGAGCACCTTTTCATTGATGGCGGCACCGGCGAGCGCCCGGTCGGCGACATCGGCCGGAACGCCCTTGGCGACCGCCTCGGCCTTCACGCCCTGCAGGAAGGCTGCGAGATCGCCGCCGCAGGCGACCGCCGGGGTTGCTGCCTTCGCGCCCGTCGAGGCTGCGGTCTGGGCGGCAGCGGACGACGCGGTCAACGCCAGAAGAGCGACGGAGGCGAGCGCGCGCCGGGCTGTGCGGGTCATCATGAAATTCCTTTCTTTGCCGTGGGGCGCCTTGCACCGCCACGGGCAACCAAATCGCTACGAAATCTGTCGTTGCTCTTTCAGAGCATTATGACCGAAAGAAGAAAATGGGTTTGTCCGCCGCAGCTATCGGCAGGAATGTCAGTCCTGCTTCGGCTGTGAGACCGCGGCGACCCAGTTCTTCCAGTTTTTCGCCGAGCCGGCGAAGACATTGATATCGGTGGCGCCGTCGATGCCGGGGATGACCCCCGTGCTGGTATATTGCCAGAACGCCCAGCGGCGCTCGACATAGACCTCACCCGGATGCTTGGCGACCGAGCGCACCCAGAAGTGATGTTCCTTAAACTGGTCGACGAGATTGTCGCGGTGGAAGTCGACAGAGGTGTAGATGATCGGGCGCTTGCCGTAGTGGGCTTCGAGCCGGTCCATGAAGCGCTTCATCTCGACGCGCACTTCGTCCGGTGTCGGGCGATGGCGGCAGGTCTTCGATTCGCCGTTCCACTCGACGTCGAGAACCGGCGGCAGATAGACCGCGCTCTTCGGCACATTGGCGATGAACCAGTCGGCCTGGTCGTCGGCGGTCGAGCAGAAGTAATAGAAGTGATAGGGCGCGTAGGGGATGCCGGCGGCGCGCGCCTTCTGCCAGTATTCGGCAAAGCGCGTATCGACCCGGTCCTTGCCTTCGGTCGCCTTGATGAAGGCGAAGGAGACGCCGGAGTTCTTCACCTTCATCCAGTCGATATCGCCATTCCATTTCGAGACGTCGATGCCGTGGATGTTGTGGTGCTGCGGTGTGCGTGTGCCGAAGTTCTGCGGGTCGGTGTCCTGGAAGCGCGGCGGGATCGAAGCCGTCTGCATCAGGTCATAGTCGGTCGACGAGCAGCCCGAAAGAAGGGTGGCAAGAGGCAGCAGAGCCAGGAGAAGCCGGCGCATGATTTTCCTGTCTAGAGACAATCGATGATCCTGCCTCACACGATGGCTTCCCTGTCGGTGATTTCCCCAGTGAGGCGTGAACCTCATTTTCACCATATCATCGTAAAAATTGAGTTAGCTCAAGCGGGAATTGCGGGTGGCAGAAAAGCTAAAAAGCGCCGAAAACCAGGTGGTTTCGGCGCTCGCTGGACAGGCCGACGTCAGGCCGGGTGCAAGACCTTGCCCAAATGGCCCGCCGCCTCAGGCGGCGATCGCCACGGAAGGGCGGTGGTAGACGGCGAGCCAGGCATAGCCGCGGCCGATGGCGCGGCGCTCGAGATCGGCGCCATTTTCGCGGGCTTTCTCGCGCAACACGTCGAAAAGCCGCTCGCGCGGCGTCACGTGGAAGCGGTTGAGCCAGCCATGCAGCGCCCGGCGGAAGCTCGTTGGCAGGCGTTCCTGCTGGCCGAAATCGGCAATGTGCAGCGAGCCACCCGGGTTCAGCGCTGCGATCGCCGCGTCGATTGCCTTTTGCCAGTCGGGGATCATCGACAGCGAATAGGAGATGACGATGTGGTCGAAACCGCTTTCGTCGAAAATCGCCGGGTTGAAGTCCGTCGCGTCGGCGACGCGGAGCGTGGCGCGCCTGTTGCCGCCGCGGTTGAGCTTCGCATCGGCCGAGGTGAGCATTTCCTGGGAGATGTCGAGCCCGAACAGCCGCGCCGAGGGGAAACAGCGGCCGATCAGCGCCAGATTGCGGCCGGTGCCGCACCCGACCTCAAGCACCGAGGCGCTGGAGGCCGGGTTCATTTCGCGGATCAGCGTGTCGCGGCCGAAGAGATAGTACTTCCGCGTCAGATCGTAGAAGTGCCGCTGATAGCGGTACATGTGGTCCATGCGCCGCGCGTGGGAGATCCCGGCCTGTTGCACGTTTCAGCCCTTCTTGCGGTAGATGTGGAAGCCGCCATAGATGGCGGAGCGGTCATCGGCGCCGAGCCGCAGCGCGGTTTCGGCGTCGTAGTGCCACTGGTCCAGCAGAGCCGGGGAGACACGGCCGGGCAGGATGCTGTCTTCCGCCGCCGTGCGGAAGATCACGATGGCACCTTCATCCGCCGTGCGGGTGATCTCGGTCCAGAGGTCGTTCAGCTGCTGGTCGGTCATCCAATCCTGTGCGTCGAGCAGGATGTAGCGATCGACGGAACCGGCGGATTTTCCGGCGAGAAGCTCGGTGAAGCTTGCGTGATGCACCTCGACGCGCTCGGCATTGTTGCGGATCGCCTCATAGGCGCCGGCGTCGAGATAGGGCGGCAGGTCGCCTTCATGCGGCAGCGGGTAGCGGCGGCCGAAGGCCTGCCAGGCGAAGTAGTTTTCGCGCAGCGGGAAGTGACAGGTGAGCTTTTCCAGGCGATGGCGCAGAACGGCGGCGAGCGACTTCTCGGCACTCAGGCTTGCGAGCTCGTCGAACTGCTGCGGCGGGATGCCGAGGCCGAAGAGCGAGCTCTTGCGCCCGGTGATCCAGCGGATGACGGGACGATCGAACAGCGGCGCCAGGCGCTCGTCGAAGAACTGGCGTTGCTCGCGCATGGACCGCGCCTGGACGAAGTCTTCCGGATTGACCCCGTGCAGGCGGGCAAGCAGATGGCTGGCTGCAATGAAGCGGCCGAGCAGGCCGGTGCGGTAGATGTTGCGCCCGAAGACGCCGATGCGCCGGCGGCCGGTCATGTCGCGGCCGTTCCAGTAGCTGCGCGTGGCCGTATCGAGCTTCGGCGCGAGGAAGAGATCGAAGGCCTGGACGTTGCTCGCCGTGCCCTGGGTCGCGAGAAACCGCGTGACGTCCTTGTGGCACGGCAGATGGCGGAAAGCTGCGAGCTTCAGGCGGTTGAGCGCGATATGGTGCGGGTTGAGGTCGACGACGTCTATTCTGCGCGGGCCGGCCGACAGGTAGGTCAGCATGTTGCAGCCGCCGGAGCCGATGGTGACGATCCGGCTTTCCGGGGTCAGCTGCATCGCCTCCATGTCGACGATCGGATCCTCCCAGATCTGCGGATAGACGAGGCCCGAAAAAAGCAGGCCGAAGAGGCGTTCCGAGAGGCCCGCGAGGGAGAAGGTCTTGTGCTGGAGCAGGGCGTTTTTCAGCTTCGGATTTTTTCTGCCAAAGCCTACGTCGGGAGCGAGTTCATTCATCTCTGCCGGTCATCCAGTTGAAACTTAGGCGCTTCTAAAGTGACTCGGCTACACTTTGATGACGGGCTTTCCACAAGGGTCGGGCCGGTCTCTAGAGCCCCAATCTACAATTTTTCACCCATAAGAATTCATTAAACCCTGACGTGCTAGCACCTCCTCACATACGGGGGGCGTCGACATGATGTTAAGTACGTTTCTGCCGAAGCCCGAGCAGCGATTTGCGGCTGCCGGCGCGGCATTGGGGGCTCTGGTTTCTGCGGCGTGGCTTGCCGGTGGAACCGCTCTTCCCGGCGAGATGGCGCCGCACTGGGACGTTCCCGCCGTGCTGGCAGCCGGCGCAATGCCTTTCATCCTCGGCGGCTCCTTCTATCGCTGGCGCTATTCGCGCCGGCTCGAACTCGAGCTGCGTGCGGCGCGGCGCGCCGAGCGCCGCCTGCGCAACGAAGTTCATCGTGACAGGCTGACGGGACTTGCAAACCGCGCAGCCCTCGAAGCCGACATCAGCCAGGCGCTCTGTGCAGAAGGTACCGCGTTTGCCCGCAATGCCCTGCTTCTTCTCGACCTCGACCGCTTCAAGGTGATCAACGATACGCTGGGCCATGACGCCGGCGACCGGTTGCTGGCGCTGTTCGGCGCCCGTCTCAGGCGTGCCTTTGCCGGCGAGGCGACGATCTACCGGCTGGGCGGCGACGAGTTCGTGCTTGCGGCTGCGCACGCGCCGTCTCAAGCCGATGCCGAAATGCTCGCAACGCGGGTCGAGAAGCTGTTCGAAGCGCCGTTCGATCTCGGGGAGACGCGCATCGCGTCCGGCTGCAGCATCGGCATCGCCTTCATCGAGCGGTCGGACAAGTCGACATCCGACGTGTTGAAAAGGGCGGATCTGGCACTCTACGAGGCCAAGGCGATCAGCGGCAACAGCCATGCCTTCCACTCGGAAACCCTGAGCCATGCCGTGCGGCAGCGGGCGGAAGCCGAGCGTGATCTTACGCGCGGTTTCGAGGCGGACGAGTTCTTCCTCGCGTTCCTACCGATCCTCGGCATCGAAAGCGGCTCCATCGGCGGGTTCCAGGCGCTGCTGCGTTGGCGGCATCCGCATCTCGGCGTCATCGGCGCGGAAACGTTCGAGCCGCCGGAACAGAGCGCGATCACGCTGGCGCTGGGCGCCTGGGCGCTTCAAGCCGCCTGCAGGCAGGCGGCCGGCTGGAACGTCCCCAGGGGGCTGACGATCGCACCCTTCGTCTCGCAACTGCGCGACCGCGATTTCGTCACCCAGGTGGAGCGGTGCCTTTCGGATGCCGGACTTTTGCCGGAGCGGTTGACGATCGAGGTCGCCGAGGGCGTCTCGACCGACGATCTTGTCATCGTCACCGACAACTTGCGGGGGCTGCGCGCGCTCGGCGTTCGCGTCGCGCTTGGCGGCGGCTCCGCCTCGTCGCTGCCCCTGAACCAGATCTCCGACGTGCAGCCCGATCAGGTGACCGTCGATCTCGCCGCCGTTCGTGCCGCACATGGCAGCGAGCGCAGCGTGGCCTTGCTCGCCTGCCTGATCAAAACAGGACAGGTGCTGCGGCTTTCGATCGCCGTCAGTGGTGTCGAGAAGGAGAGCGAGGCGGATTGCGCGCGGGCCTGCGGCGCTGCCGAGATCCGCGGCCCCTGGGTTTCGCCTGTTATGGCCGACGTCTCGGTGCTCGTCGGCGACGGCGAGGCGGAAGAGTCGCGCCGCTCGGCCCGGGCTTAAGCGAGACCACGTCACGGGCAGAAAAGCGCTGCACTTTTTTCGACCGCCTGAACGTCTTTCTAATATGAAAAGTTGAGCCGGCCGGGGCTTTCCCTTGCGGCAAAATGCTGGTTCTCTTTGCGCATCAGGCCGGAGGATCGCATGAGACGTTTGTTGAAGATTTCGGGTGCTGTCCTGGCGCTGATCGTCGTCGGCCTGTTCGGCTGGCTTGCGCTGGCGCCGCCGGAACTGTTGAAGGTCGGCGACGGCTATGCCGCGAAGATCGTCTGCTCCAACGTCTTCATCGCCGGACGCGATGCCCAGGCGGTGCTCGCCGACGACGTGCAGGCCCCCGGCCATCCCTTGCTCAAGCTCGTGCGCGTCGGCGTCGACAAGGAGAAGCAACTGGTGACGGCGCGCATCCTCGGTTTTGCCGCACCCGGTTATGCGGCCTACCGTCCGGGTGCCGGCTGCGCCAGCCTGCCCGACGGCAATGCCGCGGCCCTGGCACCGATCGAAACGAAAACCGCCGCGGCAGCGCCGGTGCCGGGTGCGGCCTGGCCCGAAGGCGATGGGGCCGCGATCGAGCCGGCCTTGCAGAAGCTCATCGAGGACGCCGATCTCGCCGGGCCCGGCATGCGGGCGATCGCCGTGATCCGCGACGGGCAGCTGGTGGCGGAAACCTATGGCCAGGGTTTTAACCGTTCGACGCCGCTGCTCGGCTGGTCGATGACCAAGTCGGTGACCGCGGCGCTGATTGGCCTTCGGATCACTGACGGGCGCATGGACGCGTCGCAACGAAACCTGCTGCCGGAATGGGCCGGGGACGAGCGGTCGGCCATCACGCTTGCGGACCTGATGGGGATGCAGAGCGGGCTTTCCTTCAACGAGAATTATGGCGCCGTCACCGACGTGACGCGCATGCTCTATCTGGAAAAGGACATGGCGGGTTTTGCCGCCACGCGGACGCTGGGTGCAAAACCCGGCGCGAACTTCAGCTATTCGAGCGGCACCAGCACGCTGCTGTCGCGGATCTGGATGCGGACCTTCGACGACCCGGCGGCAGCGCTTGCCTTTCCCTATGACGCGCTGTTTGCACCGCTCGGCATGACGAGCGCCGTTCTGGAGACGGACGAGGCCGGAACCTTCGTCGGTTCCTCCTACATGTATGCGACGACGCAGGACTGGGCGCGGTTTGCGCAGTTCCTGCTGCAGGACGGCGTCTGGAAGGGGAAGGCAATGCTGCCGAAGGACTATGTCGCCTTCATGCGCACGCCGACCAAGGCATCGGGCGGGAAATACGGCCAGGGTCAGGTTTGGCTCGAGGAAAACGGGGCGCGGGCAGGAACGGGCAGTTTCCCGGCGGACGCCTTCTGGATGCTCGGCCATGACGGCCAGGCGATCATGCTCGTGCCTTCGCTGAAGCTGGCGGTCGTGCGGCTGGGCCTTACGCCCTCACGCCTTGGCTACGACGTGCAGAAGCTCAACGCCAAAATAATTGAGGCGCTCGATTGAGCGCCTCGTAAGGGAATTCCTGAACCGTCGAGAAGCAGCTTCGCTTCGGGCAAACCGGATGGCCGGCTTACTTCATGCCGAGCTCTTCGAGCAGGCCCTTGCGCTTGGCGTGGTAGTAATAGCCGCTGGCATAGAGCTTGACTGCGCCGTCATGCTGGTTGTCGGCCACCATCCAGGCGCCATGCAGATACTTGGTCGCGTATTTGAGGTTGGTTTCGGCGTCGAACAGACCTTCGGCCGGACCGTCATAGCCGAGACCCTTGGCGGTGTTGTAGCGGATCTGCATCAGGCCGTAATTGCCCTTGCTGTAGGCGCGCGGATTGTAGTTGCTCTCGCGCTTGACGACGCGGTGCACCAGTTCCACCGGAATGCCGTTGAGATCGGCATAGTACTTGATCATCTTGTCGAGTTCGGGACGCGAGCTCGTCGGCGTCTTGGTGAACTTCATCGAATCCGGAATGACGTTGGCGACTGCGGCCACCGTCGAGCCGATCACACCGGTCTTCGGGCGCTCGGTCGGAACGATCATGCGGTTGGCGACCAGCGTTTCGAGGCCGACCGGTTCGCCGGTGTCGAAGTCCGATTCCATTGCGGCCGCAACTGCGAGCGTCGAGACCGGCAGGTCCTGGACGCGCGTGGTCTTGGTTGCCGCCGGCGAAAGGGCGGCGGATGCAACTTGCGTTGCGTCGGCGGGCGAGGGGGCTTCTGCGGCGGAAATCGCCGCGCTGGCGCCGTTCTGGGTCGTCGGGGCAACCATGGCAAGCGCCATGGTGTCGCCCGGCTTGGACGCGGGAACCGCGACCAGTGCAGGGGCAGCTTCGGCGCCCTGTGCCAGATCGGTCGCGACCGGATAGGTGGCGGCGACGCCAGCGGCCTGGCCGGCCGTCTGAGCCGTCAAGGCAGCGCTCGTGGCGGTGGCCACACCATCGGGTGTGGGCAGCGCATAGGCCGTCATTTCCGTGCCGGGCTTGGCGAGGGGCGTGACCGTCTGCACGGCCGTGAGGTCTGCCAGCGACGTGTGCTCTACCGTTGAGCATCCCGAGACGATGGTCGCCGACAACAAAGCTGCCATGCCAAACGTCTGTTTGGAAAGGGAAATACGGTAATTCGCCATTCTGTCACTTTCGTGCTTCTGGGCCCCGTAGCCCCTGCAAATCAGCGGTTGCCAGCCGCCAAGCGTGAATCTCCATTAACCTATGAGGCTGGCGGCGGCAAGCGTGGGGGCGAATTTCAGGCCGTCGCCCGCTTCATCGTCGCCGTCAGAAGCCCGGCGCCGATCAGCATGGAGCCGCCGGCGCGGTTGACGATCCGGCGTACATTCGGCTTGGAAATTGTGCTGCGGGCGGCGGTCGCAAGGGCTGCATAGAGGCTGGCGTTGAGGATCGCGAGCGTCAGGAACGTCAGCTCGAAAATCGCCATCTGGGTAAAGAGCGGCTGGCCGAGATCGAGGAACTGCGGCAGGAAGGCGACGAAGAAGACGATGCTCTTCGGGTTCAGTGCGGTCACGGCATAGGTATGAAAGAAGATGCGCAGCGGGCGTTCCGTCGACGTGGTTTCGAGGTCGGCGTCGCCGCCGGCGGCCACCGGCGCGCGCCAGAGCTTGATGCCGAGCCAGATGAGATAGGCAGCGCCCACCCATTTCAACACGGTGAAGATGGCGGCGGAGGTGGCAAGCAGGGCGCCGAGGCCGAGCATGGAGGCGGTCATGGCGGTGAAATCGCCGAGCGCCACGCCGGCGACCGTCGCGCCTGCTGTTCTGCGGCCATGGCCGAGCGCATAGGAAATGACGAGGAGAATGGTGGGGCCGGGGATAGCGAGCAGCACGGCCGAGGCCGCGGCAAAGGCAAACCAGTGTTCGAACGACATGAAAAAAGCTCCGCGTTTGAGGGCGTCTCGGCAATCAATTTGCCGAGCCAGCCACGGAAACGCGGAGCCGTCAACGTCTAATCAGGCGTTGTCGGCGGATGTCCTATGCACCCGCCGGCAAGTGTCGTTCAGTGCTTCTGGGCTTTCCACTTCTGGCCGATGACGTCCATCACCTCGCCGAACCACTTGGTCGAGGTGTCGAACTGCTTGCCGCCCTTGATGCGCGGGAACTCGATGGTGCGCAGCTTGCCACCCTGGTCCTCGTCATGACCGGTGACGCCCGAGACCTTGTTGAGCGCGCTTTCAACGGCGAGATCGACCATGCTCTGGATCAGGCGCAGGTCGTCGCCGTTGGCCGGAGCCGAGCGGGCGTAGTAGCCGGACTTCTGCACCATGGAGCGCTCGGCGCCGAGAAGGGCCGCGAACTGCTTGGAGAACCAGTTGCCGACATTGATGGTGTCGATCTTCACGTGGCCGAAGGCGTCGCGCTTGACGGTCTCGCCGGCGGCTTCCCGTTCGGCGACGATGGCGTCGAGGCAGGCGCCTTCACTGACGAACAGCGTGACGAAGCCCGAGCGGTCCATGACCTGGCGCAGGCGGTCTGCTTCGGCCTGCAGGTCGAATTTCATCTCCGGCAGGTAAAGGCCGTCGATGTTCTTCATCTGCCGGTTCATCATGAAGCCGTCGACGAATTCCTTGTCGTCGGTCATCTGGATGTAGGAGCGGGCGGTGGCCGCCGTCAGCCAGCCGCAGTGGCGGCCCATGACTTCATGGACGACGAGCGTGCGCGGAGCGGCGCTCTGTTCGTTGCTGACATTGTCGAAGAAGCGGGCGCCGTATTCGGCAGCCGTCCAGGCGCCGAGCGTCTGGCGGATCGGAACGACGTCGTTGTCGACGGTCTTCGGCAGGCCGACCACGGTCAGGTCGTAGCCGTTGGCGCCGAGATAGGCGGCAAGATCGGCAGCGGTCGTGTTGGTATCGTCGCCGCCGATGGTATGCAGGATCGAGATGCCGTCCTTGGCAAGGCGTTCGGCTGCGACACGCAGCGGGTTTTCGCCTTCCTTGACCAGGCCGCGCTTGACGCAGTCGGCGGCGTTGGTGAGCTTGACGCGGCTGTTGCCGATCGGCGAGCCGCCATGGCGGTGCAGGATATGGGCCTTCTCGCGCATGTCGCGGGTGATTTCGATCTGGTCACCAAGGAGCACGCCCTGGTAACCCGAGCGGTAGGCGACCAGTTCGTATTCGGGCGCTATGTCCGTATAGCGCTCGATCAGTCCTCCAACGGCCGATGACAGACAGGGTGCGAGCCCGCCGGCCGTCAGCATTGCGACTTTTTTCTTGGCCATGTTTCCTCCTCGGGACTTTGGCATGCGATGGGTGCGGCCTCCATAGCGCAAATCGGATGGAATTTAAATGACGGCCCTGTGGATGTTGTGTCGAGGCGGGGAGGGAACGGTCGCGTCCTGCCGTCGGAGACGAAGGGCAGGCCCGGCGCCGCGCCGATTGTCGCAGGCGCCGACCGGCGATCAGAAGGCGCGGCCTTCGCAGGCGGTGCATTCGGCGCGTTTTGCGGCATAAATTTGCCGCTTCGGATCGCTAGGGTGTTCCCGAGGGAACAGCTTTCCGTCTACCAGCTGTCGCAAGTTCCAATCGATGGATTGACAATAGTGAGGTGCCATCACAAATTCGTCATCCTCGTGGTTCGGACCATCCCACCGCTTGCAATTTGCCACCACACAAGTCCATGCTATACGCTGGAGAGACAGGGATTCTCGCATGTCATTCTGGGACAGCCTCCTCAAGATCGTTACCGCCACCGGCAATGCGCTTGCCGGCGTGGTCGAGGCCGTGCGTACCCTGTTTGAGGGCGATCCGGAGACACGGCGCAAGGTCGCCTTCTCCGTCGCGATGATCGCGCTTTCGGCCAAGATGGCCAAGGCCGACGGCATCGTCAGCGAAGCCGAGGTCGCCGCCTTCCGCGACATCTTCCAGTTCCCGCCCGACCAGGCGCAGAACGTCGCGCGTCTCTATAACCTGGCGCGCCAGGACGTCGCCGGCTACGAGGCCTATGCCGAGAAGATGGCGTCGCTGTGTTCGTCCTGCGAAGAAAACTGCCCGATCCTCGAAGATATCGTCGACGGCCTGTTCCACATCGCCAAGTCCGACGGTGCGGTTCACGAGCGCGAATTGGCGTTTCTGTTGCGGGTCGGCGAGATCTTCGGCATGGACGAGGCGCATTTCGGTCGCATCATGGCCCGTCATGTGCACGGCGACGGTCGCGACCCCTATCAGGTGCTCGGCGTTTCGCGTAAGGATGATTTCGCCGACATCCGCAAGCGCTACCGTGTGCTGGTTTCCGAGAACCACCCGGACATGCTGGTTGCGCGCGGCGTACCGCAAGAATTCCACGCGATCGCCAATGATCGCATGGCGGCCCTCAATGCCGCCTATGAGGCGATCGAGAAAGAACGCCGAGCTGCATGACGTCTAAATACTGCGACTATCCGGGGGCTCGCTTCATGCCGTCGCCGAATTTCGGCGAGCGCGCTGACAAGCGGGCGCCGGATATGATCGTGTTGCACTACACCGGCATGGCGACGGGCGCTTCGGCGCTCGAATGGCTGTGTCGTGAAGAGAGCCAGGTTTCCAGCCACTATTTCGTTCACGAGGACGGGCGTGTTGACCAGCTCGTGCCTGAGACGTTGCGTGCCTGGCACGCGGGCAAGAGCTACTGGAAGGGCGAGACCGACATCAATTCCTCTTCGATCGGCATCGAGATCGCCAATCCCGGCCACCCCGGCGGACTGCCGGATTTCCCGGAAAAACAGATCGAAGCGGTCGTCGAATTGTGTCGGGACTGTGGCCAGCGGTGGTCGATCGCCCCGGAAAGGGTGCTGGCGCACAGCGATATCGCCCCCATTCGCAAGGTCGATCCGGGAGAAAAATTTCCCTGGCACGTCCTTCACCACGAAGGGGTCGGGCACTGGGTTGAGCCGGCGCCGATCGGCGGCGGGCGCTTCTTTCAGCGCGGCGACCGCGGCCAGCCGGTCGAGGCCATCCAGTCGATGCTGTCGCTCTATGGCTACGGCATTGAAGTAACTGGCGATTTCTGCGAAAAAACCGAGGGCGCCGTTGCCGCGTTCCAAAGGCATTTCCGGCAACAGAGGGTGGACGGCATCGCCGACATCTCAACCCTCGATACGCTCCATCGCCTGCTTTCCGGGCTGCCGCAATTCATCGCCTGACGCGGAAGAATTTTTCGTCCTGAAGCCAGTTTTGCGGATGTTCGTGGCATGTTTTTTTAGCTTTGCCACATGTTTACCATGATGCGCCGTTCATTTCCCGCTCATTGAAACTGCAGGAGCTTCAGGGCGCAACGCTCACTTCCTGTGAATGAAACGATCGGGACGTGAGGCTCGAAGCGGGGTGCGCTTCGGTCCAATCCCCAGACCGGAGAATTCAAACTACATGAGAATATCGTCTGTTGCTGCGGTGGCGGCATGCCTTGGCATGTCCTTCGCCGGGATGGGTACGTCGTATGCGGGGAATGTCGACAAGACCATCAAGACCTCTTCCATCCCGTCCGTCACCCGGACCACAGGCTTCCCGAAACCGGACCTTCCCAAGAACGTTCAGTATTCAGCCCTCATCAAGAGCTATGCGAAGCAGTACGGCGTACCCGTCGATCTGGCGCATGCGGTCGTCAAGGTCGAAAGCAATTTCAATCCCAAGGCACGCGGCAGCGCCGGCGAAATCGGCCTGATGCAGATCAAGCCCGCCACGGCGCGCATGATGGGCTATTCCGGCTCCTCCAAGGGTCTCTACGATCCGGAAACCAACATCAAGTTCGGCATGAAGTATCTCGCCATGGCGCACGAACTGTCGGGCGGCACCACCTGTGGCACGATCCTGAAGTACAATGCCGGCCATGGCGCCAAGCGCATGAACCCGGTTTCCAAGCGCTATTGCGGCAAGGTCCAGGACATCATCGACTAGAACACCGCGCGTTCCACTGGGCGCACGAAGAACGCACAGGCGTTCTCAGACCAGAGCATCTTTTCGCCTCGGTGGTTCCACTTGAGAGCGGGCGCTCCGGTCGATCGACAGACAAGCGTGGGTGACGCATTTGCCCGCGCGACGAGAGAGCATCATCCGCCGGCCACGCGGCCATGGCGGATGCTCCAGCCGGACAGGTCTCGCGTTCCGGCGCACCAATTAAATCCTTGAGTGGTGGTGTCCTGTCGGCGCCGATATGCTACCTCCTTCCCGTGTCAGCGGAGCGGGGATGGGCATGTCGGAAAGCTTTGATTTCATTGTCGTCGGCAAGGGCATGATGGGCGCGGCTGCTGCCCGGCACCTGGCGCTGTCGGGGGCGAACGTTGCGCTCGTCGGCCCGGACGAACCGAGCGACTGGGCTAGCCATTCCGGCGTCTTTTCCAGCCATTACGACAATGCCCGCATCACCCGCACCATCGACGACGATCCTGTCTGGGCGCGCCTTGCCCGGCGCTCGATCGAGCGCTACGACGAGATCGAGCGCGAGAGCGGCATCCGGTTCTATCATGAGGTCGGCTGCCTGATGGCCGGGCCGGCGCCGGGATCGAGCTACGACTATATCGAGCAGGTGGAAAGGGCACGGGACGCGCTCGGCGTCGAGGCTCCACTCTACGACCGCGAGACGCTGTCGCAGCGCTTTCCCTGGTTCCGTTTTCCCGAGGGAGCGGCCGGCGTTTACGAGCGCCTTGGCGCCGGTTACGTTAATCCGCGTGCGCTCGTTGCCGCACAGGTCGTCTGCGCCGAGAGGGCCGACGCGCGGATCGTGCGCGACGAGGTTCGCTCCATCGCAGAAACCGCCGGCCGGGTGATCGTTACCACGCTCAAGGGCGATCGGCTGACGGCGCCGCGGGTCATCGTCGCGGCCGGTGGCTTCTCGCTTTCCAACACGCTGCTGCCGCGGCCGATCGACCTGACGGTGAAGGCCCGCACGGTGCTGTTCGCGGAGGTGGCGGCGAGCGAGCTGCCTGACTTCGAGGGCATGCCTTCGCTGATCGGTGCGGCGCCAGAGCAGGAGAAGAGCTACTACCTGCTGCCGCCGGTCGGCTATGCCGACGGCAAGACCTACATCAAAATCGGCGGCGATCCGAGCGATAGAACGCTTGATGATGAGCCGGCGATACGGCACTGGTTCCGCGGGCCGGGCGGTGCCGCCGCAGCCGAGCATCTGCGTCGGCTGCTGGCCGAGGTGATGCCCGCTTTCAAGCCGGCCTCCACTCATTTTTCGCCCTGCGTCACCTCGTTCACCCGGCATGGCCTGCCCTATATCGGTTTTGCCGAGAGCGACCGAATCGCTGTCGTCACCGGCGGTAACGGCCAGGCGGCAAAAAGCTCCGATGAAATCGGCAGGCTCGGCGCTGTCCTCGTGCAAAACGGCCGGATCGATGAGCCCGAATACGGCGCCGATTTCGCGGTGGCCTTCCGTTAGGCGAAGGCGGCACCGCCAGGCTCCAGCCGATCTGCCTGTTGGTGGCTTTCGAAACCCTGCCGTTTTTTCTGGCGCCGGGCGGGGGCTTGCGTTAAGGAGCGCCTGCCAGTTGGCCGGGCAGCCGCTCTCCGCAAGTGCCGAAAGGCCGCGGGGGGAGGAAAGTCCGGGCTCCACGGAAGCACGGTGCCGGATAACGTCCGGCGAGGGTGACCTCAGGGAAAGTGCCACAGAAAGCAAACCGCTCCGCTTGCGGAGTAAGGGTGAAAGGGTGGGGTAAGAGCCCACCGCGGACATGGCGACATGGACGGCACGGCAAACCCCACCGGGAGCAAGACCGAATAGGGATGACGCGGACGCGCAAGCGCCCAGCCTGTTTCCGGGCCAGTCATCCGGGTGGGTTGCAAGAGGCTGCGTGCAAACGTAGTCCCAGATGAATGGCTGCCACGTTCCGTTGCCTTCGGGTGGCGGAGCCATACAGAACCCGGCTTACAGGCCAACTGGCGATTTCTCCTCCTTCTCCGGCGGTGAAGGGCGACGTCGCAGCTCCGATCCACCGTGGCAGCTGCAGGCTGTTGCGCTACGGGATGCCGTCGTCTGCCGGCGGCTTGGCCTGTGCCCGGATCCTTGCAATTGCTTGTTTGCGTCATCCTGATTTGGCCTCATGCGCCGCGGCAGTACCGGCTCAGGAAGCACCGGTTTTCTTTGTCGAGGGGTTCTTCCCGCCGCTTGGGCAATGCGCAGATTCCCTGTTCCTGCGCTTTTTCTCACATTCTGATTTTTCAACGATTTGAAGCCGTTCGACCGTCGCATTCGCGGACAGTGGGGGTCTCATCGTAACGCTTCGTTAAACTTAACAACCTATCAATATTTGATCAGCCCGACGGCTGTTTACGATCCAATCCCATTGACGCCCATATGGTCCCATGATATCCCATAATGGCACTGCGCAGGGGCTGCTTCGCGGCCCGACATCGCAAGAATCCAATGCCTTCCGGCTTCGGAAGGTGGTCGGGCATTCCACTGTTCGGCGGGGCTGTCTTGCGTGCGGAGTGACGTGTTCTCGCGGGTCGATGATCGTGGCCCGTCAGTCTTGGGCGGCCGTTTCGCGTTATGAACCGCTTCTTGTCACATGCCACCAATCGGATCGATGCGAAGGGGCGGGTCTCCGTTCCCTCGGCGTTTCGCTCCGTGCTGTCGGATGGGGGCGTTCGGGAGCTATACTGTTTTCAGGATTTCGTCTTTCCGGCGGTCAGTGTCGGCGGGCCGGAGCTCCTGGATCGGTTCGAGAAGCAGATGGCGGCCGAGGATCCATTTTCTCCGGAAGCCAACGAGATGTCGCTGCTGGTTCACGGTGGCGGCGTCTTCGTGAAGCTCGATCCGGAAGGCCGGTTGATGATGACGGATTTCATCCGCGACTTCACCGGAATCTCGACCGACGTGATGTTCGTCGGGCGGGGCGATTATTTTCAGCTCTGGGAGCCGCAGGCCTTCGTCAAGGCGCAAGCGGTGGCCCGGGAAGGGCGCAAGTCACGGGGGTTGCGTCCAGAATAGAATGGAGAGAGGGAATGGTGACGGATCAAGGCGGAGGTATTTCTGAAGCCGAAGGCGGATCGGTTCGTCACATTCCCGTTCTCTTGCCGGAAGTTCTGGCGGCCCTTGAGCCGGCGCCCGGCAAGGTGATCCTCGATGGCACCTTCGGTGCCGGTGGTTACAGCTCCGCAATCCTGAAAGCCGGTGCCGACGTGATCGCGCTCGACCGCGACCCGACGGCGATTGCCGCCGGCCAGGCGCAGGTCGCCGAGTGGGGCGGTCGGCTGAAGCTTATTCATGCGCAATTCTCCGACCTTGCCGCCCAGGCGCCCGAGGGCGGGCTTGATGGCGTCGTGCTCGATATCGGCGTTTCCTCCATGCAGATCGACGAGGCCGAGCGCGGTTTCTCCTTCCAGAAGAAGGGGCCGCTCGACATGCGCATGTCGGCGTCAGGCGTCTCTGCCGCCGACGTGGTCAACCGCGCCAAGGTCTCCGACCTCATCCGCATCTTCGGTTTTCTCGGTGAAGAGAAGCAGGCGGGCCGCATCGCCCGCGCCATCGAGAAGCGCCGGGCCGAACAGCCTTTCGAAACGACCCGCGACCTTGCCGGCCTGATCGAGGTGGTGACGCCGCGCAAGGCCAAGGACAAGATCCATCCCGCCACCCGCGTCTTCCAGGCGCTGCGCATCTTCGTCAACGACGAGCTCGGCGAACTGGCTGAGGCGCTGTTTGCGGCCGAGAAGGCGCTGAAACCGGGCGGCCGCCTCGTCGTCGTTACCTTCCATTCGCTCGAAGACCGTATCGTCAAGGCATTCTTCCAGGACCGCTCCGGCAAGGCCAGCGGTTCGCGCCACCTGCCGATGGTTTCGGCGCGGGCGGCAACCTTCACGCCAGTTGGCAAGCCTATGGTGTCGGCCAGCGAGGAAGAAGCGTCCCTCAATCCGCGTGCGCGCTCCGCCAAGCTGCGCGCCGGTATCCGCACTGAGGCTCAGTCGCCGGGAAACGATCTGTCCATTTTCAATCTGCCGGAACTGGCAAGCCTTGCACGGCTGGGGGGCTGACAAGACATGCTTCGAACGTTCGATATCGTTCTGATCGTCGTCATGACGGCCGCGGCCACGGTGACCTACACGATCAAGCATCGCGCCGAAAACAAGCTTGAGGAAGTCCGCAGGCTCGACGTGGCAATCAAGCTCGAGGAAGACACGATCGACCTGCTTCGGGCCGACTGGGCGCTTCTGACCCAGCCGAACCGGCTTGAGCGCCTCGTCGGCGCCTTCGGGGCCGACCTGCAGCTCGTTCCGACCCCCTCGACGCAGCTCGCCCAGCCGCAGGAACTGCCGATGATGAAGGCCGATCTGCCCGTGCCCGAGGACAAGTCGGCCAAGGATGGCATCGCTGCCATCATCGAAAAGACCGATAAGATCGCAACTGGCTCGGTGGCGCGCTGATGTCGTTTCTCTCCCGCATCATGGTGTTGAAAAGCAAGGCGCACTTCTCGGCGGGCGGCAACAACCGACCGGCCGAAAGCGGCGTCAACGTCACCTTCCAGGGGACACGCAAGAAGACCACGAACCAGGCGAAGAACCGGGTCGCCATCGTGATCTGCAGCTTCGGCATCGTCTATGCCGTCATCGGCGGCCGCCTGGTGCAATACGGCATGGCGGCGCCCGAGACCGTTTCCAGCATCGGCCGGGCCGACAACCTGATGGCGTCGCGCCCCGACATTCTCGACCGCAACGGCGAGATCCTCGCGACCGACATCCGCACCGTCTCGCTCTATGCCGAGCCGCACAAGATCGTCGATGCCGACGAGGCGGTCGAGCGGCTGGCGACGGTGCTGCCCGACATCAATAGCCGCGAAATCTACAACAAGCTGAAGTCGAAATCGCGCTTTCAATGGCTGCGTCGCCAGCTGACCCCGAAGCAGCAGTCGGAGATCCTGGCGCTCGGCATTCCCGGCGTCGGCTTCCGTCCGGAAAAGCGCCGCTTCTATCCCGGCGGCCACACCGCCGCGCATATCCTCGGCCACGTCAACATCGACAACCGCGGCGTTGCCGGCATGGAGCGCTACATCGACAGCCAGGGGCTGGCCGACCTTGCCGCGATCGGCATGACCAGCGACGCCAAGCTCGAGCCGGTGAAGCTCTCGATCGACGTGCGCGTGCAGAACATCGTGCGCGACGTCATCGATGCCGGCATGAAGAACTACCAGGCGCTCGCTGCCGGCGCCGTCGTGCTCGACGTGCACACCGGCGAAGTGCTGGCCATGGCGTCGGTACCCGACTACGACCCGAACAAGCCGGCCGAAGGGGCGGAAGAGGGCTGGATGAACCGCATGTCGAACGGCACGTTCGAAATGGGCTCCACCTTTAAAACCTTCACCATCGCGATGGGGCTCGATTCCGGCAAGGTGACGCTGAACGACAGCTTCGACGCCTCGGCGCCGATCCGCATCGGCGGCTTCACCATCAAGGACTTCCACGGCAAGCGCCGCGTTCTGACCGTTCCGGAAATCTTCCAGTATTCGTCCAACATCGGCACGGCGAAGATCGCCGACCTCGTCGGCATTCCCGGGCACAAGGAATTCCTGACACGCCTCGGCCTGCTTTCCAAGCTGCCGACCGAACTGCCAGAAGTGAAATCCCCGACGCAGCCGCGCGAATGGAAGAAGATCAACTCGGTCACCATTTCCTTCGGCCACGGCGTCTCGACGACGCCGCTGCAGACGGCGGTCGCGGGTGCCGCACTCGTCAACGGCGGCAAGCTGATCGAGCCGACCTTCCTGCCGCGCACCGAAGAGCAGGCCGACGCGGTCGCCACGCCGGTGGTCAAGAAGAGCACCAGCGACGACATGCGCTTCCTGCTTCGCTGGAACGGCATTGCAGGCTCCGGCAAGCGTGCACTGGTGCCGGGCTTCAACGTCGGCGGCAAGACCGGCACGGCCGACAAGGTGGTCAACGGCCGCTATGCCAGCGACCAGAACTTCAACGCCTTCCTCGCGGCCTTCCCGATCGACAACCCGAAATACATCGTGCTGACCTTCATCGACGCGCCGAAGACCGGCGAGGGTGGCGGGCGCACCGCAGGCTCGAACGCGGCTCCCATGGTTCGTGACATCATCAGCCGCTCTGCGCCGCTGCTCGGTGTCGAACCAAAGTTTGGAGAAGACGGTTCTGCCTTGCTTGTGTCTTATTAGACATGAAATGAGAAAGCGGACGATTCGCGATTCTTGCGGATCGAAATCGATGCGAGACGTGCGTTCATGAAGATCATAGACCTGGCGGGATCGAACTTCCCGGAACTTTCGGCGCAATTGAGCGGCGCTGCCGCCGATATCGACGTTGCCGGACTGACGGCCGATAGCCGGCAGGTTCAGCCAGGGGATCTCTTCGTCGCCGTTTCCGGCAGCAAGGCCAATGGCAGTACCTATGTCGCCGACGCCCTGAAGCGCGGCGCGGTCGCCGTCGTCACCGAAGCTGGCTCTGACGTCGACGCCTCGGCGGCGCCCGTGCTCAAGCTTTCCGAACCCCGCGCCTTTCTCGCCCGCGCTGCCGCTGCCTTCTATGGCCGCCAGCCCGATACCATGGTCGCCGTCACCGGGACCGCCGGCAAGACCTCGGTCGCCTCGTTTACCCGCCAGATCTGGGCCCATTCCGGTCTTGCAGCCGCGATGATCGGCACGACCGGCGTCATCGCGCCGGGGCGTAACGATTACGGTTCGCTGACGACGCCCGATCCGGTGTCGCTGCACAAGCTCTTGGCCGAACTTGCCGATGCAGGCGTCACCCATGCGGCGATGGAGGCCTCCAGCCACGGTCTCGACCAGAGCCGGCTCGACGGCGTGCGCCTTGCGGCTGCCGCCTTCACCAATCTCGGCCGCGACCACATGGACTACCACCCGACGGTGGAGCACTACATGGCCTCCAAGATGCGGCTGTTCGAGGCGCTGTTGCCGAAGGGCGCGCCGGCGGTGATCTTTGCCGACGACCAATGGTCGGACCAGGCGATCGCGGCTGCCCGCAAAGCCAAGCTCGACGTGCGCACCGTTGGCCGCAAGGGCGACTACATCTCGCTGAAGCGGGTCGAACATTTCCGCCACAAGCAGTCGGCCGAAGTGCATGTCGGCGACGACATCTTCGAAATCCACATTCCGCTCGCCGGCGACTTCCAGGTCGCCAATGCGCTCGTTGCGGCAGGCCTTGCCATGTCCACCGGCATCAGCGCCAAGGCGGCCTTCTCCGCGCTTGAAAAGCTGCAGGGTGCCTCCGGTCGTCTCGAACTGGTCGGCCAGACCCGGGACGGCGCGCTCGCCTATGTCGACTACGCCCACAAGCCGGATGCGCTGGAAAACGTGCTCGCCTCGGTGCGCCCGTTCACGACCGGCCGCGTCGTCGTGGTCTTCGGCTGCGGCGGTGACCGTGACAAGGGTAAGCGCCCGATCATGGGCGAGATCGCCACCCGGCTTGCTGACGTGACGATCGTGACCGACGACAATCCGCGCTCGGAAGTGCCGGATGTGATCCGCGCCGAAATCATGGCGGCGGCCAAGGGCGCGATCGAAATCGGCGACCGCGCCACGGCGATCCGCACGGCGGTCGGCATGCTGAAGACCGGCGACACGCTGATCGTCGCCGGCAAGGGGCACGAGGAGGGGCAGACGATCGGCTCCGTCACGCTGCCCTTCTCGGATCATGCGGAGGTCCGCAAGGCATTGGGAGGCTTGTGATTTGAACTGGCTCTGGACAAGCAGCGATCTCCTGGCCGCCATGAATGGCCGGCCTGTCGGCAATCTGCCGGAAGGCATCTCGGGGATCTCCATCGACAGCCGCTCGATCGGCAAGGGCGAAGCTTTCTTCGCGATCAAGGGTGATCGCGTGGATGGCCACGACTATGCGGGCATTGCGCTTGCCAATGGCGCCGCGGTGCTGGTCGTCAGCGAAGGCAAGCTGCCGGCGCTCGGACGGCTGAATGCGCCGATGATCGTCGTCGACGACGTGCTCGAGGCGATGATCCGGCTCGGCTGTGCCGCGCGCGACCGCAGCGCCGCCAAGATCATCGCCGTCACCGGTTCGGTCGGCAAGACAACCACCAAGGAGATGCTGCGCCACGTGCTGCAGCCGCAGGGCCGCGTGCATGCGTCGGTCGCCTCCTTCAACAATCACTGGGGCGTGCCGCTGACGCTTGCACGCATGCCCGAGGCCACCGATTTCGGCGTCTTCGAAATCGGCATGAACCATCCGGGCGAGATCCGGCCGCTGACCGCCATGGTGCGCCCGCATGTGGCCATCGTCACCAGCATCGCCGCCGCCCATCTCGGCAATTTCGAGAGCCTCGACCAGATCGCGGAGGCCAAGGCCGAGATCTTCGAAGGCGTCGTCAATGGCGGCCACGCGCTGATCATTCACGACAGCCCGCAATACAAGCTGCTCGAAGACGCCGCTGCTGCAGCCGGCGTCAGCCATATCCATTCCTTCGGCGCCAACCCGAAGGCCGAATTCCGGCTGGTCGAATTCAGCGGCGGTGCGGAGGGCTCCATTCTCTGGGCCGGCATCGGTGGTCGCACGCTCGAAGTCGCGATCGGTGCCCCCGGGCGTCACATTGCCGAAAACGCGGTTGCGGTTCTGGCAGCGGTCAAGCTTGCCGGCGGCGATCTCGACTATGCGGCTTCGGCGCTCGCAACCATGCAGGCCGAAACGGGCAGGGGCCGGCGCCATACGCTTGTCATCGGCAGCGGTACGCTGAAGCTGATCGACGAGAGCTACAACGCCAATCCGAGCTCGATGCGGGCGGCGATTTCGCTGCTGCGCGACAGCGAGCCGCCGGTCGGCGGCCGTCGCGTTGCCGTGCTCGGCGACATGCTGGAAATGGGCGAACACGCGGCCGAGGTGCATGCGGCACTTGCCCGTCCGCTCATCGAAGCCGGCATCACCGACGTCTGGCTCGCCGGGCCGCTGATGGCGCACCTGCGCGACGCGCTGCCGCCCGAAGTTTCGGTTGTTTACCGCGAGAGCGTCGAGGACCTCAAAGCCTACGCGCTGGCCGCTGTCGCGCCGGGCGACGTCGTCATGATCAAGTCGTCCAAGGGGACCGGCTGCGCCAAGATCGTGCAGGCGTTGATCGACACCTATCCGGCGGCGCAAGCCGAGGAATACGCGGCCGAGGGATCCGAAGCCGAGGGATAGCGGGCAATAAAAGAGCCGGCGGCACCGCCATGATGGCGCGGTGGATACAGTTTGAGGTTAGGCCGCGCGCCCTAACACTTTCTCATGCAAGCGCGTATCGTTTTTCAGATGATTCTGTTGGACGTGTTTCGAAATACTACGGCGCCGCGCTATTCCCGGGGCGGGAAAGCTTCGCTGTAACACTTTAAACTGCTGCATCATTGTGCAGGAAACCTTTGGGGAAAGGTCCCTTATGCTCATTTGGCTCGTGGAACTGGCGGACCACTTTCAGTTTTTCAATCTTTTTCGCTACATCACGTTCCGCACCGGTGCGGCGCTCTTCACGTCGGCCATGATCGTCTTCCTCTTCGGGCCTGCGATGATTGCCTCGCTGCGCATCCGCCAGGGCAAGGGCCAGCCGATCCGCGCCGACGGGCCGCAGACGCATTTCAAGAAGGCCGGCACGCCGACCATGGGCGGCCTGATGATCCTGGCCGGCATCGTCGTTTCGTCGCTGCTGTGGGCCGATCTGTCGAGCGTCTACGTGGTCTCGACGCTGCTCGTCACGCTCGGCTTCGGCGCCATTGGCTTCTACGATGATTACCTCAAGGTTACGAAGCAATCGGACAAGGGCTTTTCCGGCAAGGCGCGCCTCGGCATCGAGTTCGTGATCGCGGCGATCGCCGTGTTCTTCATGATGCAGGCCTCGCTTTCGAGCGGCCCGTCCGGCTCCACCTTCGGCTCCTCCGTCACTTTCCCCTTCTTCAAGGACCTGATCGTCAACCTCGGCTATTTCTTCGTGCTGTTCGGCGGCTTCGTCATCGTCGGCGCCGGCAATGCCGTGAACCTGACCGATGGTCTCGACGGTCTCGCGATCGTGCCTGTGATGATCGCCGCTGCCGCCTTCGGCCTGATCGCGTACCTTGCCGGTAACGCCGTCTTCGCCAACTACCTGCAGATCCATTTCGTGCCCGGCACCGGCGAGCTTGCCGTCATCCTCGGCGCCGTCATCGGCGCCGGCCTCGGCTTCCTCTGGTTCAATGCGCCGCCGGCCGCCATCTTCATGGGCGACACCGGGTCGCTGGCGCTCGGTGGCCTGATCGGCACCGTTGCCGTCGCCGTCAAGCACGAGATCGTCATGATCATCATCGGCGGCCTCTTCGTCATGGAGACCCTGTCGGTCATCATCCAGGTCTTCTGGTTCAAGCGCACCGGCCGCCGCGTCTTCCTGATGGCGCCGATCCACCACCACTTCGAAAAGAAGGGCTGGACCGAAAGCCAGGTCGTGATCCGATTCTGGATCATCGCCGTTATCCTGGCGATGGTCGGCCTCTCCACCCTCAAGCTGCGGTGAGCGACGATGATCCCGGTCACCTCCTTCAAGGGCAGGAAAGTCGCTCTCTTCGGTCTCGGCGGTTCGGGGCTGGCCACGGCTGAGGCGCTCGTCGCCGGTGGCGCCGCGGTCACCGCCTGGGACGACAACCCGGACAGCGTCGCCAAGGCTTCTGCTGCAGGCGTGCCGACGGCGGACCTGCGTACGGTCGACTGGGCGGCCTTTGCCGCCTTCGTGCTTTCGCCCGGCGTGCCGCTGACGCATCCGAAGCCCCACTGGGCCGTGGATCTCGCTCATGCGGCTGGTGTCGAGATCATCGGCGACGTCGAGCTTTTCGTGCGCGAGCGCCGGGCGCATGCGCCCGATTGCGCGTTCATTGCGATTACCGGCACCAACGGCAAATCGACGACGACGGCGCTGATCGCCCATATCCTGAAAGAAAGCGGTCGCGACACCCAGCTCGGCGGTAATATCGGCACGGCGGTGCTGACGCTTGACCCGCCGAAGGCCGGACGCTTCTACGTGGTCGAGTGCTCGTCCTACCAGATCGATCTCGCGCCGACGCTGAACCCGACCGCAGGCATTCTGCTCAATCTCACGCCGGATCATCTCGATCGCCACGGCACGATGCAGCATTACGCCGACATCAAGGAACGGCTGGTTGCCGGCAGCGGCACGGCGATCGTCGGTGTCGACGACAGTTTTTCGGCGCTGATCGCCGATCGCGTCGAGCGGGCCGGTACCAAGACCGTGCGCATTTCGCGCCGCCATGTGCTGGCAAGCGGCCTTTATGCCGAGGGCTCGCGCATCCTGAAGGCCGAGGGCGGCACGTCCAGCCTGTTCGTCGATCTCGACGGTATCCAGACGCTGCGTGGCGGTCACAACGCCCAGAACGCCGCAGCGGCCATCGCGGCCTGCCTTGCGGTCGGCGTCAGTGCTGCGGAAATCCACGCGGGCCTCAAGAGTTTCCCCGGTCTCAAGCACCGCATGCAGCCGGTCGGCCGCAAGGGCGCGGTGGTTTTCGTCAACGACAGCAAGGCGACCAACGCGGATGCGGCGGCGCCTGCGCTTTCGAGCTATGACCGCATCTACTGGATTGCCGGCGGCCTGCCGAAGGAAGGGGGCATCACGACGCTTTCACCCTTCTTCCCGAAGATCGCCAAGGCCTATCTGATCGGCGAGGCCGCACCGGCCTTCGCGGCGACGCTCGGCGACGCGGTGCCCTATGAGATCTCGGGCACGCTGGAGCAGGCAGTGGCGCATGCCGCGGCCGATGCCGGCAGGGACGAGACAGGCGGTTCGGCGGTGATGCTGTCACCGGCTTGCGCAAGCTTCGACCAGTATAAGAACTTCGAAGTACGCGGTGATGCCTTCGTCGGCCATGTGCGCGCGATCGAAGGCGTGACGATGCTGATTTGATCCCTCGACCGGCGCGCAGGCGTGCCGGTCGATGCGGAAGGTGGTGCGGGATTTCGGACGTGGGCGCGATGGGCGCCGGAGAAGGGGACTGACAAGATGGTAAGCCGAGCCGAACGTGGCCCCGTGGCCGACTGGTTCTGGACGATCGACAGGTTCTTTCTGGCGACCTTCATCCTGTTGATGGGCGTCGGCTTCATGCTGTCGTTTGCTGCGAGCCCCGCGGTTGCCGAGCGCATCGGCCTCGACAGCTTCCACTTCGTTCGGCGCCACGCGCTCTTCCTTCTGCCGTCGCTGGTGGTGATGGTCGGCATATCCTTCCTCTCGCCACGCCAGGTCAGGCGGGCGGCGATCCTGCTTCTTGCCGGTTCGCTCGGCATGATGGTGCTGGTGCTCTTCATCGGCGAAGAGGTGAAGGGCTCGATGCGCTGGATCTCGCTCGGCGGGATTTCGATCCAGCCGTCGGAGTTCATGAAGCCGGCCTTCGTCGTCGTCTGCGCCTGGTTGTTCTCGGAGCATGCGCGCCAGCCGGAAATCCCCGGCAATCTCTTCGCCATCCTGCTCTTCGGCATCGTGGCTGCCCTGCTTGTCGCCCAGCCTGACCTTGGCCAGACGATCCTGACGACCGCCGTCTGGGGCGGCATGTTCTTCATGGCCGGCATGCCCTGGCTCTGGATCATCCTGCTTGGAGGTGCGGCACTCGGCGGCTTCTTCGTCGCCTATACGATGCTGCCGCACGTGGCGGCCCGTATCGACAAGTTCCTGACCGGAGAAGGCGACACCTTCCAGATGGACACGGCGCGCGAGGCGATCATCCGCGGCGACTGGTTCGGCCGTGGCCCGGGTGAAGGCATCGTCAAGCGCATCATTCCGGACAGCCACACCGACTTCGTCTTCTCCGTTGCGGCCGAGGAATTCGGCATCGTCTTCTGCATGGTCATCGTCATGATCTTCGCCTTCCTGGTGATGCGCGGCCTCAACCACGCCTTCCGCGAACGCAACGACTTCAACCGGTTCGCCGTTGCCGGCCTGGTGCTCCAGATCGGCATCCAGTCGATGATCAACATCGGCGTGAACCTCGAACTGCTTCCGGCCAAGGGCATGACCCTGCCGCTGATCTCCTATGGTGGCTCGTCCATGGTGGCGATCTGCGTCACTGCCGGCTTCATCCTGGCCTTGACCCGTCACCGCCCGGAGAAGCGCGCCGTGGAGCGCAGCCTGTTTCGGTCCGGCATTGGCGTGCCGGCGGAGTAAAATATGACTAAAGGCATCATCCTGCTTGCCGCCGGCGGTACCGGCGGCCATCTCTTTCCGGCAGAAGCGCTGGCCCATGAGCTGAAGGCCATGGGCTATTCGGTGCATCTGGTCACCGACAGCCGCGCCGAGCGCTACGCCGGCAAGTTTCCGGCCGACGAGGTGCATGTCGTGCCCTCGGCGACAATCGGCTCGAAGAACCCGGTCAGTGTCGTCAAGTCGCTCTGGACGCTGTGGAGCGGCATGCGCGCTGCGCGCAAGCTGATCGCGCGGCTGAAGCCCAAGGCCGTCGTCGGCTTCGGTGGCTACCCGACCGTGCCGCCGCTGCTTGCCGCCACCGGCATGGGCGTGCCGTCGATCATCCACGAGCAGAATGCAGTCATGGGTCGCGCCAACAAGGCGCTGGCCTCACGCGTCAAGGCGATTGCCGGCGGCTTCCTGCCGGAGGGCACCGGCGCCTTTGCCGCGAAAACCGTGACGACCGGCAACCCGGTACGCCCGGCGGTGCTTGCCGCGGCCAAGACACCCTATGCGTCGGCCGTCGGCGACGCGCCGTTTCATCTCGTCGTCTTCGGCGGCAGCCAGGGCGCGCAGTATTTTTCCAAGGCGGTCCCCCAGGCGATCTGCCGTCTCGACGACGAGGTTCGCCAGCGCTTCAAGGTCACGCAGCAGGCCAGGCCGGAAGACAAGGACGGCGTGATCGCCACCTATGAGAAGCTCGGCGTGCCGGCCGAAGTCTCGCCCTTCTTTACCGACATGGCCGACCGCATCGCCGGCGCCCAACTCGTCATCTGCCGCTCCGGTGCCTCGACGGTATCGGAGCTTGCGGTCATCGGCCGGCCGGCGATCCTGGTGCCCTATCCCTATGCGCTCGACCACGACCAGGCGGCCAATGCGGCAGCGCTTGCCGCAAAGGGCGGCGCGCGCGTGATCGCTCAAGGCGAACTCACGGCCGACCGTCTCGCCGGCATCCTCAACGATGCGATCGGCAAGCCGCAATCGCTCGCCGATATGGCGGCAAATGCCCGGGAAACCGGCAAGCCGGACGCTGCAAGCTTGCTTGCATCCCTCGTAGAGGCTATTGCCAGCGGTTTGACAGTCGAGAAATTCAGGGAAACACGCTCATGAAAATGCCGAAAACCATCGGGCTGGTCCATTTCATCGGTATCGGCGGCATCGGCATGAGCGGCATCGCCGAGGTGCTGCATAATCTCGGGCACAAGGTGCAGGGCTCCGATCAGTCCGACAGCGCCAATGTGCAGCGCCTGCGCGCCAAGGGCATCGAAGTCTTCGTCGGCCACAAGGCCGAGAACCTCGGCGACGCCGAGGTGATCGTCGTTTCGACCGCGATCAAGAAGGACAATCCGGAACTGATCGCCGCGCGCGAAAAGTTCCTGCCCGTCGTGCGCCGCGCCGAGATGCTGGCCGAGCTGATGCGCTTCCGCAATGCGATCGCGATCGGCGGCACGCATGGCAAGACGACGACGACCTCGATGGTCGCAGCGCTGCTGGAAGCCGGCGGGCTCGACCCGACCGTCATCAACGGCGGCATCATCAATGCCTATGGCACCAACGCCCGCATGGGCGAGGGCGAGTGGATGGTGGTTGAGGCCGACGAATCCGACGGCACCTTCCTGAAGCTGCCGGCCGACGTTGCCATCGTCACCAACATAGACCCGGAACATCTCGACCACTACGGCAACTTCGACGCCGTGCGCGCGGCCTTCCGCCAGTTCGTCGAGAACGTGCCCTTCTACGGATTTGGCGTGCTTTGCCTCGACCATCCGGAAGTGCAGACCATGGTCGGCAAGATCGAGGACCGCAAGGTCGTCACCTACGGCGAGAACCCGCAGGCCGACGTGCGCTTCCACAACATCCGCATGGACGGCGCCACCTCCGTCTTCGACATCGAGATCCGCCGTCGCCGCACCGGCCAGGTGATCCCGATGAAGGACCTGCGCCTGCCGATGCCTGGCCGCCACAACGTATCGAACGCGACCGCAGCGATCGCCGTTGCGCAGCGCCTCGGCGTCAGCCCGGAAGCGATCGCCAGAGGGCTCGCCTCCTTCAGCGGTGTGAAGCGCCGCTTCACGCTGACCGGCGAGACGAACGGCGTGCGCGTCTATGACGACTACGGCCACCATCCGGTCGAGATCAAGGCAGTGCTGCGCGCCGCGCGCGAGGCCTGCCAGGGCCGAATCATCGCCGTGCACCAACCGCACCGCTACTCGCGCCTTTCGAGCCTGTTCCAGGAGTTCTCCGCCTGCTTCAACGATGCCGACACGATCCTGATCGCGCCGGTCTATGCGGCGGGTGAAGAGCCGATCCAGGGGGCTACGGCGGAAGAACTGGTCGATCGCATCAAGGCAGGCGGCCACCGCGACGCCCGTTTTGTTTCCGGTCCGGAAGCAATCGCGCCGGTTGTCAGCAAGATTGCACAGCCCGGCGATTTTGTGGTTCTCTTGGGCGCTGGCAGCATCACCTACTGGGCGGCTGCCCTGCCTAAGGAACTCGCGGATATTTCAGGAAATTGAGCATGAAACAGGTCAACGGTCAGAAACTACTGGAATCGCTCGGAAGTGGCGTCAGCGCTGTGCGCGGCCGCATCACGCCGGATGCGCCGATGGATCGTGTCACCTGGTTCCGCGCCGGTGGTCTTGCCGAGCTCATGTTCCAGCCGCACGACACGGACGATCTCATCACCTTCCTGAAGCTGGTGCCGGCTGAAGTGCCTGTCATGGTTGTCGGCGTCGGCTCGAACCTTCTCGTGCGCGACGGCGGCATTCCCGGCGTCGTCATCCGGCTGTCGGCCAAGGGCTTTGGCGATCTGGAACTGGTTGGCGAAAACCGCATCAAGGCCGGCGCGATCTGCCCGGACAAGAACATCGCAGCCATGGCGCTCGACCACGGCATCGGCGGCTTCTACTTCTACTACGGTATACCCGGCTCGCTCGGCGGCGCGCTGCGCATGAACGCCGGCGCCAATGGCGCGGAGACCCGCGAGCGGGTCGTCGAGGTCCATGCGGTCGACCGCCAGGGCAACCAGCATGTGCTGTCGAATGCCGACATGGGCTACGCCTACCGCCATTCCGCGGCGGCGAAGGACCTGATCTTCACCCATGCGGTGTTCGAAGGCTATGCCGAGGACAAGAACAAGATCCGCACCGACATGGACGCCGTGCGCCAGCACCGCGAAACCGTGCAGCCGATCCGCGAGAAGACCGGCGGTTCGACCTTCAAGAACCCCGACGGCCATTCGGCCTGGAAGCTGATCGACGAGGCCGGCTGCCGCGGCATGATGATCGGCAGCGCGCAGATGTCGCCGCTGCACTGCAACTTCATGATCAACACCGGCCAGGCGACCGGCTACGAGCTCGAATATCTCGGTGAAACCGTGCGCCAGCGCGTGCTCGAACATTCCGGCGTCCGGCTCGAATGGGAAATCAAGCGCATCGGCACCTTCATGCCGGGTTACGAGATCAAGGAATTCCTCGGCCGCGGCATCGCTTAAGGCGGGGTTGCGAGGGATGCTTTGGAGAGGCCGTGGCGGCGACGCTGCGGCCTCTCGCTTTTTGGGGCGATGAGGACCGAGGAGAGGCCCACATCCTCCGTCATGCTCGGGCTGGACCCGAGCATCCACGCTCCAGCTGCGACATGGGTGGCCTTGGGAATGGATCCTCGGGTCGAGCCCGAGGATGACCAGAGTTGGGGCGAGCATCGTGGCCATAGATCGATGCTCAACAGTTCTCCGCTTTCTCGCAGAGGGTTCGCATGCCCTATAAACAAAGAGCCGCAGCGTTGCCGCTGCGGCTCTCCTTGTTTGCGGTCGGCCGCGCCCCGGGGCGCAGCCAGTCGTATCAGGCCGAAACCTCGTCTTCCGTCGACAGCACCAGGCACAGAAGCGTGATGGCGGCGGCGGCGAGCAGGTAGTAGCCGACGTAGTCCAGGCTGTAGTTGGTGGCGAGCCAGGTGGCGATATAGGGCGCCAGCGACGCGCCGAAGATGCCGGCGAGGTTGAAGGTCATCGAGGCGCCGGTATAGCGCACCGAGGTCGGGAAGGGGGCGGCGAGTGCTGCGCCGATCGGGCCGTAGGTGAGGCCCATGAGGCCGAGGCCGATGATCGAGAACAGGAAGGCGCCGCCGATGCCGCCGGCAAGGAGCGGCGCCATGAACAGGCCGAAGGCGCCGATGCCGATGGTGGTGACGATCAGGATCAGGCGACGGCCGTAGCGGTCCGAGAGGATACCGGCAACCGGGATCATCAGGCCGAAGAAGACGACGCCAGTCATCTGCACGACCAGGAACTGCTCACGCGAATAGCCGAGCTTGGCCGTGCCCCAGGAGAGCGAGAAGACGGTCATCAGGTAGAACAGCACGAAGGTCGCAAGCGCCACGAAGGTGCCGAGCACCAGGCTGCGCTTGTGGAAGCGGAAGATCTCCATGATCGGCACCTGCACGCGCTCGTGCTTGTCGACGGCCTTCTGGAACTCCGGCGTTTCGGTGATCTTCAGGCGGACATAGAGACCGACGGCGACCAGCAGGATGCTGGCGATGAACGGCACGCGCCAGCCCCAGGCGAGGAAGGCTTCGTTGCTCATGACTTCGCCGAGGATGAGGAAGGTGCCGGCCGAAAGAATGAAGCCGATCGGCGCGCCGAGCTGCGGGAACATGGCGTACCAGCTTCGCTTGCCCTCAGGCGCGTTCTCGGTGGCGAGCAGCACGGCGCCGCCCCATTCGCCGCCAAGCCCGAGGCCCTGTCCGAAGCGGCAAAGGGCGAGCAGGAGCGGGGCTGCGACGCCGATCGACGCATAGGTCGGCAGAAGCCCGATGACGACCGTGGAGATGCCCATGGTCATGAGCGCCGCCACCAGGGTCGCCTTGCGGCCGACCTTGTCGCCGAAATGGCCGAAGATCACGGCGCCGAAGGGGCGGGCGAAGAAGGCGATCGAGAAGGTCGCGAAGGATTGCAGCATTGCCGAGGTCGGATCGGCGGCCGGGAAGAACAGGTGCGGGAACACCAGTACGGCGGCGGTGGCGTAAACGTAGAAGTCGAAGAATTCGATGGTCGTGCCGACGAGGCTTGCGAACAGCACCCGGGCAGGGGAGTTCACTGCCGCGTGCTTTGACGCATTGTCCTTCGGCGACAGGGAGGTTGTCGCGTCTGTCATTATCATAATTCCTGATGTGGATTTCATACCGTCTTGGGAGGCGGGTGAGGGCCTCTTAACGCAAGTTTCGGCATGGCGAAACCCTGATACCGTAAGAAGTGCGAACGATATCGCCGCCATGCGCAGCAATCTTCTGCTGCGGCGCGGCCCAGGGCCGGCCGCACGGAACCGGCTTTCCGGTTGCGCGCCAACCGGCCTGCTGCCGGCCAAGGTTCACGCTTTGCGGGTGCGTGGTGCGGCCCGACAACCCGGATTGACGGGAATCAAATTGTGGCAAACTCTGGGCAGTTGAAGCGATCGGCTTCGTTTTTCAGGAGCGAATGCATGTTCAAAAAGCTTTCAGCAGAATTTCTCGGTACATTTTGGCTCGTTTTTGGCGGTTGCGGCAGCGCGGTGCTGGCTGCTGCTCTTCCCGGCGTTGGTATTGGTTATCTTGGCGTCTCCTTCGCTTTCGGTCTCACCGTCCTGACCATGGCCTATGCGGTCGGCGGTATTTCCGGCGGTCATTTCAACCCGGCCGTTTCCGTCGGCCTGACGGTCGCGGGCAAGTTCCCGGCGTCGAACCTTGTCGGCTATGTCATCGCCCAGGTGCTGGGCGCGATTGCGGCTGCCGCCGTCCTCTATGTGATCGCCAGCGGCAAGGGCGATTTCCAGCTCGGCGGCTTTGCTGCCAACGGCTATGGCGAGCATTCACCGGGCGGCTATTCGCTGACGGCGGCGCTGGTGGCCGAAGTGGTGCTGACCTTCTTCTTCCTGTTCATCATTCTCGGCTCCACCCATGGCCGGGTGCCGGCGGGCTTCGCACCCATCGCCATCGGGCTGGCGCTGACCCTGATCCATCTCGTCTCGATCCCGGTGACGAACACCTCGGTCAATCCGGCCCGCTCGACAGGGCAGGCGCTCTTTGTCGGTGACTGGGCGCTGTCGCAACTGTGGCTGTTCTGGGTGGCGCCGATCGTCGGTGCGGCGATCGCCGGCATCGTCTGGAAGATCGTCGGCGACGACGATTGATCAAGTCAGGATACCGTCACGCATGGACCCGCCGCCGTCGATGCGGCGGGTTTTTTCATTTTTTCTTCTGTTTATGCATTAGATTCAAGATTGCTCCGCAACCCTTTGATCTCTCGCTAAAATGCCTTGTTCCACATGCGCTTGCGCCTGCAGATGGCGTTTCATTTCCTGACTGGGGTTAACGAAAGTAAACGGTTCGTTAACCTTAATGACGTTCTAGTGACCCCAATGGCACAGCTGACTCGCGAGGGCGGGAGCCAGCCAGACGCAAGGAAACCTTGCGATAGTGGCGTATTGTCTGGGGGTTTGAATGAGCGGCAAGCATGTGGCTGTCCTGATGGGCGGATTTTCTTCGGAGCGACCGGTTAGCCTGTCGTCCGGGGCTGCCTGTGCGGATGCCCTGGAAGCTGCCGGCTATCGCGTCACCCGCATCGACGTCGACCGCAAGGTCGCAGAGACGCTGGCCGCGCTGCGCCCCGACGTTGCCTTCAACGCCCTTCATGGTCCGTTCGGCGAGGACGGCACGATCCAGGGCATCCTCGAATATCTCGAGATCCCCTACACCCATTCCGGCGTGCTTGCCTCGGCGCTCGCGATGGACAAGGCGCAGGCGAAGCATGTAGCGGCTGCTTCCGGCATTCCGGTCGCCGATGCGCAAGTCATGGACCGCCATGCCTTCGGTCCGAAGCATCCGATGAAGCCGCCTTACGTCGTCAAGCCGGTTTCCGAAGGCTCGAGCTTCGGCGTCGTCATCGTCAAGGAAGATCAATCGCATCCCCCGCAGGTGGTGACGTCGAGCGAATGGCGCTACGGCGACCGAATCATGGTCGAGCGTTATGTCGCCGGCCGTGAACTGACCTGTGGCGTCATGGGCGACAAGGCGCTTGGCGTCACCGAAATCATCCCGCAGGGCCACACCTTCTACGATTATGATTCCAAATACGTAAAAGGTGGTTCGCGCCACGTCATTCCGGCACAGATTTCACCAAATATTTACCAAAAAATACAAACACTCGCTCTGAAGGCGCATCAGGCAATCGGTTGTCGGGGCGTCAGCCGATCCGACTTTCGTTTCGATGACAGTTCCTCCGCTGAGGGCGAGCTGATCTGGCTGGAGATCAACACCCAGCCCGGCATGACTCCGACCTCCCTGGTGCCCGAGATGGCCGCGCATGCCGGCTACAGCTTCGGTGAGTTTTTGAGTTGGATGGTGGAGGACGCGTCGTGTTTGCGTTGAGGGGCAAAAGGGGCAAGAGGGTTCGTCACCTCGATGGCGCCGCCGCCGCCGATGTGGACGGCGCGCGCGTACTGCCGCGTCCGCTTCGTCGTGTCGTGCGCTTCTTCGTCAGCCTCGGTGCTGGCCGCATTCGTTTTCCCGCTCATACCGGCACGCTGTCGGCAATCGCCTTTTTCGCGGCAACCGGCTTCTACGGCATGTCGCTCGGCGGCCACACGCAGAATTTCGCACAGGCCTCGACCACGGCCGCGGGCTTTGCGATCGAAGACGTCAAGGTTTCCGGCAACGACCAGACCTCGGAAATCGACATTCTCCAGCAGCTCGGCCTCGACGGCACGACGTCGCTGGTGGCGCTCGATATCGCCGAGGCGCGCAAGCTGATTGCGGAAATGCCCTGGGTGCAGGGCGTTACCGTTCGCAAGATCTATCCCGGCACCATCGAGGTCAGCCTCACCGAGCGCAAGGCCTTCGGCATCTGGCAGCACGGTTCCGACCTTTCGCTGATCGAGCGCAGCGGCAGTGTGATCGCGCCCTTGCGCGACAACAAGTTTGCGGCGCTGCCGCTCTTCGTCGGTCGTGACGCCGAAACGGCGGCTGCCGATTTCTACGACGAGTTTTCCCGCTGGCCGGAGATCCGCTCGCGGGTGAAGGCCTTCGTGCGCGTGGCCGGCCGCCGCTGGGATCTGCGCCTCGACAACGGTATCGTCGTCAAGCTGCCGGAGCACGACGTCGCCCGGGCGATGAAGGTGCTCTCCGACATGGAAAGCCAGCACCAGCTCCTCGAGCGCGACATCGCTGCCGTGGATCTGAGGCTTGAAGACAGAACAACAGTTCAGTTGACGCCGGACGCAGTGACCCGGCGCGAAGTTGCCTTGAAGGCGAGGGACAAGATGCTGAAGGCGCAGGAGACCGAAAAGAAGAAAGAAGGCCGCATATGAGTCTGTTCGGTTCCTCCAGCTTTGGCCTGCCGCGTCTGAAGCCGCTTTCCTCGAAGCGGTCTCATGTCGTCTCGGTGCTGGATATCGGTTCGACCAAGGTGGTCTGCATGATCGGCCGGCTGACGCCGCGCGCCGAGAGCCAGATCCTGCCCAACCGTACGCATAGCGTCGAAATCATCGGCATCGGCCACCAGAAGTCCCGCGGCGTCAAGAACGGCGTCGTCGCCGATCTCGATGCGGTGGAAAGCGTCGTCCGGCTCGCCGTCGACGCGGCCGAGCGCATGGCCGGTCTCACCATCGACAGTCTGATCGTCAACGTTTCAGCCGGCCGGCTGCAGAGCGACGTCTACACCGCGACGATCGATCTCGGTGGCCAGGAGGTCGACGCCAACGATCTGCGCAAGGTTCTGTCGGCTGCCGGCCAGCAGTCGCTGCGCTCCGACCGCGCCATCCTGCACTCGCTGCCGACGGGCTTCTCGCTCGATGGCGAGCGCGGCATCCGCGATCCGCTGGCCATGTTCGGCGACGTTCTCGGCGTCGACATGCATGTGCTGACGGCCGAACGGGCAGCGCTGAAGAACCTCGAACTCTGCGTCAACCGCGCTCACCTTTCGGTCGAGGGCATGGTTGCCACCCCCTATGCCAGCGGTCTTGCAGCACTCGTCGACGACGAAGTCGAGCTCGGCTGCGCGGCGATCGACATGGGCGGCGGCACGACGACGATCTCGGTCTTTGCCGAAGGAAAGCTGGTTCACGCAGACGCTGTCAGTCTCGGCGGCCATCACGTGACGACGGATCTGGCGCGTGGTCTTTCGACCCGCATCGAGGATGCCGAACGGCTGAAGGTCGTGCACGGCTCGGCCCTGCCCAACAGCGCCGACGAGCGTGATATCGTTTCGGTTCCGCCGATCGGCGAGGACGACCGCGACCAGCCGACGCATGTGCCGCGCGCCCTCGTGTCGCGCATCGTGCGCGCCCGCATCGAAGAGACGCTCGAACTCATCCGCGATCGCATCCAGCGCTCGGGCTTCAGCCCGATCGTCGGCAAGCGCATCGTACTGACGGGCGGCGCCAGCCAGCTGACCGGCCTGCCGGAAGCGGCCCGCCGCATCCTCGCCCGCAATGTTCGCATCGGTCGTCCGCTCGGGGTTTCCGGGCTGCCGGCCGCTGCCAAGGGCCCCGCCTTCTCCACGGCGGTCGGCCTGATGATCTATCCGCAGGTCGCCGACCTCGAGACGCATGCCTCCCACGGCGGCATGTTCTCGGCGCTCGGCGCCGGCAACGGCCGCATCGCCCGCATGGGCCAGTGGCTGAAAGAAAGCTTTTGAGTGACGGCTGGCTCCGAACAGGGACGGGGCCGGTGAAGACAAACTGAAAGATTTGGCCGGCTCGGCAAGGCGGCCAGAAAACAGAAGGAACGGGACTATGACTATCAACTTGCAGAAGCCGGATATCACGGAGCTGAAGCCGCGCATCACCGTCTTTGGTGTGGGCGGTGGTGGCGGCAACGCCGTCAACAACATGATCACCGCAGGCCTCCAGGGCGTCGATTTCGTCGTCGCCAACACGGATGCCCAGGCACTCACCATGACCAAGGCTGAGCGCATCATCCAGATGGGTGTCGCCGTCACCGAAGGTCTCGGCGCCGGTTCGCAGCCGGAAGTCGGCCGTGCGGCCGCCGAAGAGTGCATCGATGAGATCATCGACCACCTCAACGGCACCCATATGTGCTTCGTCACCGCCGGCATGGGCGGCGGCACCGGTACCGGTGCAGCCCCGATCGTCGCACAGGCCGCCCGCAACAAGGGCATCCTGACGGTCGGCGTCGTCACCAAGCCGTTCCATTTCGAAGGCGCGCGCCGCATGCGGCTCGCCGACCAGGGCATCGCCGAACTGCAGAAGTCGGTCGACACCCTGATCGTCATCCCGAACCAGAACCTCTTCCGCATCGCCAATGACCGCACGACCTTTGCGGACGCGTTTGCGATGGCTGACCAGGTTCTCTATTCGGGCGTTGCCTGCATCACCGACCTCATGGTCAAGGAAGGTCTCATCAACCTCGACTTCGCCGACGTCCGCTCGGTGATGCGCGAAATGGGCCGCGCCATGATGGGCACCGGCGAAGCTTCGGGCGAAGGCCGCGCACTGGCCGCAGCCGAAGCCGCGATCGCCAACCCGCTGCTCGACGAAACCTCGATGAAGGGCGCGCAGGGCCTGCTGATCTCGATCACCGGCGGCCGCGACCTCACCCTGTTCGAACTCGACGAAGCGGCAACCCGTATTCGCGAAGAAGTCGACCCGGATGCCAACATCATCCTCGGCGCGACGTTCGACGAAGACCTCGAAGGCCTCATCCGCGTCTCGGTCGTTGCCACCGGCATCGACCGTACGGCCGCGGAGGTGGCGGGTCGTTCCGCCGACTTTCGTCCGGTAGCAGCAAAGCCGGTCGTCCGTCCGTCTGCCGCCGTTCCGGCCCAGCAGCCGCAGGCCGTTGCCCAGCACCAGCCGGCCCCGGTCCACCAGCCGGTGATGCAGCAGCCGGTCGCCCAGCCGGTTCAGCAGCCGATGCAGCAGCAGGCTACCGCCGACCAGATCGCCGCCGCCATCCGCGAAGCCGAAATGGAACGCGAGCTCGACATCGCGACCCGCGCCGCCCAGGTGCAGGCACAGGCTCCGGTTCAGCAGCCGATGCACGAAGACAACTTTCGTCCCCAGAGCAAGCTTTTCGCCGGTGCTGCACCGGTAGAGGCCGCTCCGGTCATGCGCCAGCCGCAGCCGCAGATGCAGCCGGTTCAGCCCCAGCCGCAGCCGATCATGCGCCAGGAGCCCGTCGCTCCGGTCATGCGTCAGCAGCCGGAACAGGTTCGCATGCCGAAGGTCGAAGACTTCCCGCCGGTCGTAAAGGCCGAGATGGACCGCCGCGCACAGCCGGCTGCCCCGATCGCGGAAGAGCGCGGCCCGATGGGCCTGCTCAACCGCATCACCAGCTCGCTGGGCCTGCGTGAACGCGAACAGACCCCGGCAGCCGCCGACATGACGGCTTCCGCACCGACCGCTGCTTCCCAGCAGCGCCGGCCGCTCTCGCCGGAAGCGAGCCTCTATGCGCCGCGTCGCGGCCAGCTTGACGATCACGGTCGCGCTTCGCCGCAGGCGCGCCCGCAAGAAGATGATCAGCTCGAGATCCCGGCGTTCCTGCGCCGTCAATCGAACTGATTGGAAGGCCCGTTCCTTCACCTTGCCGAATGCCCGGGCAACTGCCCGGGCATTTTTGCATTTTGTTCATCATTTCAGGTGTTTGATTCCATGTTACGGACCGTCGCAAATGCGTAACAAAGCGAAACGAACAGTGATTTGGAATGGTGCCTCCAAACTCCTATTTTCAGACTCGGAATTGGGGACGCATGCGATTCGATCAAGCGCTGTCTGTTCGAAACGCAGAGGACCGGTCGTTGAGCCGGGACTCTCGGGCATCTTTCTTGTGCCCTGAAGATCGTTGCGTCCACCAGCAGGTTTTGGCCATCGGCCACAGGTATTGAAAGTGACGAGAATGGGAATCGAATTGCTCGGGTTTCAGACGACGATTGCAAGCCCGGTAACGCTCAAGGGCATCGGCGTGCATTCGGGCGCAGAAGTGTCGATCACCTTCCATCCGGCCGAAGCCGATGCGGGCATCGTTTTCCAGCGCGTCCTGTCCAACGGCCGGGTCAGCGAATACAAGGCGGTTTCCTCGCAGGTCGGCAACACTGATCTCTGCACCGTTCTCGGCATGTCGCCGGCGACCTCGATCGCCACGATCGAACATGTCATGGCTGCGATCTACGCGCTCGGCCTCGACAACCTCACGGTCGAAGTGCACGGCGCCGAAATGCCGATCATGGACGGCAGCTCCGAACCTTTCATCGACGCGATCGAGCTGGTGGGTGTTCGCGCCCTTGCGGTCAAGCGTCGCTACATCCGCATCATCAAGCCGGTGCGTATCGAATCAGGCGCCTCCTGGTCGGAGTTCACGCCCTATGACGGCATGCGCTTCGAGGTCGAGATCGATTTCGATTGCCCGCTGATCGGCCGCCAGGCCTGGAAGGGCGACATGACACCGTCCGTCTTCAAGCGCGAACTGTCGCGTGCCCGCACCTTCGGCTTCATGCGCGATGTCGAGCGCCTCTGGGCCGCCGGCTTCGCACTCGGCTCCTCGCTCGAAAACTCCGTCGTCATTTCCGACGACAACGCCGTCATCAACGTCGAGGGCCTGCGCTACACCGACGAATTCGTGCGCCACAAGACGCTGGATGCGGTTGGCGACCTCTCGCTCGCCGGCGCGCCGTTCATCGGCTGCTACCGCTCCTACCGCGGCGGCCACAAGATGAACGCCAACGCGCTGAAGGCACTGCTCAGCGACCCGACGGCCTACGAAGTCGTCGAAACGGCAACCCCGCGCCAGCGTACCCGCGCGCGCGATATGGTTGCAGTGGCAGCTCCGGGCTTCGCGCCCTGGTCCGCATAACAAAAAAAGACATCATCTCCTCCAGTCGCCGGCCGAAAGGCCGGCATTTTCATGGTAGAGCTGCCACAAATTTGCATGAATCACCGATCATGACGTTGCGGTCTCAAGGTAACTTGCTCTAAAAGCGCATGTCTGGCGGGGTCCATGCCCGCAGAGTGGAACGGGAATATCCGATGGTTCTTGCAGTTTCTGTGGATTTGAAGAAGTCAGCGCGCGTCGCCGCCGTCATTGTCGCGGCTGTTGCCGGCAGCGCCCTGATCACCGCCTGCCAGAACGATCCCGATATCGACATCACCAAGCTGACGGCCGAGACCGACCCGCCGGAAGTGCTCTACAATCAGGGCCTTGCCAACCTCAATGCCGGCAAGACGACGGAGGCGGCGCGCAAGTTCGAAGCGCTCGACCGCCAGCATCCGTTCTCGGAATATGCCCGCAAGGCGTTGGTCATGAACGCCTTCGTTTCCTATCGTAACGGTCAGTACCAGGAGGCGATCAACGCCACCGGCCGCTACCTCAATCTTTATCCGCAGTCCGAAGACGCGGCCTATGCGCAGTACATCCAGGGTCTCGCCTATACCAAGCAGATCCCGGCGGTGACGCAGGACCAGAAGCCGGCCTTCAAGGCGATCGAAGCCATGCAGGCGGTCGTCGACCGCTACCCGGACTCCGAATATGTCGACGACGCCAAGTCGAAGATCCGCTTTGCCCGCGACCAGCTGGCCGGCAAGGAAATGCAGGTCGGCCGCTACTATCTCGAGCGCAAGGAATACCTTGCCGCCGTATCGCGTTTCCGCGTCGTCATCGAACAGTACCCGAACACCAACCAGGTGGAAGAGGCGCTCGCCCGTCTGACGGAAGCCTACTTCGCGATGGGCGTGACCCAGGAGGCGCAGACCGCTGCCGCCGTTCTCGGCCACAACTATCCGGACAGCCAGTGGTATTCCGATTCGTTCAAGCTGCTGCAGTCGGGTGGCCTGGAGCCACGTGAAAGCGGCAACTCCTGGATCTCGCGTGCCGCCAAGAAACTCGTCGGCGCCTGATCTTAATCAGCGCCCTCTAGGAAGATATGACCCCGGATGCTTGCCCAGCTTTCGATCCGCGATATCGTCCTGATTGAACGGCTTGATCTCAATTTCGACGCCGGGCTCTCGGTGCTGACCGGTGAAACCGGGGCCGGCAAGTCCATCCTTCTCGACAGCCTGTCGCTCGCCCTTGGCGGGCGCGGCGACGGCTCGCTCGTGCGCCACGGTTCCGACAAGGGGCAGGTGACGGCGGTCTTCGACGTGCCGATGGGGCATTCGGCGCGGCTGATGCTCAGGGAAAACGGCATCGACGACGACGGCGACCTGATCTTCCGCCGCGTGCAGTCGGCCGACGGCCGCACCAAGGCCTATGTCAACGACCAGCCGATCAGCGTCCAACTGATGCGCCAGCTCGGGCAGACGCTCGTCGAAATCCACGGACAGCACGATGACCGCGCGCTCGTCGATATCGACGCGCACCGCACGCTGCTCGACGCTTTTGGCGGCACCGCCGACGAAGCGGCGCATGTGAGCGAACTCTATCGCGCCTGGAAGGACGCTGAGCGCGGCCTGAAGAAACACCGCGAGCGGGTCGAGGCGGCCGCGCGCGAGGCGGACTACCTGCGGTCCTCGGTCGAGGAACTGGAGAAGCTCAGCCCCCGCGACGGCGAAGAAGACGAGCTTGCCGAAAACCGGGCGCGGATGATGAAGGCCGAGCGCATTGCCGGCGACATCAACGAGGCCTCGGAGTTCCTGAACGGCAACGCTTCGCCGGTTCCGCTGATCGCCTCGCTCGTGCGCCGTCTCGAGCGCAAGAGCCAGGAGGCGCCGGGCCTGCTCGAAGAAACGGTCGAACTGCTCGATGGAGCGCTCAACCAGCTTTCGGACGCGCAGATGTCGGTCGAGCGGGCGCTGCGCAACACGGAATTCGACCCGAAGGAACTGGAGCGGGTGGAGGAGCGGCTGTTCGCGCTTCGCGCCGCCAGCCGCAAATATTCGGTACCGGTCACGGAACTGCCGGCGCTTGCCGTCCGCATGATTTCCGATCTCGCCGATCTCGATGCCGGCGAGGAAAAGCTGAAGCAACTCGATGCCCAAGTCGGCGTGGCGCGGGTGGCGTTCGACGCTTCGGCGCGCTCGCTTTCCGAAAAGCGTCGCCATACCGCGACAGCACTTTCCGACGCCGTCATGGCCGAGCTGCCGGCGCTGAAGCTCGAGCGCGCGCGCTTCATGGTCGAGGTGCAGAGCGATCCGTCGCTGCCCACGGTCGACGGTATCGACCTCGTCGAGTTCCACGTTCAGACCAACCCCGGCACGCGGCCGGGGCCGATCATGAAAGTGGCTTCGGGCGGCGAACTTTCGCGCTTCCTGCTGGCGCTTAAGGTGGCGCTTGCCGATCGCGGCTCGGCGCCGACGCTCGTCTTCGACGAAATCGACACCGGCGTCGGCGGTGCGGTGGCCGACGCCATCGGCCAGCGGCTGAAGCGGCTTTCGGCAACGGTTCAGGTGCTCTCGGTCACCCACGCGCCGCAGGTTGCCGCGCGCGCGGCAACGCATCTCCTGATCTCCAAGGGTCCTTCGGCCGAGAAGGCCGAGATGATTTCCACCCGTGTTGCCCGCATGGACGACAAGGCGCGCACCGAGGAAATCGCCCGCATGCTGGCCGGCGCCTCGATCACCGAAGAGGCGAGGGCGGCAGCTGCTCGCCTGCTTTCCGGCAACGGCTAGATCATCCAGCCGCCAAGTGGAAACATTGGCAGCTGAAATGCGATCTCCTCAGAGTGCTCATCCGAACCCACGGCTGGGCTTCCTAAGCCTTTTGGTTGAATTGTTGCGCCGCTGCACCCGTGTTCTATTTCCTCTGCGGTTGGGGCACTTCGAGCATGTGGGAGAAACTTCAGCATAAACTGGAGATCCGGTTTGCGCAGATGCGTGCGCATCCGGAACTGATCCTGCTCATCGCGCTCGCCTATGCCGGCCTTATCCTGACCATAAGGGACGCGAACCAGGAATTGGGCGGCTTCGGGGTGGTCGCGTGCGTTGCGATCGCCGTGATTGCAGCAACTCTTGTCGCAAGGCTACGACGTGCCTCACAGTTCGGGCCGGCGGAGGAGGTGGCCGATCCTCAACCGCCGAACGCGGACGAAGCCACGCCGTTGGCGCTTGTGGCGCCCTGCGCGCGTGGGGACCGTTCCTATCTTGTCCGCGTCCCGGCGCCGACGGCGGTCGCCTATGATGTGGTCCGCAAGGCACAGGATGTGTTTCGCAGCGGCGCGATCGATCCCGAAGAGGATATGAAAGCGTTCCATTCCGATCCCTACAGCCTGATTTGCCTGCAGGATCCAAACGAGAACATCTTCGGCTTCATCGACTACTACGCCTTCGAGAAGAACCACTTCAAACTGTTCCTGCAGGGCCACTATGCCTTCGACAACCTGCTGGCTAGCGGCCTGCTCGCCCATCCGCAGGCGCGAAAGGCGAAGGTCGTCTATCTCGCGACCATCCTCAACCTGAGCTTCCTGCTCGATTCCATGCGTGCCGAGCGCCGGCGGCAGAACGGCATCCTCGTCTGGGCGACGGTCTCGGCGATCCTCGAACACCACACGTTCCCGCCTGATGGCATCGACATCTACAGCATCGGCTGGGACAAGGGCGGGGCTGCGATCCTGAAGATGTTTGGCCTGCAGCCGGTCAGCCGGGTGATGCGTGGCCAGGCGAAAGGCAAATGGATATACTGCAAGCGTGGCGTCCAAAAAAAGGATCTGGAGGCCATCCGCTGCCGCTATCAGAAGCGCTATGAACGCTGGTGCGAACTGGATGTCCGGCCGCTTGCCGGGCTCGCGACAGGGAGGGCCAATGCCACTGGCGCGTGAGCCGACGGCGCCGGACGGTCTTTTCTTTCCCAGCGGTTGCTCTACAAAACGACTCCGAATCCGGAGTTGTCGCGCATGTCCCAAGAATTGAAACCCGTCGAGAATCTCAACGAAGCGGAAGCGGCCGAAGCGCTTGCCTATCTTGCGGCCGAGCTTGCGCGCCACGATGCGCTTTACCACGGCCAGGACGCGCCTGAGATTTCGGATGCGGACTATGACGCGCTGAAGCGGCGCAACGATGCGATCGAGGCGCGTTTTCCGGCCCTCATCCGCGAGGACAGCCCGTCGAGGAAGGTCGGCGCGGCGCCGTCCGTCACCTTCCAGCCGGTCGTGCACGCTCGGCCAATGCTGTCGCTCGACAACACGTTTTCCGACGAGGACGCCCGCGATTTCGTCGCCTCGGTGTATCGCTTCCTCGGGCAACTACCCGACAATTCGATCGCCTTTACCGCCGAGCCGAAGATCGACGGGCTCTCCATGTCGCTGCGCTACGAAAACCGACGGCTGGTGACGGCAGCGACCCGCGGCGACGGCACGACGGGGGAAAACGTCACCGCCAACATCCGCACCATCGGCATGATCCCGCAGACGCTGCCGGCCGGCGCGCCTGATATCGTCGAGGTGCGCGGCGAAATCTATATGGCGAAATCCGACTTTGCCGCGCTCAATGCCGAGATGGCAGCACTTGGCAAGCCGCTCTACGTCAACCCGCGCAACACGGCTTCCGGGTCGTTGCGCCAGCTCGATGCCAAGGTGACCGCGAGCCGCAAGCTGCGTTTCTTCGCCTATGCCTGGGGCGAGATTTCGGACATGCCCGCCGATACGCAGATGGGCATGGTCGAGGTCTTCAAGGCCTGGGGCTTCCCCGTCAACCCGCTGATGCAGCGGCTCTCCTCGGCCGATGCGCTGCTCGAACATTACCACCATATCGAGCGCGAACGGCCGGATCTCGACTACGACATCGACGGCGTCGTCTACAAGGTCGATCGGCTCGACTTGCAGGCCCGCCTCGGTTTCCGCTCGCGCTCGCCGCGTTGGGCGACGGCGCACAAGTTCCCGGCCGAGCAGGCCTTCACCCGGTTGACGGCGATCGACATCCAGGTGGGCCGCACCGGCGCGCTGACGCCGGTTGCTCGCCTGGAGCCGATCACCGTCGGCGGCGTCGTCGTCACCAATGCGACGCTGCACAACGAGGATTACATCAAGGGTCTCGGCAATTCGGGCGAGCCGATCCGCGAGGGCAGGGACATCCGCATTGGCGACATGGTGATCGTCCAGCGCGCCGGCGACGTCATTCCGCAGATCGTCGATGTCGTCATGGACGAGCGCAGGCAAGGCTCGGAGCCCTATCGCTTCCCAACGACATGCCCCGTCTGCGGCAGCCATGCGGTGCGAGATATCAACGAGAAGACCGGCAAGGTGGATGCCGTGCGCCGCTGCACCGGCGGCTTCGTCTGCCGCGCCCAGGCGGTCGAGCACCTGAAGCACTTCGTCTCGCGCAACGCCTATGACATCGAGGGCCTCGGCTCCAAGCAGATCGAGTTCTTCTTCGAAAGCGAGGATCCGACGCTTTCGATCCGCACGGCGCCCGATATCTTCACGCTGGAGAAGCGCCAGGAGGCGTCGCTCACCAAGCTTGAAAACATCGACGGCTTTGGCCGCGTCAGCGTGCGCAAGCTCTACGACGCCATCAACACGCGGCGCTCGATCGCACTGCAGCGGTTCATCTACGCGCTCGGCATCCGCCATGTGGGCGAGACGACGGCAAAGCTGCTCGCACGCTCCTACGGCAATTACGAGCATTTCGGCACGGCGATGAGCGAGGCATCGACCTTTACCGGCGATGCCTGGAACGAGCTCAACAGCATCGACGGCATCGGCGAGGTGGTCGCCCGCGCCATCGTCGAGTTCTACAAGGAGCCGCGCAATCTCGAAGTGGTCAACCGGCTGCTGTCCGAGGTGACGCCGGAGGCGGCGGAAGCGCCGGTCGCCAGCGACAGCCCGGTCGCCGGCAAGACGGTCGTCTTCACCGGTTCGCTCGAAAAGATGACGCGCGACGAGGCCAAGGCCAAGGCCGAAAGCCTCGGCGCCAAGGTGGCCGGATCCGTGTCGAAGAAGACCGATATCGTCGTTGCCGGCCCGGGCGCCGGCTCCAAGCTCGACAAGGCCCGCGAACTCGGTGTCGCGACCATGGACGAGGACGAGTGGCTGGCGCTGATCGGCGGGTGATCCCCGCCGGTTGGCAATCGGTGGAGAGTCGTTACGCCTGCCTGCTGTCGTACTCTTCGGAGGCGGCTTTCAGGGCGGCAATATCGTCGGCGCAGATGAAACGGCGCAACGCGTCGAACTTTGATCGTTCCCACTGGTAGATGCCGAGCGCAAGCAGCGTCTCGACATCGGCCGCGGGGAAACGCTGGCGGACGGGCCGGGCAGGGTTCCCCGCAACGATGGTGTAGGGGGCAACGTCCTTCGTGACGATGGCGCCCGACGCCACGACGGCGCCTTCACCCAGCGTCACACCCGGCATGATCATGGCCCGCATGCCGATCCAGGCGCCGTCGCCGATGACGGTGTCGCCTTTGCCGACATAGGCTTCGCCGATCACGTCGAGGAAGGGATAGAGGCTCACCCAATCGGTGCGATGGGTGTGGTTGCCACCCATGAGGATCACCGCCTCGGCGCCGATCGCGACATAGTCGCCGATCCGCAACTGGTCGATCGGCCATTGCGGCTCCCAGGCCTTGAGGCTGTAGTCGTCACCATAGAGGTAGCGAACGACACTCTCCTCGAAGGATCCGGTCCAGGCGTTGCTGTAGTAGCTGTTGCTGCCGCGCACACGGATGTTCGGATTGCGTACGGTCTCGTGCAAAAGCTCGACCTTGGACCAATGCTTGGCTTCGACCTTCGTGGACATGGGATCCCTCATTCGCAATGCTTGCAAGCGAAGCTGCGCGTCGCTCGCGATTCGTATCCCGTCCCGACTATCGGATTTACCGGTCACTTTCTTCTCAAATCGGGCGCCAACCGAAGCTTTAGCGGGCACTGCGATCATTCCATCACACAAAAACGCCCGCCGCTTTTGGCGGCAGGCGCAGAGTTCGGGGCACTGTCTGAGATCAGGAGGCCTGCTGCTGGGCTGCTTCCTGATCCATCCACATGTATTCCCAGACGTGGCCGTCGAGGTCCTGGAAGGAGATGCCGTACATGAAGCCGTAGTCGATCGCCGGCTTCCAGGGCTTGGCGCCGGCGGCAAGGGCCTTGGCGAGCACGTCGTCGCATTCGGCGCGGCTGCCGGCGGAAAGGGCGGTGATGACCTCGGTGCACTTGCGGGTGTCGCTGATCTCGCCGGTGATGAAGTCGCGGAACTTCGGCTCGGTCAAAAGCATGACGAAAATATTGTCCGAGATCACCGTGCAGGCGGCGGTGTCGTCGGAGAACTGCTCGTTGAAGGTATAGCCGAGGGCGGCGAAGAACGCGCGCGAAGCCTTCAGATCCTTGACCGGCAGGTTTACGAAAATCATGCGCATGAAATGCTCCTTGGAATGGATTTTGTGTTTTGGGGCGTCAGGCCACTCCACACCATCCGTGAAAAGGCCCAACTCTTTGAAAATGCTCAACTCCGGACGAAGGACCGATCCATGGCCTCCTGGAATTGTCCTAAGGACGTATGCCGGACGACGATCCCGACACCGGCTCAAAGATTTTTTTGAGCCGGGCTGATGTGGGGTGCAGCTTGAGGTATTCAAGCGATCCGGGCTAAGGCAAAGTTGGTTGAAAATGTGCGCGTCGCGGCCTTGATCCGGGAAATCGCGATGATCGCAAAAAAAATGCCTTGAGCTGCACGAGGTTGCATGGCCCAGCTAGAACTGTCACCTGAATACTATGCGGAATGCGATGAAGGCGCTTCGTTTCGCGAAGGGGAAGTTTTTCATCGGCTCGTCAATGCTCGTGGCGGCTCGCTCGCGACACCGGTGGCTCGGTTCTTTGCTTCGCGCCCTCGTATAGCTGCGGAGGGCTTCCATAAACACACCCGGCTCGATTGTTTCATCAATGATCGGAAACTTGTTCCGCAGCCAGAACGGCTCGCCGAACGGATACTCGCTGCATTGATCCGCAACGGCTCTATCTCGGAGCCGATCTGGCTCGGCTGGCATCGCTCCGAAGAGATCGGCGGGCGAGCCCACGGTGCTGTATTCGACTTCGATTGAACGGCAGTTTGTCCGCGCCGGAGGTCGGTGAAGAACACCAGCCAAGGCGTTCTCCTACTTCACCGTGCACACACCATTGGCGCCACCCTTGCCCGCGTAGGACACGCTCGGTGAGCCGTCGGGATTGATGCTGAGCGAGATGGTGACACCGGCGCCGTACGCCTCATAGTAGTTCTCGTTGAAGACCTTGAGCTTGGCCTCCTTGCCGTTGATGTAGATCGGGCCGCCTTCGTCGGCATGGACCTCGATCTTGCCGGGGCAGGTGGCGTTGACGAGCGGGATTTTGGCTTCGGCGGCCGCGGCGAAGGCAAGCGTCGGGACAAGAAGGCTGAGAAGGCGCAGGCAGGGTTTCATCTCGCTCTCCAGCGTGGGTTGCAGGTGGCATCGATGGCCAACCGTGACAGGCTGTCGGTGGAAGTCAAGCGCGGCCGCGCGTCATCAACCTGTCATCAATCCGATTGTTTTTTTGCGCTGCACAAGATAGAGGATTGCAGCCGAATTTTATGCAAATGCCTTTTCGTGGAGCAGGTCGCGGCCATCTCCGAAGGCAGCGCGCCAGCACCCCAAAGGGCAGGGCGCCGGCGCGGATTGGAGGGTCCGGAGATGAAGACTTTCACCACCATCGCCGAGCTGCGTGCAGCGCTTGCGGAACATCGCCGCGCAGGCAAGACCGTCGGCTTCGTGCCGACCATGGGCTACCTGCATGTCGGCCATATGGAGCTGATGCGCCGGGCCCGCGAGGAAAACGACATCGTCGTCGCCAGCATCTTTGTCAATCCGCTGCAGTTCGGCGCCAACGAGGATCTTTCCAAATATCCGCGCGATCTCGCCCGCGACCAGGCGATGCTCGAAGCGGGCAGCGTCGACTATCTGTTTGCGCCGGGTGTTGCCGACATGTATCCGCGGCCGATGGAGACGGTGGTCGACGTGCCGACGCTCGGCAGCGAGCTCGAGGGCTCGGTGCGCCCGGGCCATTTCGCCGGTGTCGCCACAGTCGTCACCAAGCTCTTCAACATCGTCGGGCCCGATCGCGCCTACTTCGGCGAGAAGGATTTCCAGCAGTTGCAGATCATCCGCCGCATGGTGGAAGACCTGGCCCAGCCGGTGACCGTCATCGGCGTGCCGACGGTGCGCGAGGCCGACGGGCTCGCCTGCTCGTCGCGCAATGTCTATCTGACGGCGGAAGAGCGGCGTGCGGCGGCGATCGTGCCGAAGGCGCTCGATGAGGCGTCTCGTCTCGTCGCATCCGGCGTCTACGATGTCGCGGCACTCGAAAAGGCCGTGACCGCGTTTCTCGCGAGCGAGCCGCTGGCGAAGCCCGAGGTCGTGGCAGTCCGCGATCCCGAGACGCTCGAGACGATCGAAACGATCGGCGACCGGCCGGTGCTGCTGCTTCTCTTCGTCCGCTTCGGCACGACGAAGCTGCTCGACAACCGTGTGATCGCCCCGAAATCCGCGTCCTTTGCAAAGGTTGCCTGACATGAGCGTGCAGTCACAGAAGCGCCGCCTCAGCCCTGCCAACATCGAAGCCCTGAAGGGCGAGCGCCCTATCGTCAGCCTGACGGCCTATACGACGCCGATTGCCCGGCTGCTCGATCCGCATGTGGATTTCCTGCTGGTGGGTGATTCCGTCGGCATGGTGCTCTATGGGCTCGACACCACCGTCGGCGTGACGCTGGAAATGATGATCGCCCATGGCCAGGCGGTCATGCGCGGGTCGCAGCAGGCTTGCGTCGTCGTCGACATGCCCTTCGGCTCCTACCAGGAATCGAAGGAGCAGGCGTTCCGCAGTGCCGCGCGGATCCTCAAGGAAACCGGCTGCAGCGCGGTGAAGCTCGAGGGTGGCGCCGAGATGGCGGAGACGGTCGAATTCCTCGTCAGCCGCGGCATTCCGGTGCTCGGCCATGTCGGACTGATGCCGCAGCTCGTCAACACGACCGGCGGCTATCGTTCGGTCGGCCGCAACGACAAGGAAGTGGCAAAGATCCGCCGCGACGCCAAGGCGATCGACGATGCCGGCGCATTCGGCATCGTGATCGAGGGCACTGTAGAGCCGGTCGCCCGCGAGATCACCGCCGAGCTGCGCTCGCCGACGATCGGCATCGGCGCATCGCCGGCCTGTGACGGCCAGATCCTCGTCTCCGACGACATGCTCGGCCTTTTCAACGACTTCAAGCCGCGCTTCGTCAAGCATTTCGCCGAACTGGCACCGGCGATCTCCAAGGCGGCCGAGGCGTATGCAAACGAGGTGAAGGCGCGTAGCTTCCCCGGCATCGAGCATACGTTCCAGGTCAAGAAGTAGGCGCTAGCTGGCCCGCGCCGGCCGCATGTTCCAAGCGACAAAGCGCACCGGTTTCTTGATCGGTGCGCCTTTTGTTCAAGCCTCGTTCGCCGAGGCATCATAAAATTCAATCATTGTATCAGCGCATTTGAATTGTTGCCGGGGGCGCAAGCGCCTATCAGTCCGGCACCGGCCGCGCGGCGCGTCATCGCCCCGGCCGGCGGAGGTTTCCATGAAAAAAGATGAATTCTGGGAAGGGGTCCGCGGCGGCTTTCCCATCATGCTGGCAGCATCGCCCTTTGGCGCGCTGTTCGGGGCGCTTGCGGTCGACAACGGCTTTACCATTGCCGATGCGGTGTTCATGAGCGCGACCGTCTATGCCGGCGCCAGCCAGATGGTCGGCATCGAGCTCTTCGGCAACCATGTCCAGCCCTGGCTGGTGGTGCTCTCGGTCTTTGCCGTCAACTTCCGCCATGTGCTCTATTCGGCCTCGATCGCCAAATATGTCCGGCACTTCACCTTCGGGCAGAAGTTCCTCGCCTTCTTCCTGCTGGTCGATCCGCAATATGCCGAGACCGAGAAGCGCGGCGAGCGCGGCTTGCCGATCACCTTTGCCTGGTATCTCGGCTTCGGGCTGATCATCTACGTTCCCTGGATCATCAACACGCTGGTCGGCGCGATCTTCGGGCAGATGATCGGCGATCCCAAGGCAATCGGCCTCGATGTCCTGCTGCCGGTCTATTTCATGGGCCTGGTCATGGGCTTCCGCAAGCGCGACCGCTTCCTGCCGATTGTCATCGTCTCGGGGCTGGCTTCCGTCGCCGGTATGCATTTCGTCGGCTCGCCCTGGCATGTCAGCATCGGCGCGCTCGCCGGCATCTTGCTTGCCGCCATCCTGCCGCCAAGCGGACAGGCTGCAGCGCCCGCTGTCGAGAAGGAGGCATGACGATGGATCCGCAGCACCTGAACCTCATCTATCTGATCGTCGCGGCGGCCGTTGCGACCTTCCTGACGCGTGTCGGCGGCTACATCCTGATCACCCAGATGAAGCAGATCCCGCCGCGGCTGGAGGCGGCGCTGAACGCCGTTCCGGCGGCCGTTCTCACCACACTCGTGGCGCCGGCCTTCGTCTATGGCGGGCTCGACGTCACGATCGCCATGTTCATCGCCTTTGCCATCGCGCTCGGGCTGAACCTCTCGACGCTGCGCATGCTCGTCATCGGCTGGGTCGTGGTGATGGTGATCCGCCACCTGGTGATGTAAGGCCAATAAGCGCCCGGTATCGGGAAAGCAAAAACGCCGCGCTCAAGGAGCGCGGCGTTTTTTATTGGGTCGTTGGGCGACTGACTCAGCGTGAGAGCGCTTCCGTTGCGGCCTTCAGCCAGGCGCGGGTCTCGTCGCTCGCCAGCAGCGGCATCAGCTTTTCGCGCGTCTCGGCGTGATAGGCGTTGAACCAGGCGAGTTCCTCGTCGGTCAACAGCGCCGGCAGCACCAGGCGACGGTCGATCGGGCAGTAGGTGATCGTGTCGAAGCCGAGCATCGGCAGGTCGCCACCGTCCACCATTGCTGCCGGCTGCACGACGATGAGGTTTTCGATGCGGATGCCGAAGGCGCCGGGGCGGTAGTAGCCGGGCTCGTTGGAGAGGATCATGCCGGCCAGCAGTTCCTGCGTCGAAAGACGGGCGATGCGCTGCGGGCCTTCATGCACCGAGAGATAGGAGCCGACGCCGTGGCCGGTGCCGTGGGCATAGTCGGCGCCCGCCTTCCAGAGCGCGATGCGGGCCAAGGGATCAAGATCGACACCGCGCGAACCCTTGGGGAAACGCGCCGTGCTGATCGCGATCATGCCCTTCAGCACCAGGGTGAAGAAGCGCTTCTGCTCTTCCGGTACCGCGCCAATGGCGACCGTACGGGTGATGTCGGTGGTGCCGTTGATGTATTGCGCGCCGGAATCGATCAGGAACATGGTGCCCGCCTCGATCGCCTGGTCGGTGGCGGTGTTGACGCGGTAGTGCATGATCGCGGCATGCGCGCCGGCGCCGGAGATCGTGTCGAAGGAGATGTCCTTCAGCGGGTTCTGCATGCGCTCGCCGACAGTGGTGCGGGCCGCTTCCAGCTGGTTGGTGGCAACGATCTCGGTCACCGTGCCCGGCTGCTGGCCGTCGAGCCAGGCGAGGAACTCGACCATGGCGGCGCCATCCTGCAGATGGGCGCGGGTCGAGCCTTCGATTTCGGCCGTGTTCTTCTGGGCGCGGGGCAGGCGGGCGGGATCGACCGCCTCGACGATCTTGCCACCCTTGGCGCGGATCAGTTCGGAAATGGCAAAGGACGCGAGGTCCGGATCGATCATGACAGACGCGCCGGCAGTGCCGAGTGCGGCCAAGCGATCGTCGAAGGTCGACGGTGCGACGATCTCGGCGATCTGGGTGAGATAGGCTTCCTGCTCGATGCCGGTCTTGCGCTTGTCGAGGAAAAGCTCGGCGCGACCGTCGGCGTGGATGATGGCGCGAGCCAGCGGATGCGGAGTGTGCGGTACGTCGGACCCGCGGATGTTGAAGGTCCAGGCGACGGAGGAGGGGTCGGTCAGCACGACGGCTTCGGCGCCCGCCTTGGAAAGGCCGGCTGCGATCGTCGCGATCTTGTCCTTGGCGAGCGTGCCCGCATGCTCGATCGGCTGGATCGTCACCTTGCCGAGCGGGGCAGCCGGACGGTTCGTCCAGATCCTGTCGAGCGGGTTGTGATCGAGGAAGACGAGCGAGCCGCCGAGGGTGGCGAGCGCCTTTTCCAGCCGGCGGACTTCCGCACCGGTGTGCACCCAGGGATCGATGCCGAGCTTGAAGCCCTTGGTTCCATGGTTTTCCAGCCAGAGATGCGGCGGCTCGCCGATGAGGTCGCCACCGGTAAAGACGGCGCCATCGACCTGTTCCTTCAATTGGGTGACGTAGCGGCCATCGACGAAGACGACGGCTTCACGTTTCGTGATGAGGGCGACGCCGGCCGAACCGGTGAAGCCGGTCAGCCAGGACAGGCGCTCGGACGAGGCCGGCACATATTCGCCCTGGAACTCGTCGGCGCGCGGCACGAGAAAGCCGTCGATGCCGAGGGCCGCGAAGGACGCGCGCAGGGCTTCGGTGCGCTCCTTGCCGAACTGCGGCGTGGAGGTGACTTCAAAAGACTGAAACATGAGGGAATTCCGGTAGATTGAGCGGCAAACCGCGGGAAAAGATGGGCCATGTTAGCGGAAACGGCCCTTTGGAGGAAAGAGGCGATATCCTGCGATGGCGGCCTGATCCGCGATTGGTGCAAAGCTGCAGTTGTGCTGCGGTAAGAGAGCAATTGCCCATTTACCATACATATGCGCTCAGCGCATGGCACCCATGCTCAGAAAACTCTTTCTCTATCGGAATAATGGTTTATAAGCCGCCTCAACGAACACGGACGAACATCCGGTGGTTCAAAAAGCTGCGGTTCCGAGAATAGTTGGTCACTCTGTTCTCCTCCTCCCTCAAGGGTGGTCAGCTTCGGAACAGTAGACGCCCGCTCGAGCACTCCTCCTCCTCAGGCTCGCGGGCATGGTTGGCCACAAGCCACCCAGCAGGCGATGCCTCTGGCATCGCCTTAGTTTCGAAAGGCCGCCCGTCATGAAGGACGAGGCGGCCTTTTCGTTTTTCCGATTTGGTTTGGCTCTTGACGGCGTTTGCCGCCCGTCTGTGCTTGACGCTTTCACGGCCCCGCAAACACTTCGTCGCAACATTTCAAGAGATTGCCCCTCACCCTAACCCTCTCCCCGCAGGCGGGGCGAGGGGACGTGCCCGGTGGCGCTGCCAGGAGCCAGGGGCTCGATCTCCGTGCGTGGCAATGCCGCAAGCCGCTTGGCACAAGGCATAGCGCAAGCACCCGACGAGAGGGCGTGCTCGATGGAGAGATTACGAATCGGAGTTGAATTGGTGGCTGAGCGGGTGCCGCAAAGTCCCTTCGCCCCGCTTGCGGGGAGAAGGTGCCGGCAGGCGGATGAGGGGCGCCTCCTAACCGCGCGGATGAGGGCAAGCCCAAGGCGCGCGCTACGCCCTCACTTCTCCAGGTGAATCGTCACCCAGCCGTTGCGCCAGATGGTGCGCACGTGGCGCAGGTGCTGGCCGTTGTAGTGGGCAAGCACCTTCCAGCGCTGTTCGGCGAGAATGCCTGAGAGAATGACCGAGCCGCCGGGGGCAAGGTTGGCGACGAGTTGCGGCGCCATCTTCATCAAGGGGCGGGCGAGGATGTTGGCGATGATGAGATCGAACGGGCCGTTGGTGCTGAAGGCTGTCGAGTGAAAGCCGGGGGCGGTCGCAAAGGTCATGCCGGTCACGACGCCGTTGACGCGGGCGTTTTCTTCGGCGACGCGGGTGGCGATCGGGTCGATGTCGGTGGCAAGCACCGGCACGTGCATCAGCTTCCAGGCGGCGATTGCGAGCACGCCGCTGCCGGTGCCAAGATCGAGCACGTTCTTCACGGTGCGGGTGCGCGCGACGGTGGCCAGCACTTCGAGGCAGCCGGCGGTGGTGCCGTGATGGCCAGTGCCGAAGGCCTGGCCGGCGTCGATCTCAATCGCGATCTCGCCGGTCTTGACCTTGTCGCGGTCATGCGAGCCATGCACGACGAAGCGGCCGGCGCGCACCGGTGCCAGACCCTCGAGCGACTTGGCGATCCAGTCGATATCCGGCAGCACTTCGCGGGTGATCGGGAGATGCGCGAAGTCCTGCGCAAGCGCATCGACCAGGCGCTCGTTCACGCTCTCCTCGTCGACCATCATCATGTAGATCGAGGCTTCCCAGATGTCGCGCTTCTCGTCGACTTCCGTCGTGCCGATGGCATAGTCCTCTTCGCCGAAGACCTCGCTCATGCGGTCGAGCACGGCTTCCGCCTGCTTCTCGGTGGTGGTGACGAAAAGTCTGATCTCGCTCAAGGGTCCGTCCTTCGGCTGGCAAATCCGCCGCCCGCACCAGACTGTGAAAGGGGTGCGCTCGAGCGTCGGCAATCGTGTGCTGTGCGCTATCACGATTGCCCTGCAAAGGCAAAGCGCCGGACGGGGCCGGCGCTTGCATCTTCAGGTCAGGATCGAAGGGCTCAGCCCTTGGTCAGGTTTTCCAGCTTCTTGACCGCCGTTTCCGGGTTCTCCTCGTAGGCGATCGTGCCGGAGAACTTGCCGTTGGCGTCGAGCAGGAACACCGATGCGGTGTGGTCCATCGTGTAGTCGCCATCGGGCTTGGCGGCGTCGACCGGCACCTTCTTGGCATAGACGCGGAAGCCCTTGACCATTTCCATGACCTTGTCGGCCGGGCCGGAAATGCCGGTGATGCGCTTGGAGACGTTGGAAACGTACTGGCCGAGGATTTCCGGCGTGTCGCGCTCGGGATCGACGGTGATGAAATAGGCCTGCAGCTTGGTGCCGTCAGGATCGACCTTTTCCAGCCAGCCGTTCAGTTCGAACAGCGTCGTCGGGCAAACCTCGGGGCAATGGGTGAAGCCGAAGAAGAGCGCCGTCGGCTTGCCGGTGAAGGCCTTCTCGGTGATTTCCTTGCCGTCCTGGGCAACCAGTGTGAAGGGAACGCCGAAGGGGCCGGATGCCGCCTGCTGCTTCGACTGGGTCATTTCATAGGTTAGCCAGCCCAGGATACCCGCCATGACGACGACGGCGGCCCAAAGGACGATGCGGATGGTTTTCATGCGTGCTACCGATGTGTTGGGGCCGAGGACGGCCGTGTCCGGTTGATCGGCCCTTGATACCGTCTTCACGGACCCCGCGCAAATGGGACAATTGCCGCAGGTTGTGACAGCGGGGTGAGCATTTTGTCGGGCGGCTGCCACTCATCCCGCTGCCGCGACCTTCCGTCGTGACGGGGAGAAGGGACCGCACGGCCACCTCCCGCTCCGACAATGAGCCTCAGTGCGCCAACCCCCACCGCAGAAGAACGGCACGGCGACGTTTCGCTCGCTCTCGTCCCTTCTTCCCGCAAGCGGGAGAGGGTTAGGGTAAAGGGTAAAACTTAGAGGCGTGGCCGCGCTAAAAACACCAGGAAAGGCCGGACTGGGCGAGCGCCAGGAACATCTCGGCGCCGTTTTCCATCCAGCCGCGGAAGGCAAGCAGCAGCACGACGGCGATCGCGGCCGCAAGGGTTGCGACGAGAGGAAGGCGGATCGAGCGCTCGGTCTTCGTGTTCATGGCGTCATCATAACAGTTCGGGCGGCAAGGGGAAGCGGGCGTGCTTGCCGACGGGCCGTGGTTCTGCACGGGCCCGACCAGACCGGGGTGAAAAGCGGCGGCCGGCGCGCCGATGGATTGTGCCCTTAAATGCCGGGAAAACCGGCGCTTGCAGCAAATATGCGCAAACTCGAAAATAAGGCGTTTTCCCTGGGGATCTATGGGGCGCCTTAGCGAATGTTTAAGGTCTGTTTGACAGTGTTTTTCCAGCGCGGGGGGAGCGTTGTGCTCCGACATGACATGAGGTCATCCGGTTTGATCGAGCCCGGTTTTCCGCATCGATCCTAACGGAGGATCCGGCCCGCGCCGGGTCCGTGAGCATGGACTGTCTATGACTGCCGCATCTTCCCCATTGAAGCGCAATCTTTCCGTAAGCCAACGGCTGGCAACGCTTGCCGGTGCCGCTTTCGTCGGTTTCGGCTCCGTGCTCGGCGTCGGCTGGTACGAGGGCCGCCAGGCCAACGATGCCCTGCAAGGCGCGCTCGCCGCGCAGAACGGGCTGACCACGGTCGACGAGGTCCGGCTTGCGACCACCAATCTCGTGCTCAATGCGATGGACAGCATCATCGACCGCGAGGAGGGCGCGATCCAGCCGGCGCGCGCCGCCAGCATCGCCGAGATCCTGAAGCTGCTCGAGACGAAATCGACCGATATCAAGGCGCTTGCCGGTCTGCTCGGCCGAAGCGATGCGCTTTCGACCTTTGACGCCGACGTGGCCGAACTGCGCCAGGCGATCGGCACGGACCTGAAGGCGCTGATCGAGGGCAAGGCTTCGGCCGACGACTTCGGCAAGATCGACGACGCGATCGACGGCGCCGGCGAACGGGTGGCTCAGGCGCTCGCCAATCTCTCCGAGGCGGCAGCCACGCTGGTTCAGACGCGCGTTGCCGAGGCGCGCGCCACCTCCGACCAGGCGTTCCAGCTTCAGCTCGCCTCTGGCCTCCTTGCCATGGCGACGCTGCTTTACCTGCTCTGGTTCCATGGCAGCACGCTTAGGCGGGGCATTCTGTCCTTGCGCGACGGCATGCAGCGGATCCAGAAAGGCGAACTTTCGACCAAGCTGGAAGCACTCGACCGTGGCGACGAAATCGGCGCGATGGCGCGCTCCGTCGACCTCTTCCGCCTGTCGGCGATCGAGAAGCAATCGCTCGAACAGAGTGCCGCACACAGCCGGCGCGAAATCGAGAAGGAACGCGAACAGCAGCAGCACGAGCGCGAGGAGGCGGTACGCCGCATCCAGGCGGCGATCGACACTCTCGGCCGCGCCCTGACGCAGCTTGCCGACGGCGATCTCGCGGTTGCCATCGACCGGCCGTTCGACGGCAATCTCGACCAGCTGCGGCAGAACTTCAACCAGACGGTCGAGCGGCTGCGCGTGGTGCTTTCGAGCGTCAAGGACAATGCGCTTTCGATCGAATCCAACGGCCGGCAGATGCGCGCGGCCGCCGACGACCTGGCGCGCCGCACGGAGCGGCAGGCCGCCTCGCTGGAGCAGACCTCGGCGGCACTCGACGAAATCACCGTCACGGTCCGCACCGCGACCCAGCGCGCCGAAGAGGCGAGCCAGATGGTCGACCAGACCCGCACCAATGCCGAGGAGTCCGGCCGCATCGTCGGCCAGGCGATCGCCGCCATGGCGCGCATCGAGGGGGCCTCGAACGAAATCGGCAAGATCATCAACGTCATCGACGAGATCGCCTTCCAGACCAACCTTCTGGCGCTGAATGCCGGCGTCGAGGCGGCACGCGCAGGTGAGGCCGGCAAGGGCTTTGCGGTCGTGGCACAGGAAGTGCGCGAGCTGGCGCAGCGGGCAGCCGGTGCTGCCAAGGACATCAAGGCACTCGTCAGCCGCTCCGGCACCGAGGTCGGCTCAGGCGTCAAGCTGGTGCAGGCGACCGGCGAGGCGCTTGGGCGGATTGGCACCGATGTCGCACGCATCAACGAATTGATGACCTCGATCGTGATGGCGGCGCGCGAACAGTCGACCGGCCTCAACGAGATCAGCACGGCCGTCGGCCAGCTCGACCAGATGACGCAGCAGAACGCAGCGATGGTCGAGCAGACCAACGCCTCCAGCCATACACTGGCGCAGGACGCGGAGCGACTGACGGACCTCGTCGGCCAGTTCCGCGAGGGGCACACGATGCAGCGCGCCATGCCGACGGCGGCGCCGACGCCCGTGACGCCGGCGGCAAGGACCGCTGCGCCGGTGCCGGCAAAAGCACCTTCGGTTTCAGCCGTTCAGCGACCGGCAGCCAAGGGCACCAGCGAAGCGGTGCCTCTGCGCAAGATCGGCGCGGCCAAAATGGCCTCGTTTCCAACTCCATCCCCCGCCAAGGCCCTGATGGGCAAGCTTGCGGGCGCATTCGGCAACAAACCGGGCTCGGTGCCGTCGACGACGGCCTCCGGTGAGAACTGGGAAGAATTCTGATCATGAGCAACGCAATCAAGCAGTCCGGTGCCTATCTCGAAATCGTGTCGTTTCACCTCGGCGACCAGGAATTCTGCATCGATATCATGGCGATCCGCGAAATCCGCGGCTGGGCGCCGGTGACGCCGATGCCGCACACGCCGCCCTACGTGCTCGGTCTCATCAACCTGCGCGGCGCGGTGATCCCGGTCATCGACATGGCGGCCCGCCTCGGCATGAAGATGACCGAGCCGTCGGAGCGCTCGGCGATCATCGTTACCGATATCGCCGGCAAGCTTGTCGGTCTGCTCGTCGAGCAGGTCTCGGACATGATGACGATCAAGAGCGAAGCTTTGCAGCCGGCGCCGGAGATCATCCCGGAAGCGCAGCGCGCCTTCTGCCGCGGCATCGTCGCGCTCGAAAAGACCATGGTCTGCTTCCTCAACCTCGACACGGTCATCGCCGACGAGCTGGCCCAGGCCGCCTGAGACAAGCTTGTTTGCCGCTTGAGAAAGCCCCGGCGCGTCGGCGCCGGGGCTTTGTTGCGTTTCGGCATGATTTCGGCCCGGTTTCGTCCGTTCCGGGACGATACGGTCAAGTTAAACTTCGGCAATGAACTTCACGCTTGGGGGATGCCATTGTGACAAAACGTCATGCGGCCGGCGACGATACTTGTACTAACTTATGATTGTTGCTGGTGCCCGAACGGAGGCCGGGTGCCTGTCTCGCAAACAGGAGTTGAACCTATGACAATCTCTCTCAGGAAACTCGCCGCCGTGCTCTCCGTTACGATGGTCATCGCCGGACCGGCTTTGGCCGATAGCTACTATCCGGGCATCGACGTCAACAACCCTCCCGGGACGATGAACACGCACAAGACGATGACGCCGATGAAGCGGCCGACCGCTTCGGTTGACACGATGTCGACGGGCAGCATCAACAGAACTGCAGCACCAACCCCGGTCTATCGCGACCGCAATCCCTATGGCCAATACCAGGGGGGCGATGGCGATTATTACCAGGGCATCGTTCCGCCGACGGCCTACTAGACTATCCCGCTCCAGTGAAAACGCTTGAAGCGGACAGACGATGTGAAATGAATGTGCCAGGAAGTCCTTGTGCGTTCGCTTGAACGCACGGCACTTCAGGCATGCACGAAAACGGAACGGGTTGCTCCCAGACTTCTCCCTGTTCCGCACCGAAGAGGTTTCGGAAGCGCCTGCGAAGGGGCAGGCGCTTTCAACCTTGACCGATCGCCTTGCGCGCCGATCCCGGCGGCAGGGGCCGCTCCTACTGCGGCTTGCCGTTCTGCCAATTGACCGTCTGGCCGTAGAGCGGAATGGTGGTGATCGACATCTTCGCCGAGCCATCCGTCAATTCGCGCGAATGCGCCAGATAGATCAGCGTGTCGTTCTTGCGGTCGTAGATCCGCGTGACGAGCAGGTTCTTCCAGACGAGCGACAAGCCGGCGCGAAACACTTCTTCGCCTTCCTTGGAAAGATCGATATCGCCGATTTCGATCGGGCCGGTCTGCCGGCAGGCGATCGAATTGTTGGACGGATCCTCGAACCAGTTGCCGTTCTTCAGCCGGTCGATGACGCTGCGGTCGAAATAGGTGACATGGCAGGTCACGCCCTTGATCTTGGGGTCGGTGACCGCATCGATCATGATGTCGTTGCCGAGCCAGTCGACCCCGACTTCGCCCACCGTTTCGGCGCGGGCAGGCAGGGCGGCGGCGGCGATGGCAAGGCCGGCAAAAAAGAGCGCACGAAGCGAACGCGACATGGATGTCCTCCTGCAGCGCCTGGCGTCTCACGCAAGGGCGCCGTATCGATATGAATTCGCGCGTGTTTTCACCGGGAGGCCCCTTAAGAAACGTGCGCGCGGGCAGCGAGGTTCACATAGGTTCGCCAGTTCGCTTTACAAGGCGCCGCCGGCTCAGGCGGTGCCGCGAAGAAGCTGCGGCTCGAGGTTTCGGGTCTCGGCGGCCCGCATCTGCGCGGCGGCGGCGGCAAGCGCCCGTGCGCTGGCCTCGGGCTGGAAGCGGCCGGCGATGGTGCAGCGGTCGCGGCCATCGGCTTTGGCGTCGTAGAGCGCCATGTCGGCGCGGATCATGATGTCGCTGATCGTATCGCCGGGCTCGGCCTCGGCAAGGCCAATGCTCACTGTCAACCGGATCGGGCGGTCGAAGCGGCCGATCGGCGTATCGCGCACGGTGCGGCCAATCTCCTCGGCCACCGCAAAGGCGGCATCTTCCGAGTGATTGGGCAGGACGATGCCGAACTCTTCGCCGCCGATGCGCCCAAGCGTGCCGCGGCCGCCGAGACAGGCGGCGACGGTGCCGGCGAAATGGCCGAGCGCCGTGTCGCCGACCGCGTGGCCGTAGCGGTCGTTGATCTGCTTGAAATAATCGAGATCGAGCAGCAGGAAGGTGACGGGCCTCTGGCGCGCGAAACCCACTGCCAGCGCCCGTTGTCCGAGGTCGAGCAAGGCACGGCGCGACAGGGCGCCCGTCAGCTCGTCGCGGGCAATGGCGCTCTTGAGGTCGGTGATCACCCGGTTCTGGATCATCAGGATCACGCCGAGGAACAGCACAGGCAGGTAGAAATATCGAAGCACGACGCAGGCGAAGTCCCAGCTGGCCGACGCCAGCGGGGTTTCGGCGGTGCCGTGCGCAATCGGCGAGAAAATCGTGACCGCGATCAGGGCGGAACAGCCGATGGCGGCGCAACCGATGACGCAGAGGCGCTCGATCGGCCCGGGTGCTGCGCGCCGATGCTGCGAGCAGACGGCGATGATCAGCACGAAGGCGGCGGCAATGCCGACGGCCGACAGCGCGTGCAATGTCGCGCTCTGCGGGCCGAAGGCGGCAATCAGCAGCGCCACGGCCGAAATCGAGGCGGCAGCGACCAGCGGCGTCGACATCGGCCGGAGGACACCGAGCGCCCGGTGAAAGCCCGAGAGCACGAAAAGACAGGCGCCGATGAGAAAGACGATGCCGATCAGCGACAGCGGCCGTAGCGCCGGGATCTCGGACAGCATCAGAAACAGCGTTGCCGCGGCTGCAATGGCGCAGGCGGCTGCGAAATCCGTGCCTCCCTCGACCATGGAGGCCCGCAGGGAAATCAGCACAGGGAGCATCGCCAGAAGAGCGATGATCGATATGGCAGGGAGAAAGCTCATTTCGAAACGGCCTGTCGTGCTAAAATCAACAAAGGCGGCTTGCGTCTCAGCCAGATATGTGACGCCAATTGGTAGCGATGGCGCCTTAACGAAACCCGGCGAAATCCGTTGCAATTTTAGCGATTGGCCGGGATTGGCGCGGTTGTTCACAGCGGCGCCGGATCAACTGGGAGAGGGCGCGCCGACAGGCGATGAGGCGCGCGCGAGCGGCGGCGCGGACAGGCCCGGTTGATGCTCTTCAGGTGGCGTAATTTGCGCCCGGGCCGGGCATTTGCGCCCCTGTTTTCAGGCCCGATGATGAAACAGGAGAACGAGCCGGGAGAGGCGACATGTTCACGGCAACGTGGCTCTTCGAGGACAGGGCGGATGCCGGGCGCCAGCTGGCGCGCGCGGTCGAAGACGAGCGCCTTGACGATCCGCTCGTGATGGCGCTGCCGCGCGGCGGCGTGCCGGTCGCCTATGAAATCGCCGTCCATATCGCCGCGCCGCTGGAAATCCTGATCGTGCGCAAGATCGGCGCGCCTGGGCATGAAGAATTCGGTCTCGGCGCGCTGGTCGACGGCGAGCAGCCGGAACTGGTGCTCAACCGCCGGGCGATCCGGCTGGTCCGCCCGGCGAAAGGCTATCTGGAGGCAGAAACCGAGCGCCAACGCGCCGAGATCCTGCGCCGCCGCACCCTCTATTTCGGCGACCGTGCGCCGACGTCGCCCCGAGACCGAGACGTGATCCTCGTCGACGACGGTATCGCCACCGGCGGCACCGTGCGCGCAGCGATCAAGGCGCTGCGGCGCATGGGGGCGGGACGCATCATGCTTGCCGTTCCGGTGGCGCCGAAAAGTGAGCTCGCGGATTTGCGCAGCGAGGTCGATCATATCGTCTGTCTCGCCACACCCTTCGCCTTCCGTGCTGTCGGGCTCTACTACCGCAATTTCGAGCAGACGGCGGACGAAGAGGTGCTGGCGCTGATGGAGAAGGCGCGGCTGCGCAACGAGCGCGATTGATCCCTGTTCCGGGCAAGCTGGGCTCCGGTTGCCGTGATTTCCGCCAGGCATCCGAATAGTTGCGCGAGGCGGCCGAAACCGTCTTGCAAGCCTCCTTCTCTCGCGCCACATTCCCGGCGCGCGATGTTGCCGGGAGAGGGACGCCGGAGGAGGCGACCGGAGGAGATGTCATGGCCGCGAAACTGGAAATCGGAAGGACGCTCGAGGATTTCTGCCGACCGGAGCGGATGGCGCTCGTCGTCTACGATATGCAGGTGGGCATCACCCAGCAGGTCAAGAATGGCCCGGCGATCCTTTCGCAGGTGCTGAAGGTATTGGACGCGGCGCGGGCCGCCGGGTTTCCGGTGATCTTCCTCAGGCATCTGTCGATGCCGAAACCGCTGATGGGCGCCTTCCAGATGCGCCAGGCGATGGCCTGGCAGCGGACGGACGATCCGGACGCGGTGCACCCCTGGTTCCTGCGTGGCGCACCCGGCTTCGAGCTGGTGCCGGAGCTTGCACCCCGTGACGACGAGGCGATCCTCGACAAGATCACGTTTTCCGCCTTCGAGGGCACGCCGCTCGCCATGATCCTGCGCGACCTCGGGCTCACCTCCTTCGCCATCTGCGGCATCGCCACCGAGATCGGCATCGACCCGACCGTGCGCCACGCGACAGACCTTGGCCTCGTCCCCGTCGTCGTGCGCGACGCCTGCGGGGCAGGGCATCGCGAGGCCGGTGAGCGGGCGATGGAGAACATCGTCTTCATGGGCGACGCGATCATGACCGACGTTCAGGCCATCACCGCGGCGATGACCAAACGCTAAGGATTGCACTGCCTTCCATTCAATCCATCACAGGACCGACTATGACCGACAATCTCCTTATCCGCCCGATAGCCCGGACCGACTACGAGCAGTGGCTGCCGCTCTGGGACGGCTACAACGCCTTTTACGGCCGGTCCGGTGAAACGGCGCTCGACCCCGCCATCACCGCGATGACCTGGTCGCGCTTCTTCGACGCCTATGAGCCCGTTCATGCGCTGGTGGCGGAAAGCGAGGGGCGGCTGATCGGGCTTACGCACTACCTCTTCCACCGCAGCACGACGATGATCCAGCCGAACTGCTACCTGCAGGACCTCTTCACCAACGCGCAAGCGCGCGGCAAGGGCGTCGGCCGGGCGCTGATCGAGGGTGTCTACGAGGCGGCGCGCGCCGTCGGCGCTCCGCGCGTCTACTGGATGACGCACGAAACCAATGAGACGGCGATGACGCTTTACGACAAGGTTGCGGAGAAGTCGGGGTTCCTGGTGTACCGGAAGGCGGTCTAAAGCTGTCCTTGCGGTTCCTCACGTCGCCCTACGTGCGCGGTCCCGGGTTCGCACGAGTGCAAGAGCTCCCATCAACCGGAGCCGGGATTTATTGACTTTAACGGTACGGGAGATGCCGGATCGGAATCCGGCACTCCAGATCGTCTTCTCGTCAACCTGTCCTAACAGGCGAAACTCACTCACGCCTTCTCGACGAACCCGTCCAGCACCCGCTTCTGGCCGGCGCGGTCGAAGTCGATGGTGAGCTTGTTGCCCTCGATCGCGGCGATGTTGCCGTTGCCGAACTTCATGTGGAAGACGCGGTCGCCGACCGAGAAGCGTGAAGGTTCGGTGGCTGTCGATTTCGCCACCAGTTCGCCGTCGATGGTGCGGCCGCGTGGGCCGCTTTCGCCGTAGCCGATGCGCTCGACCGCGTGGCCGGAGCGGGTGCCCCAGTTGTCGCGGGTGGCGTCGGAGCGGTTTTGCTGCGCGCGCTTCCAGCCGGGCGTCGAATAGTTGTTTTGGAAGGGGTCGGCCTTGTCGAAGCGCGACTGGCCGTAGCCGCCGCGACCATAGCCGCCATAGGACTGCTCGTTTTCGGCCACGTCCACATGCGCAAGCGGCAGCTCCTCGAGGAAGCGTGACGGCATGGTCGACTGCCAGAGGCCGTGGATGCGGCGGTTGGAGACAAACCAGATGTGGCAACGGTGCTTGGCGCGGGTGATGCCGACATAGGCAAGGCGGCGCTCTTCCTCAAGGCCGGAGCGGCCGCCTTCGTCAAGCGCGCGCTGGTGCGGAAACAGGCCTTCCTCCCAGCCGGGCAGGAACACGGTGTCGAACTCCAGGCCCTTGGCCGAATGCAGCGTCATGATCGAGACGGCGTCGAGGTTCTCGTTCTGCTCGGCATCCATGACCAGAGCGACGTGTTCGAGGAAGCCGCGCAGCGACTCAAACGCTTCCATCGAGCGGATCAGTTCCTTCAGGTTTTCGAGCCGGCCCGGTGCTTCCGCCGTCTTGTCGTTCTGCCACATGGCCGTATAGCCGCTCTCGTCGAGGATCTGCTCGGCAAGCTCGGTATGCACGGTGGTCTCGAGCAGGCTCTGCCAGCGGCGGAAGTCGGTGACGACGTCGAACAGGGCTTTCCGCGCCTTCGGCTTCAACTCGTCGGTCTCGATAATCTCGGAAGCGGCCGCCAGCATCGGAATGTCGCGGGCGCGGGCATAGTCGTGCAGCGTGCGCACGGTGGTGTCGCCAAGGCCACGCTTCGGCGTGTTGATGATGCGCTCGAAGGCCAAGTCGTCGGCCGGTTGGCAGACCAGGCGGAAATAGGCCATGGCATCGCGGATTTCGAGACGCTCATAGAAACGAGGCCCGCCGATGACGCGGTAGTTGAGGCCAAGCGTGACGAAGCGGTCTTCGAATTCGCGCATCTGGAACGAAGCGCGCACCAGGATCGCCATGTCGTTAAGCTTGTGGCTCTTGCGCTGCAGCTGCTCGATTTCTTCGCCGACGGCGCGGGCTTCCTCTTCCGAATCCCAGGCGGCGTGCACCTGCACCTTCTCGTCATCCGGGTCGGTTCGGTCGGTGAAAAGCGTCTTGCCGAGGCGGCCTTCATTGTGGGCGATCAGGTGGCCGGCAGCACCCAGGATATGTTCGGTCGAGCGATAGTTGCGCTCGAGCTTGATCACCTTGGCGCCCGGGAAATCCTTCTCGAAGCGCAGGATGTTGTCGACTTCCGCGCCGCGCCAGCCATAGATCGACTGGTCGTCGTCGCCGACACAGCAGACGTTCTGCGGGACGCCCTTCGGCCGCTGGGCAAGCAAGCGCAGCCACATGTACTGGGCCGTGTTGGTGTCCTGGTACTCGTCGACGAGGATGTAGCGGAACTTGTCGTGATAGTCCTTCAGCACGTCCGCGTGCATGCGGAAGATGCGGATCGGGTGTAGCAAGAGGTCGCCGAAGTCGCAGGCGTTCAGCGTCAAGAGCCGGTTCTGGTAGGCGGCGTAGAGTTCGCGGCCCTTGCCGTTGGCAAAGGCGCGGGCGTCGCCCTCGGGGATCTGGGCGGGATCGAGGCCCTTGTTCTTCCAGCCGTCGATCATGCCGGCGAACTGCTTGGCCGGCCAGCGCTTGTCGTCGATGCCTTCGGCCTGGATCAACTGCTTGATCAACCGCACCACGTCGTCGGTGTCGAGAATGGTGAAATCGGAGCGCAGGCCGACGAGTTCGGCGTGGCGGCGCAGAAGCTTGACGCCGATCGAGTGGAAGGTGCCGAGCCAGGGCATGCCTTCGACCGCATGGCCGACGAGCACGCCGATGCGCTCCTTCATCTCGCGCGCCGCCTTGTTGGTGAAGGTCACCGCGAGCATCTGCGAGGGGAAGGCGCGGCCGGTCGTCAGGATATGGGCGATGCGCGTGGTCAAGACCCGGGTCTTGCCGGTGCCGGCACCTGCGAGCACCAGCACGGGTCCGTCCAGCGTCTCGACGGCTTCGGCCTGTTCCGGGTTGAGGCCTTGGAGATAATCCGGGCGCGGCTGAGCACGATCACGCGCCGCCATGGCGCGCGCAGCAATGCCGCCAGTTGCCGGAACACCTGCGGGGGCGGGCTGCTGCTTGCGCGGCGCCGGCTCCTCGTCGAAGAAGGGAATGTCGTCGAAACCACTCATCATGCGGCTCAATGTAGTGATTCGGTGGGGAAAGGCCAGAAAGGATGTTCTTCTTTTATTCCGTTTTCTGCGCCAGCCGCACCAAGCCTGTGGAAAGACAGGCGATTTCGAGACCGCTTATTCTTGGGCCTGTTTCGTTTCTCGCATGTCGTCGCCGCAAAACCGCTTCACACTTTTGCGCGACATGCTTCACCCAGCCGTCTTGTCGAAAGCGGGATCGACAGGCACCTGCAGCGCGGTCGCAAGCTGGTTGGTGCGGGCGGCAAGCGAGATCACCCGGAGCAGGTCCGCATGCTCGGCATCGCTCATGCCCTTGGCTTTTGCCGCAGCCGTATGGGAGTGGGCGCAGTAACCGCAGCCATTGGTGACGGAAACGGCGATGTAGAGCATCTCCTTGACCAGCGGATCGAGCGCAGACGGCGTTGCCATCACCGCCTTCACGTCGCGCCAGGTCTGCTCCAGCAACTCCGGATCGAAGGCGAGCCACAGCCACATATTGTTGATGAAATCGGACTTGCGGGTGGCGCGGATGTCGTCGAACACGGCCTTGACGCGCGGATCGGCTTCCGGATTTGAGGGCGGGGTTACGGTGCTCATGGGGCTCCTTCGCTGTTGTCGTTGGTGGCGGCACGCGGGCTGGCCGGTGGCTTGATGCGACGACGATAGCCGACGTTGCAGCGATTGCCAGCGTTGCGTTTGAGGAGCCGTGGCCGATGCGTTCAATTGGGGATTTCGTTGCAGGGTTGATTGTTCGAGCCGAAGGGGCCCGATGTAAACAGCACGCCCTTGCTCGAGCCCTGACAGGCGTTGCCGTTTTGCGTGACGATGAAGACCCGGCGGCCGCAAAAGCCCGAAAACAACCTTTCTCTCGTCAAACGTGTTCCAGCCAAAAGCTGGTTGTGCTCTATAGGTCGGTGACCTAGAAGTAGCTTCGGACGCTCGAAGCGGCGTTCAGGCAGGAGCCCGACCATGATCAAGATGAGCGTCTACTATCCGGCCGATGGTGGCACGAAGTTCGACCACGACTACTACCGCACCACGCACATGCCCTTGCTCCAGGACCGGCTCGGCGATGCCTGCCTGCGCTACGAGATCGACAAGGGCCTTGCGGGGCGCGAGCCTGGAAGCGCGCCACAGTTCGTCGCGGCGTGCCACGTCTACGCGCCGAGCCTCGAGACATTCCAGGAGGCGTTAGGTCCGCACCGCGCCGAAATCTCCGCTGATGTCGCCAACTATACGGACATCGCGCCCATCGTGCAGATCAGTGAAGTCGTTGGCGGCTAGGGTGCTTCGGCGCGTCAGGCGTCGCCGTTGACCTTCCTCGATCGGCGACGTGTTGGCGCACCGTGATCCATGGTGACGCAGCCGGTGCGGAGTTGGTCGACGATCGGGAACATGTGGTTGCCGTGGACACGGAAACCACCTTGCTCCCTTTAAGCTCGCCTCAGCCAAACCCTGGTTGTGCTCTTTAGGTCCGTGACCTAGACCAGCGCAAAGACGCGGGCCGGGCCGCCGGTGCCGCCGCGGTGCTTCGGCGCGCCGAGGACGAGCGTTGCGCCCTTCACCGGCAGCTTGTCGAGATTGGCGGCGGCCTCCAGCCCCCACCGGCCCTCCGGCAGCCAGGCATAATGGGTGGCGAAATCGGGCGAGGGGCCGTGGTCGAGCGAGAGCGTATCGACGGCAATGCCGGCCGCCTTGCTCTCTTCGATCAGATATTTGGCGGCCTCGACGTGAAAGCCGGGGAAGTGCAGCTTGCCGGCGCCATCGGCATTGCGGAACTTGTCCGTGCCCATATGCGCGCTCCAGCCTGACAGCATGGCGACGCAGGCGTTTTCGGGGATTTCGCCATTGGCTGAGACCCAGGCCTTGAGATCGTCGGGCGTCACCTGCGCATCGGCATCGGCCTCAGCTTTCTTTCTGATATCGACGATCACGAGCGGCACCACCAGCTTGTCGACGGGCAGTTCGGCGACGGAGAGACCGTCGGCCGAGAAGTGCAGCGGCGCATCGACATGGGTGCCGGTGTGCTCGTTCACCCGGAGCTCGAACATGTTGAACTTGTCTTTGGCGTAGTTGAATTTCTCCTCGCGGAAGAACTGCTGCTGGCCGAAGAAGGTCGGGAAATCCTCGTGCAATTCATGGGTCAGGTCGGTGACGCTTGAATGCCCCTGCGCCAACGCCGGCGGTGCCGCGCCCACGCTTGCGGCGGCAAGGCCCGCGGTCCCGACCGCGGCTGCTTTGAAGAAGCTGCGGCGCGAGAGCATGCGCTCTTTCACCGTTTGCATGACACAGGCATCGCACATCGACTTCTCTCCCCCAAGAGGCCTGAAGACAGGCGCAAAGCCGGCCGAAAGACGCTGCCGGCGGTTGCAGGATAGCGCAGTGTCGGCGGCTGTAAATGGTAATTGTCTAGTGAATTCCTGGACAAAGCTATGATGCGTCGGTGCGTCATCATCCCGCCAACAAATTCGCTTTTATTACAATTGCGTAATGATGGTATTCTGTCATTGCCCCGACACGTGCGAACAGGGATACTCCGGGCAATCGGAACGAACCGCCGGCCGCGCCGCGCTGGGGCGTGTTTTTTGCTTAATTCGGAGACTTGAATGCGGGTTTGGAAACAGCTTGCGGTGAGCGCCGCTGTGCTTCTCGTGGGCGCAGGCGTCTGGGTGCGGTTTGTGCCCGGCGCCGGTGAAACGCTGGCGGCGATCGGTGTTTCGCACCCGCTGATCGATGCCTTGTCCAAGCCTGGTGCCGAAGGCGGCGCGGGCGGCGAACGCGGCAATGGCCGCGGGCAGGGCGGCAACAATGCGATCCTCGTCATGGTCCGGCCCTCGGGCACGTCTGTTGTCAACGACCGGCTGAACGCGATCGGCAACGGCGAGGCGATCCACTCCGTCACCGTGACGCCGACGGCGACCGGCAACCTCACCGAAATCCTCGTGCGCTCCGGCGAAAAGGTGGCGCAAGGCCAGGTGATCGCCAGGCTCGATAGCGACGACCAGAAGATTGCCGCCGACCAGGCGCGGCTGACACGCGACAGCGCCCGCGAAAAGGTCGAGCGCTACCGCAACCTCAGCACGGCGCGGGCGGTGTCGGCGGTGGATGTGCGCGACGCCGAGATCGCCATGCAGACCGCCGAACTGGCGCTGAAGACCGCCGAACTCGACCTCAAGCGCCGCGATATCGTGGCGCCGTCGAAGGGCGTCGTCGGCATCATCACCGTCAATGTCGGCGACTATGTCACGACCACGACGCCGATTGCGGTCGTCGACGACCGCTCGGAAATCCTCGTCGATTTCTGGGTGCCCGAGCGCTTCGCCAACAAGATCAGCGTCGACCAGCCGGTCACGGCCTTCGCCATCGCCCAGCCCGGCAACCAGCTCGACGGAGCGATCCATGCGATCGACAACCGCCTCGACCAGGCGAGCCGGACGCTGCGCGTGCGCGCACGGCTTGAAAACCCCGACGATAAGCTTAGGGCAGGCATGTCCTTCTCGGTCACGGTCGCCTTCGACGGCGACACCTATCCGACGGTCGATCCGCTGGCGATCCAGTGGAGCTCGGAAGGCTCCTATATCTGGCGCGTCTCGGGCGACAAGAGCGAGAAGGTGCCGGTCAAGATCATTCAGCGCAACCCGGACAAGGTGCTGGTGGACGCAGCGCTTAAGGAAGGCGACGAGGTCGTCACCGAAGGCGTGCAGCGCCTGCGCGACGGCGGCGCCGTGCGCATTGCCGGCCGCGAGAACAAGCAGGAACCGCAGAAGGTTGCGGAGGAAACCAAGTGAGCGGCGGCGACAGTCAGTCGAGCGGCCATGGTGGTGGTCACGGGGGCGGTGGCGACAAGATGTCAGCCCGCGAGCGTGGCAAGACCGGCTTTACCGCACTCTTCATCCGCCGGCCGATCTTCGCGCTGGTCGTCAACACGCTGATCGTCGTTGCCGGCCTTGCGGCCTGGAACGGCATCGAAATCCGCGAGCTGCCTCAGGTCGACCAGCCGGTGATCTCGGTAACGACGACGCTCGATGGTGCAGCACCCGAGACGATGGACCGCGAGGTCACCTCGGTGGTCGAGGGCGCCGTGTCGCGCGTGCAGGGCATCCGCGACATTTCCTCGACCTCGTCCTTCGGCCGCAGCCGCGTGACGCTGCAGTTTTCCGACACGACCGATATCGGCCAGGCTTCCAATGACATCCGCGACGCACTCGGCCGGGTGCGCAACCAGTTGCCCGACAACGTCGACGAGCCGAGTATCGTCAAGGCCGACGCCGACAGCCAGCCGATCATGCGCCTCGCGCTCACCTCCGATACCATGTCGATGGAAGACATGACGCTGCTCGTCGAAAACGAGATCAGCGACCGGCTGGCCGCCGTCGAAGGCGTTGCCGACGTTGCCGTCTATGGCGACCAGGAAAAGATCTTCCGCATCGACCTCGACCAGGCGAAGCTCGCCGGGCGCGGGGTGACGGTCGCAAACCTCAGGACAGCGCTCGCCAATGCCTCCTACGACGTGCCGGCCGGCAAGCTGACCAGCGCCAGCCAGGATATTTCCGTGCGCGCCACGGCCGACCTGCAGACACCGGAGCAGTTCGAGAACCTGATCCTCGTCAACAATGTGCGCCTGCGCGACGTCGCCACCGTCACGCTCGGTCCCGACACCGGCACGACGGCGCTGCGCTCCAACGGCCGGCAGGGCATCGGGCTTGGCATCGTGCGCCAGGCGCAGTCCAACACGGTCGATATTTCCGAGGGCGTGCGCAAGGTCGTCGAGACGATCCAGACGCAAATCCTGCCCGAGGGCACGCAGCTCAGGATCACCAGCGACGATGCCGTCTTCATCAACGGCGCCATCCATGAGGTGGAGATCGCGCTGATCGTCGCGGTGTTCATCGTGACGCTGGTCATCTACATGTTCCTGCTCGACTGGCGGGCGACGCTGATCCCGACAATCTCGATGCCGATCGCGCTGATCGGCACGGTGGCGGCGATCTACATGGCGGGCTTTTCGATCAACATTCTGACGCTGCTGGCGATCGTGCTGGCGACGGGTCTTGTGGTCGACGACGCGATCGTGGTGCTTGAAAACATCGTGCGACGGCGCGCCGAGGGCTTGGGCCCACGGGCCGCCGCCGTGCACGGCACGCTCGAAGTGTTCTTCGCGGTGCTGGCAACGACCGCGACGCTTGCCGCCGTCTTCGTGCCGCTGTCGTTCCTTCCGGGCCAGACCGGAGGCCTCTTCCGAGAGTTCGGCTTCGTGCTTGCCTTCGCGATCCTGCTCTCCTCCTTCGTGTCGCTGACGCTCTGCCCGATGCTCGCCTCGCGCATGCTGACGAAGGAGACACATACGGTGCCCGGGCCGATGGCGCGGTTCGGCGCGCGGGCGGCCGGCTTTTACCGCGTGACGCTGCGCGCCTGCCTCAACGCGCCGCTGATCGTCTTTGTCGTCGCGGGCTTCTTCACCGCCATGGGGGCTGTCGGCTTCCTGACGCTGAAATCGGAGCTGACCCCGACCGAAGACCGCTCGCAGATCATGATGCGCATCAACGCGCCGCAGGGCGTGTCGCTCGAATATGCCCAGGCCCAGATGCGACGCATCGAGGACGGCCTGCAGCCGCTGGTCAAATCCGGCGAGATCGACAATATCTTCTCGATCTCCGGGCAGGGCGGTTCGGTCAACAGCGGCTTCATGGTGCTGACGCTCGCTCCCTGGGACAAGCGTGACCGAACGCAACAGGATATTGTCGCTGACATCAACAAGGTGACCGGGCGGATCCCCTCGGTTCGCGTCTTTGCCATGCAGCCGAACAGTCTCGGCATTCGCGGCGCCGGCAGCGGCCTGCAGGTGGCGCTGGTCGGCAACGACTACAACAAGCTCGGCGATGCCGCGGCAAAGCTGGTGCGCCAGATGGAAGACACCGGCCGCTTCGAAAACGTGCGGCTCAACTACGAGGCCAACCAGGCGCAGCTGTCGATCACCATCGACCGCGAGCGTGCCTCCGACATGGGCGTCGATATCGGCGGCCTTGCCTGGGCGCTGCAGGCCATGCTCGACGGCAACAGCGTCGTCGATGTCTATGTCGACGGCGAATCCTATCCGGTGAAGCTCTTGTCCTCGACCAATCCGGTCAACGACCCAACCGATCTGCAGAACATTTTCCTCAAGGCCGGCGACGGAAAGATCGTGCCGATGTCGACGATCGCCAGTGTGGAGGAGATGGCGGTGGCGCCGCAGCTCTCACGGGAATCGCAGCTCCGCGCCGTGTCGCTCTCGGCGGGCCTGAAATCGGATCTCGCACTCGGCGAAGCGCTCACCATGGTCGAGCAGATGGCCGAGCCCTTGCTGCCGCCGGGCTCGCGCATCATGCCGCTTGCCGAAGCCGCGACGCTTAACGAAAACGCCAACGGCCTGTTCGTCACTTTCGGCTTTGCGCTCGTCATCATCTTCCTGGTACTGGCGGCCCAGTTCGAAAGCTTCGTCAGCGGCCTGATCATCATGTCGACGGTGCCGCTGGGGCTTGCCTGCGCGGTGTTTGCAATGATCATGACCGGCAACACGCTGAACATCTACAGCCAGATCGGCCTCGTGATGCTCGTCGGCATCATGGCGAAGAACGGCATCCTGATCGTCGAGTTCGCCAACCAGCTGCGCGATCGCGGCGAGGACGTGCGTTCGGCAATCGAGAATGCCGCCAACATCCGCCTGCGCCCGGTCATGATGACGATGATCGCCACCATCGTCGGCGCCGTCCCGCTGGTGCTTGCCAGCGGCGCGGGCGCCGAGGCGCGCATCGCGCTTGGCTGGGTGCTCGTCGGCGGCCTCGGGCTGGCGGTGATCGTCACGCTCTACCTGACTCCGGTCGCCTATCTCGTCATTGCCCGCTTTACCAAGCCGCATGCGGACGAGGAGCGCAAGCTGCACGAGGAGATGGACGCAGCGGCGGCCATGGAAGTGCGCTAACCGAAACGGCCGTCAGCGGGCGGCTTACAATTCGAGCCAGGCGGCAACGAGAAAGATCGCTGCCGCCAGGCCGCCAAGCGCGCTGCGCCCGGCGTGGAGCCTGCCCCAATATTTGAGCAGCTCGCGACTGTCGTTGCCGGCGTCTTCGGGCCGGACTGCCTCCAGCTGGCGGTTGACCGGCAGGACGAAGAGCAGCGTATAGGGCCAGTTGAGGATGATGATCGCGGCGCCCAGTCCCCAGAGAACATGGCCGGTCTGCCCCCAGGCGCCGGCGCCGAGCAGGCCCGAGATGAGCGCGAGCGTCGCCTGCATCTCGAAGCCGCGGCGATAGGACGGCACCCACTGCACGAGTGCGGCGCGATCGTCGAGATGCAGCCGTGCCGGCTGTTCGGCCCAGGTGATGTAGATGGCGGCGCCAAAGAAAACCGACGCGGTGAGCAAAGCGGTGAGACCCAGCATTTGCCTCTCCTTCCTTCACGCCGATATCATAGCGCAAGGCCGGGCAGACGGCAGGTGTTTTCCGCTGTTTCGCTCTCATACGTAGCAGTACCAGAGTTCGGTCGGCCTGAGGCGTTCCTTTTGCCAGTGGCAAATCTGGTGCGACGCGGTTTGCCCGTTTGCAAGGCCCTCTGTCTACCGGGCCGCCCGCGCGCTATGTGCCGTCACGCCGCACGATCAGCGCCGTCGCGCAGAGCACGACCTCCACCTCTTCTTCGAGTTCGAGACAGATTTGCCGGTATTCGTCGGCGAGATCCGGGCGGCCGCCGCCCAACACGAGTGCGTCGCGCATGTTGACCGCAAGTTCGTAACTGCAGAACAGCTCAATCATGCAATCTGACGATGCCGACGCGATGCTGCCCCTCAAGTGCGGCAACCGCATCATCAGTCGCTTTCTGCCGATCTCTCCAAGCACGTCACACGTCCTTCCGCTCGGCCTTTATACGCAAGGACTTCCCGAACGGATCACCGCGCGGCGCGGTGTGGATATGACATTTCGGCAAACGGGGACATATCGTGTCGGCTTTTCAGCGCTGGTGTTTTCCACGCTGTCATACAGTCTTGTGACACTCCGGTCTCACGTCAGGCGTTTTCCTGCGCTACTGTGAGCGGGAAGTGGGCTAGCGTCTGGACAAAGTGATTCCGATTTGCACAGTAGCGCCTTGAAATGACTGCGCTTCCCGAACATCGAAAAGGCAGCGCGGCGAATGCAAGAGGAAGGGCGTTTTCCGTGGCATTGAAGGCGATCAGGGCTGGCGCGAGAAACGAGGCGGGGATTGCAGCGGCAAAGGCGGAGCTTTCCGCCCGCTTCGGCGACCGGTTTCAGACGGGCGAGGCCATCCGCGCCCAGCACGCCCACACCACCACCTATATTCCGGCGCAGCTTCCCGATGGCGTGGCGTTTGCCGAAAGCGCCGGCGACGTGCGCGAGATCGTCCAGATCGCCGCGCGACACAAGGTGCCGCTGATCCCGTTCGGCACCGGCTCTTCGCTCGAAGGCCATATCAACGCGCCCCATGGCGGCATCTCGGTCGATCTCTCGCGCATGAACAAGGTGCTCGAGGTCAATGCCGAGGATCTCGACTGCCGCGTCGAGCCGGGCATCACGCGCGAGGAGCTCAACACCTACCTGCGCGACACCGGCCTGTTCTTCCCGATCGATCCCGGCGCCAACGCCTCGATCGGCGGGATGGCCTCGACGCGGGCGTCCGGCACCAATGCGGTGCGCTACGGCACCATGAAGGACAATGTGCTGGCGCTGACGGTGGTGACCGCTGACGGACGTGAAGTCCGCACGGCGCACCGGGCGCGCAAGTCCTCGGCCGGCTACGACCTGACGCGGCTCTTCGTCGGCGCCGAAGGCACGCTCGGCATCATCACCTCGATCACGCTTCGGCTGCAGGGCATTCCGGAGGTGATTTCCGGCGGCGTCTGCCCGTTTCCGACGATCGAAGACGCCTGCAATGCGGTGATCCTGACCATCCAGTCGGGCATTCCGGTGGCGCGCATCGAACTGCTCGATGCGCTGCAGATGAAAGCCTGCAACGGCTATTCCGGCCTTTCCTACCAGGAGACGCCGACGCTCTTCGTCGAATTCCACGGCAGCCCCGAGAGCGTCGAACTGCAGGCGCGCCAGTTTGGCGAGATCGCCTCGGAGTTCGGCGCCAGCGACTTCCTCTGGACCACCAATCCGGAGGAGCGGGCGCGGCTCTGGAAGGCCAGGCACAATGCCTACTGGGCGCAAAAGAGCCTGATCCCGGGTGCTGCAATCCTGTCGACCGATGTTTGCGTGCCGATCTCGCGGCTGGCGGAATGCGTGGCGGCAACGCAGGAAGACAGCGCCGCCCATGGGCTGACCGCGCCGATCGTCGGCCATGCCGGCGACGGCAACTTCCATGTCGGCCTGCTGTTCGACGACAAGGACCCAGCCGATGTGGCGCGGGCCGAGGCGTTCGTCGAGCGCCTCAATGCGCGGGCGCTGGCGATGGACGGGACCTGCACCGGCGAGCATGGCATCGGCCAGGGCAAGATGCCGTTCCTCGAGGCGGAACTTGGCGATGCGCTCGACCTCATGCGGCAGGTCAAGCGCTCGCTCGATCCGGACAACATCTTCAATCCCGGCAAGATTTTCGCCTGAGGCGGAGAAGGAATGCGACCGTCGGGCGTAGCGCTTTTTTGGGGCGATGCGCCGGGGCGAAAGTGTGATACTGCATAGTTCCGATGTCGGCATGGACGCCCGGCGATTTATGCGGCAAATCAAGATGCTACAGTGCTGGACACGGCGCTGTCGGCGGGCGCCAGGTCCTGGCGCTCCAATCGATGCGCGGCGCGCCATGCGCCGCTGAACTGATATGGGAATATAGGCACGGTGCTTTCGCGAATTCTGCTTGCCGTCGGTGGACTTGTGGTCGTTGCGCTCTTTGCGGCGCTGATCGCTCCGTGGTTCATTGACTGGACGGATTTCCGCAAGGAGTTCGAGCGCGAGGCAAGCCGCATCATGGGCAAGCCCGTCGTCGTGCATGGAAGCGTCGATGCGCGGCTGATCCCGTTTCCGACCGTGACGCTCAACGACGTGCGCGTCGGCGCTGCCGAGGATGGCGACCCGCTGATCCAGGTGGCGCAGTTCTCGATGAGCGCCGAACTTGCGCCGTTCCTGAGCGGCGAAGCCTTGATCTTCGACATGAAGCTTGACCGCCCGAAAGCCAAGGTGCGCCTGTTGCCCGACGGCACGCTCGACTGGGCGAGGGGCCGGCGGGCCTCGATCCCGGCCAAGACCGTCGTGCTTGAAAATGTCGAGATCACCAACGGCCAGATCGAATTCGTCGACGAGCAGACCGGCCGCACCCGCCGCGTGAGCGGACTTGCCGCAGACATTTCGGCCCGCACGCTCGCCGGGCCCTGGAAGGTCGAGGGGCGCGCCGCGCTCGATGGCGAAGCCGGCAGTTTTTCCTTGACCAGCAACGAGGTGGACGAGGCGGGTACGCTCAGCCTGAAGGCGCGCGTGACACCCGACAAGCGCCCCTTCGGCGTCGAGACCGACGGCTCGCTGCGCATCGTCGATTTCAGGCCTGTCTATAGCGGCCGTTTCACGCTGACGGAGAACCGGCCGCAGGGCGAGACGAAGGATGCGGACGGGCGGGCGCCGCTACGCATCAACGGCAACTTCCAGCTGACCAACGAGAGCATCCGCGTCCCGGAATACCGCTTCGAAATCGGCCCGTCGGACGATCCCTATGTGGTCACCGGCGAGGCAACACTCGATACCGGCAAGGACCAGAAATTCCTGCTGATCGCCGACGGCCAGCAGATCGACGTCAGCCGCATCGGCCCGAGCCGAAACAACAAGACCGGCCGCGATCCCGCGATCTCGATGCGCCAGCGGCTCGAAGCCATGCTGGCGATCGCCGCCGACATTCCCATCCCGCAGGTGCCCGGCCGCGCCAGCCTGAAACTGCCGGCGATCGTCGTTGGCGATACGACCGTGCGCGACGTGCGCATCGACGTACAGCCCGATGGCGCCGGCTGGGTGATCGACAATGTCGTGGCGCTGCTGCCGGGGCGCACGCAGCTCGAAGCCAAGGGGCGGCTGAACCTCAAGGGACAGCGCAGTTTCCGCGGCGACCTCTTGCTTGCCTCCAACCAGCCTTCAGGGCTTGCCAACTGGCTGGCGGGCTCCGTCGACCCGGCGATCCGCAAGCTCAGGACCGCCGGCTTTTCGGCCAAGGTGAATCTTACCGATACCTTGCAGCAGTTCGAGAACCTCGAAGTGGCGGCCGACGAGGCGAGCCTCAAGGGCCGGCTCGAGCGGCAGTCCTTCGCCGACCAGCAACCGAACCTCTCGCTGCAGCTGAAGGGCAACCGCATCGATTTCGAGGCGCTGCAGGCGCTGACCGGGCTGGTGGCGGGGGACGCTTCCACCGACACCTTGCTGCAGCACGCGATTGCCGCCGATCTTTCGGCCGACGAGTTTTCCGCCTTCGGCGAGGAGGCGCAGGACGTGCAAGCGGTGCTGACGCTTAAGAACGGCCAGCTCCAGGCCGAGCGCGTGGCGATCGGCTCGCTTGCCGGCGCGCAGCTCGCCTTTTCCGGGCGGGCCAGCGGCGACCTCGACAAGCCCGTCGTCTCGGCCAAGATGAAGCTTGCGGCCAAGAATCTGACGCCGTTCCTGGAAATGATCGGCCGCCACGCGGTCAATCACCCGGCGCTCAGGCAGCTGATCAAGGCCGGCCCCTATTTCAGCGACACGGCCTTCGACGTGACGCTGACGGCCGGCAACAAGGAAGGCAACGCGCCGGCGACCTTCGGCATCTTCGGGACCGCCAACGGCACCAAGATCGCCGCCAGCTACCAGGCGCCCGACATGGCGCAGGCGCTGACCGGCAAGGCGATGCTTTTGGAAGCGACGCTCGAAAACCCAGAGACGCGGCTGCTGCTTGGCCAGACGGGTTTCGATCCCTTGCCCTTCGATGCGGATGCCAACGGCATTCTCTCGGTCAAGCTGCAAAGCACCGACGGACCGACGGCGAACGGCACGGTGACCTTTACCACCGAAAAGACCTCACTTGCCGCCAAGGGCAGCGTCGATCTTTCCCGCGATCATTTCCTGGAAGGTCAGGCGAAGGTGACGCTGCAGACCCAGGACCTGGAGCCCTATCTTCTGCTCCAGGGCGTGGCCTTGCCACAGATGGGCAGCGGTCTGCCGCTGACCGTCTCTGCCGATATCGCGACGACGCCCGAAACAATCGCGCTGACCACCGTCGAGGGCAAGGCCGACCACAACGGCTTTACCGGCAATCTGACGATTGACCGCAAGACGCCGGGGGCGGCCAGCGGACAGCTGACGCTCGACACGCTCGATCTCGCCTGGCTCGGCGAGGGCATCCTCGGCCCGATCGAGGATACGAATGGGGCCTTTTCGAAGGGGGCTCTGGCGCAGCCGGCCTGGACCGGCCTCAATCTCGCGCTCGACGTGCAGGCGGGCAAATTCTGGCCGGGCGTCTATGGCGCGGTCACGAGCTTTGCCGGCAAGATGGCATGGAAGGGCGACGAGGTCGCGCTGACCGATGCGGCCGGCGACTGGCTGGGCGGCAAGCTCGCCGGGCGGGTGCAGATCGGCAATGCCAACGGCTCGGGCTTCCTGCGCTCGCGCCTGGACGTCAAGGGCGGCGACCTTGCGCAGGCGGGCTGGGCCCATGCGGGCACGCCGGTCGCGACCGGGACCTTCGATCTTTCCGTAGCGCTTGAGGCTTCGGGCGCGACGCCCGAGGCAATGGCGCATTCGGCAAGCGGCTCGGGTACGGCAACCTTCAACGGCATGACGCTTGCGGGCATCAACAGCGGGGCGCTGCCGCAGCTGATCGCAGCCGCCGATGCGCTGAAGACGCAGATCTCGGCGGACGCAATCAAGGGTGCCGCGGAGGCGACGATCTTCTCTGGCCAGTCGCTGGTCGGCGTCGTCAAGGCGCCCTTCAGCATCGCCGGCGGGGTGCTGCGGGCGCAGAACGTGACGGCCGGCGACGGCAACGCGGCGATGACCGGCGAGGCCTCGCTGGACCTTGCGGCGGGCCGTATCGACGCCGGTATCGACCTGACATTCCGGCCCGGCGACGAGGCGCTTGCGGGTGCTGAGCCGCGCGTGCGCATCGGCTATGCCGGCCTGATGGAAGATCCGGGCGTCGATCTCAACGTTGCCGATCTTGCGAACTTCCTGTCGCTGCGCGCTTTCGAGCGCGAGCGCCGGCGGGTCGAGATCCTGCAGGCAAACGTGCTGGAGAAACAGCGCCTGCGACGCGAACTCGCGCTTTACAAGGTGCGGGCCGAGGCAAGGGAACTGGAGCGCAAACGCGCTGTTGCCGAGGAACGCCGGCGGGCTGCCGGCGCTGCCGAGGCCGCCCGCCTCAAGGCGGAAGCAGATGCGCGCGCAGAGGCCGAACGGAAGGCCGAAGCGGAGCGGCAGGCGGAAGCTGCACGCCGGGCGGCAGAGGCAGCGCGCAGCGCCGTTCAGGGCCAGCCGCAGACGGGGCCGAACCCCCAGACCCAACCGGACGGAGCCACCGGCACCCCTCCCGGACAGAAGCTCAACTTCGACGTCCTGCCCGACGTCACGGTGCAGTAGCAGGCGATTGCGCGGAGCACGACGGCCCCGTGCTTTCGGGGCCGGAGATGTGCCGCCGCTTGCGCAGGCGGCCGTGATCCCATCCTTGGCTGGCGGCCGCTGAAGCCCATCGCGATCCTAGCCTCGCTCTCTGCGCTTTCGGTCTTTGATGCTTCGCATGCCGTTATCGCAAACGGCTGCGCAGCTTTGCGACATGCTTCAGCTTCAGATTTCGAAGGTGGTTCATCGAACCGGCGTTCATCCGGCGCATCGTGGCGCGCGAAGGGATCGGCAGAGTTTTAACGAATTCTGAAGCACATCCTCCACTATTGATCGCTAAATTAGCAATTTGCGTTGGATGGAGCAGGGGGCGCGGCTTGCGGGCCGCGTCGTTAATCGGCGCATGGGAAGGATGACGTCGATCGCTCCGGATTGACCTGAGCGGCGCGTCTCCGTCTGCTGAGGGGCCACGATCAGAGATGCGCTACAATTTGAGGAAGAGAGCCGCCCGCATCCTTGCGGACGAGAAGGGCAACTTTACCGTTCTGACCGCGCTGATAGCGGTGCCGCTGCTGAGCGCCGCGTCGATCGCCATCAACCTGGCGCGGATCAACCTCGAGGCCGCCAAGATGCAGACGGCGCTCGATGCCGCTGCCTTTTCGGCGGTCAAATCCTACGGCGAGGGGGAGACCGAGGCCAGTGCCAGAGATCTCGCCAACAACGTCTTTTTCGCCAATTTCGGCCAGGCGGAGGCCGTCGACCAGATCGGCGCGGAAAGCGGCGTGTCGGTGGCGGCCGCGCCGGTGCAGATCGCCTTCGGCGCCGCCGGCGTCGAGACCACGGCGACCGCGGCCTACGCGCTGAAATACAATCCGCTCTTCTTCGGGCTGCAGCCCTATACGATCGACCGGGAAAGCGTTGCCGCGCGCATGCCGGGGCGGGAGGCCTGCATCCTGGCGCTGCACCCGACGGCGAGTCGAGCCTTCGAGGTCAGCGGCGGGGCGAGCGTCGACACGTCCGGCTGTACAATCACGTCGAACTCCACCGATGCGCAGTCGATCTATCTCAGCGGCTCGGCCACGCTCAAGGCCGAGTGTCTCTATGCCGCCGGCAAGGTGTCGGCGACGCTCGCCAATCTCCAGCTTGCCTGCGGCAAGGCGGTCGAGGAGGTGGCCCCGATTCCCGACCCCTTCCGGTCGAAGAAGATGCCGACCACGGGAGGCTGGGTGAGCCTTGCCGGCTGCGGCCAGAATTTCGTCGGCGGCGGTGGCGGCAACGGCGACTGCAACGGTATCGGCAAGACACCGAACAACGCGCCCGACACCTACCGCGTCGAGTTGAAGCCCGGCACCTATGGCACGCTCGAGATCAAGGGGAGGGTTCTTCTGAGGCCCGGCAATTACATCATCGACGGCGGCAGCCTGAAATTTACCAGTCAGTCGGTGCTGAGCGCCGAAGGGGTCACCTTCTTCCTCCTGAACGGCGCCCAGCTCGACATTCACGGCGGGGCGACCTTCCAGGTCAGCGCGCCGACGACCGGCGACTGGGCCGGCTTCTCAATCGTCGCCGGGCGCAACAATACGGCCACCGCGACCATCAACGGCAACAGCGCCTCGTCGCTCGCCGGCATCATCTACATGCCGGCGTCGCGCGAGATCCAGTATGCCGGCAACGGATCGACCGGCGGTGAATGCGTGCGCATCGTCGCCCAGGAGATCACCATGATCGGCAACAGCAGCTTCAAGCTGGATTGCAAGGCGGTGCTGGCCAACACCACCATCAACAATCCAGGTGCGATCCGGCTGGTGCGATAACGACGGACGCATCTTGCCTCCGGCCGTTGGGCCGGCGGCGTGATGGCTTGCCGGTGTCCAGGCGCGCTTTGCCCTCAGAAGCGGATGGACAGTCCGAGGATTGGACCTTGCTGGACCACGTCGAAGATGAAGCCGTCATTGTCGTAGTTGACGCCCAGCGCTCGATAACCGGCAATCGCCGAGATCGTGTCGTTGAAACGGTAGCCGAGGCCAAGGCCGACGTCCCAGTCGACGTCGGCGCCGCCGCCACCGACCAGGCCCCAGCCGGTCAGGTATATTTCCGGGGTGAAGAAGTAGTTGCCGCGCACGCCCACCATGCCGTCGACCCAGGTCTTGCGGTCATCGCGGCTGATACCGTCGAGCGGGCCGCCCTGGAAGGACATGGTGGTGTTGACCGACCAGATCCTGGCGCCGCCGACCACGTCGAGATGCGAGTTCTGATCCTCAAAGACCGTGTAACCGACACCGATGAGGCCGGCGAAGGTCTCCGATTCCACATCGACGGTATCGGTGAAGATGCCACGCGCTTTGCCGTCGCCGGAGAGCTTCGTATAAATCAGGTCGCCAAAGATGCTGAACCGGTCCTTTCGCGCCTCCAGGGTTGCCATGGCGGCGAAGTCGAGATTGCTCCAGATGTCGCTGAAGCTTGAATCGATGTGAACGGTCGGGAGCCCGAATTGCGCTGTGTCGCCGGAGAGACCCGCCATCCAGAAATAGGGCGCGAAGGTGAATTGCCAGCCGCTCTCGGTTTCTTCCACGGGGGCCGCGGGCGCCATCAGCGGCGTGATATCGGCGGCATGAACAGGCAGAAAGGGAACCAGGCTCAGGCAGGCCGCAAGGCCCAGTCGCGTAGAGATACTCATGAAACGCCTCCCGCTTGCGCAGTCCCTGGGAAACGATGCGCGCGTTTTCCGTCCGGTCCTGCTTACTCATAAGAGTTGTGCGTATCGACGGCAGAAGCCGCCGCCTCCAACATGGCCATCTTTATATAAGCGATTCCGAAAACAACCAATTTCCACCGCCAGTGCAATCCTTGGCTGACGAAATGGCCCCTGCTGTTGCAGGCGCCACACAGTCGCGTGGGATCTGATGAGGCGGACTCGGGCCCGTGGTCCGGTGCTGTGGCGGGATCAGCGCGGCTCGGTAGAGAGGGCAGGCGCGTTCGATTTCAGCCATTCGAGCACATAGACGCGCAGTGCCGAGGAGAGGTTGCTGTCGGGCGTGCGCTGGTCGTCGATCTCGGCGATCAGCTGGGCGAGCGGCATCTCGCGCCTCGCGGCAATCGTCTTCAGTTCCTGCCAGAAGGCGTCTTCAAGCGAGAAGCTGGTGCGGTGGCCGTGGAGCGTCGCGGAATGCTTACGGATCATCGCCCGGCCTTAGAGATTGATTCAAGGGATTGGCATTTCGAGTCCGGACATCGCCGCAAGTCCTTGCTCCGGAATCGCTTTTGCGGGCTCAGTCCTTGCCGGCGTCGCCTTCGTCTGCGGCAGGGCGCTCGATGCGGCCCTGGTCAAGGCGGGTTTCCGCCTTGTCGTTCAGCGCCTTCGTCAGGGATTTTTCGGCCTTGGTACGGCCGAAGGAGATGCGGTTCTGCTCGGCCTGCTTTTCCTTTTCCGTGCGCTCGCGGCGCTTGCGGAACTGGCGCAGATTGACGACGTCGCCGGTCATGAGCCGCGGCTCCTCGGATCAGTTCTTCTTTCGGAAGGAATCGAGCGAGACGACGGAGCCGCCGCCGTTCTTCGGCTCGGTGGGCTTGTCGTCCTTGGCCGAGGTCTCGGCATTTTCTTCCGGAACGGGGTAGGCGGTGATCTCCGCCGATTCCTGTTCTTCCTCCTCGCCGGCCGCCACGTCGAACTCCAGTTCGAAATTGACCGACGGGTCGTAGAAGCCGCGGATGGCGTTGAACGGGATGACCAGACGTTCCGGCGTGTCGGAGAAGGAGAGGCCGATCTCGAAGCCGACGTCCGTGACCTTCAGCTCCCAGAACTGGTGCTGGACGACGATGGTCATCTGTTCGGGATACTTGGCTTTCAGGTGCTGCGAGATGCGCACGCCCGGCGCGCCGGTGAGGAAGGTGATGAAGAAATGGTGTTCGCCCGGCAGGTGGCCGGTCGTCGCGACTTCGGTCAGGACCTTGCGGATGACGCTGCGGAGCGCGTCCTGTGCCAGAATGTCGTAGCGGATGTGGTCCTGGCCCATGAGTGTCCCGTCTTTCCTCGAACTCAATCTTACTTGTCGGCTGCCGGCACGACGTCTTGCCGTCGGCTTTTCATTGCCCGTCTGAAGCAGACGAGTCAATTATTCAAGCATCTATAGACCATTTCGAAGCGGGGGAGAAGGTGAAGGCTTCTGTTGCCAGGTGCCTTCGGACCCCGCCTTACGGTGCTACCCGGAAGGACTTGATTTGAAGTGTCGCACCGCGATTAAGCAGCGAGACGTGCTTCAGCATAGTTGTCGTTTGCAACTATAAGTTTAGCCCGATAACGGTGGTACAATGCCGAGCAAAAAGTCGATCTTTACGCCCTTGTCGATCCTATTTCGCCCCCATCAAAAGCCGATCCCGGAAGATCGGTTTTTGGTGGAGGCGCCGGGTACCGCCCCCGGGTCCAATGGGTTTATTTCATCGCCCGTTTATTGCCATAGCCGCCCGAAGACGGCAGGGTTCATATAGGTCTTTCCGGGGCTCAAGAAAAGGGGGATGTGTCGGATATATGACTTTCTCCCGGACTGGCTCGCGCCGAACTGCCTTGACTTGACCGGCATCCGTGAAAAACTCCCGCTGCTGCCACGCGGCCGGCATTGCCCGGCTGCAATTTCGAAAAGCAAAGCAAGCTGGAGGACTCATGACGGACTACCTCGCAGATGTGCAGAAATACGACAGCGGCGCCGACGAAGCGATCGTCAACAAGATCGTGCGCCACCTTGGCATTGCGCTTCGCAACCGGGATTCCTCGCTCGTTTCGGCCTCGGATCCGAAGGAGCTCGAGCGGGTCAGGGAGAAATGGTGCGAAAAGAAGCTCGGCATCAGCGGCGCCGATGCGGACAGTGCGATCGACGCCACCGTCAAGGCGATGTCGGCGGACCGGTCGAAATCGCGCGTCACCTTCTATTATCTGGTGGCCAAGAACCTCGGCAAGCTGCAGACCTTGTAGCGCCCCGCCGAATTATCCGGGATAATCGTCCCGTGGTCATTGGTTCGTCGCCGGCTTCGTCCTAAATTTAGGGAAAATACGAATCGGCGGCGCCAGACCATGCAGCAATATCTCGATCTTCTCGACCATGTGATGACCAACGGATCCGACCGGGGCGACCGGACCGGAACGGGCACGCGCTCGGTCTTCGGCCACCAGATGCGCTTCGACCTTTCCGAGGGCTTCCCGGTGCTGACGACCAAGAAGCTGCACCTGCGCTCGATCATCCATGAACTGCTGTGGTTCCTGAAGGGCGATACCAATATCCGCTACCTCAAGGAAAACGGCGTCACCATCTGGGACGAATGGGCCGACGAGAACGGCGACCTCGGCCCGGTCTACGGCTACCAGTGGCGCTCCTGGCCGGCACCGGACGGACGCCACATCGACCAGATTGCCGGCCTTGTCGAAAGCCTGAAGACCAACCCGAATTCGCGCCGCCACATCGTCTCGGCCTGGAACCCGGCGCTGGTCGACGAGATGGCGCTGCCGCCCTGCCATTGCCTGTTCCAGTTCTACGTCTCCGATGGCAAACTCTCCTGCCAGCTCTACCAGCGCTCGGCCGACATCTTTCTCGGCGTGCCCTTCAACATCGCCTCCTATGCGCTTTTGACGATGATGGTGGCGCAGGTGACGGGCCTGAAGCCGGGCGATTTCGTGCACACGCTCGGCGACGCACACATCTACCACAACCATTTCGAACAGGCCCGGCTGCAGCTCACCCGCACGCCGAAGGCGCTGCCGCGGATGGAAATCAATCCAGACGTGAAAGATCTCTTTTCCTTCCGTTTCGAAGACTTTACGCTCGTCGGCTACGAAGCCGATTCATCGATCAAGGCGCCGATCGCCGTCTGACATATCCTGATGCTGCGGGTGGCCGGTCCGCATTTCTGAAGTCTTCTCGATGCCGATGCCGCGCCACCCTTCGGGCGGGGCAGGTGCTTTCGTCGCCCATAGGCGCAGGGGCCGGCAATCCAAAGCTGAAGGGGCGGCCGGGGAGGGCTGTCGTCCAAGGGAGGTATCGATGCTCACACTCGTCCATGCGCCGCTGTCGCGATCCTCGCGCATCGTCTGGCTGCTTGAGGAGCTGGGCGCGGAATACGAGATCCGCTACGTCTCGATCCGCCGCTGGGACGGTTCCGGCGCGCCCGACGACAACAATCCGCATCCGCACAAGCAGGTGCCGGCGCTCATTCATAATGGCGCGGTGATCTGGGAGTCGGCCGCGGTCGTGCAATATCTCACCGACCTTCATCCCAACAGCAGCCTCGGCCGGCCGCCCGGACACAAGGAGCGCGGCGCCTATCTCTCCTGGCTTGCCTATTATGCGGGCGTGATCGAGCCGACGGCGCTCGCCCATATCTCGGGTGCGACCATCAACAATCCGGCGCAGGCACGGCTCTATAGCGAAATGTGCGCCCATGTGATCGATGTGCTCACCCGCCAGACCTATCTGCTCGGCGAAACGATGAGCGCGGCCGATCTGCTTCTAGCAAGCGCGCTGCAGTGGATGCGCAAGTTACTGCCGGAAAGCACGGTCGTCGATCGGTACATCCGCGTCGTGACGGACCGGGCCGCCCATGACCGGGCCAGAGAAATCGACAGCAAACCGAACGGGTTCCATGACTGAAACGAAGACCACTCATCCGAAGATATCGATCGTCGTCGCCGTTGCCGCCAACGGCGTCATCGGCCGCGATGGCGATCTGCCCTGGCGGCTTTCGACCGATCTCAAGCGCTTCAAGGCGCTCACGATCGGCAAGCCCGTGATCATGGGGCGCAAGACCTGGGCCTCGCTCGGGCGCCCGCTTCCCGGCCGCGCCAACATCGTCATCACCCGCAACGCGGATTTTGTCGCGGAAGGGGCAAGCGTCGTGCCGTCGCTCGATGCGGCGATCGCGCTTGCGGGCCGAGAGGCGCAGGCTGCGGGCGTGGACGAGATCTGCGTGATCGGCGGTGGCGAGATCTACCGCCAGTCGATTGCGCTGGCCGATATCCTGCACGTGACCGAGGTCCAGGCGACCGTGGATGGCGATACGCGCTTCCCCGATATCGATCTCGGCGTGTTCGAGAAGGTGTTCGAAGAGGATCTGCCGCAGGGTGAGAAGGACAGCCACGCCATGCATTTCGTCACGTTTAAGCGGCGTGCGACAGCCTGACGCGGCGGATCGTCAACTATTTTGAACCATTTACGGTGAACTCGGGTCTATCGCGTTGAAAGCGGTGCGGGTGATACCTATAACGGTTTCACATCATAAACGACCGTGCGGTGGCGCGGCCGTTTTGCGTGGGAAGTATTCAAAAGAGAGGTTTTGATGCCCTGGAGCAATCAGAATGGCGGCGGCGGTGGCCCATGGGGCGGCGGCGGCGGTGGCGGCAATCAGGGAGGTCCCTGGGGCCAGGGGCCAAACCGGCCGCGTGGCGGCAAGGGCGGCCCGCCGGATCTGGAAGAGATCATTCGCCGTGGCCAGGACCAGCTTAAGAACGTCGTTCCCGGCGGCTTCAATGGTGGCGTCTTCGCCATTATCGGCCTGCTGATCGTCGGTTTTGTCCTGATCAATTCGATCTACACGGTGCAGCCGGACGAGCGCGGCGTCGAGATGCGCTTCGGCAAGCCGAAGGACGAGATCTCGATGCCTGGCCTGCATTATCATTTCTGGCCATTCGAGACCGTCGAATTCGTCAAGATCACCGAGCAGCAGCAGAACATCGGCGGCCGCTCCAGCGGTCAGTCGAATTCCGGCCTGATGCTGACCGGCGACCAGAACATCGTCAACGTCCAGTTCTCGGTGCTTTATTCGGTCACCGATCCGAAGGCTTACCTCTTCAACGTCGAGAACCCGTCCGACACGCTGCAGCAGGTCGCCGAAAGCGCGATGCGCGAAGTCGTCGGTCGCCGTCCGGCGCAGGACATCTTCCGTGACAACCGTCAGGCGATCGCCGCGGACGTGAAGAGCACGATCCAGGCAACGATGGACACCTACGGTACCGGCGTTTCCGTCAACACGGTCGCGATCGAGGACGCCGCACCGCCGCGCGAAGTGGCCGATGCGTTCGACGAAGTGCAGCGCGCCGAGCAGGACGAAGACCGCTTCGTCGAAGAAGCCAACCAGTATGCCAACCAGGTGCTCGGCAAGGCACGCGGTCAGGGTGCGCAGATCCGCGAAGAAGCGGCCGCCTACAAGGACCGTGTCGTCAAGGAAGCACAGGGTGAGGCGCAGCGCTTCATCTCCGTCTATGACGAGTACTCCAAGGCGCCTGACGTGACCCGCAAGCGTCTCTATCTCGAAACCATGCAGGGCGTTCTCGGCAAGTCGAAGAAGGTCATCATCGACGAGAAGAACGGGCAGGGCGTTCTGCCATATCTGCCGCTGAATGAAATCGGTCGTCCGACGACGTCGGGTGCCGCAGCAGTTTCGGGAGCCGGCCAGTGATCAACAATCGTACCTCCGTTATCCTGATCCTGCTCGCCGTCGTCTTCGTCGGCATCTATTCCTCGGTCTTCGTCGTCAACGAGCGCCAGCAGGCGATCGTCGTGCGCTTCGGTCAGATCAAGGACGTCAAGAGCCAGCCGGGCCTCTACTTCAAGCTGCCCTTCGCCTTCATGGATGCCGACCGCGTCCAGTACGTCGAAGACCAGGCGCTGCGCTTCGACCTCGACAACATCCGTGTCCAGGTCTCGGGCGGCAAGTTCTATGAAGTCGACGCCTTCGTCGTCTACAAGATCTCCGATCCCCGTCGCTTCCGCGAAACGGTCTCGGGCGACCGCGATTCCGCGGAATCGCGCCTGCGCACCCGTCTCGACGCATCGCTGCGTCGCGTCTACGGTCTGCGTGGCTTCGAGGCGGCCCTTTCGGACGAGCGCGCATCAATGATGCGTGAAGTTCGCGCCGACCTCAAGGGCGATGCCGAGTCGCTCGGCCTCAACATCGAGGACGTCCGCATCCGTCGTACCGACCTGACGCAGGAAGTTTCGCAGCAGACCTACGACCGCATGAAGGCCGAACGTCTGGCGGAAGCCGAACTGATCCGCGCCCGCGGTAACGAAGAGGGCCAGCGCCGCCGCGCCATCGCCGACCGTCAGGTCGTCGAGATCGTCGCCGACGCCCAGCGCGATTCGGAAATCCTGCGCGGTGAGGGCGAAGCCGAACGGACGAAGACCTTTGCCGACGCCTTTGCGCGCGATCCGAAGTTCTTCGAATTCTACCGTTCGATGACGGCCTATACCCAGTCGATCGGTAGCCCCGACACGACGCTGGTGCTGTCGCCGCATTCCGAATTCTTCCGTTTCTTCAATGACTCGGAAGGCACCGCACCGGCTGCACCTGCGCAGCAGCCGGCCGGAAACTAGGCGGACCATGTCAGATTTTCTGACAGGATTTGCTTTCTTCCTGATCATCGAGGGGCTGGTGTACGCACTGGCCCCTTTGGTTTTGGTGGAAATGGCGAAGCGTTTGCCGTATGTCCCCGAACATCAGCTTCGACTGGCGGGGCTCGTTTGCGTGGCTGCCGGGGTCGGACTTGTATGGTTGCTTCGAGGATAATGCGAAATGCCACATAAACTGCTGATCCGGCTGGTCGATGCCGAATACGCCATCACCCGCCTCAATATCGGTTCCATCATGCCCGAATGGCTGCCGGGGCCAGGCTTCTGGACCGTGTCTAGCTCCCGCGAGGAGATGACGCTGGTCTGCCGGGCCGCCCGCGTTCCTTCCAGCGTCCAGAGTTCGCTCGGCTGGCGCTGCTTCCGTGTCGAGCAACATTTTGCCTTTGACGTGCCCGGCGTGCTCGCCTCGGTGCTCCGGCCGCTTTCGGATGCCGGCGTCGGCGTCTTTGCCAATTCGACCTTCAGCACCGACTACATCTTCGTTGCCGGCTCCGATCTCGACAAGGCGGTGCAGGCGCTGAAAGACCACGGCCACGAGCTCACCACCTGATCAGCCACGCCCGGCCTCGACGTAACGGCTTGGCCGGGAACGCCCGTCCTTTCGCACCCTTCTGCGCAAGGATCAGGAAATCGTGTTTGGACCCTTCCGAATTCCGCCTTATCTTCAGAGGAAGGTCGGACGTTGCGGTCTTGCGGCTTGCGTTTGTCAAATCCGCCGCATAAGCCCGGCCGGCGGTTTCGGTCGAGGCGGAATTATGCGAAGAATCAAAGTGCTATGGTGTGCCGGTGTCGCCGCACACAGCCAGAGGAGCTGAAGCGAATTGTCCACGCGATCAAAATCCCGAGTACACTCGCTTGGCGCGTCCCTGGGCGTTCTGGCGCTCGCAGGCGCGCTTGCCTTCAGCAGCACCGCACTCGCGCAGAACACGGCGATCCGCCCGCCGAGCAACGGCCCGGCCTCCGTTGCCGATCTCGCCGCCGGACTGCTGGATGCCGTCGTCAACATCGCGACGTCGCAGAAGGTCAAGAACGACGACGATGCGCCGGCGCCGCAGGTGCCGGAGGGCTCGCCCTACCAGCGCTATTTCGACGAATTCTTCAAGGGCCAGGGCAATCAGGGCGGTAACCGCCAGCGCACGGTCGAATCGCTCGGCTCCGGCTTCGTCATCGATCCCTCCGGCTATATCGTCACCAACAACCACGTGATCGAGGGCGCCGACGATATCGAGATCAACTTCGCCAATGGCAGCAAGCTGAAGGCCACGCTGGTCGGCAAGGATACCCAAACCGACCTCGCCGTCCTGAAGGTCGAACCGAAAGGGCCGCTGAAGGCCGTGCCCTTCGGGGATTCGCGCAAGATGCGCATCGGTGACTGGGTAATGGCGATCGGCAACCCGTTCGGCCTCGGCGGCTCCGTTTCCGTCGGCATCATCTCGGCGCGCGGCCGCAACATCAACGCCGGCCCCTATGACAATTTCATCCAGACGGACGCTGCGATCAATCGCGGCAATTCCGGCGGGCCGCTGTTCAACATGGCCGGCGAAGTGATCGGCATCAACACGGCGATCATCTCGCCGACGGGCGGTTCGATCGGCATCGGCTTCTCCGTGCCGACCGAACTTGCCGCCAATGTGGTGCTGCAGCTCAAGGACTTCGGCGAGACGCGGCGCGGCTGGCTCGGCGTGCGGGTCCAGCCGGTGAACGACGATATCGCCGAGAGCCTGAAGATGGACGCGCCGCGCGGCGCGCTCGTTTCCGGTATCATCGAGGGTGGACCGATCACGCACGGCGAGATCAAGGCCGGCGACGTCATCGTCAAATTCGATGGCCATGATGTCGGCGAGGTGCGCGACCTGAAACGCGTGGTCGCCGAAAGCCCCGTCGGCAAGGCGGTCGATGTGGTGGTGATCCGCGACGGCAAGGAACAGACAGTCAAGGTGACGCTCGGACGCCTCGAGGATGGCGCGCTTGCAAGTGCTGACGCAGCGACCGGCGACGAGGGGGCGAAGCCCGACAAGCCGGAGGCTGCACCGCTTCCAGCGACCGATGTCGTGCTCGGCATGAAGCTTGCGACGCTCAACGAAGAGGCGCGCAAGAAATACGGCATTGCCGAAGACATCGACGGCGTCGTGATCACCGAGGTGACACCGAATTCGGTCGCGGCAGAGCGGCGCGTGGAGCCGGGCGACGTCATCGTCGAGGTCGGTCAGGAGGCGATGGAGACGCCCGCCGACGTGGTCGATCGGGTCGAGGAGCTGAAATCCAGCGGCCGTCGCCACGCGCAGCTGTTGCTCTCCAACAAGACCGGCGAACTGCGCTTCGTCAGTGTCAGGGTGGAATAGGGCGCGTCGCGCCTTCCCTGATCCTGCGGCATCGGTCGAGGCCGATTGTCTGAGTCTTTTCAGTGGTATCGCCTCTGGGGCTGAGAAGCTGAATCCACCTCCTCAGGTTTTGATTCAAGGCTGCGGTCCGCTCGACGGGCCGCAGTGCGCTTGTAATGTGTATCAGGCGCAGCCCCTCATTTCGCTGCCGGGACCTTCTCGCCGATTGCGGGAAGAAGGGACGTTGCCGCGCCCGCTCGCAGACCTGCGCCATGCAACACTCTCTGAGCGATCCCGTGACTTCTCAGATCGTGCCGCAGCAGAGCGTTCGCGGTGGCGTACGTTCCCTCTCCCGTCGGCGGGGAGAGGGCTGGGCAGAGGGGGCATTCCCGAAGCGGTGAGGTGCCTTTCCTTCAGCAGTCGTTGCTCGCTTGCGTGGGGTGCGGGGACGACTTGCGTGCCGGCTGGAAAGTCATCAGCCTGAGAGCTTCGAACAGGATTTCGATGATCGTATGCATTGCCGCACCTCCTTTCCTGCAAGCATTTCACTCCACTTGCCGGCATCCCTCAAACGAGTTTACAGTCGCCTTCAGATAACTTGAGGTTATGCATGAAGCGTGGACGACTGCCCTTGACGGCGTTGCGGAGTTTCGAGGCGGCCGGGCGGCTGGAGAGTTTCACGCTGGCCGCGGCCGAACTCTTCGTCTCTCAGGCCGCGATCAGCCGGCAGGTGCGCGAACTCGAAGAGTTGATCGGCCGGCCGCTGTTTGAGCGGCACCACCGTAGCGTGGCGCTGACTGCCGATGGCCGTGCGCTGCTTGCGACGCTGACCTTGGCTTTCGACATGGTGAGCGAAAGTCTCGATGCGCTCTCCGGACGCCGACTGTCGCAGACGCTGAAGGTGAGCGCGGAGCCATCTTTTGCCGGCTGCTGGCTGGTGCCGCACCTTCAGGAGTTCCAGCGGGAGCACCCGGACATCGATCTGGTGATCGATGCCGATCCGCGACTTGCCGAGTTTCGCAGCGGCGAGGCCGACATCGCCATTCGCCACAGCCTGGCCTCGGAACGCTGGCCGCGGGTCGAGGCGCGACCGCTGGCGCGCGTGCAGATGATCCCGGTGATCGCGCCGGCACTTGCCACGGCCGGCCAGCCGCTCGACCGGCCAGAGGACCTCTTGCAGCATGCGCTCCTGCACGAGGACAACCGTGCGCTCTGGGAGCAATGGTTCGCGGCCGCGGGCGTGGCTCCGGTCAAGCTGGAGCGTGGCGCCATCTTTGCCGATGGCGCGATGGTGCTGCAGGCGACCGTCAGAGGCAGCGGCATCGGCCTGATCGACCGTGACCACGCGCTCGATGATCTCGCGGCCGGAAGGCTGATCCAGCCCTTCAACGTCACCGTTCCCTATGGCGCATTCTTTCTGGTGACGCGGCGTTTCGATGCTTTGTCGCAGGCAGCGCGGGCTTTTGTCGACTGGGTCGAGCGAAGCTATCCGGGGGCGGGGCGGCAGGCACGGTAAGCGCCGGCGTCCGCCACTGGCGTCTCTCCCTCGGCTTGCGGGGGGGGGGGCAGCGATGGGCACGCTCGAAAGCGCCGGCTTACGTCCCAGCCTTTGAACGGTGCGCGCGCCATTCCTCGGCGCTGATGGCGTAAAGCACGTGCCGGATCAGGGCCGGCTGGTCGGTTGGGACGCGGGGGTGATCGAAGTCGCGGCTTGGGTCGCGGTGCATGCCGATCCGTTGCATCACGGCGGTCGAGCGGGTGTTGGCGGGAACCGCGAAGGAGACGACCTCGCTCAAGCCCCTGTCCTCGAAGCCATAGCGCAGCAGGGCACTGGCCGCTTCGGTCACGTAGCCCTTGCCCCAGAAGGGCGTTGCCAGCCGCCAGCCGATTTCGACCGTTCCCTTGGGCAGGTGCGGTTCCAGATCCGTCAGCGCGAGGCCGCAGAAGCCGATCGGTCGGTCGTCGGCCTTGAGCGCCACGGCGAAGAAGCCGAAGCCGGTTTCGGCGATGCCCTTGCCGACGCGCGCAAAGAGCGCATCGGCCTCTTCGCGGCTGCGGCGGAAGGGAAAGAACTCCATGACCTTGGGGTCGCTGTTGATCGTGAAGAAGAGAGCGCGGTCGCTCTCCTTCCACGTCCGAATGCGAAGCCGCTCGGTCTCGGCGATGATCATCCCGCGAAATCCGTCTTGCGATAGCCCTGCAGATAGAGAAGGGCGGTCAGGTCGCCGTGGTCGATGCGCACCTTCGCCTGCTCGGCGACCACGGGTTTGGCATGCAGCGCCACGCCGGTGCCGGCAAGCTGGATCATGCCGAGATCGTTGGCACCGTCGCCGACGGCAAGCGCATCGTCGGTGGAGATGCCGAGGCGGTCTGCGATCTCGACCAGCGAGTCGACCTTGGCCTGCTTGCCGAGGATGGGATCGGCAACTTCGCCTGTGAGGATCCCGTCTTCGGCGATCAGCGTATTGGCGCGGTTCTCGTCAAAGCCGAGCATCTCGGCGATCGGGCCGGTGAAAACGGTGAAGCCGCCGGAGACGAGCGCGGTGTAATGGCCCTTGTTCTTCATCGTCGCGATCAGTTGTTTACCGCCCGGGGTCAGCGTGATGCGCTTGGCGATGACCTCGTCGACGACACCGAGCGGCAGGCCCTTCAGCAGAGCGACGCGTTCGATCAGTGCCGGCTCGAAGGCGATCTCGCCGTTCATGGCGCGGGCGGTGATCGCTGCCACCTTGTCTTTCAGGCCGACTTCGGCGGCGAGTTCGTCGATGCATTCCTGGCCGATCATGGTCGAGTCCATGTCGGCGATGAGCAGCTTCTTGCGGCGGCTTTCGGCCTCCTGCACGGCGACATCGACCGGCGCATCGCCCATCACGCCGCGCAGCACGGCTTCGGCCGCATCCGGATCGGTGCCGTCGGTCAGCGCGATATCGCAGGCGACGCCATCGGCGAGCCAATAGAGGCCGGATGCCTTGACGGCGTCAGCGGCGGCTTCCGCCAGTGCTGGCGTCAGAACAGGATTTGACGGATTGGCGATAAGCGTGGCAACGAGAGCCATGGACAACAACCTTGATACCGAGAGCGACGCGATCCTGATAACCGGGCCGACCGCCAGCGGCAAGTCTGCGCTTGCCGTCGAATTGGCGCGCCGGCACGGCGGCGTGGTCGTCAATGCCGACAGCATGCAGGTCTACGACACGCTGCGGCTTTTGACGGCGCGGCCGGACGAGGCCGACATGGGCGGCATCGAGCACTGTCTTTACGGCCATGTGCCGGCAGCATCCGCCTATTCCACCGGCGCTTGGGCACGCGAGGCGCAGGCTCTGGTCGCGCGGCTGAAGGGCGTGGGGCGCTTGCCGGTCTTCGTCGGCGGCACGGGGCTCTATTTCAAGGCACTGACCGGCGGGCTCTCGGATATGCCGGAAATCCCGGCAGCAATCCGGGAAAGGCTTCGCGAACGGCTGAAGGCGGAAGGGCCGGAGGCGCTTTATCGCGACCTTCAAGCCAGGGATCCGGAAACGGCGGCGACACTGAAGCCCGGCGACGGCCAGCGGATCGTGCGGGCGCTCGAAGTGGTGGAGGCGACCGGCAAGCCGATCCGCTTTTTCCAGCAGCAGACCGGGCTTGTCATCGTCGACCCGGACCGGGCCAAGAAATATGTGGTGCTGCCGGAGCGAAAGCTCCTGCACGATCGCATCAACCGGCGCTTCCAGTTGATGCTTGCCGGCGGCGCAATCGACGAGGTCAAGGCGCTGCTTTCCCTCCAGCTGCCGCCGGAAATGCCTGTTATGAAGGCGATCGGCGTCAGCCAGATCGCAGCCCTTCTGAAGGGCGAACTCGACGAGGCCGAGGTGGTCGAGTTGGGCGCTGCGGCCACGCGGCAATATGCCAAGCGCCAGATGACGTGGTTTCGTAACCAGCTCGACGACAGCTGGCAGCGCATTGCGAGCGCCGAGGAGGTGCTTTGACGAGCGGCGTTGCTGCGGATCAGTCGGCGAGGTTCAGCTGCCAGGACACGCCGAAGCGGTCGTTGACCCAGCTGAATCGCTGGCTGAAGCCGTAATTGCCGAGCGGCATCAACACCGCTCCGCCTTCGGCGAGCATGCCCGAGAGCGTGATGATCTCATCCTCGCTCTGGCATTCGACGAAGAAGGAAAAGGATGGGGTGAAGTCGAAGGCGTGCCTGACCGGGCTGTCGATACATTTGACCCGCTGCGCGCCGAGCCGGAAGAGCGCCACCTTGACGCTGCCTTCGGGACCTTGCTCGTCCGGGCCGTAGCGCTCGACCTCCAGCACCTCGGCATTGGGAAACAGCGAGACGTAGAAGGCCATGGCGGCGTCGGCGACGCCATCCTGGAACATCAGGAAAGGGGTGATGCTTGTGACCATGGCGCGCTCCCGTCCTCGTCGGCCGTTCGACAGCCTCTTAAGCGATACTACCCCAAGGTGTCGCCACGACAACGGGTGGCTTGCCCGATTGTTCCCACGTTGCTTCCGACCGTCGTCGTCACGCCAGCAGCGGCCACAGCACCAGTCCGATCCCGATGATGCTGGTCGCAAACAGGGCCGAGCGCAGCACGGGGATGCCGATCGCATAGGCGAACCAGAAGGCGAGCCGCGCCGAAAGCCAGACGATCGCACCGAGTTCCGTCGTCGCGTCGTTTGCGCCGGTGATTTCGACCGCCAGCAGCGCGGACGCAGCGAAGGGAAAAGTCTCGAGAAAATTTGCCTGTGCGCGCTTCAGCCGGCCGACCAGGGGTGTCGGCGGCGGCATGGCCACCTCGCGCGACGAGAGCGACCAGGCGAGTCCATGCTGGCGGGTCTGGAGTTGCGCCGCGACGAAAACCTGGACGATGCCGAAGACGCAGCCGAGCGCCAGAACGGTCATCTCAACACTCATGGCCGCGCTCCGAAAGCCGTCTCGGACGGCGCCAGTGAGTTCGCCCGGTCGCGCTTTGCCATCGTGCCTTCCTCCCTGCAATGTTTCGCTGGAAGGACGCTAACTCTTTGGTATGATATCGTAAATACGGACAAATAGGATAGTACGGAGGGCCGCCTGCATGACGGAACAAGCCGTGAAACCCGGACGTGGCGTAGGCCCGAAAGTGTCCAGCCTGACCGGGCTCGACATGAGCCATATCCGGCTCTGCCCCGCCATCGCCTTTACCCGGATCGTCGGCGGGCGCTACAAGCTGCACATCCTCTGCGTGCTCGAAGGCGGCACGCATCGCTATGGCGAGATTGGGCGCTCGCTGCTTCGGGGCGGGCTTGGAAAACCGATCACGCCGCGTGTTCTCAGCCGCGAATTGCGGGAGCTGGAGGAGCGCGGCCTGATCAGCCGTCGGGACTATCCGGTGGTGCCGCGCAAGGTGGAATACAGCCTGACCGACCAGGGCCGAGCGTTGATGCCGATCCTGGCCGAGATCGTCCGCTGGGGCGCGACCGGGGCGCACGAGGAAATCCTCGGGATCTGAGTTTTCCTGTCCAACCGGCTTCAATAGGGTTGCCGGTCTCCCGCCTTCACGAGCGAGAAGAAGAGGAAGCGCGGCTCGGTCGTGAGGCTTTTGTAGGCTTTCGGAAAGAGCGTGCGGGCGCGAGGATCGGGTTCAGGCTCGCTCACCGTCTCGATGGCAAAGCCGGCCGATTTGAACGCGTCGAACATGGCATGCAGCGGGCGGTGCCAGAAGCGCATGTGGATGGTCCTGCCGCCGCGTTCCCAGGTATCGTCGAAGCAATAGGTCTCGAAGTAGTTGTCGTGACCGGAGAGCGGGTGGTCCATGAACGGGTGATGGGTGGAAAGAACCAGCCGGCCGCCCTTCGCCAGAACGCGGTTGAATTCCAGAAGCGGAAGCGACCAGTCCTCCAGATAGTGCATGACGAGCGATGCCACGACGAGATCGAAGGCGCCGTCGTCAAATGGCAGGGGTTCGCTCAGATCGGCCAGCAGCAATCGCGCACCCCCTTCGAGGCGACGCCGGGCGATTTCCAGCAGACCGGCGCTCCGGTCGATGCCCGTCACCGTGGCGCCGCGCGCGATCAGCGCTGCTGCATGCGCGCCGCCGCCGCAGCCGGCGTCGAGCACCCGAAGGCCGGCAACGTCGCCGGCGAGAGACAGCGTCGCCGGCCGCTCGTAATAGGCGTTCCAGGCATTGTTTTCATTGTCGGCATCATAGTCTGCCGCAAAGGCGTCGTAGTCGTTTTCAGACAAGATTGTTCCTCCGCTGCCCGCCGGAAGGCGCCATTCGGCTGTCGAAGCGATTGAAATGACTATCCTATCGGCCGGTGCCGCGATCGGGCAAGGCCGAATGTGCGGTGCCGCCTGGTCGGCCGGTGCCGCAAACTATGGCTTGCGGATGATGCTGCCGAGCGGGCGCTTCAACAGGCTTTCGCGAAGCGAGCCTTGGCGCGGGCGCTCGCCGGACGCGGGGTCCGGGCGGCGTTGGTCGGTCGCGGGCGGCTCGTTCAGGAGCTGCTGGCGGATCTGGTTGAAGCGCTCCAGCTCCGGGTTGACGGGCGCAGGCGCGCGCGGAAGCATGTCCGGACGATAGGGCTCGATTTCGACCTGTGGCTCGCTGAGGCCCTGTTGCGGCTTTGTTTCTGCCGTGGCGCCCAGTTCCGCTTCCCAGCGCTGTTCTTCGCTGGCGGTCTGTGCAGCGATGTAGCTCTGCTGGAAGTTCGAAATATCCGGCCCGTTGATGGCGCGCATCCGGCTGACGATCGCGCGCAGGTCGACGGTCGGCGGATGGTCCTCGTCGATGCGGTCGATGATCCCGTGGGCGCGCGGCAGGCGCTCCTCGGCAATGCGGGAAAAGCGCATGCGCATCGGCACGGCGACAGCCTCACCGAACGCGATCGCCTCGCCGTTGCCGATCGAGGAAATGAAGCTGGTGGTCGAGGTCGACGAGTTCGGAATGGCCGAGCGGATGATGTCCTGGTCGCGGTCGTTGGCAAGGCGCATGGCAAAGACCGTCGAGCACTGCGACAGGATCGTCGGATCGAGTTCGCCGGGGCGCTGGGTGATGATGCCGAGCGAGACGCCGTATTTGCGGCCCTCCTTGGCGATGCGGGCGATCGCCTGGCGGGTCGGCAGAAAGCCGAGCGACGGATCGGCCGGAACGTAGCGGTGCGCCTCTTCGCAGACGACGAGCATGTGGATGCCGCCATTGCTCCAGAGTCCGATTTCAAACGCCATGCGGCAAAGCACTGAGGCAACGGAGTTGACGACTTCCGAGGGGATGCCGGCGAGCTGGAAGGTGGCGATCGGCCGCCCGTCGCCGGGAATGCGAAACACCCGGGCGATCGTGTCTTGGATGGTGTCGGTGATCGTGTTCGAGGAGAACATGAAATGATAGCGCGGATCGTTGATCGCCGAGACGATCTTGACCTTGAGCGAGCGCAGATGCGGCTTGTCGTTGCGCCCTTCGAGCCGGCCGATGCGCTCGTCGATCAGCGCGAGCAGGTCGGCGATGCGGTAGGGCACCGGCGTGTCGGCGGTGATCGAGCTCTTTTCGGTCTGTCGGCGCACGATGCCGTCGCTGCCACCGCCACGGAAGGCCTTCTTCGCCTCGGGGATGATGTCGCGCAGCATGTCGAGTTCGTCCGGCGGCGCCGGACGGCCGCGGAAGATCACTTCGGCGAACTCGTCAAGCCGGAAGAACCAGAACGGCAGGTCGAGCGTATCGGTGTCGATGACGACGGCAAGGTCGGGGAAGGCGGCGGCGAATTCGTTGTGCGGGTCGAGGATCAGCACGCGCAGCTTCGGATCGGCCGATATCGCCTTGTTGAGCAGCAGCGTGACGGCGGTCGACTTGCCGACGCCGGTCGTGCCGACGATGGCGAAATGCTTGGCGAGCATCGAGGGCACGTGGATCGTGGCGTCGAGGCTCTCGTCCTGGGTCAGCTTGCCGATGATGCAGCTGTCGTTGCGGCCGGAATCGTAGATGCGCGCAAGGTCGGCAGCGCGGATGCGGTGGGCGATGGCGCCGAGATAGGGGTATTGGCTGATGCCGGCGGAAAACTCCTCGCGACCGTCAGGCCCCCTGTGGACCTCGCCCATCAGCTCGACTTCGATCCGGAAGGTGTTGTTGGCCTCTTCGCCCCACTCGCTGGAGGCTGTCTGCATCGAATAGACCAGCGCCACCACGCGGTTCCTGCCGACGGAAATGGAGATCAGCCGGCCGACGGACCAGAGTTCGGTCAGCGACGTCTCGCCGCTTTCAGCAATGGCGGCGATCGTGGCGCGCGCACCGTTGCAGGCAACCACCCGTCCGAGGAAACGGTTGCCAGGCTTCAGGCCATCACGGCGATCCTGCTCTCCGGCACGGATCGAGGAATGAAGTTCATTGTTCAGCAACGCGAGAAACCCCGGCAATACGGCGCTTCATGTTAGCCAAGGGGATTTAATAAGTGGTTTCGCAGGGTTTGCGCCGTGAAGGGGCGCTCACTGCGCTGGAGCGGATCTCAGCGCACCGGCCCGTACTTTCAACGCGCGGCTGCAGGACTTGACGAAAGTCAATGCGGGCTCATGCCGAACGCGGGATAATTACAGTGCGTTCAAGCGACTCGTCTTGCGAACCGGGAGGGCGCTTCGGACTGCGGGTGCTCAAGGGGCTAGGGGGAAACGGCCATGAGCGATGCACTGGATCATTTTCGTCGTACACCCATTCTCTGGCTGATCGTCTTCGTGCCCATCGCCATCGCCGGCGAGCATATCTGGCCGGACGCCCATACGCTGCTCTTCCTGCTGTCGGTGGCGGCGATCGTGCCGCTGGCCGCACTTTTGAGCCAGGCGACGGAGGCGGTCGCGTCCCGCACCGGCGACACGGTGGGTGCACTGCTCAATGCGACGCTCGGCAACCTGACGGAGCTTGTCATTGCGCTGATGGCGCTCGCCGCCGGCCAGTATCTGCTGGTCAAGGCCTCGATCGCCGGCGCCATCGTCACCAACACGCTGTTCATGCTCGGTGGTTCGTTTCTCCTTGGCGGGCTCAAGTTTCACCTGCAGGAGTTCAACCGGGTGAATGCGCGGTTTCTGTCGAGCCTGCTGTTCATGGCGACGATTGCCGTGCTCGTGCCGTCGTTGATCGGGGCTGCCGACGGCCAGCCGCAGGCAGCCTTCACCCAGCAACTGAGCGCCGGTCTCTCCGTCGTACTCATCATAGCCTATGGGCTCTGGATGCTGTTTTCGCTGAAGACCCACAGCGAGCTTTTCGCCTCGGCTGCATCGGAGCATGGCGGCGATGAACCGCATTGGCCGCTTTCGGTGGGTATCGTCGTCCTGCTGGTGGTGACGGTTCTTGTGGCGCTCGTCAGCGAAGTCTTCGTCAGCTCGGTGCAGGTGGCGGCCGAAGAGCTTGGCATGACGCCGGCCTTTGTCGGCTTCGTCGTCGTCGCGCTCGTGGGCGCTGCCGCCGAGATGGCGACGGCTTTCTCCGCGGCGCGCAAGGATCGGCTCGACCTCAGCGTCGGCATTGCGCTCGGCAGCGCCGTGCAGATTGCGCTCTTCGTGGCGCCGCTGCTGGTGCTCCTGAGTTACGTGCTCGGGCCGCAACCGATGGACCTGCAGTTCTGGCCGGGGGCGATCGTGATGATGCTGGTCTCGACCATGGCCGCGACGCTGCTTTCCAACGGCGGGCGGTCCGCCTGGTACATGGGCGTGCTGGCGCTCACCGTCTATGTGATCTTTGGCATGACGCTGTTCCTGCTGCCGCCGCAGGTCCAGCCCTGAGGCAGGCTGAAATCAGCGCCCGCCGGCCGCGATCAGGCTGCGGGCGCAGTCGAGGAGGGTGGCGCTCACCGGCCTCGGTGCAAAGCCAAGCACGCGCCGGGCCTTGTCGGAGGACAGCGCAAACTTGCGACCGAGCAACGGCGCCAGCGGCTTCAGCTCGGTGCTGAGCGGGGCCAGCAGTCGCACGAGCGCGGTCGGCAGCCGTCTTGTCGGCACCTTGCGGCCATTGGCGCCGAGGCCCGTTCGTAGCGTGGCGGCGATATCCTCCATCCACTGGAAGTCGCCGGCAGCGAGGAAGCGTTCGCCTGCAGCCTCCGGCGCGGTCATGGCGGTCACGTGCAGATCGGCGAGATCGCGCACGTCCACCACCCAGAAGCCGAGGCGCGGCAGGAACCGCGGCCGGCCGACGACGAGGTCGCCGATGATCTTCACCGAGCCGAGGTTTTCACTCGAAAGCACCGGGCCGAAGACGGCGCCGGGCAGCACCGTGGCGAATTCCGTTGCCTTGCCGGCCATGAACTTCCAGGCGGCGCGTTCGGCAAGGATCTTGGAGACGCGGTAGTTGTCGAATTGCGGGTCGTCGGGGTCGGCCCAGCGCGTCTCGTCGCTGGTTAGGCCCGAATCCAGCGGCGGCCGGGTGGTGGCTGCCGCCGAAGTCATCACCACACGCCGGATGCCGGCATCGACGGCGGCGGAAAGCACCCGCAGCGTGCCTTCGCGCGCCGGCGTAACATAGGCCGCGCGACCGCTGCCGGAAACGCCGCTGAGCGGCGAGGCGACGTGCAGCACATAGGTGCAGCCCGCCATCGCCTCGGCCCAGCCGTCATCGCTGGTCAGATCGGCTTTCGTGAAGGACAGGCGGTCGGTGGCGTCGCTGACGGCGGCGATGGAGCGCCTGACGGCCTCGGCCTTTGCCATATCGCGCAAGGTCGCGCGAACGTGGTAGCCGCGCTCGAGCAGGGAGACGATGCACCAGCGGGCGACGAAGCCGGTGCCGCCGGTGACGAGAACACATTCATTCATCGGTTTTCATCTTCTTTCGTTGCGTCAGTCGCCGGTCCTGCGCATGGCTGCGAAGGGTTGGCGCCGGCTGATCCGGTAGACGGAGGCGGGCGGGAAGTTTCTGATGGTGCCGCCGACGTGCCGGGCGCGAAGGCCGAGCCGGTCGAGCAGCGGCCGCGGGATCGGGCAGCGCGGACCGTAGGTGAACTGGTAGAGATGGCCCCCCGTCCGCATGTGCAGGAAGATACCGGAGAGGATTGCGATAACCTTGCGGGTGGGCATGGAAAGCAGCGGCAGGCCGCTGACGGCAGCGCCGATGCCGGCCGAAATCTCGGGACGACCATCGGCAAGCCGCGCTGCATCGATCGCAAGTATGGTGGAGGCCGGGAAACGGTCCTTGAGCACGGCGGCGAAATCCGGGCCGCTTTCGACGAGAACGAGGTCCTGCTCGCGTACGCCGCGCTCGATCAGCGCGCGGGTAAAGACGCCGGTACCAGGGCCAAGTTCGAGCACCGGGCCGTGACGAGGGTCAATCTCGCGCGTGATCAGCCGGGCAAGCGACCGGGAAGAGGGCGTGACGGAGGCGACACGCAAGGGATCTGACAGCCAGGAGCGGAAGAAATTGAGACTGTCGCTATAGGCGCAAATGCTTGTCACGTGGGGCTCCGTGGATGAAATGAAGGCTCTGCGGCACGGTGCGTTGCGGCAGCATGTCTACATCCGTATACTTCCGATTCATACGAATGTCTACATGTGTATACTAAGGGGAAGCCATGTCCGCCAAAAAGCCGTCTGCCGAAAAGCCGTCTGCGGAAAAGGACGGGCGCCGCCGCGACGCGGCCGCCACGCGCGCCGCCATTCTGGAATCCGCACGGGCCGCCTTCATCGCGTCGGGCTATGAGGGCGCCGGCGTGCGCGAAATCGCCGAAGGGGCCGGGGTGACGGCGATGCTGATCAACCGCTATTTCGGGTCGAAGGAGGGGCTCTTTGCCGAAGTGCTTTCGACCGCCAACAGGCGGCCGATCATCGCGACGCCAGAGACGCTTGCGGCACCAGATCGGGCGGCGCGCATCAGCAAGGCGCTGCTCAAGGTGACGGAATCGGAGGCGACCGCGCTCGACGGCTTCTTGATCATGCTGCGTTCGATCTCCAACGAGCGGGCGGTGGAGATCGCGCGTGCGGTGGTGGAAAGCCATCACCAGAAGAACGTGACCAAAGCCCTTTCAGGCCCCGACGCGGCCGAGCGTGCGGCGCTGTTGATGTCACTGGTCGCCGGCGTCCAGATCATGCGCCAGGTGGTGGGACTCGACGCGCTGAGTAAGGATCGCGACGCCGCACTCGAGCGCGTGCTTGGCGATCTGGTCGCGCGACTTGTCGACGAATAGGGGTCGCCTCCGCGTTTCCCTTGGGGATCGCAGGCGGTGCGCGGAGGCAGCCGTTGGGCGGTTCTATTTCGGGGCGTTCATATCGAACACGACCCAGCGAAAGAACAGGTAGATCGCGCCGAAACTGAGGAGGAGGGGAGTGAGAAAGGAAAGGTCAAGCATCTCATTGCCTTTGTTTTTAAGCTGCATCATGCAGCCAAGCTAATTTGCCACGGCAAGTGTTAATGCCGGGTGCATGCGCACGCGGCCGACCTCTAATATTGCTCTGGTATTCGGCGCTTGACCTCAACCATGCTTGAGCTCCTACAAACCTCTCCATCGGCGTTCACCCGAGCGCCGTCCCCGGCCTGAATCCGGCCCGGGGAGCCAAGGATGCGCGACAGGGAGGACGCATGACCGAGCAACTGCTTTTCCGAAACCTGATGCGGATTACGCCCGGCCATCTTGAACCGTTCTGCGAGGCTGTGCGCAGCGCGATCGCCTTCGTCGAAGCGCATGCGCCGCAGCTGATGGTGCGGACCTTCATCGACGAGAAAGGAATGCAGGCGGTGAGCATCCAGCTCTACCGCAATTCCGAGGACGTGCTCCGGCACTGGCAGATGTCGGATGCGCACATCAACGACGTCTCCGCCCACTGCACGGTAGAGCGGCTCGAGGTCTATGGCAATCCGAGCAAAGAGGTGGCTGCGGGGCTGGCATTGTTCATCAACGATGGCCGCGGTTCCATCATGTCGTCGCTTGTCGGGTTCTCGCGGTTCTAGCGACAGGGACGCGACGCGCCGGAGAGCCGGCGCGTCGCGCGCAGATCAGCCTTACGGAGCCGTTGCGGATCGTTGCCGCGAGGCCTGCCACAACGCCAGCAGTGCGACTGCGAGCAGCAGCGCGTCTGCAGTCGGCGTGGCGAACCAGATGCCGGGTTCGCCATACCTCGACGCGTAGAGTGCGACCAGCGGCATGGTGAAGAGATAGGGCTTGGCAAGCCCCAGGATCGCCGCCCGGCGCGCATCGCCGATCGCCTGGAAATAGCTGCCGAGCATGATCAGCGGCCCGGAGAAGACGTACATCGCGACCATCACCGGCATGATGCGCGCGACGTCGGCGATGACCGCATCGTTGTCGACGAAGGCCGCGCCGAGCGGCCGGGCGAAGCCGACGAGGAGTGCTTCGACGGCGAGGCAGTAGAAGAACGCCACGAGCATGCCAAGCCGCAGCATCCTTTCTGCCCGGTCCGCGAGGCCGGCGCCGACATTGTTGCCGACGATCGCCTGCATCGCCTGGCTCAGACCCAAGAGCGGCAGCAGCGCGAAGGTCATGACGCGGGTGATGATGCCGTAGGCGGCGACCGTGGTGGCATAGTTTTCGGCCGTCGTCCTCTGCAGCGCTGCCATGATCGTCACCGACACCAGCGCCATGCCGATGAAGCCGAGGCTCTGCGGGCTGCCCAGCGCAACCATCCGGCTCCATCCCGTCAGTGGATTGTGCCGGAGGAGGGCGGAGAGCCGCAGCTCCGTGCGTCCGGACAGCCGGAAGAGGGCAATCAGCACAAGCGCCAGGACCTGCGCCAGTACCGTGGCGGTGGCGGAGCCTGCTACGCCCATGTCCATGAGCGCGATCAGCACATAGTTGAGGACGAGGTTCGCGATCGAGACCAGCAGGCTGAGGCCGGCCATCAGCCCGGCACGCCCCTCGCAGCGAAGTGCATCCGATTGCACCGCCAGCAGGAATTGCACGGGCGCGCAGAAGATGATGATCGCGATGTAGCGCTCGGCCATGGCGGCGAGCGGTCCCGGGCCATTGGCAAGCGTCAGCACCAGGCGGTCACCAAAGGCGATGAACAGCACGATCAATGCTGCCGCGATCGTCAGCGCCAGCATATGGGCGCCGGCGAAGACGCCGCGGGCCTCTGCAAAGCGGCCGGCGCCGAGGTGGCGGGCAAGCAGGCTCGCCATGCCGCTGACGACGAGGGTGGCCAGCGCCACCGTGAGAATGAAGATCGGAAACACCGTGGTTACGGCGCCGACGGCTTCGGCGCCGACATAGATGCCGAGCATGATGGCATCGGCCACCGTCAACAGCCCGTTCATGCTCATGACGAAGATGATCGGCAGCGCCGTCTTCAAGAAGATCGCACCGAGCGGCGCGGTCAAATAGGCATTCGGCTTGGAGGTGTCCTTGGACATCCCGCGCTCCTGTTCTCGCATTTCGATTGGGAAGAGGAGGGGCTCGCATTGCCTGCCACACGAAATGCGTTCGGGGCGAGAGGATATCGTCAGAAGTCAGATTTCACCGAGACCGGAAGCCTGCGAGCGGCGGGGATCTGAAGCCCGGAAAGGGAGGTAGCGCCAAGCCGCACCGCCGTCAAGTCGGCACCTGATGGTCTTCGCCCGTCCGCAGACGTGCCGCTTTCTCGGGCCGGCCACGCGGTCAGACGCGTCGGTGCGCGCAACATTGTTCCGCGGCAAAGCCAGATCGCGTAACTAAAAGCCGTTGACGCCTTAGGCATTTGTGGTTATCAACTCGGCCCATGAAAAATTTTGCGGTTATTCTTGTGGTGGGACGGCGCATGGGCAGGATGGTGTAACCATCCGGCGGTAGCCACCCATGCGCTGAACGAGGCTCCTGACGGGGCCTTTTTTTATGCCTTCAAACAAGCTAAGCACCCAACTGGGAAAAGGGACGGAAGCAAGTCAATGAGCGGTACAGAAAACCAGATGACAGGCGCGGAGATCGTTCTCCAGGCACTGAAGGACAATGGCGTCGAGCATATCTTCGGCTATCCCGGTGGCGCCGTGCTTCCGATCTACGACGAAATCCACCAGCAGGACGATATCCAGCACATCCTCGTGCGCCACGAACAGGGCGCCGGCCACATGGCCGAAGGCTATGCCCGCTCCACCGGCAAGGTCGGCGTCATGCTGGTCACCTCCGGCCCAGGTGCTACCAATGCGGTGACGCCGCTGCAGGACGCGCTGATGGATTCGATCCCGCTCGTCTGCATCTCCGGCCAGGTTCCGACCTCGCTGATCGGCTCCGACGCCTTCCAGGAATGCGACACGATCGGCATCACCCGGCCTTGCACCAAGCACAACTGGCTGGTTCGCGACGTCAACGATCTCGCCCGCATCATCCATGAGGCCTTCCGCGTCGCCCAGTCCGGCCGTCCGGGTCCTGTCGTCGTCGATATCCCGAAGGACGTCCAGTTTGCGACCGGCACCTACACGCCGCCGTCCGCCGTTCCGACCCAGAAGAGCTACCAGCCGAAGAAGCAGGGCGATCTGAAGAAGATCGAGGAAGCGGTCGAACTGATGCGCAATGCGCGCCAGCCGATCATCTATTCCGGCGGCGGCGTCATCAATTCGGGACCGGAAGCCTCGCACCTGCTGCGCGAACTGGTCGAGCTGACCGGCTTCCCGATCACCTCGACGCTGATGGGCCTCGGCGCCTATCCGGCCTCCGGCAAGGCCTGGCTCGGCATGCTCGGCATGCACGGCACCTACGAGGCCAACATGGCGATGCATGACTGCGACGTCATGATCTGCATCGGCGCGCGCTTCGACGACCGCATCACCGGCCGCCTCAACGCCTTCTCGCCGAACTCCAAGAAGATCCACATCGACATCGACCCGTCGTCGATCAACAAGAACGTCCGCGTCGACGTCCCGATCCTCGGCGATGTCGGCACCGTTCTCGAAGACATGGTTCGCCTGTGGCGTGCCGCTTCCAAGTCGACCGACAAGGCACGTCTCTCGGACTGGTGGGAGATGATCACCAAGTGGCGCGCCCGCAACTCGCTCGCCTATGCGCCGAACGACGACGTCATCATGCCGCAATACGCGATCCAGCGTCTCTATGAGCTGAGCAAGGACCGCGACACCTACATCACCACGGAAGTCGGCCAGCACCAGATGTGGGCGGCGCAGTTCTTCGGCTTCGAGCAGCCGAACCGCTGGATGACCTCGGGCGGCCTCGGCACCATGGGCTACGGCTTCCCGGCGGCGATCGGCGTGCAGGTCGCACATCCGAACAGCCTCGTCGTCGACATCGCCGGTGACGCCTCGATCCAGATGTGCATCCAGGAAATGTCCTGCGCGGTCCAGTACGGCCTGCCGGTCAAGATCTTCATCCTCAACAACCAGTACATGGGCATGGTGCGCCAGTGGCAGCAGCTCTTGCACGGTAACCGCCTGTCGCATTCCTACACGGAAGCCATGCCTGACTTCGTCAAGCTGGCGGAAGCCTATGGCGGCGTCGGCATCCGTTGCGACAAGCCGAGCGAGCTCGACGCTGCGATCCGCAAGATGATCGACACGCCGGCGCCGGTTATCTTCGATTGCCGCGTTGCCAATCTCGCCAACTGCTTCCCGATGATCCCCTCGGGCAAGGCCCACAACGAGATGCTGTTGCCCGACGAAGCCACGGACGAAGCGGTCGCCAATGCGATCGACGCCAAGGGCCGTCAGCTGGTCTGAGATAGGTAGAGGAACCACGCACATGAACGCACACCTTCAACCGACCGGCTCCGCCTACTTCATCGCCAAGGAGACCGAAGTCGCCGAAACCCACACGCTTTCGGTTCTCGTCGACAACGAGCCGGGCGTCCTTGCCCGCGTCATCGGCCTGTTCTCCGGCCGCGGCTACAACATCGAAAGCCTCACGGTTTCGGAAACGGAACACGAGGCGCACCTGTCGCGCATCACCATCGTGACGCGCGGCACGCCGCACGTGCTCGACCAGATCAAGAACCAGCTGGAACGGCTGGTTCCGGTCCACCGCGTCGTCGACCTGACCGTGCGCGCCGGCTCGCTCGGCCACGACCGGCCGATCGAGCGCGAACTGGCGCTCGTCAAGGTGCACGGCTCGGGCGACCACCGGGTCGAGGCGCTGCGTCTTGCCGACGCCTTCCGCGCCTCCGTCATCGACGCCAACATCGATCACTTCGTGTTCGAGATCACCGGCAAGCCGTCGAAGATCGAGCAGTTCATCGCCATCATGAAGCCGCTCGGCCTCATCGAAGTCTGCCGCACCGGCATCGCTGCGATGAACCGTGGCCCGCAGGGCATGTGATTTTGCCGAGGTGAGGGGCTCGCGTGCATTCTTGCGCGCGAGATTTTCCGAGCGGGATTGGCCCTCGCGCTTTGTGCGGAGGCTGCCCCTCACCCCAGCCCTCTCCCCGCAGGCGGGGAGAGGGGGCGCTCGCACCGGGCGAGCCGCTTCTTTTCCTCCTTCATGACGACCGTCCATCAGAGGCACGCCTCTGCCGAAGATGCTAAGCGCTCGCCTTTCAAGGGGACCGGGCGCCCGCTGCGCGTTTCCTTCTCCCCGCTTGCGGAGAGAAGGTGGCCGGCAAGCCGGATGAGAGGTCGCCGCAGTTGCAGCCGAAACCTCTCGGCAGGCCGGATGATCGGTGCACGCGCTTGCGAGCGAAACCGCCAGACGTCACGCGCGTGGTTGACTTCGCACTGCATTTCTCGCCGAGTAATCCCGAAGAAGATCTCTCACGATCGCAGGTGCCCGATGCATTCTACCAAGATGAAGGCCTTGGTCCTTACGAGATATCGTGGTTCCGATGCCGCGGAGTTGCGCGACGTGCGGCGCCCACGCGCAGCGCGCGGCGAGGTGCTAGTCCGAGTGCATGCCGCCGGCCTCAATCCGGTAGATTACAAGACGCGGGAAGGCATGCTGAAAGTCGTCCAGCGCTATCCCTTGCCTGTGGTCATGGGCAACGAACTCTCAGGTGTCGTCGAGGAACTGGGAGAGGGCGTCACGTCGTTTGCGCCGGGCGACCGGGTGTTTGCGCGCATGCCCAAGGGCGCCATGGGCGCTCTTGCCGAATATGCCGTCGTGCCCGAACGGTTCCTGGCGAAGATGCCCGCGTCGATCGATTTCAACACGGCCGCCGGCGTGCCGCTTGCCGGCCTCACGGCCCTGCAGGCGCTGCGCGACGAGCTTCACGTGGGGCAAGGCAGCCGGATCTTCATTCCCGGTGGCGCCGGCGGCGTCGGCACCTTCGCCATTCAGCTGGCGAAATGGCTGGGCGCGGAGGTCACGACCACCGCATCGCCGCGCGGCCGTGCGTTGGTCGAGGACCTCGGCGCCGACGTGGTGATCGACTATACGAAGGAACGCTTCGAAGAGCGCCTGCGCGACATGGACGGCGCCTTCGACCTGCTCGGCGGCGACACGCTCCTGAAGTCCTTCGGTGTCGTCAAGCACGGCGGCAAGGTGGTGTCCATCGCCGGCATGCCCGAGCCGGAAACCGCACGAAAGGATCTCGGCCGCGGCCTGTTCCTGAGGGCGCTGTTCTGGTTGGCGTCCTACAAGATCCGCGCCGTCGCCCGAAAGCACGGCGTTGCCTACCGCTACCTCTTCATGCATCCGAGCGGACCCGAGCTGACCGAGCTCGCCGGCCTCATCGACGCCGGGACGGTCAGGCCGGTGATCGACCGCGTGTTTACCCTGAACGATGTCGCCGTAGCCTTCGCCTATCTGGAATCCGGCCGCGCCAAGGGCAAGGTGGTGGTGGAGATTGTGGGCGGATAACGATCATCGCTTTTCCGCGCTACTCGTAGATACTTGCCGCCTGGAGGACTTTGGCAAAGGTCCTCCAGCTTGGATTGACAGCATCCTTGTCACCGGAGTTGGCGATGTACCCGTCGATGTCGCGGACCCAGGCCTCCATCGCTTCGAGAAAGCTCTCAAGAGTTACGTTTTCCCATTCTTCGGGAGATTGCTGCAGGTGATCCCGCAGTTTTTCCACGAAACACGCGAAAACGTCCTTGGTGGTGATTTTGTCGATGTCATCGAGGGTCAAGATCTTTCCCTTCGTGCGTCGCGCCGTCCGCGTTTGATGCGCAAGCGTTTCGCCAGGCTGAGCTCTTGCTTTCAGTCTTTCTTCGCCTTGGCCTCGCTCTCCCGCTTGAGCGGACGGCTGACGGGGCAGACCTCCTGGGCAAAACCATTCAGCGTGTTGACCAGATTGTTTGTCACCAGCGTGTAGTGAACGAACTGGCCGCGCTTCTCCTTGGCAATCAGGCCGGCATTTTCCAGCACACTCAGATGCTGTGAGATAGAAGGCTTCCTCATGTTGAAGCGTTCGGCGATTTCGCCAGCCGTCAGGCTCGATGCTGAAAGATAGGCCAGGATCTTGCGTCGATGCAGCGACGACAGCGCGTTGAAGACACGCTGGACCGATCCGCCTGCGTCGCCTTCGAGCGCGTTCTGGGCCCTGTCGTCTTCCACGGTCGCCTCCTCCACAGTGCTGGCATTTGCCGCTAGATAATTAGTTTATTGCCTAATTATCATTTGGCGCGTACATGTATATTTAGCTTATTTCCTAATTACCTTCTGCGCCGGTTGTTTTCAACCGGAGCCTTCAGTGTTGCCTGGCATCGGATGACGATGTCGCTACGGGGGGTGTCATGGATGTCCAATCGACAGGGCGAATGATCGCGCAAACCGGCAGCGATCCGGTGAACGGTAAGGCTGTCTGGGCTGCGAGCAAGTCGCTGTGGATCAGCGGCATGACGGTCGTGGCGCTCGTCGGCGCACCAGCGACGTTTTCCTTGGAGGCACTTGCGGTCTTCGTCGCTCTCACGGCCCTGACGATCTGCCTCGGCCATTCGGTCGGCATGCACCGGCTGCTGATTCATCGTTCGTTCGAGGCGCCTCTCTGGCTCGAGCGCATCCTCGTCTATCTCGGGGTGCTCGTCGGCATGGCCGGGCCGTTCGGCATGATCTACGCCCATGACATCCGCGACTGGGCGCAGCGCCAGCCGGCCTGCCACGATCTCTTCGCCCATCGCCGGCCGTTCTTTCAGGATGCCTTCTGGCAGATGCACTGCGTGCTGGCGCTCGATCATCCACCGCGCTTCGTCATCGAAGATCGCGTCGCGCAAGATCGGTTCTATCGCTTCCTTGAGGCGACCTGGATGCTGCAGCAGGCGCCGCTGGCGCTGTTGCTGTTCGTCTTTGGCGGCATTTCCTGGGTGGTCTGGGGCGTGGCGGTGCGTGTCTCGGTGTCGCTGACCGGGCATTGGCTGGTCGGTCATTTCGCTCATCGCGATGGCGAGCAGGGCTGGCGCGTCGATGGCGTCGCGGTGCAGGGCTACAACCTGCCGCGTTTCGGCCTGGTGACCTTCGGCGAAAGCTATCACGGCAACCACCATGCCTTTCCCGAATCCGCCCGGCTCGGCATCGAGCCCGGACAGGTTGATCTCGGCTGGTGGTTCATCCGCCTGCTTGCACGCCTTGGCCTGGCCTCGACGATCAAGCTGCCGTCCAATACGCAACGCCGCGCCGGCCTCGTGCGCGTCGCTCCGGCGAGCGTTCACGGCGCCAGAACGGACAGTGCCCCTAACCCTCTCCCCGCAGGCGGGGAGAGGGGACGAAGTTGCCGCTGAGATATACGCCAGCCTTCCAGGCATGGGGCGGCCGTCAACGGTGTTCGATGGAACGTGCGAGTGCAGCGAATCTTTCTCCCCGCCGGCCGGCAGGATCGGCTTCCTCACGGCGGGCGGCCTTGTCCGCGGGCAGAGCCCTCAGATCATCTCCAGAGACCGCTTGCGCTTCGGTGGCGGGAAGGCGTGGTCTAGAGCCGCGAGGTCTTCGGCGGTCAGGTGGATGTCCATCGCGTCGCGGTTTTCGCGGAGGCGGTCGGCCGAGCCGGTCTTGGGGATCGAGATCACGCCGGGGCGGGTCTTGAGGAAGGCAAGGGCGATCTGGGATGGCGTCGCCTGGTGCGCCTTGGCGATGTGGATGAGATCGGGGTTGCGCAGCAGCCGGCCTTCGTCGAGCGGCGAATAGGCCATGATGGCGATGCCTTGGCTCTGGCACCAGGGCAAAAGGTCGAACTCTATGCCGCGGCGCGAGAGGTTGTAGAGCACCTGGTTGACGGCAACGTTCTTTCCGTCCGGTACGCCGAGCAGTTCCTCCATGTCGTCGACGTCGAAGTTCGAGACGCCCCAAGCGCCGATCTTGCCTGATTTCTTCAGCGCCTCGAAGGCGGCAACCGTTTCCGCCAACGGATAGCCGCCGCGCCAGTGCAGGAGGTAGAGATCGATATGGTCGAGACCGAGATGTTTCAGGCTGCGCTCGCAGGCGGCCTCGGTGCCGAGGCGGCTGGCGTTGGACGGCAGCACCTTGCTCACGATGAAGGCCTCGTCGCGGCGGCCGCGCACCGCTTCGCCGACCACGCGTTCCGAGGCGCCGTTGCCATACATTTCGGCCGTGTCGATCAGCGTCAGGCCGAGATCGAGGCCGAGTTGCAGGCTCTTCACCTCATCGGCCTTGCGCGCTGCGCTGTCGCCCATGCGCCAGGTGCCCTGGCCGAGAACCGGGATCGAGCGGCCGTCGGGAAGTGTCGTCGTCGGGATCGGATCGTGCATGCTGTTCTCCTCGCGGCCGCCCGCACCCTTCACGATGCGCCAAGGTCATGTAGCACTTTGACGTGCACCAAGTTTCTATCCCTAAAAACGGAAACGCTTTCAGGAAACAGGCGGGTAGCGGGCAATCTAGCGCATCCCGCCGGTCTTTCGAGCCTTCATCCGGAAGGTCGCCCGCGCTCCTTTTCCATGCGCTGCAGGATCTCGACGAAGGCACGCACGCGCGCCGGGCGGAAATGGGAGGGCGGGTAGACGACATGGATGCCGCCCGAGGGCAGCGACCAATCGGCGACCAAACGCACCAGCCGGCCATCGGCGATGTCGGTTCGCACCTGATAGTCCGGCAGCACGGCAAGCCCGATGCCGGCGACAGCGCAGCAATGGGCGGAATCGGTGCTGTCGGCGGTGACAAGCGCCTTGCCTATGATCGCCGTCGCGGTGCCCGCTGCATCCGTGAAGGTCCATTCGAGCGGTGCCTTCAACGCGCCATTGGCGATCCAGTCTGCCTCCATCAATTGATCGGGATGCGTGATGGCGCCGAGCTTGGCGGCATAGGCGGGTGCCGCGACGAGGTGCTGCTGAAAGGTGCCGATGCGTTTTGCCCGCTCGCTGGAGTCGACCAGCCAGCCGGCGCGGATGGCGAGGTCGAGGCGCTTCTCGATCATGTCGAGAACGGTATCGCCGAAGCTCAGCTCCACGCGCATGTCGGGATAGGCCGCGAGATAGGCCGCGACGGCGTTGGTCACGACCTTGGCGCCATAGTCGAGCGGCGCCGTCAGCGTCAGCGTGCCGCTCGGGATCTCGGTTTCGGCCGAGACCGCGCCGACGGCCTCGCCGGCATCGCGCAGGATCAGCGCGCAGCGCTCGTAGAAGCGCTGGCCGGTGGCGGTCGGGCTCAGTCGCCGGGTGGTGCGCACGAGCAGGGTGGTGCCAAGCTCCTTTTCGAGCTGGGCGACCTGATGGCTGACGGCGGCCTTGGCAAGGCCCAACCGTTCGGCGGCGGCCGTAAACGAGCCGCATTCGACCACGGCAACGAAATGCGAGAGTCGGTTTAAGTTTACAGTCATTCGAAATTCTTCGTGATTGTCTGAAGTCCTCAGACAGTCTGTTCGGACGGTCGGGCTTTTTCAAGAGTGCCCGTGCCGTCATCCTGCCGGGCACGACAAAAGCCCAAGGAGACCCCATGCAGATCCAGTTGACCCGGCGGACCGCACTCAAGACGGCGGCGGCGGCCGGCGCCGCCATCCTCATCCAGCCGATCGGTGGCCGCCTTGCCAATGCGGCCGCGGCGCTCGAATGGCGCTATTTTCAGGCGGATGATGCCGGCTTCAACCGCACACCGGTGCTGTTGACCGGAAAGACCGAGGCGATCCTGATCGATGGCGGCTTCACGTTTTCCGACGGCCGGGCGGTGGTCGAGGCGATCAAGGCAACGGGCAAGCGGCTGACGACCATCTATGTCAGCTGCAACGACCCGGATTTCTATTTCAGCCTCAAGCCGATCGTCGAGGCCTTTCCGGATGCGAAGGTCATCGCCGCTTCGGCAACCGTCGAGGCGATCAAGGCCAATGTTGAAGGCAAGCTTGAAACCTGGGGGCCGCAGTTGAAGGACAATGGCCCGCAGACGCTCGCCGACGTGGTGATGCCGACGCCCGACGCCCGCAGGTCGCTGACGCTCGAAGGCAGCACGATCGAGATCGTGACGATCGAGGGGATGAAGGACCGACGCTATCTCTTCGTGCCAGAGCTGCAGGCGATTTTCGGCGGCGTGCTCGTTTATTCCGGCTCGCATGTCTGGGTGGCCGACGAGGCGACGGCGGAGGGGCGGCAGAAATGGATCGAGGCGCTCGATGCCATGGCGGCGCGCAAGCCCGCGATCGTCGTGCCGGCGCACAAGAGCGCGGGCGGGCCGGAGGGCGTCGAGGCCATCCGCTTTACCCGTGATTATCTCGCAGCCTTCAACGAGGCGGCCGCCGCCGCCAAGGACAGCGGCGAGCTGATCGCAGCGATGACAAAGCGCTATCCGGATCTGCCCGGCGTCTCCACGCTCGAACTCGGCGCCAAGGTCGCCAAGGGCGAGATGAAGTGGGGCTGAGCCAGGCGCTCGGCCTGGCCGGGCAGTTTGGTTTTGCTGGTTGCTGCCGCGAGGTCCCTTGAGGAACGCCGCGCTCACATCTTCGTCCGCGTGAAGGGGATGTGAGCGCCGGTTCCTTGGAGCCCGAGGACCCCGTGCCGGTCGGGTGTCCATAACAGGACGGACGGCTCTCGATAGGGCGATATCCGGCGGTCGGGCGATGCGCGAATGCGGTTGCCGCTACAACAGCCACTCCGAGCGTGCCGGGCCACCACCAGCAATTGTCACCATGACAAGTTCGCGGCTGGCACCGGTGATTAGGTCAGTTATGCTGACCCAATTGTACCGGGAGGGAACCCATGCAGGCCGATACGCTGCTGGCGCTGTTTTTGTTCGCATTCACCACCTCGATCACGCCGGGGCCGAACAACATGATGCTGTTCGCGTCGGGCGTGAATTTCGGTTTCGTGCGCACCATTCCGCATATGCTGGGCATCGGCGCCGGCTTCTTCCTGCTGCTGATCGCCGTCGGTTTCGGCCTCGGTGCGCTGCTCCATTCCGTGCCGGTCGTCTACACGGCGCTGAAATTTGCCGGCGGTGCCTATCTCATCTGGATCGCCTGGAAGATCGGCACCTCGCGTTCGCTGTCCGAAGGCAAGGCCAGCGCACATCCGATGACCTTCATCGGGGCTGCCGCCTTCCAATGGGTCAATCCCAAGGCGTGGGTCATGGCGGTGTCGGCGATGGCTACCTATACCAGCAGCGAAAGCTACCTCTTCAGCGTGCTCGTCGTCGGCGTCGTCTTTGCGGTGGTCAACGTGCCGAGCGTTTCCACCTGGGCGGGCTTCGGCTCGGCGCTGCGCCAATGGCTCTCGGAACCGTCGCGGCTGAAATGGTTCAACATCACCATGGCGGTGCTTCTCGTCGTCAGCCTCTGGCCGATGCTAAAATAGTGCGAATTGCGGCTTCACCAGCATCAGCCAGAAGATGCCGGTGACGGCAAAGAAGGCTGGGAAGCCGCAGGCAAACCAGACGGCATAGAGCCGGTCGAATTCCGGTGGCAACGGCGCACCGTTGGCCGTTGCAAGCCGGGCGAGATCGCGCAGCCGCAACTGGATCCAAACGACCGGCAGCCAGAAGAGGCCGGTGACGACATAGAGGGCCAGCGACAGTGCGATCCATCCTTCCGTCAGCGACCAGCCGATACTCGTCGCCAGCAGGTAACCGGTGATTGGCTGGAGCAGCACCGCTGTCGCGGTGAAGACCGTGTCGGCGACGACCACCGTTCCGGCGACGTGCGCGATCAGCCGGGCATCGCGCGTGCGCCTGGCCATCAGCATGAAGAATGCGATACCAGCGCCGGTGCCGAAGAGCACCGCGGCACCGATCACATGGGCAAGGCGCAGCAGATCTTCGAGCGGCATCAGCGTTCATCCAGTATGGCCAGCGTCGCCAGCGTGAGAAGCAGCGAGGGCAGCACCTTGACGAGCGGCCCGAGCGGATCCGCCCAGAGTTCGGGTTCGACGAGGGTGGCGGAGGCGAGATAGGCGACCGACAGTGCGAGCATGCCGAAGAGCGCGCGCCTTGCCCACGGGCGCAACAGCACGGCGACGCCGAGCGCAATGTCGGCAAAGCAGGTGGCAAGCGTCAGTGCCGTTGCCGGGCCATGGTCAACAAACCGAAGGAAATGTTGCCGGGCCGCGTCGAGGTCGAACAGCGGGATCGCGCCCGAGAGCAGCCAGAAGAGTGACAACCCGACGATCACCAGCGGCTTCAACAGATAGAGGCGGGCAAACCAGAGGTCCTGTACGCCGGATGGCGCAGCCGAAAGGCTTTGGCGCACGGAAAGGAACGGGACCGCAGCGCGGGCGCCATCCTGGGCCGAAACACCGCCGGCCATGACCGACAGAGCGGTCGAGCGCAGGGGTGAGCGCCAGCCGAGCCGCCCGGCGAGGTCTGCAAGGAGGCCGACAGGCGCGGCAAGTGCCGGCGGCAGCCTGACGGTCCTTGCCACCGGAAGGCCTAGCCATTGCCGGTGCAGCGCCACGAGTTCGGCGAGCGTCGGCGGTTCCTTGTGGCCGAGCACGACGTCGCAGCCTTCGGGCATCAGGCCGGCGACGGCGGCGCTGACGGCCTCGGCCACGTCGCTCAGGGCCACGGTCTCGACGCGGGCATCCGCATGGACGAGCGGCGTGACGAAGGGCAGGGCTGCGAGTGCGCGCAGAAGCGCTGAGCCGCCATGGGCGTTGCGGCCGAGCACCAGGGCCGGCCGCAGGATGACATGCGCCACGTCGCTTGCCGCCAGCGCCTCGTCGGCGCGGAACTTGGTGGCGAGGAAGGCGCTGTCGCTGCCGGCACCGCCACGCGGTGCGGAAATCTGGACGATGCGGATGGGAGACGCCTTGGCTGCCGCATAGAGCGCCAGCATCGCTGTCTCCTGCGTCGCGGCCACTTCATCGGCAAGGCCATCCTGCAGCGCGCCCGCGCAATTGACGATGACGTCATGGCTCTCGATGAGCGGCTTCCAGTCGCTGGCGTCGCGCATGCGCGCAAGATCGGCCGCAAGCCATTGGGTCTCCGGCCGCTTCAACCGGGAGCGGGCGACATTGCGGCCAAGCCCGGTCACTGCGTGTCCGTCGCTTGCCAGTCTATCGAGGAGGGCCGAGCCGATGAAGCCGGTAGCGCCGAGAATCAGAACCTTCATGCCGTTATCTTACAGGGCAGCCGGTTAAGAGGGCGGGCAAAGATCGATTGCCTTTGCTGGCATATTGCCATGCGGGCCCGCGCTTCTTCGGTCACCGCGCGTGAAGCGCGCGCTGTGGGCGCAGCCAAGTCTGGTTGCTGCGAGGAGCCCTTCAAAGGATCTGAAGAACGATGAACCAGATGGTCGCCAAGAGAAACGGCGGGATCGTTACGGCAAACCTCAATGCCCATTTCTGAAGCCACCATGGCCTGTTGAAGGGCTTATGTCCCAGAAACGGCTGGATGAGTCGCTGCCGAATGTAGGCGGGTGTTGCCGTTTCGCCAGGGGGCAATCCGATGGCTTCATCGATGCCGGCGCGAATGCGGTTGCGTTCCGGCTCACTGAGTTCAAGCCGCGTGAGTTCTCGATCAAGCAGGATCGGTAGAGGGACCCCCTCAGCGATCACGGCAAGGGCGGGGTAGGGATGCCCGGCAAAAGCCTCCGTCGGCAAAGCGCTGCGGTCGCCCTGCGATCTGATGTAAAGCGGCGCCTGTTTCGGCGCCATCCGGGTGTAAGCGGTTTTGGTCGCGTGAGGCGCAAATGGGCTGCCTGGAATGTAGCGCAGAACACGCTTGCCGCTGACATCGACGATGACGGGTTTCAGCAGGTACCTCCGGCCGGCGGCGCGGCGGGCAAGCAGGATGGGTACCGCCTTCATCAGCATCACGAGACAGAACGACAGGAGGCTCACGCCGAGGATGAGCCGCAACGCCGATGTGCGAAGGCTGCTGCGATAGTCATGGGCAAGGCTGACATATTCCGGGCGGTCGGCCGCGATGGTGATGCTGCCCTGCCGGCAAGGCCCTGGTTCGCCAACGGAGCGACCCGCCAGCATTTGCTGATGGGGCCGGCCGTCGTGGACAAAGCGAACTTCCATAGCGCACTGCAGACGTTCCTGCGGGCCGCTCTCCTCGGGAGCACAGTCGATCGCGCAGATCTCGGCACCGCTGATGAAAGTGGGGTTCCGGTTGATGAAATAGTCGCGCCTGATCTCGTCGATCGACAACATTAGCAGCCCGATGGCAATCGGCAGCGGCAGGATTGCTGACAGCAGGAAGAGGAAACCGAGGGAGAAGCCAGGGGCAACGATGCGGACTGCGCGGTTCGGGAATGCACGCTCGATTGATGTCATCATTCCTTGTCAGCCGCCCTCATGTCGCCCTGAAACCTTTCGCGCCTGCCGGCGGGCGATCCGAATCGCCATGCTGCAACGGAGCATAGCCCAGCTCCGGCGTGCGAGAGAGATGGCGCAGATGATACATTCGGAACTGCATGGCAAAAGATCGCCGGTAGCGGTAGCCGGCTTACTCGGTGGCCTGGTACGAACCGCATCGGGCCAGACTTGTTATGGTGACAATTGCGGGTACCCGCGGGCGTTGAAATCGATTTCGAATCCGGGGTTTATGCGCTACGACTTTATGAGGAGGCAGCGCCATCTTTGTGCCTGTGATGGCACGGCGTTGCGAGGAGCCAGGCAATGTCCGAACACCATCACGATCATCACGATCATCACGATCACCACGATCACGACCACCACCACGACAACCACTTCACCGACATGGAAGCGCGGGTGAAGGCGCTGGAGACGGTGCTGACGGAGAAGGGGCTGATCGATCCGGCGGCGATCGATGCCATCGTCGAGACCTACGAGACGAAGATCGGACCGCGCAACGGCGCGCGCGTGGTGGCAAAGGCCTGGGTGGATCCCGAGTTCGCCGAATGGCTGAAGCGGGATGCGACCGAGGCGATCGCCAGCCTCAGTTACACCGGCCGGCAGGGCGAGCATATGCGCGCCGTATTCAACACCACTGACACCCATAACCTCGTCGTTTGCACGCTCTGTTCCTGTTACCCCTGGTCGGTGCTCGGTCTGCCGCCGGTCTGGTACAAGGCGCCGCCCTATCGCTCGCGCGCCGTCATCGATCCGCGCGGTGTGCTCCAGGAATTCGGCCTGAGCCTGCCTGAGACGACGCGGATCCGCGTCTGGGATTCGACCGCGGAACTCAGATATCTGGTGATCCCCGAACGCCCGGCAGGGACGGAGGGGCTCAGCGAGGAGGAGCTTGCGGCGCTAGTCACGCGCGACGCGATGATCGGCACGGGCCTCGCCCTTTCCGCGGAGGCGCTTCGATGAACGGTCCGCACGATCTCGGCGGTGCCCACGGCCTCGGCCCGGTGGCGCCGGAAAAGGACGAGCCCTATTTCCACGGCGAATGGGAAAAGCGGGCGCTCGGCGTCACGCTCTCCTGCGGCGCCTTCGGCGCGTGGACGATAGATGAAAGCCGGCATGCGCGCGAAAGCCTGCCGCCGGCGACCTATCTGTCGGCGAGCTATTACGAGATCTGGACGCGGGCGCTGGAGACGCTGTTGAAGCGCCACGGCTTCGTCACCCAGGCCGAGCTCGATGGCGGCCACAGGCTGGAGCAGGGGACGGCGCCGAAGCGGGTGCTGAAGGCCGATATGGTGGCGGGTGTGCTGGCCAAGGGTGGCCCCTGTGATCGGCCTGTCGATGCCGCGCCACGTTTTGCCGTGGGTGACCGGGTGCGCACGAAAAACTTCAATCCGGAGACCCATACGCGCCTGCCGCGCTATGCTCGCGCCAAGCTCGGCCGCGTCGAGGCGGTGCAGGGCTCCTTCGTCTTTCCGGACGACAACGCCCATGGCCGCGGCGAAAATCCGCAATGGGTCTATACGGTCGTTTTCGACGGGCCGGAGATCTGGGGCGAGGGCGCCGACCCGACGCTGACGGTGTCCATCGATGCCTGGGAGAGCTACCTTGAGCACGTGTAAGGTGACATCGCCGCTCATCGCCTCGGCCGAACTGCCGAAGTCGCCGGAGGGCGATCCGGTCTTTGCCGAGCCCTGGCAGGCCAACGCCTTCGCCATGACGGTGCGCCTGCACGAAAAGGGCGTGTTCTCCTGGCCGGAATGGGCAGAAGCGCTTTCGGCCGAACTCTACAAGCCCGGCCGCAAGGTCGATGCCAGCGACTACTACGACTGCTGGGTGGCGGCCCTCTCGCGCCTCGTAACCGAGCTTTCGCTGGCCTCCGGCCGCGAATTGGAAGACCTGACGGCGAGCTGGCAGCGGGCAGCAGAAGCAACGCCGCACGGCAAGCCGATCGTGATCGAGAACGATCCGCTCAGGTAGGTGCGGCCGCTTCGCAAGGTCGGTGCGGCTTTGCCCCTCATCCTAGCTTTCTCCCCGCAGGCGGGGAGAAGGGACGTGCCCTTTGTCGCCCCCGGCACTTGGCGTCATCGTCGAAAGGTGAGCCTGAGTCGAAAGGTGAGCCTGACGGAGCACCTGGGTGACGAGCGGGCGCCACACGTTTCACTTTGCCATCTGCGGCTAGAGGGAGCCGGTGGCGGCGGTTCTACCCGTCGCGAAGGCTGGGACTGATTTTGGCGCGGCGAGGATTGGCGCTGACGGGCGCGCCCAGCGGTTCTCTCCCCGCCTGCGGGGAGAGATGTCCGGCAGGACAGTGAGGGGCACGCGCTCACGGGGCGGAGGGAGCATCCCGCTACCGCGCCTGCGGATTCCACGGGTTCCTCGTTTCAAGCGTAATAGGCGGCCTGATCCAGATCGGAGAGCAGATCAGGACCGATGGGTCGCCACCCGAGAACGGCGCGGGTATGGGCGCTGGAGGCGGCCATGTTGCCGCCGGCCATGCCGGCGAACCAGCCGAAATGGACGCGCGGGCGGGCTTCGACCGGCAGGCCGAGATTGCGGCCGACGACCTCGGCGATCTGCCGGAACGGGATCCTTTCGTCCGCCACGGCGTGGTAGACGCTTTCGGTCGTGCCACTTTCAAGCGCAAGCCGATAGACGCGTGCTGCATCGTCCCGGTAGACGCCCGACCAGCAGTTGGCGCCGTCATCCAGATAGGCCGAGACGCCGGTCTGGCGCGCCAGGCGCACGAGGATGGGGATGAAACCGTAATCGCCGAGGCCGTGAACCGAAGGTGCGAGCCGGACCGTTGCCGCCCGAATGCCGCGCTCGGCAAGGGCGCGGGCGGCGGCTTCGGATTTGCGCGGCACGGCGGCATTGGGGCGATCGGTTTCTGTCGCACCGAGCGGCAGCCCGGCGAGACCCGAAGTTACGAGTAGCGGCCGAGCCGATCCGGCGAGAACCTCGCCCAGAAGCGCGATGGCGCGCTGATCTTCCGCCGCACTTTCCAGGAAACTGGAAAAATCCTGGTCGAGCGGGCCATGGACGAAGTCGTGCCTGAAGGCCGTGTGGATGACGGCATCGGCTTGGCCAGCGGCCCGCTGCAGGATCGCCGCGGACTGAAGGCCGCCTTCGACGACCGAGGCCCCGGTTGCGGCGAGGGTTGCGGCCTTTTCCCTGGAGCGCGCCAGGCCGGACACCCTGTGCCCCGCCGCGATCAGGTCCCTGACCACGGCCGATCCGACCCAGCCGGTCGCGCCTGTTACGAATACATGCATTGCAGTTCTCCTTGATTGGGTGGACCACGCGGGTCCGTGAAGCGATGGCGCCGATCAGGCGAGGCGCATCGTCACTTCGATGTCCTCGGCAAACGGCGTCGACAGGTAGGTTCCGGCCGCTGAGCGGATGTAGTCGAGATATTCGGGGCAGCTGTCGGCGTCGTCGGCGATGATCAGGGCGCCTCGGCGCAGGCGAGGCTCGATCAGCCTGAAGACGTCGAGGTAGATCGGTTTTGCCCCGTCGAGCAGCACCAGGTCGATCGCATCGGGAAGATCGGCGAAAGTCGAAAGCGCGTCGCCTTGGCGGATCTCGACGAGATCGTCGAGACCGGCTGCCGCGAGGTTCTGTCCGGCCCGCGCCACCTTCGCCGGTTCGAATTCGCTGGTGATCAGCTCGCCGCCGCCGTTGTCGCGCAGCGCCGCCGCCAGAAAGAGCGTCGAAATGCCGAAGGACGTTCCGAATTCGACGATCCTTTGGGCGCGGCTCGCGCGGGCGAGCATGTAGAGGAGGTTGCCGGTCTGACGCGAAACCGGAAGCCACAGATCCTTCAAGAGCCCGTAGAGCTGCAGATATTCGGTCTTGCTGTGAAGCAATCGTTCGCGTTCGCCTGCGGGCAGTTGCGCGACTGCGGGGCTGGTCGCGGCATCGGCCTCGTCGAACAGACGGTCGAGAAGGCCCTGGAGAGGTTGGCTGGTAAGCGTGGACATCGGATGTTCCTTCGTTTTCGATGGGCTTGCGTTCACGAAGAAAAATACGAATAATTCGTCGCATTCGCTAATCGCATTACAGGCGCTGCCAATGGCAAACAGATCAAGTGTCCGTATTTCTTCACGAAAAGCGCCCAAGCAGGCGCGCTCGAACGAGCTGGTAAAGGCCATTCTCCAGGCTGCTGTTCAGGTTTTGGAGGAGGAGGGCGCGCAGCGTTTTACCACCGCTCGCGTGGCGGAACGGGCGGGCGTCAGCGTCGGGTCGCTGTACCAGTATTTTCCCAACAAGGGCGCGATCCTGTTTCGCCTGCAAAGCGACGAGTGGCGGCAGACGTCGGGGCTGCTGGCGACGATCCTCAGCGACGGGTCGCGCGCGCCACTCGATCGGCTGCGGTCCCTAGTTCACGCCTTCCTGCGCTCGGAATGCGAGGAGGCGGCCGTTCGGGTCGCCCTGGGCGACGCGGCACCCCTTTATCGCGATGCGCCCGAGGCGCGGGAAGCCAAGGAGGCCAACGATCCGCTCATCGACCGGTTCATGATCGAGCTTCTTCCGAACGCACCCGCCGACACCAGAGAACTTGCCGGCGACCTGGTCATGACGACGATGGCGACGGTGGGGAAAGATTTTTCGGGAACGGCGCGCAGCGATGCGGAGATCGAGGCCTATGCGGATGGGATGGCCGACATGTTCTCGGCCTATCTCGTGGCGAAAGGTGCCAGCACCTGACCCATGCCAAAAGCCCTAGGATGTCCCGGCGATTTTGAGCGGAGGGGACTCGTGTCACGTTAGGTGAGGCGAGTGTGCGGAGCCGACCGTAACACTCTGATGCGGCTCGCCAACAAGGCCGGAGCAGCAGGCGCGCTTGGTCCTCAGCTCTTCGTCGCCTCGCTCTTTTCGAACTGCCGGTAGCATTCATCCGCCACCTGCTGCAGCAGATCGCGCGGCACCTCGCCGGTGACGGCGTAGCCGAGCGGGCCGTCGATCCAGTAGAAGGTCTCGACGCCGTCGTTCTCGTCGATGCGGAACGAGGTTTCGCGGTTGTCGTCGTTGCGGCCGAGCAGCACCGTCAGCCGCCGGCCGGTGCCATCCTCATACATGAACATCGCGCCCGCCTTGCCGTTGACCGGCAGCAGCCGGCCGCCGACCAGCGAGAAGCCGAGCGAGGAGAGATCGGGGATCGAGAGCGGATGATCCAGACGCTTGCCGAGCCAGGTGGCGAGATGGGTCTGGTCGTCGGCGCCGACTTCGACGGCATGGCGCACTTCGCTGGCATAGACCAGGAAGGCCGATTGCGCCTGGCGCGGCAGGCTGTCGGCCGTCTGCGTCGGCCGGGGGCTTTGTTCGGGCGAGAGCAGTGACGGCGCGTAGAGGCCAGTGAGGCCGCCGGCCACAAAGAGCGCCAGCCCGGCGGCGATGGCGCGGGCGATGCCGGCAAACGATCGGGTGTCCTTGACGGCGTGCTGTTGCGGGCGTTCGCTGCCGTTGCTCAGAAGCAGCTCCCGGTCATCGGCGTCGCTGCGGGCATACCCGGCAAAGAGCGCGCGCAACTCGATCGCCTGCGCCCGCCATTGCCGGACCTCGTCGGCCTGCGCGGGGTTCTGCTCGAGCCATTGCTCGATCCGCAACCGCTCGCGCGGGCCAAGGGCGCCGTCGACATAGGCGTGCAGGTCGTCTTCGGAGACGGTGTTGTGGCCTTCCGTCATTTCGGTCTCCGCATGCTGATCACATTGTCGTCCTTCATGGCTTCTGCAAGCTGGCGCCGCGCGCGCGACAGGCGCGACATCACGGTGCCGATCGGTATGGCCATCATCTCGGCCACGTCCTGGTAGCGGTATCCTTCGATTACCACGAGCATCAGCACCGAGCGGTTCTCCGTGGAGAGCCCGTTCAGCGCCCGTTCAAGCCGCGAGCGCTCCAGCGGGTCGCTCTCGTGGGTCTCGGCCTCAAGGCCCAGGTCCTCGTCCAGCGCCACCTGCGGGTGCATCGCCACATAGCGGTGCCGGTTGCGGCCGAGATTGGTCATGATGGTGAAGGCCCAGGCGCGCAGGTTCACGCCGCGCCACTGCGCGCGGCGCGAAAGCACCTTCTCCACGCAATCCTGCAACAGGTCCTCGCCATCCGGGTCCGAGCGCACCAGGCTGCGGGCATAGCGCCGCAGTGCCGGCACCAGGGCCAGCACATCCTCTTCGAACCGGTCGGAGGCGGGGTGTTCCCCCGCATCCTCGTTGCCGCCGTTACGGCTTGGCGACATTCCATTCGCCCTTCTTCATGCCGTCGCCGGTCATGTCACCCATCTTCTTGTCCTTGATGAAGAAGTAGAGCGGCATGCCGTCCTTGGCCCACTGCTTCTTGCCGTCCTTACGCTCGACGAGCGTGTAGGCGCCATCTGCCTTGGCGCTCGCCTCGGCCATGAATGGCGGCCAGTTCTTGGCGCAATCGTCGTAGCACATGGACATGCCGCCATGATCGTCCTTGTAGGTGTAGAGCGTCATGCCGTTTTCTCCGGCCAGCACCTTGCCCTTGGCGGTCTCGACTTCCTTGACCGGCGGCGCGGCGAAAGCCGTGACGCTGGCCGCAAGCAGCATGGCGATCGTCAGTGGTAACGTTCTCATGGCAATTGTCCTTCCTCAAGATGGTTTTCCTGTCCGGAAACGGGCGAAAAGCCTCCTCGTCCCGTTTCCGCGGGAGCCGCATGGTGCAGATCCAACCGTAAGACACGACACGCACAGGATTTATTCCCGGAGAACGGGCGGAAGTTTCGGTTGGCCCTGTCTCCGCTCGGACGATAGGACGCAACCGGCCACGCGACGTTCATCGCGTGGCCGGTGAGAGGGTGACAAGGATGGTGACCAGCTGGCGGCGATCCGCTCAGGGTATCAGAACCACCGACCCGGTCGTCCGCCGGGCCTCCAGGTCTTCCTGTGCCCTTGGGGCGTCGAAAAGCGGATAGGTAGTGATCGCAGGCGCACGAACGACGCCTGCCTGCATGGCGCCGAACAGCTCCCGCGCTGCCGCTTCGTACTCGCCACGGTCGGCGGTGTAATGGGCGATTGAGGGGCGGGTGACGTAGAGCGAGCCCTTGGCCGAGAGCGAGGCGACGTCGAGCGGCGGGACGGGACCGGAGGAAGCGCCGAAGGAAACCAGCGTGCCGCGTGGGCGCAGGCAGTCGAGCGACCTGGCGAAAGTGTCGGCGCCGACGGAATCATAGACGACATCGACACCCTTGCCGCCGGTGATTTCGCCGACGCGGGCCCGGAAATCCTCTTGGCCGTAAAGGATGACATGATGGCAGCCATTGGTCCGGGCGATCTCGGCTTTCTCCGTGGAGCCGACGGTGCCGATGACGGTGGCGCCGATGTGGCTCAGCCACTGGCAGGCAATCGAGCCGACGCCGCCGGCGGCCGCGTGGAAGAGCACCGTGTCGCCGGGCTTCACGGCAACGCAACGCCGGATCAGGTATTCGACGGTCAAACCCTTGAAGACGAGGGCTGCGACCTCTCGGGTCTCCAGTTCCTCCGGCAGCGCCAGCGCCCGGGCGGCGAGCAGGTTGCGGTGGGTGGCATAGGCACCGGGCGGGCCGCCCACATAGGCGATGCGTTGGCCGATCGAAAAGCCTTCGACGCCTTCGCCAAGCGCGGTGATCACGCCGACGCCCTCGACGCCGATCCCGCTCGGCAGGGGTAAGGGGGCCGAGCCCCGGCGGTGGTAGATGTCGATGTAGTTCACGCCGATGGCGAGATGGCGGATCTGGATTTCGCCGAGTCCAGGGTCGCCCAGCGTCTCGGCCTTGAAGGCGAGTACCGACGGATCGCCAAATTCGGAAAATCGAAAGGTCTCGATATTGATCGTCATGCTGTTCTCTCTCCAGATGTCGCCAAAATCTGCTTGATTTTCCGATTTCGGTCGAGAAACCTTTCTGCAATACCAGTTTCCAAAAATGGAAAGCGAAGATGGATTGGAACGATCTCAAGTTCTTTCTGGCCGTCGCCAATGCGCGCTCGCTGACTGCGGCCTCCGCCAGGCTTAGCGTCAGCGCCTCGACGGTGTCGCGCCGGATCGAGGCGCTGGAGGCGGCGTTGCAGGTCAGGCTTTTCCGGCCGCACCGCGACGGTTATGACCTGACCCCGGCGGGCGAGGCGCTCTTGGCGCCGGCCGAGCGGGCCGAGGCGCAGATGCGGGTCTTCGAGCGCACGGCACGGGAGAAGGACAGCGAGCTCGCCGGCCCGGTGCGCATCGACGTGCCGGAACTGTTGGGGCAGGAGGTGTTGATGCCGGGGCTCGCGGGCTTCCTGCTGGAGCATCCGGACATCCGCCTGGAGATGCACTCGAGCGTGCGCCCGGTGCGGCTTGGCGGCGAAGAGGCCGACATCGTTCTGCGCCTGGTGCGGCCACAGCAGGGCAACTATCGTCAGCGCCGGCTGGGGCAGCTCGCCTTCGGCCTTTATGCGACGCCCGGCTACATCGCGCGCCACGGCATGCCGGGCACTCCTGCCGACCTCCATCGCCACCGGCTGGTCGGCTGGAGCGAAGAGCTGAGCTACCTGATCATGGTCGCCTGGCTCGAAGCGCTATGCCCGGGCCTGCAGCCAGCGATGCGTTTCTCTTCGCTCGGCGCGCAGATGGCGGCGGTGAAAAACGGGCTCGGTTTTGCCGTGCTTCCGGCCTTTGCGGCCGAAGCGGCAGGCTTCACACCACTGTTGCCGCAGGTGCCGCCATTGGCCCCGGATCTTTGGCTGCTGGTTCATGAACAATCGGCCGAGCTGCCACGCGTGCGGCTGACCAAGGAAGCGGTCACCACCGTGATGGCGCGCTTCGCTGCGCGATCGGCGGAAAGCGCCTGAGGATCGCAGACGTTTTTTCGTGAGCGAGCGGCCGATGGCGCTAGCCGGCCGGTTTCCAAGGGGCATCAGAACGGCGAACGCCTCGGAAGCCGGTTTCCACCTGTTGCAGAACCGTCTCGTCGTCGGTGGTGATTTCGTAAAATGTGCTGTCGATGGCGCGAACGACGATCCAGGGTCTGTCCGCGGCGCCCGGCAGAAAGCCGGTGAACTCTCCCCAGATGACTTGCAGAACGTCTTGCGCAACGGCGGCCAGTTGCCGGCCCTCGACCATCCTGCCGGACTGGGCCCAAGTCTCGAGAACGTCGCCGCCGGGACCGGTGGCATCGAACCATTGATAGCCTGCGTCGACCGCGGAAACTATCCACGACGCGCCCAGCGAGCGCGGTGCGAGGCGTTGCAGGATGTCGCGCAGGTCGAAGGGAAGCGCGGCTCCCGGAGGTCCGTAGATTCTGAGCGTCTTCACCTGTGTTCTCCCGGCAGCGCATTGGAAACGTGCCAGGCCAGCATCGTCAAGCCCGGTCGGCGACGAAGCGGGCAAGCGTCGGGCCGATCATGGTGATGATCAGGAGGCGGGCGGTCTGCAGCGCCATGACGAAGGAGAGGTCGACATTGCTCGAGGCGGCGATGACGGCGATCGAGTCGAGCCCTCCGGGGCTGGTGGCGAGATAGGCGGTCAGTGGATCGATGCCGACCACCTTGATCAGAAGCAGGGCGAGCAGGCCGGAGAACGAGATCAGCACGACGATCGAGATGATCGTCGGTACCAGCGCGCGGCGGGCATGGATGAGGATCTGGCGGGTGAAGCCAAGGCCGATGTTCCAGCCGAGCATGGCAAAACAGATCGCCAGCAGCCATTGCGGCAGCGCGGTGGTCATGACGCCCGAGACGTTCAGCACGGCGCCAAGAAGGAATGGCAGCAGGAAGGCGCCGGCGGGCACGCGCAGGAAGCGGCCGGCGAGTGCTGCTCCGAGCCCGACGGCGATGGTCTCGAGGAAGAGCAGGCCATCGATCGGCGCGAACCAATGGGTGGTCTGCTCGACTTCGGCGCCGGTGACCCACATATGCGCAACCACGGTTGCGGTGCTGGCGACGAAGATCACGCGCAGATACTGCATGAAGGCGACGAGGCGCGCATCGGCGCCATAGGCGTCGGCCATCAGCAGCATGGTCGAGGCGGCGCCCGCCGACGAGCCCCAGATGGCCGTCGTGCCCGGCAGGATGCGCATGCGCGTGATCACCCAGCCGCAGAGCGTGCTGACGGCGATGACCGAGAGGATGACCGCGAGAAACAGCGGCCAGTTGCCGGAGAAGGTGGCGAGCATGCCCGGCGTCATGGCGCCGGCAATCATCATCGCCAATATGAACTGCACGCAGAAGAACAGCTGGCGCGGCAGGCGGATGGTGCCTCCATTCATGCCGACGAGCACGGCGGCCAGCATCGGGCCCATGAGCAGCCCGGCCGGAAGGCCGATGAATTCGAAAAACGAGGCAAGGACGATCGAGACCGCCAGCAGCAGGCTCCATTGCAGCCAGGGCGCGAGCCGACCGATGCCGACCTTGTCCGGGGTGGGCGGCGCAGCTGGCTTGTCGGTTTTCACGGGCACTCTCCGGCATGACCCGGAAAGGCGGGAACGGCCACCGGGGCCGGCCTTGACGGGCTTCGAGCGATGGTCTTCGCCAGCAGGAGCGCGGGCGCCATCACGTCACGCTCGTTAGCAACAATGCGGCGTTGCATTCAAGGGGCAGAGCAAGAAAGTGCCACAGGAACGACAGCGGGGAAGGCAAGCGCCGTGCGGGCAGGCGGTGAAATGAGAAAAAAACGTGAACAAATTCCGCCGGCCGAAAGCCTTGTTGCCAGGCGCGGTGACGAGGCGCGAGCTTGATTTTACGGGGTAATTTTGCGCGCGGCGGTGATGTTCGCGATGCCGGTTGTCTCTGGCCCTCCGGTGGTGCCGCAATTCCGGGCTTGCGTGTGCGGCCCGAATCCTGACACTCAGCCTCATGCAATTCGCACCGCAACAGGACGAGGCCCTGAAGGCCGTTTCGCAATGGCTGAAAGAGGGCCGCTCGCCGCTCTTCCGGCTGTTCGGCTATGCCGGTACCGGCAAGACGACGCTGGCCCGGCACTTTGCCGAACATGTCGATGGCGACGTGCTGTTTGCCGCCTTTACCGGCAAGGCCGCGCAGGTGCTGCGCTCCAAGGGGGCGAGCAACGCCAAGACCATCCACTCGCTGATCTACCGGCCGCGCGGCGAAGAGGAGGTTTCCGACGAGGAAACCGGCAAGACCTCGATCGCGCCGATGTTTTCGATCAACCGCCAGAGCCCGGTCGCCAAGGCCGCGCTGATCATCGTCGACGAATGCTCGATGGTGGACGAGGCGCTCGGCAAGGACCTGATGAGCTTCGGCACGCCGATCCTCGTGCTCGGCGATCCCGGCCAGCTGCCGCCGGTTACGGGCGGCGGCTTCTTCACCAACCAGGAGCCGGACTACCTGCTGACGGACATTCACCGCCAGGCGCGCGACAACCCGATCATCCAGCTGGCGATGCAGGTGCGCGAAGGCAAGGAAATCATGCACGGCGACTACGGCACCACGCAGGTGATCGGTCGCGGCCAGGTCAACCAGGAGCTGGTGCTCGAGGCCGACCAGGTGCTGGTCGGCACCAACAAGACCCGCCGGCGCTACAACCAGCGCCTTCGCGAGCTGAAGGGCTTCACCAGCGACTACCCGCAATCCGGCGACAAGCTCGTCTGCCTCAGGAACGATCCCGCCAAGGGCCTGCTCAACGGCTCGCTCTGGCAGGTGATGAGCTCGTCCAAGGAGACGGTGAAGCCTGGCATCAACCTGATGATCCGGCCTGAAGACGACGACATGGATCGCGGTGCCGCCAAGATCAAGCTCTTGAAGGCGGCCTTCGAGGATGTCGAGGGCGAGATCCCCTGGACAACGCGCAAGCGCTACGACGAGTTCGACTACGGCTATGCGCTGACGGTGCACAAGGCGCAGGGCTCGCAGTGGAACAATGTCGTGCTCTTCGACGAGAGCTGGGCGTTTCGCGATACCCGCGAGCGCTGGCTCTATACCGCGATCACGCGGGCGGCGGAGCGGCTGACGATCGTTCGCTAGGCGGGGCGGATCCCTGAGGAAGGGGCGGCGCCGTTCGCACGCAGCTCGCGTGTCGCGCTCGGGCCGTTGGCTCCATTGACAATCCAGATTCGGCCTATACTAATTCGTGATGGCCTTGTGTTGCCCGCCGCTCACGCCACGTTTGGTATGGTGAAAACACCTATGTGATACCCCCGTTCGACTTCCAGCCCTTGGGCCGTCGGTCAGCAATGTGAGCTCTGACATTTGGTTGCCCCTGGAGGAACTGGAATGCTTAGAACCGCCGGTATCAAAAGCATGGCGAAAGCCCTGCGACAGGCGCTCAGTGATCGCAAGATGGACCTGTCGCACAGCGACTGCCTGGAATTGATTGCAAAGCAATTTGGGGTGAAAGATTGGAACGCGCTTTCCGCAGCGGTCGGCCAGGATGCGGGCGACAAGCCGCTTCTTTTCTCGGCCGAGGGCAATGAGATAAAGTTCCATCGCACGACGCAAAGGCTCGATGTCAACGACACCGACCTGGCGGGATCACGTTTCAACGACGCCAATCTGTCGGCAACATCGTTCAATCAGATCAATTTTTCCGGCGCCAAGTTCAACGACAGCAACATGACGGGCTGGTACGTGAACGACGTTAATCTGTCCGGAGCGCAATTCCAGAATATCAATCTCTCCGGGGCGACCTTTTCCAACTGCCGCATCGCCGGCGTTACGCTCGACGGGGTGCCGCTCGAAGACATTGTCGAGGCCTATCGAAAAGCGCAGATGATCTAATCTGCCAAATGAGCCGGATGCGCTAGCGCTTCGTCGCCATCCAAATCATGTGGCGGGCGCCGCCGCGTTTGCCGTTGGCGCGCACGTTCACCTCGTCGGTGGCATAGCCGACTTCGCGCAGGCGGCGGGTGAAGGCGCTGTCGGGTGCCGACGACCAGACGGAGAGCACGCCGCCTGGCCGAAGGGCGGCTTGCGCGGCGCGAAGGCCGGTGTGGCTGTAGAGGCTGTCGTTGGAAGGGCGCGTCAGGCCGTCGGGGCCATTGTCGACATCGAGCAGAATGGCGTCATAGGCGGCCTTCTTCGAGCGGATCAGCGCGCCGACATCGCCGACATGGATATCGACGCGGGGATCATCAAGCGTGCCTTTGTGCAGATCGGCCATGGGGCCGCGCGCCCAGTCGACGACGGCGGGAACCAGTTCGGCGACCACCACCCGCGCATCCTCGGGCACGACGCCAAGCGCTGCGCGCAGGGTAAAGCCCATGCCAAGGCCGCCGATCAGCATGCTCAGGTTTTTCCGGCCGGCGATGTGTTCATGGGCGAGTGTCGCCAGCGCTTCCTCCGAGCCGCTCAACCGGCTGTTCATCAACTCGTTCGAGCCGAGCATGATCGAGAATTCCTGCCCGCGCTGCTTCAGGCGCAACTCGTCGCCGTCGCCGGGAATGGTTGCGCGGTCCAGCTCTATCCAGGGAAGCATCGGGGTCTCTCATCCATATCTTTTCACGCGCCCTCGTAACACGCGCATGGTGATGACGACACCGCAATGTCTCTCGTTCAAGTGAATTGTGCCGCGTGGACCGGTAAACTGTGAGGCGCGCCTTACGGTGGCAGGCCTGCGGGCAGGGGCTGCGGGAGAGCGTCGCGACTTAGGCGAGGCGCAACGCGACCTCGTCCCCGTGACGCACGAGAATGCCGACGGCAAGGCATCGGGGCATTTGCCGTGTTCGCGCTATTCCGCCGAGATCATGCCTGAAAGCACCGCCTTGGCGATCGCCTGGAAGCGGTTGTTGGCGCCGAACTTGCGGATGATGCCGGCCTCGAGGGTGAGCGCTGCCGCCACGTCCATGTCCATCAGCCCGGCGATGCGCGCTGCCGGATAACCGTCGGCCATGAAGGTCAGGCATTCGCTTTCGATCGGCGAGAGGTGGACATGGCCGTCGTCGTCGGTAGCTTCGCCTCCGTCGGTGGTTTCGAGCAGTTCGGTGATGCGCTGCATCTGCCGGCGCAGGTTGGCCTGCTGGGCGGCGAGTTCGCGCCTTCGGGCAAGCAGGGCGTCGCGAAACAGCTTGTCGGCTTCGGCCTGTTCCTCGGTGCCTGCAAGGGCAGTCAGCAGTTCCAGGATGGTCGAGATCGGCATGTCGATTTCGCGGCAGGCATTGATGACCGCCATGCGGCGAATGTGATCTTCGTTGTAGACCCGCATCGGTCCCATGCGGGCGGCGGTCAGGAGCCCCTTTTCCTCGTAGAAATGCAGCGTGCGATGGGTGACGCCGAAAGCGTCGGCCATGTCGGCGATCGCCAGCGGCGTCGTGGGGTCGTGGTGGGGAAGCGGCAGGTCCGGCAGAAAGCCGACACGATCAGGCGCGGCCAGCACGCCCTCGAATTTCCAGTGGTCTCGCGGCATGTCGAAGGTCCCCGGTCTACAGCCTGCGCGTCTTTCGGCGCGCTGTTTCTGCATTTTCCTGAATCGAGACCGACCCAGGCGTGCGCGCAATCCGCGTCCGGAAGCGGTGGCGATCGCCGGGTCTCAAAGGTGCGGACGGATCCGCGCGGTGAGGCACTCGTTGATCGTCAACGACAATACCTGCTGCTCGGTTGGGGCACCTCCGCACGCAAGGCACGGTTTACTCAGGACATCGATGCTTGCCTGACGAGCACCCAGGCACCCATTCCCAACGCATGCGTGTACCGTATACGCGAATCGCTAATATGACCAGTCTTTAGTAAGGCGGGTGAGTATGCTGGACCGGGGTCCGCAGCCGCTTCATGCGGGCCGGCTCTTGGCCGCCCCGCCGGGCACGTTCAGTGTCCGATGACCTTGAGCGGGCTGTTGGCGCTGAGGATGAACAGCGGTTCGTCGCCGCGCAGCGGCGAGAGTTTCTGCTGGCAGGACCAGGCGGTCTCGAAGGTGTCGCGGGTGAGGTGCTTGCGATAGCGCTGGGTAGCGGCCATGCAGCCCATCAGCGGGCTTTCGATCTGCTCTTCGCGGGCGTGATTGTAGATCTCGCCATCGAGCGAAAACAGTTCGGCGGCGAGCGACATGCTCTCGAAAAGCAGGTCCGGCTCGGTCTCGAGCCGCTTCCAGGTGATGAAGTCCTGGCGCAACGGCACAGTCTCGCCGTCATGGGAGAGCGTGACGCGAATACCCTGGGCCGGCGCCTCGTACCAGGTCACCTGCACGGTGAAGGAGAGGGCGGAGTTGCGCGAAACGGGGCGGCCGGTGTCGCCGTCGGTGGCGCGCGCCAGGGTCTTGTGGCGCTGCGCGGCAAGCCGAAGCGCGGTGGCGAAAGCCTTGGCGTCACCGTTTTCGGCGCCGATCAGCTTCACCGTTACCGAGGGCAGAACCCGTTCGGTTGCGTGGCGGGCGTTGAAGAGCTTGGCCTGGGCGTCGAGGTCCAGCGTCATTTCCTGCGACGGCATCGGCGCGAAGAGCAACAGCGGCAGGACGCTCAGAACGGAGAGCGGCGAAGAGAGCGGTGCCGGCGGCCAAGTGGGGCGATGTCCGGCAAACCGTCGCTTGGCCGGCTTCGGCTGGCGCGACGCGGGGGCGACCGTTTCGGCCACTTCCGTCCGCGCGTGGCGATATTCCGGAACGTAGGTGCCCTTGGGGATGGCGATGCGCCATTCTTCGTCGGCGCCGTCGCCCTCGTAAAAGGCCTTGAGCAGCTTGCGCAGCTTGCCGGCATGCACCCGCACCAGCGGGTCGCTGTCGGCGTTGAAGGCCTGCGGCCGGTCGAAGACGTCGATGGCGATCGAGTAGCCCTTGAGCTGATGGCCTTCGCCGATCATCTCCTTTTCGACGACATAGGAAAGAAACGCCCGCAAGCGCTCGGAACGCGCGAAAGCCTTGCTTTCGAGGATGCGACGGAGCGTCCGCCGTATCGTCTCATCGCAGGGTCTTTCGACCGTCGTCATCGGTGCTTGCTCCAGGGTCATGTGATCTAAAAATCTAAGAAGGCGATCGCGGCTTAGGCCAAGGCCATTCGATCTGATTCGGAAATTTAAGGCCAAAAGAAGTGGTTGTCAGGGGTAGTAGACGCCAAATTTGAGTTTTTTCTGAAATAAACGTAAAAATTGCGTCCTTAATCCCTGTGACAGATCGTAGCGGTGACCGCTCACCCGGTGCCGGCGCGCCGTCGGCGCGAAGGTTTCGATCCGGTGATTGAGCTTTCCTGCATATTAGAGAGATCGATTGTCAAGATTCGATCAAGACAAGGCGGGCAAATGCACTGCGCGCCATTGCCGCGGCCATTGCATTGGTACTCCTTGGAATTGCTGCATAATCCCGACCTCAAACCGTTTCTGCTTTCGTTAAATATGCAGTAGAACATTGCATCCACATTGCCCGCATCGGGTCGTGAGCGGCCCCGCCTCTGGAAAGTTCAGACATGCCTGCAAAACTGTCCGTGAATCTGAATGCCGTCGCAATGCTTCGCAACCGGCGCGATCTGCCCTGGCCGTCCGTCACCGCACTTGGGCGCATCGCGCTCGAAGCCGGCGCCGCCGGCCTGACGGTGCATCCCCGGCCGGATCAGCGCCATGTCCGCTTTTCCGACCTGCAGCCGATCCGCGACCTGATCGACGGTGCATTTCCGGCGACGGAATTCAACATGGAAGGCTACCCGAACGAGGAGTTCCTCGGTCTCGTCGAAGCGCACCGGCCGGAGCAGGTGACGCTGGTGCCGGACGATCCAGCGCAGGCGACCTCCGACCATGGCTGGGATTTCCGCAAGAACCACAATCTGCTCGGCAATGTCGTCGGCCGGCTGAAGAGACAAGGCTTTCGTGTCTCGCTGTTTGCCGATGGCGACGAGGACATGGAAGCGCTGCGCATCGCCAGGGAAACGGGTGCGGACCGCATCGAGCTTTACACCGGCCCCTATGGCGGCTGCTATGACGATCCGGAGAAGGCCGAGAAGATCGCCGGCGAACTCGGCCGTACGGCGGCGATGGCGGCCGAGCTCGGTCTCGACGTCAATGCCGGCCACGACCTGACGGTCGCCAACCTGCCGCTGCTTGCAAAACACATTCCGAACCTTGCCGAAGTGTCGATCGGCCATGGCCTGACCGCCGATGCGCTGGAATACGGCATGGCCGAGACCGTGCGCCGCTTCCGCCGCGCCTGCGGCCAGGAGGTCTGATCAGAGGTCTGAGGCGCCTTCGCCATGAAGGAAATCTTCGTCGTCACCCACACGCAGTCAGTCCACCATGTCGAGGGCAGGGTGGGCGGTTGGTACGACACCGGCCTGACCGAGCGCGGCCGAAAGGATGCGGCGGCCACGGCCGAGCGTCTCGCGACCCTTGTCGGCGGCAGGCAGGTCGAGATCTTCAGCTCCGACCTTTTGCGCACGGCCGAAACGGCGTCGGCGATCGCCGCGCGCCTTGCCGTGCCCGTGACGGAAACCGCCGCTCTTCGCGAAATCAGCTATGGCGAGGCGGGCGGCAAACCGCAGGCCTGGCTCGATGCGCGCTATACCGCGGCGCCTGATGACAATCGGCTGGATTATAATTGCGGCATCGAGGGTGCGGAAACTCGCCGCGACGTGGCGCTACGGGTCTACCCTTGCGTCGAAGCGATTGTGGCGAGGTCTTGCCCAACGCAGATCATCGTCACCCACGGCTTCACGCTGACGCTGGTGATGGCCGCCTGGATGAAGGTTCCGATCGAGGCCGCCGGTTTCTTGAGTTTCCCGGCGAAATCCGGAAGCATCACCCATCTGCGCGAGGATGATTTTTTCAGGAACCGAGCCGTCGTCAGCCTGGCGGATGCCGCGCATCTGGCAAATGAGACGCCGTAAAGCCCTGAAAATACTCAGACCAACGCAGGCGCGAACGCAATGCAATCTGCAACAGGGGCTGCTATAGAGTAGGCCCGTCCTCTCGCCTATCTCCGGCCCATGACCATTCAGACCAGTTTTCGCGAGCGCATCGTTCTCTATGCGCTTCTGACATCGCTGACCTCGATCAGCATCGACGCGCTGTTGCCGGGGCTGCGCCAGATCGGCGCCGATGTCGGCGTCGCGCCGCCGCTTTCCACACAACATGTGATTTCACTGTTCATCCTCGGCATGGCGTTCGGCGAGCTTTTGCTCGGGCCGCTTTCCGATGCAATGGGGCGGAAGAGGGCGCTGGTCCTGGGTCTTGGCGTCTATGCGCTCGGAACGGTCATCGCCATGGTGGCGGGCTCGCTCGAAATGGTCATCCTCGGCCGGTTTCTTCAGGGCGTCGGCGTCTCCGGGCCGAAGATCGCGACCAGGGCGATGATCCGCGACCAGTTCGAGGGCGACGCCATGGCCCGCGTGATGTCGTTCATGTTCACGCTGTTCATTCTCGTGCCGATGCTGGCGCCGACGCTGGCGCAAGGGATCATCGCTGTGGCCGGCTGGCGCAGCATCTTTGCCGTCTATCTCGCGGCGGCCGGCCTTCTCGGCCTTTGGCTGGTGATGCGGCAGCCGGAAACATTGCCGGCCGACAAACGCATTCCCTTTCGCTCGCGGCTTCTCGTGTCGAACGGCCGGCGCATCCTGTCGCATCGGCGGGTAACCTTGCTGATCGTTGCGACCGGGCTCGTCTTCGGCGCGCAGCTTCTCTATCTGAGCACGGCGGCTGACCTCTTCTTCGACGCCTACGGGATCGGCGAGACCTTTCCGCTCTATTTTGCCATGTTGGCGACGGGCATCGGGCTGGCCTCGTTCCTCAATGCCAAGCTCGTGCAGCGCTTCGGCGCGGAGGCGATGGCGCGCCGGGGCTTTGTGGGCCTCGCCGCCGCCGGCCTGGCGATGCTCGTGGCCTCGCTCTACTGGGGCGGGCGGCCGCCGCTTGCGGGGCTGCTGATGCTCGGCTTTGCCGCCTTCTTTGCGGTTGGCGTGCTGTTCGGCAATCTCAACGCCATGGCCATGCGTTCCCTCGGGCAGGTGGCAGGTCTCGGCGCGTCGCTGATCGCCTCCGGCTCCAGCCTTGTCGCGACGGTGTTTTCTATCGCGGTCGGGGCCTTCTACGATGGCACGACGCTCAACCTTTCGGCCGGCTTCTTTCTCGCCGGGGTCGGGGCGCTCGTTCTGGCCGAGCTGGCGCTAAGGGCCGATGCTTCGCCGGTGGAGGCCATCCGGTAGGGAGCGGCAAACGCTGCCAGGCCCGCGTGGCGGCATCAACGTCCCATGCCGCTGTGCCCGGCGCTTCGGATGCCGGTTAAAGTACCCCACCAAAGCAGCGACGGGCTAACCGTTATAGACGACGGAGATCTTGTTTCCGGCGGGATCGCGCATGTAGGCGGCGTACCAGTGCGGCCCATAATGCGGCCGCGGATTGGGGGCGCCCTCATCCGTTCCGCCATTGGCCATGCCCGCCTGGTAGAAGGCATCGACGTCCTGACGGGACTGGACCATGAAGCCGACCATCGAGCCATTTCCAGCGCTTGCCGGCTCGTTGTTGAAGGGCTTGCAGACCCATAAGACGGGACCATTGCCGGTTCCGCCTTCGGAATAGGCGCGCCAGTCTGGAAATTCCGTGTGCGTCTTCCAGCCGATCGTCGCCAAGGCGGCATCGTAGAAGGCATTGGATCTGGCGGAATCCAAAGCACCGACGGTCAGATAAACGCTCATGATGTCCCCTTTTTTTGAAGCGGTGAAACCGGGAGAATCCATAGAGCGAAAACGTGAACAAATCAAGAACAAATGGCGGCAGCCGTCTCGCCGGGCGCCCGATGCCGACAGCATGGCAAATCGTTGCGAGAGCCCGGTGCAAACGCCCGGGCTCCCGCCGGTTGGCTTACCGTTTAGCCCGCAAGTCGCGCTTTGCTCGCTTCGAGGAAGGTGGCGAGCGTCACCGGCGTTGCGCCGGTCAGCGCCGTGACATCGCTCGTCACCATGTCGATGTGACCCCCGCGGGTGTTGGCGTCGAAGGAGACGACGATCGGGATCAGGAAGTCCGGCAGCCCGGCGCTCTTCAGGCCACCTGCAAGCGCCTCGTCGGAGATGTGCACGACGTTGAGCGGCTTGCCGGTCGCCTTGGCGACAAGGGCGGCAATCTCGTCCGTCGAGCGCAGTTCGCCGCCGGTCAGCGTGTAGGTGTGGCTCTCGCCGGTGGAGGAGGCAAGGGCTGCGGCTGCAGCCTTTGCGGCATCGGCGCGGGCGATGTGGGCGAGGCGGCCTTCGCCCGACGAGGAATACCATTGCCCGGTCTCAAGCGCATGGGGCAGCGCCATGAACAGGTTCTCCATGTACCAGCCGTTGCGCAGGATCGTATAGGGAATGCCGGTCGCCTTGATGGCGTTTTCAGTGCCGAGATGATCGGGCGCGAAGGGGATGACGGAGGTCTCCGGGCTCGGCATCGAGGTGTAGACGATGTGCTTGGCGCCGGCCTTCTTCGCAGCCGCAACGGCAGCAAGATGCTGCTTCAGTCGCTTGCCCGGCTGGTCCAGCGCGTCGGTCGAGATGATCAGGATCCGGTCGGCGCCGGCAAAGGCCTGGTCGAGCGACGCGGGATCGTCGAAATCGGCGACGCGGGCCTGAAAGCCTCTGGCGATGTAATCGGCGAGCTTCGCCGTATCGCGGCTGGTGGCGATGATCCGGCTCGGTGCGACGCCGGACGCAAGCAGCTGGTCGAGCACGAGCTTGCCGAGTTGGCCGGTAGCGCCGGTGACGAGCAATGTATCGGACATGGTCTTTACCTTTTCCTGTTTGGGCCGAGACGGAAAACGCGGACGGGACGCCGCGGCGCAGGTCTCGCCGGCTCTTCATGCCGTCGCCTGGGAGATGCGCCGGCACATGGTCTCTTTTTGAGACTTGCTCTTATCCCGTAATCGCAGTAGGGCTGTAAAGGAGGCAGTTTTTTCTGCTGTGGTTACAAAAAGGGTACCGCCGATGAACAAGCCGACCGGAGACATAAAGGGCAAGCGCGTGGCGATCGTCTGCGGCGTGCCGATGGATATGGAAAACTGCCCGGTCCGCGACGTCATGGACAATATCGGCGGCAAGTGGAATTCGCTGATGATCCTGTCGCTCGCCGACGGCCCCTTGCGCTTCTCGCAGCTCCGCCGGTTGATCCCCGATATCTCCCAGCGCATGCTGACCCAGACGCTGCGCGACCTGCAGCGCGACGGCTATATCCACCGCACCGTCTACCCGACGCAGCCGCCGAGCGTCGAATATGCGCTGACCGATCTCGGCCGCTCGCTGCTCGGCTTGCTCAAGCATTTCGTCGACTGGTCGGTGGAAAACCACGGCGCCATTCGGGCAGCGCGTGAGGTCTACGACGCGGAGGCGTGAGCGCTTCGTCACGGCAACGTGGTCCCGTGAGCCGCAGGTTCGTGCGCGCCGTGGCGCGCCTGCCATTTTCGTTTCCGGGACCGTTAGCGTGGTTTGCCCCTCTCCTCGGGTTTAACCCGAGGACTAACCCTCTCCCCGCAGGCGGGGAGAGGGGACTTGCCCGCTCGCAGCGCTTCCGAACGGGGCGGCGGTCAATGGAAAACGAAGGCGCCTATCGCGGAAACGGGCAGGTGCCTGGCTTGGCGAGGGGCGAGGTCAAACGAGCGGGTGCCAAGCGTCTCCTTCGCCCCGCTTGCGGGGAGAAGGTGGCCGGCAGGCCGGATGAGGGGCGGCCGCCCCTTTGAAGCATGATGTAACGTCAGGATCACGCGCGACGTCGTGTCCCGGTACCGCGACCTTGCCCTAGCACTTTGATTTTCCCTATAGTTTCGCCGATCATTGGCGTCACCTCGGGGAACCATGAAGACACTTCATATCGGCATAGCAGGCGCCGGCCCGGCGGGGCTGGCAGCGGCACTGATGCTGTCGCGGCGCGGTCATCGGGTGGAGATCCTCGAGCGGTTCGACGCAGCTTCACCTGTCGGTTCCGGGCTGATGCTGCAGCCGACGGGGCTCACGGTCCTGAACACGCTCGGCCTGCTCGATCCGATTCTTGCACTCGGCAGCCGGATCGACCGGCTCTATGGCGCCGATGCCAGATCCGGACGCACCGTGCTCGACGTGCGCTATGATGCGCTTGCCGGTGGGCGTTTCGGGCTGGCGGTGCAGCGTGCTGCCCTCTTCAACACGCTTCACGATGCCGTCGCCGCGGCAGGGCTGCCGGTCAAGACCGGTGTCACGCTGACCGATGTTCGCATGGCCGGCGGCAAGGCGGTGATGCTGGATGCGCAGGGACGCGAGGCGGGCGCCTATGATCTGGTGATCGATGCGAGCGGCACGCGCTCGGCGCTCGCTGCCGGTTCGACCGCCGCGCCCAGGGTGCGCGAGCTTGCCTATGGCGCCTTCTGGGCGACGCTCGACAGCGACGGCCTCAATCATGATCCGCACGCGTTGGTGCAGCGCTACGACCGGGCGAAGGTGATGATCGGCATCCTGCCGGCGGGCCGGGCGCGGATGGGTGCGCGCGACCGCGTCGCCTTCTTCTGGAGTTTACGGGCAGCGGATGCGGACGTGATACGGCAGGCCGGGCTCGACCGCTGGAAGGCGCGCATTCTCGACTACTGGCCGGATTGTGCGCCGTTGCTCGATCAGATCGGTGACTGGGAGCAACTGACGCTGGCGCGCTATGCGCACCGCACGATGCGCCCGCCGGTCTGCGGCCGCATCGCCTTTGTCGGCGACAGCGCCCATTCGACGAGCCCGCAGCTCGGGCAGGGGGCGAACATGGCGCTGCTCGATGTCGCAGCACTTGCGCATGCGCTGGAGACGGCTGGCGATCTCGATGCCGCACTTGCCGCCTATGCCGCCGCACGCCGCAACCACGTCGCGCTGTTCCAGCTGCTGTCGCTTCTCTTCACGCCCTTCTACCAGTCGGACTCGACGGCTCTCGCCTGGCTGCGCGACCGGCTGGTGGCAACAGTTGCGCGCACCCCGCCGATGCAGGCGCTGCTCGCCTCGATCGTCTCGGGCACGCTGATCGATCCGTTCAAGCCGGCGGGATTGGCCGAATGCGATTGGCAGGCGGTGGGGGACGGCGCAGACGAGCGCGGCCAAGCGGACCTCCCGGCTATTTCCATCTGAGACGGCCGCGAATCCTGTATCAAGGCGATCCGGATGGCGGATGGAGGATTTGATGACGGACGGCGTGGCGGCCATTCTCGTGCATGTGGCCGATACGCAGGCGGGTCTTGCCTGGTATCAGCGCGCATTTCCTGACGCTGAACGACGGTTTCTTGCCGCCTTTGATTTTGCCTATCTGCGGATCGGCACCATCGATCTCGAGATCGTTCAGGCCGACGAGAAGGTGGCGAGCGGGGCTGCCGGTTCCGTCGTCTACTGGGCGGTCGCGGATCTCGATCGGGCGCTTGCGCATTTCGAGGCGCTCGGCGCGCCCCTCTATCGCGGGCCGATGGCGATCCAGGAGGAGCTGTGGATGTGCCAGGTGCGCGACCCCTGGGGCAATTGCATCGGCCTTCGCGGGCCGCGCCCGGGAGAGGACGGCGTCGACAACGACGCGGCGCCCTGAAATGGCGACGCGGGTGGAGATCGTTTCCTATGATCCCAACTGGCCGCAGCGCTACCTGGAGATCGCGCAGGAACTCAGGCGTATCCTGGGTGCGCTGGTGATTGCCGTCGACCATATCGGCAGCACAGCCGTTCCCGACATGCCGGCAAAGGCCGTCATCGATATCGATGTCACCTTGAGGGGGCTTTCCGACATTGTGGCTGCCAGTGCCTTGCTCGTTTCGGCCGGCTATCAGCCGCGCGGCAACCGCTACGACGACGATGTCTGGGCCTTCATGCTGCATGGGAGAGAGCCGAAACAGCGGATCTATCTCTGCCCGCCGGACAACGAGACCCATCGACGGCGCCTGGTCTTCCGCGACCATCTTCGCGGGCATGCGGACGCCGCCTTGGCCTACGCGGCGCTGAAGGCGAACCTCGCCGAGGCCTATCGCCATGACGGCGATCGCTACACCACTGAGAAGACGCGCTTCATCAACGCGATCATCGAGCGCGAAGACCGGATGACGGGAGATCAGTCCGCTATGTCACAGACATCCATCACCTGCGAGATACGCTACCGGCTGAAGTCTGGTGGCCTGGCGGAGTTCGAGGCCTATGCGCAGACCTGGATGACGCTGATCGAGCGGCACGGCGGGACGCATCACGGCTATTTCGTGCCGCGCGAAAAACCCGCAGGCGTCGGCGCCAGCTTTCCGGGGGTGGGCGAAGACGGCGCCGGCGACATCGCCGTCGCACTCTTCACCTTTCCGGACGAGGCGGCGTATCTGCGCTATCGCAGTGATGTCGCCGCGGATCCCGATGGGATGGCAGCGAACGCGCTTTACGCCGACGATCCGCCGTTCGTGAGCTATGAGCGCGTCTTCCTGCAGCCGCTTGCGCGCCGCCGATAGCCGTCTTTGTGGCGGCTGATCCATGTGGCGCGATTGGACAGCCTAGCCTAGCCCTCGGCTAGCTACGCGGCCCGCCTGAGGCAAATCCCATCCAGTGCGAATTCGACGGCAGCTTCCGCGTGGATCGCGGTGGAATCGAAGCCCGGCAGCGGCAAGGCTCTCGGGTCGAGGGTCAGACAGATTTCGGTGCAGCCGAGGATGACGGCGTCCGCGCCTTGCGCTTCGGCCTTGTCGATCAGCTCGATCAGCGCCCGGCGGGAGGAGCGCAGCACCTTGCCGGCGCAAAGCTCATCGAAGATGACATCGTGCACGAGCGTGCGGCCATCCGCATCCGGCACCAGGATGTCGATGCCGTGGCTTCTCATGCGCTCGGCATAAAAGCCGTGCTCCATGGTGTAGCGGGTGGCAAGCAGCAGCGGCCGGCGGCTGCCGGCCGCCTTCAGGCGCATGGCCGTCTCGTCGATGATGTTGATGAGGGGGATGTCGATCGCCGCCTGAACAGCGTCGGCGCTCAGGTGCATGGTGTTGGTGCAGATCAGCACGCAGTCCGCACCCGCCGCCTCGAGACCGCTGGCGACATCGGCAAGCCGCTTGGCGGCGTCTTCCCAGCGGCCGGCCTTCTGCAGGTCGACGATCGACTGGAAATCGACGGAGTGCAGCAGCACCTCGGCCGAATGCAGCCCGCCCAGTTGCTCGCGGACGGCCTCGTTGACCATGCGGTAGTAGACTGCCGAGCTTTCGAAGCTCATGCCGCCGATAAGTCCGATCTTGCGCATAACCATTCCTCTCTGTCCGCTTTTGCCGCCGTCCGTTGCGGCCGTCGTTTGATGGGAGGAACTATGCCGCACGGTCGGCGGCAATGGTTCGCTTTGATCGGATCGAAAGCGGTTTTTCGCGCGATCTGTTTGTGCATTCATGCGTAAATGTGCAAATATGAGGCGCGTGAATTTCAGATCATGGGAGGGATCGGCGTGCTCGACGAGAGAGACAGGAAGCTGCTCGCGCTGCTGCAGCAGGATGCAAGCGTGGCTGTCGGCGAACTGGCGGAGCGGGTGAATCTGTCGCTCTCGGCCTGTTCGCGCCGCATCCAGCGGCTGGAGGAGGCGGGCTACATCGCCAGACGCATCGTCGTGCTCGACCGCGAGCGCATGGGCGTGCCGACGACGGTCTTTGCGCTGATCAAGACGGCGCATCACTCGGACGAATGGATCGAGACCTTCCGCCGCGCGATCAGCGACATCCCCGAAATCGTCGAGGCCCATCGTTTGACGGGAAATCATGACTATATCGTCAAGGTCGTGCTGCCGCGTGTCGAGCATTACGACGTGGTCTACAAGCAGATCGTGCGCAAGGTCGAACTCTTCGACGTCTCCGCCTCGATCTCGATGGAAATCCTGAAGAGCGGCACGGCGGTGCCGGTCGATTATGCGGTGTGAGGCGAAATGACGAATGACGCAGTGAGCAAGACGTTAGGCGATGACGTTGCCGATGCGCTGGTGGTTGTCGATGTGCAGCGGGCCTTTATTTCCGGGCCTGAAGCCGTGCCCGGTCATGTGGATCTGCAGCGCGCCATTGGCCTGCTCCTGGAGAATGCGCGTGCGGCCGGCGTGCCGGTGATCTTCCTGCAGAACGACGGGCCGAAGGGCGCTGTCGACGAACCGGAGACCGATGGCTGGCAGCTCTTCTTTCCGGCCAGGGCAGGCGAGGTGGTGGTTCGCAAACGGAACGACGACGGCTTCGACGGCACCGACCTCGAAGACCAACTGAGGACGCGCAAGATCGAGACGATCGCGATCTGCGGCATGCTTTCGGAGATGTGCCTGGCAGCGACGGCCCGCACGGCGATGGCGAAGGATTTCACCGTCATCCTCGCCAACGATGCGCATGCGACCTACGACGTGCCGCCCGGTCCCGGCCGCTCGCCGATGGTGCCGGCGCGACTGGCCGCGCGGGCGGCCGAGTGGTCGCTCGGCGACGAGATTGTGCTGGTGGACGCGGCAGGGGATATCGCCTTCGCGGCAGCGTCTTCGTCCTCTTAAAGCCTCCCCTCCGGGTTTCGTCCGTCAGGGCGGGCCGAAGCGTGCCGCATAATCCGAGGGGGCGATGCCCTTGCGGCGCTGAAAGGCGCGGCGCATGCGCTCGGCGTTGCCGAAGCCGAAGAGGAACGGGGCTTGCGAGACGGGCACGTCCCCGCGCTCTATCGCCTCGCAGGCCGCATCGACCCGCAATTCCTCGACGAACTGCGCCGGGCTTGCCCCCATCTCCTGGGTGAACAGGCGGGAGAAATTGCGCTCGCTCATGCGCGCTATCTCCGCAAGCCGCGGCACGGAGAGGTCGGCTGCCAGGTCGGCGCGGATCTCGGCCACCAGCGTATCGAAGCGGTCGCTTCGGCTCGTCATCTGCTGCTGCAAGGCGGCGCTGAACTGGCGCTGGCCGCCCGTGCGCCTGACGTAAAGCACCAGGGAACGCGCGAGCCGCAGGGCCTCGCTGCGGCCGAGGTCCGCTTCGACCATCGCCAGCGCCATGTCGATGCCGGCGGTGACGCCGGCTGAGGTCCAGACGCCACGATCTTCCTCAAAGATCGAATCCTCCCGCACATCGATCTCTGGGAAATCCTGCTGCAACTGGGCGCAATCCTCCCAATGGGTCGTTGCCCGCCGCCCATGGAGATGGCCGCCGCGCGCCAGAATGAACGCACCGAGGCAGATGGAGCCAAGGCGCCGGCATTGGCCGACCATGGCGGAAAGGAACGCCTGCAGTCCTTCCGAATTCGCCGCTTCCAGTGCGCTCTGCCCGCCCGAGACGAGCAGGGTGTCGGGCGGGGCGCAATCGGCAAAGGGGCTTGTGTCGAGCGCAACGCCCGTATCCGTTGCGACCGGCCCGCCGCACTCGGAGAGCAGGGTGATGGAATAGGCCGGGGAACCCGAGGCGGTGCGGGCGTCGTTGAAGACCTGCAGCGGGCCGGTTACGTCGATCAGCTTGGTGCGATCGAAGAGCACGATTGCGACTGATCGTGCGGCCGTCTCGGGTTTGGCGTAAAACGAGGGCATATTGTCATTTATGCCAAGGGCTTTTCATGGGAGCAAGCGGGTCCATTATCCGTCACCCTTGGAGCCGACCATGCTGGAACTCAGACCGAACTGCGAACTGTGCGACCGCGACCTGCCGCCAGCGTCTCTGGACGCGCGCATCTGCTCTTACGAATGCACCTATTGCGCAAGCTGCGTGGAAACCGTGCTTCACAATGTCTGCCCGACCTGCGGCGGCGGATTTGCGCCAAGACCGATCCGGCCCCTGCGGTCCTTTCGCCCGCAAAAGCGGCTGGGTCTCGGCTTCGATCCGGCAAGCGAGGTACGCCGCCATTCGCCGTACACGGCGGAGGATATTCAGGCGCATGTGGCGCGGATCCGGCATCTCGCGCCGAACGAGCGCTGACCGCAGCGGCGGCTTTCCGCGCCGTTCTTGACTTTTTGCAAGGGTGACATGAGGTGGTTGCGCTTGTGCTTGGCTGCCACAACCCCAATGTTGTGGCATGTCCAACGGAAGGCCAGTCGAAAGCCGACTGGGAAGAACATGCAGGACAGGCATCACGTGGTCGTCGTCGGTGGCGGGTTCGGCGGATTGCAGCTCGTCAAGGGGCTCGCCGGCGCACCGGTCAGGATCACGCTCATCGACCGCCGCAACCATCATCTTTTCCAGCCCTTGCTCTACCAGGTCGCAACGACGTTGATCGCGACGTCGGAAATTGCTTGGCCGATCCGCAGCCTTTGGCGCGACCGGCCGGAGGTGACGACGCTGCTTGGCGAGGTGAGCGATGTCGACGAGGCCGGAAAGGCCGTGGTGCTCCGGGACGGAAAGCAGATCGCCTATGACACGCTGGTGCTGGCGACCGGGGCGACGCATGCCTATTTCGGCCATGACGAATGGGAGCCCTTCGCGCCCGGCCTGAAGACGCTGGAAGACGCGACGACGATCCGCCGCCGGGTGTTGCTCGCCTTCGAACGGGCGGAGCTGGAAGAGGATCCGGCCGTTCGTGCTGCGCTTTTGACCTTCACCGTCATCGGTGCCGGCCCGACCGGCGTCGAGCTTGCCGGCATCATCGCCGAGATTGCGCACCGCACACTTCCCGACGAATTCCGCCGCATCGACACCCGGCAGGCCCGCGTGATCCTGGTCGAAGCAGGCCCGCGCATTCTCGCCGCCTTCAGCGAGGATCTGTCTGCCTATGCGGTCAAGGAGCTTGAGCGCCTCGGCGTCGAGGTGCGCACCGGCACGCCTGTGACCTCCTGCACGGAGGAGGGCGTTGTCATCGGTGACCAGTTCGTCGGCAGCCGCACCCTCGTCTGGGCTGCCGGTGTACAGGCGTCGCCCGCTGCCCGCTGGCTGGATATCCCGGCCGACCGCGCCGGCCGGGCAATCGTCGGCGCCGACCTTACGGCTCCCGACCATCCCGACGTCTTCGTCATCGGCGACACGGCTGCCGTTACCTATGACGGCGGCAAGCCGGTGCCGGGCATTGCGCCCGCCGCCAAGCAGCAGGGCGCCTATGTGGCCGACGTCATCCGCGCGCGGCTTTCAGGCGCCAAGCCTCTGGCTGATTTCCGCTACCGCCACCAGGGCAGCCTTGCCACCATCGGCCGGCGCGCCGCGATCATCGATTTCGGCCGCTTCAAGCTCAAGGGCGCGCTTGCCTGGTGGATCTGGGGCATCGCCCACATCTACTTCCTGATCGGCACCCGCAGCCGCTTCGCCGTCGCCTGGAGCTGGTTCTGGACGTATCTCAGCGGCCAGCACAGCGCCCGGCTGATCACCCAGAAAGAGACGTTGAAGGAGAAGGGGTAGGGGAAGCCGACAGGTCGCTATGCGTTCGGGCACGGTCTTATTCTTCGCCAATGCGATCCAGTGCTTCTCCAATTATCTGGTTGGCTGGATCCTGTTCGCTCCGCGCCTCCCAATGTGACGCCTGTTCTGGATCTTTCGGCACACCCACGCCTTCGCGGTAGTGGTGTGCAAGAGACAATTGAGCGAGTGAGAACCCACCTTCTGCTGCCTTCCTAAGCCAGTGAACAGCGGCTTGGATATCTTGCTCGACACCGCGACCGGTCTCGTACGATTGGGAAACGGCATATTGTGCGCTGAGATCACCTTGATCAGCCGCGCGTTTGAACCACTGAAACGCCTTGGAGTAGTCTTGTTCCACTCCGCGGCCATATGAATATAGGGATCCCACCATATTCTGTGCCGCAACATTGCCGCGCTCGGCCTCTGGCAGGGCGTGGCGATATGCGTCTCGATACTCCGCTCGCCTGAACGCTTCCGTCGCTTCGTTCATCCCGGCCGCTGCAAAGTCGCCACTAACCAGCCCCAGCCCAAAGAGCGTCGCGACTGTGAAGAACGCAATTGTCGGTGCTTTCCGGAAGGTTGGCATGCGGACAATCGTCCTATTTTGAACAGTGACTTCTGCGCGAGATACCCGTCGCCCGGGAAGCAGCAAAGCGACCGGCAACATCGGCTACGGACTACTTCTGCACCTTGACGATCAGGATCATCGGCCGGTCGACCTCTTCGGCCAGCGCCGGGATCTCGGCGATCTGTTCTTCCGTCGGTCGCCACTCCTGAACATGGCGGATCGCGAAGCCCACTGACATCAGCGTGTTCAGCGTCGTGCCGATGGTGCGGTGGTGCTTGATCACGCCTTTCGCCAGCCAGTTCGTCGTGCGCCGCCCTTCCGCCGAATAATGGTCGACCGGCCAGGTGCGCTCGCCGTCGACGATGCGCCAGCCGGGGTTGTGCGAGGCCATGTAGATCGGGTGCTCGATGGTGAAGACGAAATGGGCGCCGGGCGCAAGCGCCCGGTGGATGGTGGCGACCAGCCGGCCGAAATCCTCGATATAGTGGAAGGCAAGCGAGCTGTAGGCGAAGTCGAAGCTTGCCTCGGGCAGGTCGAGCTGGTCGAGGTCGGCGATGCGGTAGTCGATCGCCGCATCCGACGTGTCGGCCTTGGCGCGGGCGATCATCTTCTCGGAGAGGTCGAGCCCGAGCACATGGGCGGCACCGGCCTCACGGGCGTAACGCGAAAACCAACCATAGCCGCAGCCGAGATCGACGACGCGGTTGCCCGACAGATCAGGCAGGAGCGCGCGGATCGCCGGCCATTCGGCAGCGCCGGCAAGGCCATGCACGGAGCGTCCGAGCTGGCTGTAGCCCTCGAAGAATTCCGGACGATCATAGATGTTCTGGGCCATGGCGGTCTCCTTCTTCGGCAATGCGTGGCGCGAGTCGCTCGGCGCGTCGCGCGGCGCAGATGCCTGCGCGCGATAGGCCGCTCCGGCATCCAACGCCGTTCCCGCGGGAACAGCAAGCTGGCTTTGATCCTGCTCGAACGCGGCGGCATTTCAATGCGTCTTCGCGGCGATTTGTTAGGGTGCACGGCTCCGCAATGTCAAGTTGCGCTTGACGTGCAAGCTTTTGTTTTTGTTTTCTAGCGGTGTGCTAATGTACGATTCTCGTGGTCCAGTCCGAATTGCGGAGGCCTAATGTCCGAAGCCATCCATCCTGCTGCCATTCATCATCTTCCAGGCTTTATCACGGCGCCCGGCCAGTCCGACTGGCTCCTCAATGCGGTCGCCGTGTTCCTGATCGTTTCGGTCTTCGCGCTCGGCACGATCTATCTCAGACTGCACTCCTTGCCGGAGCTCATGGCGCACAAGACCAACAAGATCCAGCTCGAGCTGGTGGCGGTCCTGGCGCTGTTGTCGCTGCTCACCCACAACAACATCCTATGGGGCGCAGCGCTGCTGTTGGCGCTGATCGACCTTCCCGATTTTTCGTCGCCGCTGTCGTCGATCGCCGGCTCGCTGGAAAAGATTGCCGGCAAGGTGGTTGATCAACCGGCAGCCGTGGAACGGGCGGCGACGGAGGCGGATCCGGCCGCAACCGAGCCGCTGCCGCTGCCGCGCGCCTTGCCCGGCCATGCGTCACCCGATCAGCCGTCGACGGAAGGGAAGGCATAAGCCATGTTCGAGTTCATCCTTTGCTCGATGCTGACCATCCTGCCCGACTACCTCTTCCGCCGCTATGGCCAGGGAAAACGCATCGGGCGCGAGATCACCATCTACTCCATGTGGTTCGAACTGCGCTGGGGCATCACCGCCTGCATCGTGCTGACGATCTCGCTGATCACGCTGATCTTCTACTTCCACCCGTCGACGAAAAACGTGACGGCGGCGTTCCGCACGGTCGCCGTTCTGCCGGAGACCAACGGCCGCGTCACGGAAATCTACGCCACGCGCTTTGAGAAGGTGAAGGCCGGCCAGCCGCTGTTCAAGCTCGACAGTTCGGAGGAGGAGGCGAAAGCCGAGGTTGCGCGCCGCCAGATCGCCGAGGTCGACGCCGAGACGACCGTTGCACGCACCGAACTTGTCGCCGCCGACGGCGTGATCGTCCAGGCGCAGGCCGCCGTGCAGCAGGCGCAGGACGAGTACGACACCCAGGTCGAGCTCAACAAGCTCAATCCGAATGTCGTTGCCCGTCGTGAGATCGAGCGCCGCCAGGTCAATCTCGAGGGGCGCAAGGGCGCGCTGACGGCCGCCCAGTCCAACAAGCAGACGCTGGAGACGAAGCTTTCCTCGCTGCTACCCTCGCAAAAGGCCAGCGCCGAGGCGGCGCTGAAGCAGGCGGAGGTCGATATCACCAAGACCACCGTGCGCGCAGGCGTGTCCGGCACGTTGCAGCAGTTTACGCTCCGGGTCGGCGAAATCGTCAACCCGCTCTTGAGGCCCGCCGGCGTGCTCGTTCCCGAAGACGCGGGCCGGGCACGACTGGTGGCCGGCTTCGGGCAGATCGAGGCGCAGGTGATGAAGGTGGGCATGATCGGGGAGGCGACCTGCGTCGGCAAGCCGTTCACCATCATCCCGCTTGTTGTCACCGAGGTGCAGGACGTGATCGCCGCCGGTCAGGTGCGCGCCAGCGACCAGCTGATCGACGTTGCGCAGATCTCGCAGCCAGGCACGCTGACCGTGGTGATGGAGCCACTTTACCCCGGCGTGCTCGACGACGTGCCGCCCGGCAGCAGCTGCATCGCCAATGCCTATACCAGCAACCACGAGGAACTGGACAAGCCCGGGATCTCGACGCTGCAATGGGTCTATCTGCATGGCGTCGATACCGTCGGCCTCGTGCATGCGGCGATCCTGCGCATCCAGGCGCTGATGCTGCCGGTTCAGACGCTGGTGCTTGGCGGACACTAAGCGACAAGCCAAACCGGCCGGGGTTCTCGATCCCGGCCGGTGCCTATTGCACGCAGACCTTGCCCTTCATGTGAGCCACGGCTTCTTTCAGTCTTGCCCGGTCGGTCTGCACATTCCCGCTCTTGTCCTTCTCCATCGGGCCGATCCTCCAGCGCCAAAGCCCGTGCGGGCCGTCCTTGCTGTTGAAACGGTCGCATGCGCCGTCGAATTGCGATGCGAGGCAGCGCATCTTCGCGCCGGCAAAGATCGTCACGGCCCCATCGTCGGTCTTGCCCACCTCGACAGTTTCAAGGGCGGAGAAATCGACGGAGAACGTTCCCGCCCGAAAGACCGCAAGCGCCCCCGTGTCCGAAAGCTCTGCCCTGAAGCTGCAGGCCCCGGTGCGTTCGACGGTAATTCGCCCGATTTCGGCGCGCTGGGACCCTTCCACCATGGCGATGGCCACGGTCAAAGGCTTTGCCGACGGGGAGAAGGTCAAGAGGCCGGGCGGTGCCGGGGCATGCCGATCCAATCCGAACAGGAGATAGGTTGCGACCTCCTCCTCGGACATGGTCTCGAAGGAACCGGCTGCGCTCGGGGAGGCCAGGAGCATCAGGGCGAGGGCTGTGCAAAGACGGCTGATTTTCAAGAATGGCCTGCCGCAATCGTGACGGGAGCGCCCGGTTCGGGGCGCCATCTTCCGTTGCGTCTACACCTTGCTGCGATTTCTGGAAAGTCCCGACAATGCCAGTCGGTCAAGGACCCAAACGGGCCCCAAAAATGATTGAGCCCCCGTGGGGACGGAGGCTCAAGCGCGCAATTAAATTAATAAAGCAACTGCACTGCAATATAACCGCAAGCATGCATACTCTTCCGGGGATTGCATACTTCCGGGGCGCAATCGCAAGTACAGTGTGGCAAAACCGGCCGCTGAAAGCAATGGAATTTAAGGGGATTTTAATAGTCAATTTGGGTTACGGGAAAATCCCCAACTTATTCACCCGATAGGGCCAGGATTTTCCTGACAATAGCCCGCAGGGGCAAAGGCGGGATCCCGACACATTCTTTTAGGCGTCATCACTCCCGATCGACAGCGCCCAGGGCTCCCAGATTGCGTCGAGCACGGCGCCCTGGCGCCGATAGAAGCGCTTCGCATCGTCGTTGCTCGCAAGCACCGACCACTCGATACGCGGCGCGCCGATCGCCGCGGCGTGGCGTTTCAGCGCTGCGATCAACGCCGCGCCGGCGCCCAGGGAACGTGCTGTTTCATCGACGAAAAGCTCCTTCAGCACGAGCGTCGGCTTCAGGTCGTAGGTCCAGGGGATGACGTAGTGCACGGCGATGCCGACGACGCGGCCGTCAAGTTCGGCGACCAGCACGCCGAAGCGCGGGTTGTCGCCAAGTCCGTGCGCGATCAGATCGCCCTCGGTCACGCGGAAATCGTCGATGTAGCCTTCGAACACCGCAAGGTCGCGCATCAGTCGCAGCACGCAGGCGACGTCATCTCGTTCGAATGGGCGGACGATAAGGGGTGACGCGGTCATCGCGATACCTCGTGCAAAGGGGTTAGCGGGCCGGCGCGGGTTACAGAGGCCCGGTGAAGGGGCGATCGTACCGCATCATCGGCTGCAATCGCGATCGATTTCAGGCTGAAACCGACCGCGATCCAGAATGCTGCAGCGCCGTGCATCCGGCCAGGCGTGCGGCGCTGCAAAGGGCCTTCGGCGCCGGCTCAAGCGGCGAGCAGCGCCTGCGCTTCGCCGGGGGCAGCGCCGGTCGCAAAGGCGAGACCTTCGTCCTCCCAGCCGGTGATGCCGCCGATCATGAGCTTCACCGGCCGGCCGAGACGGGCGAGCTTGAGTGCGGCCTGGTCGGCGCCGTTGCAATGGGGGCCGGCGCAGTAGACGACGAACAGGGTGTCTTGCGTCCATTCGGCCAGACGCTCGGCCGAAATCTGCCGGTGGGGCAGGTGGATCGCGCCCGGCACGTGGCGGCGGGCATAGGCCGCATCCGAGCCGACGACGTGCAGCAGCACGAAATCCTGATCGCCGCTCTTCAGCGCCTGGGCGACGTCGGAGCAATCGGTCTCGACGCTCAGGCGCCCGGCGAAATGGGCAATGGCGATTTCAGGCGATGCGGCGGCGATTTCGGTGACGGTGCTCATCGGGCTCTCCTTGGTGTGTGTGTGTTGACGAGGAGATGTGTAGCAGCGCTCGATCGGGGCTGGCAGTTGGCAACATTGCCATATATGCTCAAGATCATGCCAAAGTCGTTTTCCGCCGCTGTGCCACTCACAAACCCGCTCGTCGTGGCTCTCGCCTATGACGGGCTCTGCACCTTCGAGTTCGGCGTCGCCGTCGAAATGTTCGGCTTGGCGCGGCCGGAAATGGGCGAGGGCTGGTATCGCTTCGCCGTCGCCTCGGTCGACCCGGGCGAGCTTCGGGCAACCGGCGGCGTGCGCTTCGTCGCCGACGGCGGCATCGAGCTTTTGAGGCAGGCCGGTACGATCATCGTGCCCGGCTGGCGCGGTGCCGATCAGCCTGTGCCGGAGCCGGTCTGTGAGGCGCTGCGGCAGGCCCACGCCCGCGGCGCGCGCGTGCTTTCCATCTGTTCCGGGGTCTTCGTGCTGGCGGCGACTGGGCTGCTTTCGGGCCGCCGGGCGACGACCCACTGGCGCTATACCGACAAGCTGAAGGCGCTCTATCCCGATATCGAGGTGGTGCCGGATGTGCTCTATGTCGATGGCGGCCAGGTCTTGACCTCGGCGGGCAGCGCCGCCGGCATCGATCTTTGCCTGCATCTGATCCGCCGCGATTTCGGCAGCGAGGCTGCCAACCGCGTGGCCCGTCGTCTCGTCGTGCCGCCGCATCGCGACGGCGGCCAGGCGCAGTTCATCGAGCGGGCAGTGCCGGATGTGCACGAGAGCGCCAGGCTCGGGCCGCTGCTTGACCGGATGCGCGAACGGCTCGGCGAGGATTTTTCGATTGCAGCGCTTTCAAAGGCCGCCGCCATGAGCGAGCGCACCTTCCTGCGCCGCTTCGAGGCGGCGACCGGCACGACGCCGGCGCGCTGGCTCTTGTCCGAGCGGCTGTCGCGCGCCCGGCAATTGCTGGAGGAAACGGCACTCGGCATGGAGCAGGTGGCCGAAGCTTCCGGATTCGGCTCGACCCAGACGCTGCGCCACCACTTCCGCCAGCAGCTTTCGACCACACCCGCCGCCTATCGCGCCGCCTTCGGGCGGATGCCGGGTCCTGCCCTGGCTGTAGAGGTCGCGGCGGAATAGCGCCGCCGCGCCTCGATTGCAGGCTTCAAGCCTCCGACAGGGCGGGCTCGCCGCCGTCCTTGCGGAAGAAGGAGCGGAAAAACACGGCGTCCGGCGCCGAAGCGACCACCCGGGCGATGATCGCGGTGGCGACGATGGCGAAAACCAGCCGGCCGAAGAAGACGCTGGCGAAATCCGCGCCCAGTGCCACGACCACCAGCGTGTCCTCGATCAGGCTGTGGCCGAAACCCATGAAGACGCAGGCGAGGAAGACCTGGCGCGGCTCGACCTTTGCCTCGCGCGCCTCGCGGATCAGAAGCGCGCCGCCATAGGAAATCCCGAGCAGCACGCCGACGGCGGTGAAGGGCACCGTTTGCGTCTGGATGCCGGCCAGACGGAAGAGCGGCGCCATGGCCCGGTTCAGCCAGCCGAGAATGCCGACAAGCTTCAGGATCTCGATCAGCCAGCTCAGCGAGAGCAGCACGACGAGCATGGTGGCAAGGGTCTTCAGCGTGCTCCACGCAAAACCGGTCCAGGTGGCCGTCTCGTTCGCCGGTATCCAGCTCGGAGCCAGCGGCGTCGAAAGCCAGCCGGTCAGCGCGAAGACCTGGTGGAGCAGCGCTGCGAAGACCAGGCCGCCGCCGATGCGGATCACGGCGGTGGCGAGAAAGCTCGGGCCGGCCTTCTGGATGATGCGCTGCTCGATCGGGATCGCGTGCGCTACCAGGATCAGCGCCGAAAACACCGTCATGTCGGCGGTCGTCAGCTCCGAGACCGGCACCAGCGTGAAGACGACCACCACGGCGCCCCAGATGCCGACGAGCAGGCCCGTCAACCAGGCAAAGGCAAACTCCGGCGGCAGGCCGACGATCGTCATCAGCGGCTCGAAAACCGGCGCGACGGCGCGGATGACGCCGAGTTCCTGCAGCACATGGGTGGCGATGGTGACGGGAACGATGATGCGCACCAGGTCCCAGTAGACTTCGAGCGTGGCGAGTGTCTTGCGGTAAAAAATGATCAGAACGGGCATGGCGGTCTCTCCTTGAATTTGTTGTCCAAGGACTAACGCGAGGCGCTTCGCAGTTGTGGTCAAAATATGCGCTTTCGTGCAATAAAATTGCATGGGGCCGAAACGGGGACGAACATGGACAAGATCGACAGCAAGCTTTTGAGGCTCCTGCAACAGGATGCGTCGCGCACCAATGCCGAGCTTGCAGCGGAAGTCGGCCTGTCTCCTTCGAGCTGCCTGCGCCGCATCCGGCGGCTTCATCAGACGGGTGTCATCGACCGCATCGTCGCGGTTCTCAATCCGGCCAAGGCCGGTCGCACCATGAAGGCGATCATCACCGTCGAACTCGAGCGCCACGGCGAACAATATATCCGCCGCTTTCTCGACATGGCGACCAGGGAGCCGGCGGTGGTCCAGGCCTATAGCGTCAGCGGCGAGACCGACGCCATTTTGATGCTGCGGCTGAAAGACATGGACGAGCTTGACGCGCTGACCGAGCGGCTGTTTCGCGAGGAAACCAACGTCGCGCGCTATTACACCGCCTTCGTGATCCGCACCGGCAAGGAGACGACGGAGATACCGGTGTGAGGACGCTCGCCGAAAGGCAATAGCGGCGACCGCCGGCGACAGGCTTGCAGAACATGCGGTTGCGCCGGGGAACAGTCTCCCCGGCGCTTCGGGTGGCGTCACTTGACCGCTGCGTTGCCGCCATCGGCAAAGAGTGCGGCGCCCGAGACGAAGCTTGCCATCGGGCCGGAGAGGAAGAGGGCGGCCTGGGCGATTTCCTCCGGCTGGGCGATGCGCTTCATCGCATGCAGGCCGGCGGCCCATTCCTTGTTCTCCTTGCTGCCGGCCGCCGGCGTGTCGACGCCGCCCGGAAGGAGCGCGTTGGCGCGAATGCCCTTGGCGCCATAGTCGGCGGTGATGCCCTTGACGAGGCCCATCAGGCCGGCCTTTGCCGCGCCATAGGCGGCCATGCCGGGGATGCCGACGCTGGTGCCGACGAAAGTGGAGGTGAAGACCAGCGAGCCGCCATCGCGCTCAAGCATCGCCGGGATCTGGTGGCGGGCACCGAGGAAGGCGGAGGTCAGGTTGGTTGCAAGCGATTGCTGCCATTCCTCAAGCGTGATCTCGGCGACCGGCTTCATGACGTTGACAGCGCCGGCATTGTTGACGGCGATGTCGAGGCCGCCAAAATGTTTGAGCGCCGCTTCCACCAGCCGGATATGGGTGTCTTCCGCGGTGACATCGCCGCCAACCGCGATCGCTTCGCCACCGTCCTCGCGGATAGCGTCGACGACGGCGTCGAGCTGCTCTTCACCGCGGGCGTTGGCGACGATCTTCGCACCCTCGGCGGCAAAGAGTCTCGCGACCGCGCGGCCAATGCCGGAGGAAGCACCGGTGACGATCACGATCTTGTCTTGCAGCATGGTCATGGACTTTTCCCTTCTCTTGATTGAGGCGCCCTGCCTACTGCCGGCGGGCATCAGCGCCCACCCGATTTCCGATCGGTGATTGTGACAGCGCAGATTTTCAATCGCCCCGGCGGCATAGCCCGCGTGGGCGAGGAAGGAGAGAGGGAAGGATGCTGAAGACCGAGAGCGGCAGCTGCCAATTGCGGCGCAGTGCGGATCGAAGCGGCTGAGATCCGCCATGTGCGGCGCACCCAGACTGTACTAATCGCAGCCGCCCAATTTTTCACCGGGCGGCTTTTCCAATCTGGCAAGCGCGGCCGCCCCGTACCGGTTTGTCACCCGAGCAGGGTCACTTCTTTTTGTTGAGCGCGCTCTCGCTATTCTTTACCTGCGAGCCAAGGGCTGGCGCCGCCGATTTCTCGACCTTGTCCTTCTTCGGCTTGCGAACCTCTTTGTTGCTGCGAACCTGACCTTTAGCCATCACCTAGACTCCTCTGGTTGATGGACGAGAAATACCCGCTTTCACCCCACTATCCAAGGGCGCGCTAGGGCTGCTAATCCCGCATGCCTGAATAGGGAGCCGGACCTCAGGCCCGGTTCCCCCGATGTCTCAACTTGTGCCCTCAGGAGGATAGAGGTTGCGATGTCATGCACCCCGCTCGTCAGCGCTCTTCGGTCTAACAATCCTCAAGATGCTTTCGGCAGGCCCCGAAGTTCAGCGGATCGGCTGGCAGCCCGATGTTCGTCATCCGTGCACACGAGGCGCTCGCCGGAGTAGCCAGATGTTTGGGTGCTGCCGGCGTCCGGGCCAGGGTCGATACAGCCAACCAGAAGCCCGAGATCGCCAGGGTGCAGAGCGCGCATGCATGCGGCGCCTGCCAGTTTCGCGTTGCTTAGTCCTTGTCCGGCGCAGTCGACATATCGCGCAAGACGGCCTCGGCCGCGACTTCGGCATTGCGTCTTGAGCCCGAGATGGTTCCGGATTTGACGATCTGCTTGCCATCGAGCAGCAGCTGCCAGTTCCACGTGTTCAGGCCGCGCCCCTGGATGCGGAGTTTCAATCTATCGGGATCGTACTTCGTCACTTCTTGCTCCTTTGACGGACTTTGACAGACCAATGGCCAAACCAAAACTAAACGATGAGGTCAAGTGCTACATCGTTCAGGCTCCGGCATGCTTCGACAGCCCGTCTGTCGTCGCTAGGCCTTGAATAGGGGTTTAGGGCTTGATGTCGGGCTGTCCAAGCGCAGCCGTCGTCTTCAGTGCGGCGAGCGTTTCGCGCAGGGCCCGGTCGAGCCGCTTGTCGCTTCGAAGCACCAGGGCGAAACGGCGGAAGAGCGTTGGGCTGACGGGTCGCACCACCAGGCGTTCCCGGTCGCCGGGGCGAAGGGCGATTTCGGGGACCAGGGCTGAGCCGAGGCCGACGGCGACCATTTCCTTGATCGCGTCGACGCTGCCGAGTGCCATCACCGGCTTGACGGCCGTGCCTGAGGTCGCCAGCCATTCGTCGGTGATCCTTCGCGTGTTGGCGCCGGGTTCGTAGAGGATCAGCGGCCGTTCAGCGAGCATCGCGGGCGTGACGGTATCGGGCAGAACGGTTCCGAGCGGCGCAATCGCCACGAAGCGCTCGTCGAAGAGCGGGGTGATGTCGAAGATGCGGCCGGAGACGGGCAGGCTGACGAGGCCGATGTCGAGGAGGTTCTCGTCGACCGCGCGGACGATGTCGGCGCTGTTGCCTGTTGTTACGGTGATGTCGAGATCAGGAAAGCGGCGCTTGAGATCGGCCAGGAGCGGCGGCAGCAGGAAGGCGCAAGGCGTGGCGCCGGTGCCGAGCCGGACGCGGCCGAGCACGCCCTTGGCGTGGCGGGCGACCGCCTCGATCGCCCGGCTGGTGGCAGCCTCGATGCTGCCGGCATGGGCCAACAGTTCCTCGCCGGCCGCACTCGGCCGCGCCCCGCGGCCGACCCGTTCGACCAGGCGCACGCCGAGCTGTCTTTCCAGTACCCGCACCTGCAGGCTGACCGCCGGCTGGGTCAGGCCCAAGCGCTCGGCGGCGGCCGAAAAGCTGCCGAGTTCGGCGACCAGCGCGAAGGTTTTGAGATAGTCGAGATCAAGCGCACTCATGCTCGGGTTTCTCTTGTTATCAAAGTTTCTCTTATGCGTGGAATAGGAATGCTAAGCTTCTTTTAGGAGATGTCGAGGCGCAGACTGTGTCCATGGTTGGAAACGAAACATGGATGTTCGACATGATCCGGGAACTCGGTCTTTATCTCGTTGCCTCGCCGCGCTCGCGGTACTGGCAATTGCAACACCTGCGCGACCTCGATGTGGAGCGGCTTGCCGATATCGGCCTGACGGAGGCGGAGGCGAAGCTTGGACGGCGCAAGGCCGCGCCGCTGCCGGTGCGCGAAGGGTCCATGGCCGTCCGGCAAGCGGAAGCTGCGCGGGCCGGTGCGATGTAGCGGTTTCAGCCCGCGCACGGCCTCAAGTGGCGCGCGCGACCGTCGCAGGAGCGTCTCGCTCAAGCCGGCTTCAGGTCCCAGCTTTCGATCGCAAGGGCTGGCCAAAGGGCGCGCCACCGTTCAACTTTGCGCTCGTAGATGGCGCGGGTGATCTGGCTCCTGTTGGCGCGCACGATCGGTGCGAGCAGGTCCGCAAGGCCGAAAGGGGCACAGATCTCCAGTCCGTCCCGAGACGGGCGAAGACCGACAGCGGTTGCCGTCGTCGGAAATGTCGCGATCGCGTCTCGCGTCGATACGTAGGGCCTGATCGGCGCGCCGAACTTTCCTTCGTACCAGAGGTGGACGCGCGCTTCGTTCTTGACGTCGTTCCGCACGGGCAGGTCTGCAAACAGGCCGCCGATCCGCTTCGCATGCGCGGCCTCCACCTCTTCCGAGAGGTCGTCACCGTCAAAATAGACGATGTCGATATCGCCGATGCCGTGCGTCGCGGGCAAGGCGAAGGCATGGTTCCAGACGGTCTGAGCGACCGCGCCGGCCGCCAGCCATGCGTCGGGCAGGGCAATCCGGTCCCAGCGATCCAGGATCGGAACCAATAGCGGGCTCTTCAGGATGATCGTCTGCAGGTCCGTCATGGCATCTGCATCCGCATGAAGCCCTGGAGCATGGGCTCCGTCGGCGGTCGCGCGGCGCCCGCGGCGATCCATAGAGGATTACCAAAACACTCGATCCGCCCGCCCGAAACGACGATGCCGTCGCCGTCGTTGCAGGCAAGGATCGGTCGCGGCGTCGACAGGCTGTAGCGCAAGAGCGCGGGCAGGTAGCTGTCGTCGTCGCCGAGATGCGGGAAGAACTCGAAGGGCGTGAGATCGAGTGCAGCGCCGTCCTCGATGTCCTCTGGCCGTTCACCGATGAAGAGCGCGTCGGTCGCGATCGTCGGGGCCATGAGAATGGCGCCGGCGCTGACGCCGATGAGGATGCCGCCGGACCGTGCCCAGTCGCTGAGCGGCCCGAGCATGCCGCTCCGCTTCAGCCGTTGGAGAAAGCCGCCGGTGTGACCGCCTGCCAGGTGAATGGCGTCGGAGGCGAAGAGCGCCGCAATGTCGCCTGCCGAATGCGGTTCGTCCAGATCGAAGAACAGCGCGAGATCGAGACCCAGTCTGCCGTAATAGGCCTGCCCGGCAAGGAAGAAGTCGCGGTCCGGTTCCGGACCGGAAGCGACATAGGCGATGCGTTTTCCGGCGCCGCGTGCCGCCATCATCTCCACCAGCCTGAGATCGATCGCCGCGCAGGCGGGGACGATCTGGTCGCTGTAGAGGATGAGGTTGAGCATGTCTTTCCTGTCGTGACGAAGGGGTGCGGGCCGGTTTACTCGGGTTAGCCCGCGATCGCCTTCACCCGGCGGCCGTAACGCCAGATCCCGAGCCAGCTGAAATAGTTGACCAGAAGGGACAGGCAAAGCCAGAGCAGAGGGGTGAGGTCGTCGCCGCCTTCGAACTGCCCGGCAAATCGCACGACGCTGATCAGCGACAGTCCGCCGAGAAGGATGCCGAGCAGCCAGCTGTAGGGCCGCCAGAACCCGAAGGGGGGGACCTGCAGGTTAAAGGCGTAAGCGACGAGGCCGATCGCCGTTGCCAGCGCCATGACCAGACTGATGCCGCCCAGGATCTTGATCCCGTATGCCATCTCGTCCCACAGGCCCAGGAGCAGCGTCGCGCCTATGACCAGGCCGAAGGCGAGGCTGAGCACGTAGAAAATTGCAAATGCCTTCCACATCGCGAATCATCCTGTATCTGCGTTGGTGGCAGCTTCGGCGGTGATGGGCGCCTTGTCCATCGTTCGGCGGGACAGGTCGTCGCAAGGCCAAGCGGCCTGCGTGCCGCCGCTAGGCCATGGAGGCCGGTTGCTGCGCTATGCGGCGGCCATAGCGCCAGACGCCGAGCCAGCCGAAATAGTTGAGAAGGAGCCGAAGCAGCAAACCGAAGGAGGCCGACAGCAGGCCTTCGTCTCCGGGCTGGGGGCTGGTAATGAGGGTGACGAGATCCCAGGCATCGGCCAGCGACGAGTAGAGACACCAGCAGGCGAGAACCCAGCTGAATGGCCGCCAGAATGACAAGGGCGGGACCCTCAGGTCGAAGGCGTAGGCAAAGACGCCTATCATGGCCGCAAATTCCACGGCCAGGACCGCATAGAACAGGGCCCGGTCGGCGGACGACAGCTGCACGGCGATTTCAGGGGGTAGCGTGACGAAAGCCAGTGACAGCAGGAAAACGAAAATCAGCCCGTAAAGAACGGCAAACGCCTTCCACATCGCGACGCGTATCTCCCAACCAGAATGCTTCGTCCGTCCTCAGCAGGACCAGACCCTGAACACTTGCCTCTAGCGCGCTTGCGCCGGTTGCTGCGCCATGCGCTGTCCATAGCGCCAGACGCCGAGCCAGCTGAAATAGTTGAGAGCCAGGCCGAGGACCAGCCAGATGAGGTTCGTGACGCCAACGTCGCTTCCGGCCGGGATGGTGGCGAACATCTGTGCGAACCGCACGACGCTGAGCAGCGACACCAGCAGCTGATAGACGCCGATGAGCCAGCTCAGCGGCCGCCAGAGCCCATAGGGTGGGGCATTCAGGTTGAAGGCGTAGGCGACGAGCCCGACGGCGGTCAACAACACCATCACGAATGCCACGGAAGCCAGGCCAAGGCCGATAGTCGACATGGGCCGGCCCGCCATCAGGTAGCCACCAAGCAGGGCGCCGAACGTCGCCAAGAGGCAGTAAAAAACGGCAAACGCCTTCCACATCGCGAATCATCCCCCGAACGTGCAGTGCCTGCTATCTTGGGTCGTGTCGCGACACTTGTCTACCGTCTGACGGGCAGGAACGTCGCTCTTGCCTAGTCCGCACTCAGCGCCACCGCCGGCTGCAGGCGCGAGGCGTTGCGGGCGGGCAGGAAGCCGAAGACGAGGCCGGTCAGGAAGGCGCAGGCAAAGGCGAGCGCCACCGGGCCGACGGTGAAGGAAACGGGCATGCCCAACTGGCCGGCGAGCGCGCCGGTGCCGAGCCCGAGCGCGACGCCGAGCGTGCCGCCGATCGCCGAGACAACCAGCGCCTCGATGATGAACTGCAAGAGGATATCGCGCTGGCGGGCGCCGGTCGCCATGCGCACGCCGATCTCGCGGGTGCGCTCGCTGACGGAGACGAGCATGATGTTCATGACGCCGATGCCGCCGACGAGCAGCGAGATCGCGGCGACCGAGGCGAGGAACAGCTTCAGCGTGTTGGAGGTCTCGGTAAAGGCTTCGCGCACGGACGACATGTTGGTGATCTGCGTGTCCTGGCGCTTGTGGCGCTGGTCGAGCAGCGCCTGGATCGTCTGCTGGGTGATGTCGATCGCCGAGCCGTCCTTCACCTGAACGGTGATGGTTCGGATGTTGCGTTGGCCGAAGAGGCGGATGCTGCCGGTCGAAAGCGGCACCAGCACCACGTCGTCCTGGTCGTTGCCGAAGGAGGTGGCGCCCATTTCCGCCATCACGCCGATGACCTGGAAGGGGATCTTGTTGACCAGCACATATTGCCCGATCGGGTTGTCGCCGTCGGGAAACAGCGTCTTGACCACGGTCTGGCCGAGGACGGCCACCGGTGCGTAGGTGTCCATGTCGTTCTGGTTGATGAACTCGCCCTTGGCCATCTTCCAGGATTTTGCCGTCGTGAACTGCGGCACGGTGCCGTTTGCGGTCGTCTGGTAGTCGACATTGCCGCGGCGAAGCGTGACGGAGCTCGTCATCTCCGGCACGGCGAAGGCGACGTTCGGCACCTCCAGGATCGCGTCCGCGTCAGCTGGTACCAGCGTCACGTTGCTTCCGCCGGCGCTGCCGCGGAAATTCGCCATGCTCGGGCGCACAACGAGCAGGTCCGAGCCCATCGACGAGATGCGGCTCAGGACGGAATCCTGCGCGCCGGTGCCGATGGCGAGCATCGCGACAACCGAGCCGACGCCGATGACGATGCCGAGCAGCGTCAGGATGGTGCGGAAGAGATTGGCCTTCAACGCCCGGAACGCCATCTTGACCGCTTCGGTGACGTCGGCGATCGCGGCCGAGCCTTCGCTGACATGGCGGGCGAGGGCGGCAGCCCCCTCGGCATTCACCCGGGCTTTCTTGGCGCGATCGGCGACGATGCGGCCGTCATGGATCTCGATCAGGCGGTCGGCCTGTTCGGCGACCTCGCGCGAGTGGGTGATGACGATCACCGTGTGGCCCTCACCGTTCATGTCACGCAGCAGCGCCATCACGTCGGAGCCGCTCTGGCTGTCGAGCGCGCCGGTCGGCTCGTCGGCAAGGATCACCCGGCCGCCGTTCATCAGCGCGCGGGCGATGGAGACGCGCTGCTGCTGGCCGCCGGAGAGCTGGCTCGGCCGGTGGTCGAGGCGTTCGCCAAGCTTCAGCGCCTCCAGGAGCGCCTCGGCGCGGTCGTGCCGGTCGCGCGCCGACATGCCGGCATAGACGGCGGGTACCTCGACGTTTTCCTTGGCGCTTGCCGTCGGGATGAGGTTGTAGCTCTGGAAGACGAAGCCGAAGGTGCGGCGGCGAAGGGCTGCGAGCTCGTCGCTGTCGAGGGTCGCGACGCCCTCGCCGTCGATCAGGTAGTCGCCGCCGGTCGGCTGGTCGAGGCAGCCGAGAATGTTCATCAGCGTCGACTTGCCGGAGCCGGACTGGCCGACGATCGCCACGAACTCGCCGGCCTCGATATCGAGCGACAGGCCATGCAGCACCTCGACGGCGAGGTCGCCGTTGAAATAGGTCTTGCTGACGTGCTTGAGCGAGATGAGCGGGGTCATGGCCAGTCTCTAAGCCCTGATCAGAACATCGGCGGCATGCGCATGCCGCGCTGGTTTCTGTTGTCGCGGGTGTTGCCGCTGCCGGTCGATCCGGTGCTGACGACGACCTTCTCGCCCTCTTCGAGGCCGCTCTTGATTTCGGCGCTGACGCGGTTGCGAATGCCGACTTCGACGTCGCGGGTTTCGAGCGCGCCCGAGGCGGTGACGACCGTCACCTGCGCCTTGCGGGGCTCGCTTCCGGTCCCGTTCCTTTGGCCGTCGCGCCGGCTGCTGGCCTGGCCGTTTGCATCTCCGGTACCCTTGGGCGGGTGGCTCAGCGCGCCGCTCGGCACGATCAGCACATCCTTGGCGGCGGCCTGCACGAAAAACACCTGGGCGCTCATCGACATCATCAGCTCGCCTTCGGGATTGGGCACGTCGAAGAGCGCGTAATAGAGCACGACGTTGTTGGCGGTGTCGGGCATCGGCTGGATCTGGCGAAGCTTGCCGGCGAAGTGCTTGCCGGGCTGGCCGAGCAGGGTGAAGTAGGCATCCATGCCGACCTTCAGCCGGGTAACATCGGCCTCCGATACCTGCGCCTTCACCGTCATGGTCGAAAGGTCGGCGATGGTGACGATGGTCGGCGTCGTCTGGTTGGCGTTCAGCGTCTGGCCAGCCTTGGCCGGGTTGGCGACAATGGTGCCCGAGATCGGCGCATAGATCTTGGTGTAGCCGAGATCGACCTTGTCGCCGGCGAGCGTCGCCTGCTGCTTGCGGATCTGCGCCTCGATGGCGTTGACGTCGGCCTCGGCGGCAGCGAGATCGGCAATCGCCTGGTCGAGCGTGGACTGCGCCACGCTCCGGGTATCGACGAGGTTGCGCTGCCGCTCGATATTGGCCTGTTTCAAAACCAGCTGCGCCCTCTTGGAAATCAGCTGCGCCTGGAGGTTGGCAAGTTCCGCCTGGTCGATCTCGATGCGGTTTTCGATCGTGGCCGGATCGATCTCGGCGACGAGCTGATTTTGCGTGACCGTGTCGCCGATCGCCACATGCAGCGCCTTCAGCTGGCCGGAGACCTGCGCGCCGGCATCGACGGAATTGACCGCGTCCAGCGTGCCAACGGCGGTGACGCTGTTTTCGATGTCGCCGCGGGTCACCATCTCGGTCACCATTGCGGTCGAGGCCGGGTTTTCGCCATAGCGCGTCCAGCCGTAATAGCCGGCGCCGGCGACGGCGAGGATGACCGGCAGCCACAGCCAGGACCGCGCGCGGCGCTTGCGCTTCACCGTCTTCACCGCACCGGGAATAAAGGTGACGTTGGGCGCCGCATCGTCGCGGGGCGTGGTGTCGGCTCGCGCCGTCTTGGCTGTCTTGTTCATCGCTTGCGCCTAACCGGCATCGCCGATGCCAAAAATGGATAGGTTCAAAAATAGAAGCGAATGGACGCGGCGAAAAGCATTGAGATCATTATATTTTCGTAATCTTCGCCATCTGCATGGCAGGAGAAAGGCGCCCGCGGCTGCGGGCGCCCCGTTTTCAAAGGGGAACGACGGGCCTATCAGCCCCGTGCCGCAATCAGCTCGGCGACGTCGACGACTGCGCCGTGGTGGTCGGCAAGGCCGGCAAGTTCGGCCTCATGCAGGGCGCGGGCGGAGATGGTGCCGCTTGCCGAAGGCAGGTCGCGGGTGGTGCAGGCATCGGCGGCGATGGTGATGCCGTAGCCGAGATCCTTGGCGGCGCGGGCGGTCGAAGACACGCAATTGTGGGTCATGAAGCCGGCGAAGATGACCGGCGTGCCGGCCGGGCCGATGATTTCCGAGAGGTTGGTGTCCGAGAAGCCATTGGGTCGGATCTTCTCGACGATGGCTTCGCCCGCGATCGGCGTCAACGCATCGACGATCGCGCCGCGGTGCGCCGTCCTGTCGAACATGCCTCCGGCGGCTCCCCTATGAGCGACATGGATGACCTTCGCGCCGGCGTCGCGGGCGGCGACCAGCAGTTGGCGTGCCTTTTCGATCGCCGCTTCCGGCTCGACGAGGCGCACCGGGCCGGCCAGATATTCGTTCTGGTAGTCGATCAGGACCAGCGTCGCCTGCCCAAGCGGCGGCGGGGCGAGCGTGACGCCGGCAAGCGTGAAGAGGGTCGCAGCGGGGGCGGAATCGGACATCGGAAGGCTCCTTGTTTCAAGCGCGCGAGGGTCGAAATGGGTTCGTGGAAGGCGGGTCGGTGGACGTCGGCCCTGGCCGGGCGTTGGCTCCGGGGCCACGGCCCCTGGGTTTGGTTCGTCGAAGCGGTCTGTCTATGGGCTTGATCTTAGCGGCTGCGTCAGCGCAGAGTGATCCGAAATTTTCGGAGGAGGATCTGCATGAGTGCAGGGTCGTGGGCGGATCTCGAACTGCTCGATCATCTCGTACGCGGCGCGACGCTCAGCCAGGCGGCGCGCTCGCTCGGCGTCGACCAGACGACGGTGTCGCGAAGGCTTGCGGCGCTGGAGCGCCGGGTGGGGGCCGCACTCTTCGACCGCATCGATGGCCGGCTGACGCCGACGCCGGTGCTGGCTCCCGTGGTCGAACGGCTGCGGACGATCTCCGAGGAGGCGTCCCTGTCGCTTGCAACGCTCTTGCGGACAACGGCTGAGCTGAAGGGGCAGGTGCGGGTAACGAGCATCGGCTTCGTCCTCAGCGCCATCCTGGCGCCGGCGCTTGCCCGCCTCGAACAGCGCCATCCGGGCCTCACTCTCGATCTCGTTGCCGACAACCAGATGCTGAGCATCGAGCGGCGTGAGGCCGACATTGCCATCCGCATGGCGCGCACCGGCGAGGACAGCGTGCGGGTGAAAAGCCTTGGCACGCTGCGCTTCCGGCTGTTCCGGCCCAAGGGCCAGGGGGCGGGGCCTTGCCCTGTCGTGCGCTACGGCTCGACACTGGCGCATGTGCCGGAAATGCAGGCGCTCGACCGGCTGCGCCCGGATGCCCGCGTGGCGCTGACGGCCGATAAACTGGAGATCCTGATGGAGGCAGCCCTTTCGCTCGGCGCCGAGGTGATGCTGCCGGAGGTTTCGGCAAGGCGCGACCCGCGCTTCGAGCCGGTCGACGAACCAGCGGCTGTCGCCGAGCGCCCGGTCTATCTGATGATGCACCCGGAGCGGGCACGCGTGCCGAGCGTGGCGGCAGTGGCCGCCTTCATCGAGGAGACGATGCGGGGGTGGCGGTAAGCGCCCGGTTCTGCCACGCTCTGCAACTCTTCCGGGCCAGGCTTGAAAATTCTACGCTAAATGGGAGAATGTTCGAAGGAAGCGCCTGGAACGGTACAGGCGATGATTGCTGCGCAACCCGGACACGGCAATGGATACCAATAGTCCCAGCGGCCGACTTGCTGCACTGTCTTTTCTGGTGTTCTGGGTGCTCATCACGATCCCGCTCTTTAGCGCCGCTCGTGCCGGACTTGATGCCGGGCCGAGCGCCGATGATCTGGCCCGCGCGAAAGATCGGTCCGGCGGACGAATAACCCGGTCCATGAACGAAAAAGTTCGGGAAGCTGGAGCCGCAGGTCGGGCCATCGAGGCAAGGGCCGCTTCCTATTTCGCGCGTCGCATCGGCAAAATCCACCTGGCAGCGCTGGCATTTTTCGCCATGACGACCCTGTTTCTCACTTTCTGGAATCTGCATGAGGCCAAAGTGCAGCGCCTGCAGCAAATCCAGGTCCCATCGCCGCCCGACCGGGTCTGAAGGCTTGCAAGCCGGAGGCCCTGCCTCTCGAGAGGCAGCAGGTGCCGGGTCTGCGGCGATTGCGGGACCAGTTGATCGCAAGATTGCCAAGGCGCATCGCACGGTCTATTGAGGGCTTCAATCTAGAGGTCTGCCATGAACATGGTTCTGAAAATTGCAGGACGACGACGCTGAAGCTCCCGCTTTCGCGCCCTACCGTCATGCAATTTCAGGAATTGATCCATGTCCGTCAAATCGGCAGCCCTTGCCGCACTTGCCTCTGCCTATCAACTGAACGGCCTTGATGCCGCCCCCTCGATTGTCCGTTCGACACGGACCGAATTCGGCGATCTCCAATGCAACGACATGATGCGGCTGGCGAAATCCACCGGCGGGAACCCGCGCGCGCTCGCGGCTGAAGTCGCAAAGGCGGCCCGGGGCGCTGCTTTCGAGGACGTATCCGTCGCGGGCCCTGGCTTCATCAATTTTCGGCTGAGCGATGCGGCCGTCGCGGTGGAAGCGAGTGCGATGCTCGCCGATGCGACGCTTGCGGCCGAGACGGTGGAGCCGATGCGCACGGTCATCGACTTTGGCGGCCCCAATGTCGCCAAGGCGCTGCATGTCGGCCATCTCAGATCCTTCGTCATCGGGGAGAGCCTGCGGCGAATCCTCATGGAGATCGGCCACGACGTTGTGTCCGACATCCATCTCGGCGACTGGGGCCTGCAGATGGGCAAGCTTCTGCTGGGGGCGGCTGAAGCGGCCGGGTGGAAGGCTGGCGATCCCGCACCCTTCATCGATCCGCGCACCTTCGATGCCATGACCGTCGATGCGCTCGGCAGTCTCTACAAGGCGGGCAATGCTGCCTGCGAGGACGAGACTGCGCTTGCGCATGCGCGGATGCTGACCACAAGATTGCAGGACGGCGATCCGCTACTGACTGAGGTCTGGGCGCGGATGCGGGCGATTTCGCTCGCGTCGATTTCGGCTACCGCGGCGATGCTTGGCGCGCATTTCGACCTCATCAAGGGGGAGAGTGACGCGCATGCGGAAGTCGCCCCCATGCTCGAGGATCTGACGGTCCGCGGGCTGGCGCGCGAGAGCGACGGTGCCCTTGTCATCGATGTCGCCGGTGACGGACTTCCCGACAATGCGCCGCCCCTGCTTCTTCAAAAGAGCGACGGCGCGGCGCTTTATGGCACGACGGATCTGGCGACGCTGCGCCAGCGGGTGCGTGATATCGGTGCAAGGCAGATCGTCTATTGCACTGACGACCGGCAGGCGCTGCATATTGCCAGCGTGTTTGCGGCGGCGCGGGCGGCAGGCTATGCCGATGGCGTCACGCTGCGGCACGCGACCTTCGGCACCGTTCGCGGCCATGACGGCAAGCCCTTCAAGACCCGTGACGGCTCCGCGGCCTCGCTCGCCGACATGATCGATCTGGCGCTCGCCAAGTCGTCGGAAAAGGTTGCTGACAGTCAGGCGGCCGTGGCCGTGGGGCTCGGCGCGTTGAAGTTCGCCGACCTCTCCACGCCGCGAAACACGGGCTACGTCTTTGACATCGACCGGATGACCTCCTTCGAGGGGCGGACCGGGCCGTATCTTCAATACGCTTACGCGCGGATCGCATCGATCCTCGATAAGGCGGCGGAGTCGGGCATGGTTCCGGCCGAGCGGGTCTCGATCAGCCATCCCTCCGAGCGCGCCGCGCTGATCGAATGCCTCTGGTATCCGCATGCGCTTTCACAGGCGGCCCACCATCTCGAATCGTTCGAAATCGCCGATCGGGCCTACCAGGTGGCGGACGCGTTCAGCCGCTTCTATACGGATTGTCCGGTGCTGAAGGCGGACGACCCGTCGGGTCGGCTTGCCACCTGCAAGCTGGTCGCAAGGGTCATCGGCAAGTGCATCGGGCTTCTCGGGATGGAGCCGGTGCGGCGCATGTAGGGTGGGTGGCCGACCTCGTCGGTCAGCCCGCCGAAAACGCCTGCACCAACGCATCGAGCGCGCCCGGCACTGCAACATGGATGCACCGGATGTTGGCCGTTCGGGCAGCTTCGAGCATTTCCCTGTTTTCCCGAAGCGAGCGCTCGATGAATTTTTCGATGATCGCCGCCTTCTCATCGTATGCTTCGTCACGGCGGGCTTCGTCCATCATCCGCCGGCGCAGGAAATCGTCGTCTGCATGGAGAAAAAGGGCGGTGACGCTGCCGAGGTCGAGTGTGGCCACATATTCCGGCCGCAACGCCGCACCCTCCAGCACGAAGGGCTGCCCACGCTCCCGATGGCTATCGACGATCTGGCGGATGCGCGGCCACATGTTTTCGTGGTGCACCTTCAGGAACCAGTGGATCGTCTCGTCCGTCAGGCTGGCGTAGTATTCGGCGACTTCGGGGCGAACAGTCGGCCAGGGCCTGCCGGGATGGCGGCCGAGCGCGTCCGTCGAGATCAGCTCGCGGCTAAGCGAACGGGCCAGGGTTCCCGCGAGTGTCGATTTGCCGACATGCGAGGTTCCGCCAATCAGGATGCCGAGGGCTGGCTGCTGCATGCGTTGAACTCCTTCACACGATCGACTGGTCTAACTTCGCCGGGACCAGGCCGTTTTGACACGTTGCGCCGATTGTCTGCATTTGCGGGGCGCATACAATCAGCCCCAGGCGACGTAAACGAAGCGGGCAAGCACAAGTGTCCCGCCAATACCGGCAAGACCGCAGCACCATGCTGTGATCGCGTCCCGTTCGTAGTGGAAGTGCCGGACGCCCTTAATGCAAAGAGCGATGAAGAAAACCACGATAATAAGTATGTATGCCTTTTGATGCGGTGGCACCGTCGACCTCTCTCCAGTCTGCTTCTTCAGCCTATGGACAGAGACTTTCTCCGTCACCGCCGAAATTTTGCCGCTTCTTGAGAATCGTCTTGACGCCTTCGGGAGGCTTCACTAGAAGAATGCGAACCGTACCGTACGGTACTGATTGGGGCGAGGCAGCGTGCAGATGACTGTGGCGATGAGGGAGGCGAGTGCCGGGGAGGGGCTGACGGAACGTCAGGGCGCCGTTCTCGAGCAGGCATTGCGGCTTCTCGTCGACGGCGGCGAAAAGGCGCTGACGACGGCCGGCATCGCGCGGGCTGCCAATTGCTCCAAGGAAAGCCTCTACAAGTGGTTCGGCGATCGCGACGGGCTGATCTCGGCGATGATCGGCTTCCAGGCGAGCAAGGTGCGCACGCAGGACGTTGCCGCCCGCGCGCTCGATGCCGAGAGCCTGCAGCGCCATCTGATCGTCTTTGCCAAGGATCTGCTTGAGGTTCTCGCCGGTGATGTGTCGCTGGCGCTCAATCGTCTCGCGATCGGCCAGGCGAGCCGTGACGGCTCCAAGCTTGGCCACATGCTGCAGGAGCGCGGGCGCCGGCAGATCGGCCGCCGGGCGGCAGCGCTGCTCGAAGCCGGCCGCAAGGCGGGGCTCTTGACGTTCGACGATGCCGAGGAGGCCTATGGCGCGCTCTATGGGCTGATCGTCTCCGACTGGCATCTGAAGATGCTGCTCGGCGAAGAAGCCGAGGAGATGAGACAGAGTTTTGGCCGCAAGGCGGAGCAGGCGGTTTCCGCCTTTCTCGCGCTTTACGGCACGAAAAGGTAACGGCGAGGGGAACCTCGCTTAAACGACTGACAAACAACGGGAAGGACCACAACAATGCGCGTCTATTACGATCGTGATGCCGATATCAACCTGATCAAGTCGAAGAAGGTCGCCATCGTCGGCTACGGCAGCCAGGGCCGCGCCCATGCGCTGAACCTGAAGGATTCCGGCGCCAAGGAAATCCGCATCGCCCTGAAGCCGGGTTCGGCAACGGCTGCCAAGGTCGAGGCCGACGGTCTCTCCGTTCTCTCGGTTGCGGAAGCTGCCAAGTGGGCCGACCTCATCATGATGGCGACCCCGGATGAACTGCAGGCCGAAATCTACAAGGCCGAAATCGCCGGCAACATCCGTGACGGCGCTGCGATCGCTTTCGCCCACGGCCTCAACGTTCACTTCGGCCTGATCGAGCCGAAGGCTTCGCTCGACGTCGTCATGATCGCGCCGAAGGGCCCGGGCCACACGGTTCGCGGCGAATACCAGAAGGGCGGCGGCGTTCCCTGCCTCGTTGCCGTTCACCAGGACGCTTCGGGCAACGCCCTTGACCTCGCGCTCTCCTACGCCTGCGGCGTTGGCGGCGGCCGTTCGGGCATCATCGAAACCAACTTCAAGGAAGAGTGCGAAACCGACCTCTTCGGCGAACAGGTCGTTCTGTGCGGCGGTCTCGTCGAGCTCATCCGCGCCGGCTTCGAAACGCTGGTCGAAGGTGGCTACGCTCCGGAAATGGCCTATTTCGAGTGCCTGCACGAAGTGAAGCTGATCGTCGACCTGATCTATGAAGGCGGCATCGCCAACATGAACTACTCGATCTCGAACACGGCCGAGTGGGGCGAATACGTCACCGGTCCGCGCATCATCACCGAAGAAACCAAGGCGGAGATGAAGCGCGTCCTCAAGGACATCCAGACCGGCAAGTTCACCTCCGAGTGGATGCAGGAATACAAGTCGGGTGCGGCCCGCTTCAAGGGCATCCGCCGCGTCAACGACAGCCACCAGATCGAAGAAGTCGGTGCCAAGCTGCGCGGCATGATGCCCTGGATCGGCAAGAACAAGCTGGTCGACAAGGCGAAGAACTAAGCCTTATCGAACGGTCGAATGAGAGAAGCCGGGGCGTCAGCTCCGGCTTTTTTCGTGGCGTGGACAGGCGGATTGTAAAACCCCGTTATTGCTGTCGGGTCGGCGCGATTGGTCGATGCAGGCCGGTGGCGGCTAACCGTCCATGGTGCAGGCTTCCGGCCCGGAGAGACGAGGGCACCAGAACCCGGCCCCGCGATTAGTTCCAGAAAAACCGAAACAGGCCGACAAAGGCCTGCTCTAACAGGTCGATAAGCAACAGGTCGGGGAACCAGGCGGCGAGCGCTCCCTCCCAGCCGTGGCCCTGCCAACCGTACATGGCGCCGATCGTGGTCGCCCCGCCGACGACTGTGACCCACCAGAGAACCTTGAGGGTGGTCATTGCACGGCGCATGAACGTATCAAACATCTGCTTCCCCTGTCGCAGGCCGGAACACGCTGTGGTTCCGCACTGGACGTAAGTTCGCGCAGAGGTAAATTCCAGATCCGTCGAAAAACAATTGCGCGGCGGCGACCCGGCTCGGCTTAAAACTCTTGCCAGGCCTGCAGCCGCTCGACGGTCGTCGTCGCGCCGCCGCAGACGATCATGAGGATGCGCTTGAAGCGTGCCAGCCGGTCGGCGTGGGCGTAGGCGACGGCAAGGGCGGCGCCGCAGGCGGGCTCGACCAGAACGCGGTGGTCGTCGAGGAAGCGGATACAGGCTTGGGCGGCATCCGCGTCGCTGACGACGACGCTCTCGACAGGGCGTGTCTGGCTGAGTTCGAAGGCGCGCTGGCTCACCTGCCTTGCGCCAAGCGAGGTGGCGATGCCGCTGACGGCCTGAAGCGCCACCAGTTGCCGTGCCTCGATGGAGGCGGCGAGCGAGGCGGTTCCTTCGGTCTCGACGGCAAGGATCGGTACCGCGCCAAGCCCGTTGCGCTGAAGCCCCTCGGCAACGCCGGCAAAGAGCCCGCCGCCGCCGACCGACAGCACCACCGCATCGAAGGCGAGGCCGGCCTTGACGGCCTCGTCGATCATCGTCGCGTGACCGGTCCAAAGCAGCGGATCGTCGAAGGGATGGATGAAGGCGGAGTCCTCGTCGAGGGAGGCAAGGGCCTTGGCATTGGCTTCATCCCAGGCGGCACCGTGCACGATGACGTCGGCGCCCTCCTGGCGGATCAGCGCCTTTGCCCTTTCGGTGGTCGTTTCCGGAACATAGACCGAAACCGGGATCGAAAGCTGGCGGCCCGCATAGGCGACTGCCATGCCGGCATTGCCGCCGGAGGAGGAGACGAAGCGTCGCTTGCCCGCCCGCGCGTGGTGTTCGCAGGCGGCGCCCACGCCGCGGATCTTGAACGAACCCGGCGGCTGCAGCGCGTCCATCTTCAGCCAGACGTCTCGCCCTGCGGCAAGGCCGAGCGGAAGGGATTGAATGAGCGGCGTTTCGATATGAAGTGGCATGGGGCGCCCCGTCCGTGCCTGTCTCCCTGGATCGCCCTCGATACAGGAGAAAGGCATGCAGAAAATCAAAGTGTTACAGCGATTTTTGCGTGACTGACAAGAGACGCGCTGCGCTGCGGGTGAGAGGTTGGCCGGCGGCCGGCGAAAAGCCGGCGCCCGCGAATCTGCCCGCAGTCTGCCTCCGGTCGCCGCTTCGACGCAACACTGGAAGCGTTCCGTGGCGGCGTGATGGCCGCGACCGAAGACGGCGCAGCGCCGCCTACCAAAGAAGTCCGTTCAGGATCATCAGCACGACGAAGAGCAGGGAAAAGGCAAGCGATAGCCTGATGGCTACCGGCGCATAGTCATAGCGTCGGATCCTGCGTGCGAAGGTATGAAGCATGTGGTCGTCCGTCTTGATTGTTCGCATGGGCGACTGGCCGCGGCGCGCGGATCTCTTCCGTTTCGGAAGATCCGACCCTGGCGCCCTACGTTGCCGGGCGCCTGCAATCACACGCGTTGCGATTTTCGCGGCGGCTTGGATGGCGCCGCATCCACGGCCGGTTCGGCCGCGGCGCGCTCAAGGCGCTGTGCCTTGAGCTTTTCGGTCTTCCTGTCGCGCGCGAGTTTCTCGGCGGCGACGATCGCCCTTGCCGTGTGGTCGGTTGCTGCCGCCCTGTCACTTGCGGAGGTCTTGGCCGGCTTGGAATTGGCGCCCTGGTGTGGAGTCATGTTCTGTCTCCTTCAGGGGCCGGGTCTGCCGGCCCCGATCGTTAGCGTGTGCGCGCTGCTCGCTTGGGTGCGGGCAGCAGGCCTTCGCGCTGCAGCTTCTTGCGCGCCAGCTTGCGCTGGCGGCGAATGGCTTCCGCCTTTTCGCGAGCGCGCTTTTCCGACGGCTTTTCGTAGCTCGTGCGCGCCTTGAATTCGCGGAACAGACCTTCGCGCTGCATCTTCTTCTTCAGCACGCGCAAAGCCTGGTCGACGTTATTGTCCCTGACGAGTACCTGCAAAACTTGTTCTCCTGTTGTTGGCCGACGCAAATTTGAGCGCCGACATGCCTATCTCCCGTATCGAGAAACGTGGGGTCCAAAGACGCAAAAAGGTCGGGGTGTTGTCCCGACCTCTTCCCGTCATTCAAGCGCCTTCCTGCCAGTACATCCGTGGTCAGAGAAGGGCGAATGACAAATTATGCCGACCTCAGATTGTCGGCCGAGCTCTTGCCCGTCTTGCGGTCGCTGACGACGTCGAAGGTAACCTTCTGACCTTCGGCGAGCGAGCGCATGCCGGCGCGTTCGACTGCGGAGATGTGAACGAACACATCGGTGCTGCCGTCATCCGGCTGAATGAAGCCGAAGCCCTTGGTGCCGTTGAACCATTTTACCGTGCCTGAAGCCATGGTGATTTCCTTTCAATCACTGCGTTTTCCAGGAAATATTTCTCTGGAATTGATCGATATTTGAGAGGAGATCTGGCCACGCGAAAGCGCGCTGTCAAAGGTCACAAGCAATATTCGACGAGGTGATATATAGACGATACGCCTCAAAACTCAATGAAGATATTGAATTATTCAGTTTGGGGCATCCGCGAAAACCTCGTCAAAGCCCTGAAACAGCGGGCTTTTCGTGCCTTCAATTTTCCCTCTATTCTATGTCATTGTCCCCGGAATGGCCGCCGAAATGCTGTCGATGCCGGCAGCGCGAAGCAGCTGCCAGAGGTTGAACATCGGGTGATCTTCATTGGGGAAAGTTGGCTTGGCCCTTGCGCCGTGTCACGCAATCGGGGCGGTTCGGCGCCGCCAAAGATAAGGTGAGGCGGCGGTACGCATGTCTGTCGCGCACCGCCCCCGCTTTTCAGGTGAAGGTCTGCGGCGAGACCTGCAATGCGGCGGCGATGCGCTGCAGCTTGGCGGGATCGGTATCGGCGCCGAGCTCGATCTTGGATATTTCAATTTCCGTCAGGCCTGTGGTGACCGACAGATCGTCAACCGAATAACCGGCGGTTTCACGCGAAAGCTTGATAGCGGCTCCGATTTTGACGCGGGACAGAGATGCGCCTGGAGCCTTGGTTAGGTCTTTCTTAAAGGACATGAAGTGTCTCCTTCGTTGGTCCACCGGCAAAGAACGCTGCCGGTTGAAGGGGGCCCAAAACTGAAATGCGACTCGGGCAGATGAGTGCGAACCTAGGGCGTCGCTAATATAAGCGAGAAGTCCGCAGGCGCAAGTTTGCGCCCGAATTTTTGTAAAAACGCTATTTATATCAATATTTTACCCTGTGATTATCGGGCGCTGGGCAGTCCGTTTCCGGGCAATCTGGCGTGCCGAGCTCGCGCGCCGGTCGCCATCGAAACGGGCGCGAAAACTCACGCCAGGCGCGCCTCGATCAGGAACGGTCCGCGCCGCGACAGGGCTGCGGAAAAGAGCGCGGCGAAGGCTTCGCAGGAGGTGGCGACGGCGGCTTCGACGCCAAGGCCGCGGGCGAGCGACACCCAGTCGAGCGCGGGGTTGTCGAGGTTCAGCATCTGCCGCGCATTGGTGCCGATCTCCCCGACGCCGACATTGCGCATCTCGGCATGCAGGATGGCATAGGTGCGGTTGGAGAAGATGACGGTGACGATGTCGAGGTTTTCGCGCGCCTGGGTCCACAAGCCTTGAATGTTGTACATGGCGCTGCCGTCGGCCTGCAGGCAGATCACTTTCCGATCCGGGCAGGCGATGGCCGCGCCGGTTGCAAGCGGAATGCCGTCGCCGATCGCGCCGCCGGTCTGCATGATGAGGTCGTGCGGTGCGGAGAAGGCGGACAGGGCAAAGAAGCGCCGCGCCGAGGTCACCCCTTCGTCGCAGACGATAGCGTCTTCCGGCACCTTGTGGGCGACGATGACGGCGATCGCGTCTTCGGTCAGCGTCCCCGAGGGCTCGCCTGTGTCGGTCGGACTGCCTGCCACCGGCAGCGGGGCGGTCGGGCTGACGCCGAGTTCGTCGCCAAGCGCCTCCAGCGTCGTCTTCAGGTCTTCGCCATGGCGGGCAAGGGTCGCGACCGTGCAGCCCTCCGGCACCAGTCGGCCCGGCATGCCGGGATAGGCGAAGAAGGCGACCGGCTCCGGCGCGCCGACAAGGATGAGAACGCGGATGTCCTTGAGCGTGGCGAGCGCCATGTCGATCGGGTAGGGGATGCGCGCCGGCGCCACCCGTCCGCGGCCGCGCTGGGTGTGGGCGACCAGAACCTCGTTGAAAAGCTGGATGCCGCACGCAGCCGCGATCCGCCCGGCGACCGCAAGGCCATCGGCCTGCGCCGCGGCGCCACTGACGACCATGGCGACCCCTGCAGGATTCGAACGTATCAGACGCGCCACTTCGCGCACGGTTTCGGTGCTGGCCGGGCGCGGGACTTCAAGGATCGCCTTTTGTGGCGGGGTGGCAAGGGCAAGCGTTCCCCAGGCGGCGTCAGCGGGCAGGATCATGGTGGCGACGCCCGGCGGCGTCAGTGCGGCCTGAACGGCGGCGGCAACGGTGGGGCCGACATCGGTCGGATCCTGCACGCGCCGGACCCAGTTCGACATCGGCGCGGCCAAGCTTTCGATATCGGTCGTCAGCGGCGCGTCGAGCGGGAGGTGATGGGAGGCGTGGTCGCCGACGATGTTGACCACAGCCGCCCGGGCCCGGCGAGCGTTGTGCAGGTTGGCAAGGCCGTTGGAAAGGCCAGGGCCGGTGTGCAGAAGGGTCGCCGCCGGGCGTCCGGCCATGCGCGCATAGCCATCGGCAGCGCCGGTGACGAGGCCTTCGCTGAGGCCCAGGATGCAGCGCAGCTCCGGCTTGCGGTCGAGCGCCGCGACGAAGTGCATTTCCGAGGTGCCGGGATTGGCGAAGCAGACGTCGACGCCGTTTGCAAGCAGCGTATCGACAAGCACATCCGCGCCGGTGGTGCGAATTCCCTGGCCGCCTTCTCCCATGCGCGTGTCCCTCGATCACCCTCAAGGGCATGATAGCGGCAAGTTGCGCCGGTGCAACCGGGGCATGGCGAGCCGCCCGGCGCAGGACCAGTCGGCCAAACGTCGGCCTGCCAATGCAGGTCGGCTAGCGCATGGCCGGTTTACCTGTCGGGTATCAGGTCCGCTGCCAGGCGAGGTGGGCGCCAAGCCCGATCAGCACCGTGCCACCGGCGCGCTGCATCAGGCGCTGCGCCCTGCCGGAGCGACGCATCCGCGAGACGACGGCGCCGGCGAGGAACACGCAGACGATATCGGCCGAGGAGAACATCAGGTTGGCGAGGGCGCCGAGCAGCAGGAACTGCACCCAGATCGGGAAGGCGGCAGACGCATCGGTGAACTGCGGCAGGAAGGCGACGAAGAAGATCGCAGTCTTCGGGTTCAGCACTTCGACAGTGATGCTCTCGAAGAAGGCGCGGCGCGCCGATTTCGCCTCGGTCAGGGGCAGGCTGCCGTCGCCCGTCGCCTTGGTGCGCATCAGCGTGAAGCCCAGCCAGACGAGATAGGCGGCGCCCGCAAGTTTCACTGCCAGATAGAGCGTCGGAACCGCATGAAACAGGATCGAAAGGCCGGCAGCGGCGGCAATGACGTGCACGTAGCAGCCGAGATGGATGCCGAGCGAGGCCATCAGCCCGGCGGAGCGGCCACGCGCCACGGTCTGCGCGGCGGCGTAGAGCATGGCCGGGCCCGGGATATAGGCGAAGATCGCCGTGGTTACGAAGAAGGTGAGGAGGATGTCGAGCGATGGCATGCGGTATACCTCGTCTGCTGCTGCGTGGCCTCTTGAGTCGTTGTAAGGGCTTGCGCGGGAAAGTTGAAGGAAAATCATAAGTGCTGGGACCGCCGGGTCAGGCGCCGGCCGCCCCTTCGTCCGTCGTCAGACCGGTATCTCCTCCGCGACGAGGCGATCCTCGCGGCGGGCGCTGGCCGCAAGCCCGGCTGCGACGCCGGCGCGGTCCTCGGCACTGCGGTTCTGGCTCAGCTTGCGCTTGCCGTCGAGACGCTCGATCGGCAGCCTGAGGCCGATGATGCCGCGAAGCTGCGCCTTGACGTAGGCGGCGGGCGCGTCGCCGACCTGCCAGCGTTCGGCCCGTCCGGCCTCATGCCGGTTGGTGAGGCGCGTGACGATGTCGAGCAGCCGGTCCTCGTCGGTGAAGAACTCGGCCGCGCCATAGGCGTGCACGGCAACATAGTTCCAGGTGGGCACGACCTTGCCGTGTTCGCGCTTGGAGGCGTACCAGGAGGGCGTGACATAGGCGTCCGGTCCCATGAAGGTCGCCATGGCCGCGCCGATCGCCGGCGTCGTTCCCTGCGGATTGGCGCGGGCGACGTGGCCGTAGAGCGTGCCGTTCGGCCCCTCGTCGCGGACAAGGAGCAGCGGCAGCGGGGTCGCCAGCAATCCATCGGCCGTGGCGGTGACGAGGGTCGAGAGCGAAGCGGCCTCGATGATGTCGTGCAACACGCTCAGCGTTTCTTCCTTGAAGGCGGGCGGTGTGTACATGATCTCGCTCCTTGTGCTCGTCCCGTGATAGAGGCAAACTGGACGGACCAGAACATCCAGTTTCCGTGTAAATGCGTGGGCCAGTTCGTGACGGTGAAGGACGAAGCGACGATCGGGACCACCCGGCGGATCTATGAGGCGCTGAGGGCGCAGATCCTTGATGGCACCTATGCCGCCGAGGCGTTGCTGCCGTCGACGCGGGCGCTCGCCGCCGAACTCGGCGTTTCACGCACGACGGTGACGGCCGCCTACGAGCAGCTTATGTCCGAGGGGTATCTGGAAAGTCGGCCGGGCGCGCGTTCGCGGGTCGCCTTGCTTGCGGCCCGGCAGGGGCCTGGCCCGGCGGGCACCCCCGGGCATCCTGCGCGCCAAAAGCATCGGGAGGAGGGTGTGGCGGCGGCTCGCCTGTCGCGCCTGGGAGCAGCCCTTTGCGACGGGCCGACCTGGATGCCGCCGGCTTCTTCGAGGCTGATTGCCGATTTTCGCTATGGCGACCTGTCGGCCGCGGATTTTCCACAGGATGCGTGGCGGCAGGCGGTCAACGCCGCGCTCCGCCGGCGAAAGCCGCGACTTGCCTATGATCATCCCGCCGGCTCGTCTGCCCTGCGCACAGCGCTGCAGGCCTATCTCTGGCGGGCGCGGGGGCTCACTTGCGATCCGGATCAGATCATCGTCGTCAACGGCTCGCAGCAGGGGCTGGACCTTGCGGCGCGCGTGCTTGTCGACGCCGGCGACCGGGTGGCGATGGAGGATCCGGGCTATGTGATGGCGCGTCGGGTCTTTGCGGCTTCCGGCGCGCAGGTGGTTCCCGTCGCCGTCGATGCGGAGGGGCTGCGGACCGACATCCTCGAACAATCGGCGGACGCCAGGCTCGCCTATGTCACGCCCTCGCATCAGTTCCCGCTCGGCAGCGTGCTGTCGGCGCGGCGGCGGCAGGAGCTTCTGGCGTGGTCGAGGCGGACCGGAGCCTACGTGCTCGAAGACGATTACGATGGCGAGTATCGCTACGACATCCGGCCGATCCCGCCGCTTCAGACCATGGCGCAGGCGGAGAACGTGCTTTATCTCGGCACGATTTCCAAGAGCCTGTCGCCGATGCTGCGGCTTGGCTATCTCGTCGTGCCGCCGGCGCTAGTCCCGGCCTTTGCCGCCGCCAAACAGCTGATAGACCGCCATTCGCCAAGCCTCGAGCAGGAGGCACTGGCGGCGATGATTGCAAGCGGCGCCTATGAGCGCCACATCCGCCGAAGCCGGCGCAACAATGGCCGCCGGCGCGAGGCGCTGTTGACGGCGCTCAAGGCGGAACTCGGCGACGCGGTGAGCATTTCCGGCGCCGATGCCGGCCTGCATGTGGTCGTCTGGTTCGAACAGCTGGAAAAGGCGCAGGAAGACGCGCTGATCGCGCGGGCACGCGCGGCTGGCATCGGCCTTTATCCGGTTTCGCCGCTCTATGCGGCGGGTGAGGCCGGCCACCGGCCGGACCGGGCCGGCATCGTCATGGGCTATGCGAGCCTGGAGGCAGCGGAGATCGGCAAGGGGGTGGCGGCCCTTGCGCAGGTGTTGCGGCCCTGGGACAACGAGAACGCGGACGCGAAGCCGTCATAGGCTTGGAGCGAGCGATGTGGAGCCCGTAAGGGTTGGCATCGCGGCGGTACGTTACGGTTAGCCGCTTGCGCCCGGCCAACGTGCCTTCATAGTGGCGGCCGTTCCGCGTTGGCCCAGGCGATTTCCATGAGATCTCTTCGCATCCATCCCCACCTGCACGACGTTTTCGGCGAAGAGCAACCGGTCGCCTATCTCGCCGCCATTCTGCTGTTCGGTGCCGCCGTTGCCGCCGTCTTTACGCTGTCGGCGGGGCCGCTGCTTGCCGATCTTGCCTGGTGGCGGGCGGCACTGGCGCTTGTTTTCGTGCTCGACATCGCCGCCGGCTGCGTCGCCAATTTCACGCCGTCGACCAATGATTTCTACGCCGCCCGGCCGCGCAACCGCTGGGTTTTCATCGCCATCCATTTCCACATCGTTCTCGTCGCGCTGCTTGTCGGCAGCGGGACCGCGGCGGCGGTCGTCGTCTGGGCCTATACGATCGCGGCGGCCGCGCTCGTCAACCGGCTGGCGGGGCAGGGCGCGCAGACCTTCGTCGGCGGATTGCTGCTTGCGATCGGCCTTACCGGCCTGCCGCTTCTGCCCGGTCTGACGCCGGCGATGATGGCGGTCTCGGGCCTCTTCATGCTCAAGGTGCTCTTCAGCTTCGCCGTCGATCACTATCGCACGGTCCCGGCCCACGATGGACAGGTGTCCAAAAATGGGGGACGCGGCTGACGTCCTTGCCTTGCATGGCGGTCTTTACTAGCCTTCGGAAAGCAGGCTCAGGGGAGAGACTCGATGGCAGTTTCAGCGGCGGACGAGGCAGTGCGTATTCCGACATTCGACGACGTGCAGCTGGCCCGAAACCGCATCGCCGGCGTCGCGCACCGCACGCCGGTCCTGACCTCGCGCACGGCGGACGCCGCCACCGGCGCCCGGCTGTTCTTCAAGGCGGAAAACTTCCAGCGCGGCGGCGCCTTCAAGTTCCGCGGCGCCTATAACGCCATTGCTGCGCTCAGGGAAAAGGGATCGAGGCAGGGCGTCGTCGCCTTTTCCTCCGGCAACCATGCCCAGGCGATCGCCTATGCCGCGCGCCTGCAGGGTGTGGCAGCGACGATCGTCATGCCCGCGGATGCGCCCGACATGAAGGTGGCGGCCACGCGCGGCTATGGCGCCGACGTCGTCTTCTACGACCGCTACAAGGAAGACCGCTCGGCGATCAGCGCGAAGCTGGCGGCCGAGCGCGGCGCCGTGCTGATCCCGCCCTTCGACCATCCCGATGTGATCGCGGGCCAGGGCACGGCAATTCTCGAACTGATCGAGGAGGTGGGCGAGCTCGACCTGATCGTCACGCCACTCGGCGGCGGCGGGCTGCTTGGCGGGACGGCACTCGCCGCCCGGGAGCGCTCGCCCGGCGCGACCATCGTCGGCGTCGAGCCCGAGGCCGGCAACGACGGCCAGCAGTCGCTGCGCCAGGGCCGGATCGTCGAAATCGCCATCCCGAAGTCGATCGCCGACGGCGCGCTGACCCCCAGCATCGGCGTCCACAACTTTCCAATCATCCAGCGCGCGGTCGCCGACATCGTCACGGTGAGCGACGCACAGCTGGTCGAAACCATGCGTTTCTTCGGCGAGCGGATGAAGATCGTGGTCGAGCCGACCGGCTGCCTGGCGGCGGCCGCCGTGCTCGAAGGGGTGCTTGCCTGCGCCGGCAAGCGCGTCGGCATCGTCCTCAGCGGCGGCAATGTCGATCTGGCCACCTATGGGGCGCTGCTGCGGTAGATCCGCCGCGCATAGATGGCCGACGACCAACCAAGCGGTGTCATGGGCGGGGCGTTGCAATTGCCCGTCTTTCCGGTTGCCTTAAACGGCAAAAGTGGCAAACTGGGCGTCGCGCCAATTGCGACGGGCATCCGAACGGGCTTGCAACGGTTACTGTAACAATTTGATATTCCAAGAAATATTTCCTCCTGCCATTTCAGGGCGGAGCGTGGAAATGGAAGAAACCGGAGACTTACAGCGGACCAGCCAACGCCCCGGCGGACGCGCCGCGTTGCCAAAAATCTAAGCGCTGCCACCGCTCCGGATGGGCGCGGTGCATACACAACTGGAGGGTATCGTGACGCTTGCAATCAATGACCTCGCACCGGACTTCGAGGTCGGGACGACCGACGGCACGATCCGGTTTCACGACTGGATCGGCGACTCCTGGGCGGTGCTGTTTTCGCACCCGAAGGATTTTACGCCCGTCTGCACCACGGAGCTCGGCTACATGGCGCGCATCAAGCCGGAATTCGACCGGCGCGGCGTCAAGATCATCGGCCTTTCGGTCGATCCGCTCGACCGTCATGCCGGCTGGGCCGCCGATATCGAGGAGACACAGGGCCACGCGCCGAACTTCCCGATGATCGCCGACGTCGACTACACCGTCTCGAAGCTCTACGGCATGCTGCCGGCGCCGGTTTCCGGCGACCCGACGAAGCGCACGCCCGCTGACAACCAGACGGTGCGTAACGTCTTCGTCGTCGGCCCCGACAAGAAGATCAAGCTGATCCTCATCTATCCGATGACGACGGGCCGCAACTTCGACGAAGTGCTGCGCGTCATCGACTCGCTGCAACTGACGGCCAAGCACAAGGTGGCGACGCCGGTGAACTGGCAGCAGGGCGACGACGTGATCATCGCCGGCTCGGTCAGCGACGAGGATGCCCGCAAGGTCTATCCCGAGGGCTGGAAGGCCCCGAAGCCCTATATCCGCATCGTGCCGCAGCCGAAGGGCTGAGGCGGGGCTGAGGTTTCGCCAGGGGGCGGAAGCGCTCGCGCTGAAGGTTCGTCCTTCGTCGCTGGGGTGAGGGGTTTCTTCGCACTCCGCGGCGAGGGGACTGCCCCTCATCCCGCGGTGAGGGGGGCTGTTCCTCATCCGCCTGTCGGCACCTTCTCCCCGCATGCGGGGAGAAGGGACGTTGCCGTGCCCTCCGGGTTTGCTTCTCTTTGCCTGCGGGAAGCGGGTCGTTTGGATAGGCCCCGTTTCCATCGCCCACGGTGCTGTGGAGCAGTGAACCTCGCGCCTGAAGCCTGTTTCTTCTGCGACAGAATCCCTCCTTTATCTAAACACGCCCACGCCTATAGTGCCGCTGTTTGCGGTCGCTGTCGGAGTGCGCCGCCCCCTGACTGGATGACCCGCCCCATGACCGCAGCAAGCCGACCCGACCTGACAGACATTCACCGCGGTGACTGGGTGGATCGCCGGTTGCCGCGGGCGGTGCGACCGTATACCCGCCTTGCGCGGCTCGACCGGCCGGTCGGTATCTGGCTGACGCTCTTTCCCTGTTGGGCGGCGCTTTTCCAGGCGGCGCACGGCCTTCCCGAAATCCGCGATATTCTGGTGTTCACGCTCGGCGCGTTTCTGATGCGCAGCGCCGGCTCCACCATCAATGACATGGCAGACCGCAATTTCGACGGGCATGTCGAGCGGACGCGGTTCCGTCCGCTTGCAAATGGCGAGATAGGCATGTCCCGCGCCGTTCTCTTCCTGATCGTCCAGCTTGCGCTCGCCGCCTCGCTGCTTGTGTTCCTGAGCCCCGCGACCCGCGTGCTTGCGGTGTGCGTCGTGCCGCTCGTGTTCCTCTACCCCTTCTGCAAGCGGTTCACCCACTGGCCCCAGGCGGTCCTGGGCGCTGCCTTCAACTGGGGCATGCTGATGGCCTGGTCGCAGGTTGCCGGACATGTTCCGGCTGGCGCCGTGCTGATGTGGGCCGGTGCCGTTGCGTGGCAGATCGGCTACGACACGGCCTACGCCTATGTCGATGTGCGCGACGACGCGCGCCTCGGTCTCAAGTCCACGGCGATCCTGTTCGGGGCTCGCGGCAAGGCCTGCATCGCCCTGTTCTACGGCCTGACGCTCGCCGCCTGGTCGCTCGGCGGCTGGATGCTCGGCATGTCGAGCCTCTATGCCGTCGGCATGGTGGTGATCGCGGCCCATCTCGCGTGGCAGGCCTGGCGTTTCGACCTCGATCGCCCCGAACTCAGCTATCGTCTGTTCCTGGCGAATATCCTGACCGGCGTGCTCTTGGCTGCAGCCGCTCTCGCCGGAACGTTTTGACGGACGCCGAGCGTCCGGCTCGCCATAGGAAGTCGACGATGAGGCCGGTGACGCATTGACGCCCGGCGCGCGCGCTCCATGTCATATCCAGATGTCAAATCTGGGCGCTCAGCTCAGTCAAACGGGCAGGGCAGGCCATGCAAAGGTTCTTCGTCAGCGTCGCCAAGGAATTCGAGGCCGATAGCGCCGAGGAGGCCGCCCTTTTGATGTACCAGTATCTGACCCGCGAGCCGGCGCCGCTTTCCTATGCCGTCACCGACGAGGCGAAGAACATCACCAGGCTGACGCTCGAGCGCGACAAGGCGGACGAATTCGCCAGCGTCGATCACACGGCCGATCCCGGCAACTGGTAGCGCCTGCCGGCTGTAACGGCCGTGGGCGGAAGCCATCAAAGCGACATGTTCGGTTGCAAATCCTCCGGCGTTCGCGTCAACACTGCGCCTGTTGGGTGCAGCTGTCGACGCGCTTCGGGAGGAAGCCCACTTGTTCATTGCCCATCTGCCGGCCGGCTATCTGCTGAGCCGCCCGTTTGCGCGCCGCAACCCCTCGCAACGCCGCGCCATCTTCGGTGTCGGGCTTCTCTGTTCCGTCCTGCCGGATTTCGATCTCGCCTATTTCTACCTGATCGACCAGCGTCGCACGCCGCATCACGACTACTGGGTGCACACGCCGATCTTCTGGCTGGCGCTGGCGGCGGCGATCGCGCTGCTTCTCATCGCCACCAGGCGGCGCAAGCAGCTCGTCCTTGTCGGCGTCGGGCTTTTGAGCGTGGTCCTGCATCTGGTGATGGATTCGATCGCGGCCGATATTCGCTGGTTCTTTCCCTTCGCCGATCTCAGGGTGAACCTGGTGCATGTGCAGGCGGTCCACAAACCCTGGTACCTGAACTTCATCCTGCACTGGACCTTCGCGCTCGAAGTTTTGATCTGGCTGCTGGCCGGTCATTTCGCCTCGCGCGATTTTCGGGCGCAGCGCGCAATCGGGACCGCATGAGGGCAAAAGCACAGCAATTCTAGGGGTCGCGAAAAGAATCGCTTAAGGAATTTATCATACCAATAGCTACAATTCGCATGTATCCCTTTTCGATTTGTTAGCTATAGGTCCCGCCCTCATGACTGGCCTGCCGTCTCTTTTTTCGTCCGATGCCAAAGCCATGCTCGATGCGATCAACCGGTCGCAGGCGATCATCGAATTCGATCTTTCCGGCACGATCCTGACCGCCAACGAGAATTTCTGCCGCGCGATGGGTTACGATCTCCACGAGATCGTCGGCCGGCACCACCGCATGTTCGTGCAGCCGGAGGAGGCGGCGTCCGCCGCCTACGCCGATTTCTGGGCGCGCCTTGCCCGCGGCCAATACGACAGCCAGCAGTACCGGCGCATCGGCAAGGGCGGGCGCGAGATCTGGATCGAGGCCTCCTACAATCCGGTGTTCCGCGGCCGCAAACCCTATAAGGTGGTGAAGTTCGCGACCGACATCACCGCGACGAAGGCAAAGAGCACCGACGACCAGGGCAAGATCGACGCCCTGTCGCGGGCCCAGGCCATCATCGAATTCACGCCTTCGGGCGAGATCATCACCGCCAACGAAAACTTCCTTTCGGCCATGGGCTATGCGCTTCCCGAGATCGTCGGCCGGCACCATTCGATGTTCTGCGAACCGGACGATGTCCATTCGCCCGCCTATGCCGGATTCTGGCGCGATCTTGCGGCCGGGCGCTTCGTCACCGACCAGTTCAAGCGCATCGGCAAGGGCGGCAAGACGGTCTTCATCCAGGCGTCCTACAATCCGATCCTCGACGATGCCGGCCGGGTGTCGAAGGTGGTGAAATTCGCCGTTGACGTTTCCGATCGCGTGCTTGCGGTCCAGGAGATCGGCGCCGGGCTCGGCCGCCTTGCCGAGTGCAACATCCGCATGACGCTGGACGAGCCCTTCGTCGGCGAGCTCGAAACGCTCCGGCGCGACTTCAACACCTCGATCGGCATGTTCCAGGAAACGCTGTCGGCGGTGCTCAGCCAGACCCGCGACCTCAACAGCAACAGCCACGAGATGAAGGATGCGGCCGAGCATCTTTCCGACCGCACCCGCCAGCAGGCGGCAGCGCTGGAGCAGACCTCGGCGGCACTGGAACAGGCGACGGCGACGGTGCGCACCTCGACCGAGAACACCCAGCAGACCCGCGCGTTGGTGCAGAATGCGCGGCAATCGGCGCACAGCTCTTCCGGCGTCGTGCGCGATGCGGTGACGGCGATGCAGCGCATCAAGGCGGCGTCCGAGGAGATCAGCCAGATCATCGGCGTGATCGACGAGATCGCCTTCCAGACCAACCTCCTGGCGCTCAATGCCGGGGTCGAGGCGGCGCGCGCCGGCGACGCCGGCAAGGGCTTTGCAGTCGTCGCCTCGGAGGTGCGCGAGCTTGCCCAGCGCTCGGCCAAGGCCGCCAAGGAGATCAAGGCGCTGATCCACAATTCGGTTGCCGAGGTCGCCGAAGGCGTGCGCCTCGTCGGCGATACCGGCAACGCGCTGAAGGAAATCGAAGACTTCGTCGCTGCGATCGACACGCGGATCGCCGCAATCGCAACGGCCGCGACCGAGCAGACGGCAGGCCTCGGCGAAATCAACGCGGCCGTCAACGACATCGACGTCATGACGCAGAAGAATGCAGGCATGGTGGAGCGCACCGCCGACGTCAGCGTCCGGCTGGCCGAGGGCGCGCAGCGGCTGACGGAACTCGTCAACCGCTTCCAGCTCAACCGCCGTGCCGAGCGGCGCGAGGCCGGCACGGCAGCGGCTGCGGGCGGCATCGGCGATCGTCGCCGCGCGACCGACGCGCGCGCCGCCTGAGGCAACAAAGCGGGACGCGCGGGGCGATCACGCCCTGCCGTTCGCGGGCAGGCGGGTCGGGGGTGCGGCCCGCCTCATCCCTTTCTGAGCACCGTCCGTGCACGCGAGCTCGAACGCCACACCGAATTCCGACACTGTCGTCTCCAAAGTCCGGCGTGGGATTGCTGCGTGATCGACGATCGGCAGACGTGTCCGTGCAACGCGTGGTATCGCTGGTACGTTGACGAAGCCCGCGGTTCTATGCATCCTGCCGGCCAACGAACGAAGATGCCGGATACGGCACGGGGAAGAGCAGGGCCAAGGGCCCAAGGCATTGATAAGCTTCGCATTCGCCCAAGGGGACCGCGCGTCTCGCCGGGTCGCCATGGCATTCTGAAGAGCTGCAGGGTCTCGTCATCAAGGGAAATCTGCAGAGTTGCGGCGCGCTTCGGCGTCGCTAAAGCACGACATACGCATTCACGACGTCATTCGCATCGTTTGCTCGAGGCCGGAGGGGATTGTGAAGGAAAAGTCGAGGTTTCTGCCAGCCCTGCTGGCTGCCATGCTGGCCGCATCCGTGGCGCTGCCCGCCACTGCCGCCGATCTGGTGATCGCCATGCCCAACTGGCCGTCGGGCCAGGCAACGGCCAATATCCTGAAAGTGGGCATCGCCAAGAAGTTCGGGCTCGACGCCGAGGTCAAGGAACTCGGCACGCTCAATGCCTTCGTTGGTTTCGAAGCGGGCACGGTCGACATCCAGCCGGAAGTCTGGCGACCGAACTTCGAAGACGTCGTGCGCAAATACGTGACCGACAAGAAGGTCGGCCAACTGACCGAGCGCAGCGTGCCGGCCTGGCAGGGGCTTTGCGCCACGCCGGAAGCGGCCAAGACGATCAAGTCGGCCGCCGATCTCAGCGACCCGGAAAAGACCAAGATCCTCGACACCGACGGCGACGGCAAGGGCGAGATGTGGATCGGCGCCGCCACCTGGCTTTCAACCGGCATCGAGCGGGCGCGGGCGGCCGGCTACGGCTACGACAAGACGCTGACGCTGTTCGAGGCGGAAGAGGAGGTGGCGATGGCGGCTGTGGACGCGGCCGTCGCGACAGAGCGGCCGATGGTCTTCTACTGCTACGCGCCGCATCACGTCTTCGAGCTGCACCAGATCGCACGGCTCGAAGAGCCGCCGCACGATGCCGCCAAGTGGAAGATCCTGCCGCCGAGCGATCCGCTCTGGGTGTCGAAATCCAGCGCTTCGACCGCCTGGCAGGCGGCGCATTTCCAGATCGCCTATGCCACCGCCTTCGGCAAGAAACACCCTGACGTGGCGAAGTTCCTGGAGAAGGTGGATTTTTCGCCGGAGGAAGTGACCAAGATGAGCTACGCGCTGGAGGTCGAGCGGCAGGCGCCGGCCGACTACGCCAAGAAATGGGCCGAAGACAACGCGGCGCGCATCGACGGGTGGGCCAAGCCATGAGCGGACGTTCTGACGACAATCGCCCTGCCGGCAAGGACCGGCCGATGTGGACGCGGCGCAGGTTCGGCATAGCGGTGCTTGCCGCTGCCCTGACGCTCGGGCCGCTTGCCGCCTGGGCGCAGACGCAGATCTACGACGCCCGCACCAAGAAATGGGTCAACTACGACAAGAAGAAAGCGCGGCAGTATTTCGCCCGCAACAACCAGCTGCCGGAGGCCTTCCGCCGCCAGGTGGTGACCTTCCGCACGGCGGAACAGCCGGGCACCATCATCATCGACGGCAACCAGCACTTTCTCTATCTCGTCCAGCCCGGCGGGCAGGCGATCCGCTACGGCATTGGCGTCGGGCGCGAAGGCTTTGGCTGGGCCGGCATCGTGCGCGTCGGGCGCACCGCCGAATGGCCGACCTGGACGCCACCGGCCGAGATGGTGGCGCGCGACCCGAATGCGGCGAAATGGGCGGCCGGCATGCCCGGCGGGCCGGACAATCCGCTCGGCGCCCGCGCGCTCTACCTCTACGAGGGCGACCAGGACACGATCTACCGCATCCACGGCACGGTCGAGCCCTGGACGATCGGGCTCGACGTCTCCTCCGGCTGCATCCGCATGAACAATGACGACGTCATCGACCTGCATTCGCGCATCGAGATCGGCGCCAAGGTGATCGTGCTGATGCAGGGGGCAGCGCTCTACAAGGGCGTTTGAGCAGAGCAAGGCAGGCCGCTTGGGAGCGGCGCGCCGGCGCAGGCACTTTGTGGGGGCAGGCGCCTTGCGGGCGCCAGGATGGAACCGATCGGCTGCCGGGGACACGCGTGGCCGATCGCGCGAAGGAACAGGGACAGAAGATCCGAAGGGGAGGATACGTGGTGAGCGAGGGGATATTGCGTATGAAGAGCCTTGTTCTGGCACTGGCGGCCACGGCCGCGATCAGCGGCTGCCAGTCCGCGCCCAAGCCCGAGGACATGGCCCGCACCAGCCTGCAGACGGCGCCGGCCGACCTGCAACTGCTCTGCGCCCATGCCGCGGCGGGCGCCGCCCAGGTCGACAGCACAAAGGTACTGCCGACCAGTTCGCGCGCGCTCGATGCCGCTTCCTACAGCGTCGACCTCGACGCCGCCGGCCGCAAGTTCACCTGCATCGTCGATACCGCCGGCAGCGTGAAGTCGGTCACGCCGGTCTAGCGACAACTCGGCCGCGGCCATGCCGCCAGCCGTCAATCACCGAGATTGAACAGCGTCGAGGGATCGGCAACGACGGGCGGCGCGTAGAAGGTCAGGCGCGCCGCTTCCATCAGCAGCAGCGGCTGGTCCATCTCGACCGCAAGGCTGGTGATCCAGTCCTGGAAGTCGCGCACCCGGTCGGCGTAGTCGGCCGAAAGATCATGTGCCTCGGACGGGTCGGCGCCAAGGTCGAAGAGTTCGACCTTTTGCGGCAGCGTCGCCTTCCAGACGAGCTTCCAGTTGTCCCTTCGCACGGCGCCGCCCATGGGATCGACGTTATAGACCACCTCGGTGCGCGGCGTCGGCTTGCCCTCGCTCAAGGAGGGCCACAGGTTGATGCCGTCGAGCGGCTGGTTCTTGTCGAGCGTCGCGCCGACGATCGCGGCCAGCGTCGGATACATGTCGACCACGTGGACCATGCCTGCGACCTTGCCGGGCTTGATCTTCTTCGGCCAGTTGGCAAGCGCCACCACGCGGGTGCCGCCCTCGTAGAGCGTGCCCTTGCCGTCGCGGTAATGGCCGTTGTCGGCCGGCAGTTCGCCGTTCACCTTGCTGTCGCCGGCAAAGAGCGAACTCGTCACGCCGCCATTGTCGCTGTGAAAGACGATGAGCGTGTTGTCGCGCATGCCGCGTTTTTCGAGCGACGCCAGCAGTTTGCCGATGCCGTCGTCGAGCACGGAGACCATCGCCGCATAGGCCCGGCGGTTCTTGTCCGTGATGTGCTTGTAGCGGTCGAGTGCGTCGTCCGGCGCCTGGAAGGGCGTGTGCGGCGCGGTGAAGGCGAGGTAGAGGAAGAGCGGGCTTGCGGGATCGTGGCTTTCGACCACCCGGGCCGCCTCGTCGCCGATCAGTGTGTTGTCGAAGCCGGTCTCCTCGATCGGCCTGTTGCCCCGGTACCAGTCCTTCACCCCATGGGAAGAGTGCTTGAAGTGGTCGATCTCGCCGACCAGCGCGCCGTAGAAGGTGTCGAAGCCGCGTTGCTTCGGCCAATATTCCGGCTTGGCATGGCCGAGATGCCACTTGCCGACGAGCGCCGTCCGGTAGCCGGCGTCTTTCATCACCTGGGAAAGCAGATACTCGTCGAGCGCCAGGCCATAGGAACCGGGCGAGGGGATCACGCCCGTCTGCAGGCCATAGCGCAACGGGTAACGGCCGGTGAGGAAGGCGGCGCGCGTCGGCGTGCACATCGGCTGGGTGTAGAACTGGTCGAAGGTTACGCCGGTGGCCGCCAGCCGGTCGAGATTGGGCGTCCTGATGTCCGAGCCGCGGAAGCCGACATCGCCCCAGCCGAGATCGTCGGCGATGATGTAGACGATGTTCGGCGCCGTCGTGCCGGCTGCTTGCGCCGCATCCGGGGCAAGAGCCGCAAGGCCCGCCGGCAGTCCGGCGGCAAGGGCAAGCGCCGCACCGCTCATGAGAACGTCGCGCCGGGTCGGGCCCGCTTGCGGATCCGCGCCAGCCGTCTTGTCGCCGCATGCGTTTGCACGGGCGTTATTCGCTTGCAGTTCAGACATGCGCACCCCCTGGAAATGCGACCCGGCCGGACGGCGGATCTTTTTATTCGATATAGCTAATATCTGCATCTTCCGGTAGCGCCGTCAATTAACATTGTCGTGGTGGCGAAGGGGCGAAATGCCGCGTCTCGGACGGCCTATCGACGGCTGCATCAAAGAGCTGTCGTGGCACTGAGGTCGATAATTTTCATGGGATTAAGCTTTGTGCAGTGCAGATAAATAATGCTGCAGTGCAAATAGTATTTTGATTAATTGCGTTGTTTGATCAGTATATTTTTCAAAACTTCTTCCAAGTTTTGGAAATATGTGCTCTCATAGGTTTAGTTGGAAGGAGGAAATGCCATGCCCTCGTTCTTCGAGCACTTTGCACTTTTCGACGCCTTGATCGTTGCGGCGATCTGCACGCTTCTGATCCTGAGTTACTTCAGCCGCGAGGCCTGAGGACTGCGGTCGCGAAGGCGGGGTGATTGCAGACCCGGAGCGGTCGGAAAACGCCAGGCATGCGCGTCATGCCAGCCGTCGTGGCGCCTCCGAACGGCGACAACTCCTGGCTATTTTCATTTTCTATCTGCACAACTTTACGGCTGTGAAGGTGTTTGCTACCTGAGACGCTCAGTCGAGGGGTAGCAGCATGGCAGTTTGGTACTATTTGACCGGACCGGATCAACACGGTCCTGTCGATGACGACGATCTCCGAGCGCTTGTTCGGGATGGCAGGATCACGCAAGAAACCATTGTGTGGCGCGAAGGTCTGGAGGAACGGCAGGCGGCCGGATCCCATCCAGACCTTGTCGATGCCTTTGTGCCGCCACCCATCTCGGCGACCGCAGCCGAGGCGGATGTCGCCGAACCCATCGTCGATGAACCAGCCGTTCAGCCCGGACTGATCCGCAATTCCCGGCCCTGGCCACGGTTCTGGGCGCGCCTCATCGACAATTTTCTATTCACCCCGCTGCTCGGATTCGGTATCGGGCTATTGGCCGTTATCTACGCGCCGAACATCTACCTGCAAATCGTCTCCATAAATGGCGTTCTATTCGGCTTGATGTTGTTGCCGCTTGTCGCTTTGGTGCTGGCGCTTAGCATGACGATCACGGGGACGACGCCGGGCAAGGCGATCGCGGGTGTGCGCGTCCCGGTGCCTGCGGGTCGCAACCGTGCCCTGTTCTTCCTCGTAAGGGAGTTCAAGGTATGGGTTATCGGCCTCGGGCTGGGCATTCCGATCATCGCGCTCTTCACCCAGATCCGACAGCACCGCCGCGTCTCTCTTGGGCAACCCGCAAGCTACGACAGCGGGAACCCCGTCGTTGTCGCCGATCCCTCGCAGTTTCGGTTCGGGGTGACCCTGGTCGTGGCGGCCGCTCTCCTCATCGGTAGTTTCGCGCTGCAAGCGGAGGAGCGGGCCATGGAGAGCAACCTAAAGACCACTCAGGGCTGGTCCAACCCTATGACCCAGCGTGTGGCGACGATCGGGAGGTCCTGGAAGCCAGAGGAACTTGAGACCAATAGCGGTCGGATTTTCTACTTCGTTTCCGACGAACTTCTCTCCGAGGCGCTTTTCGGGCACGAACAGTTGCCTTCGGATGGCATTGGAGCGGACCTCTATGCGGAGGCGCTCGAGAAAGTGCTCCGCGAGGAGGTCGATATCACCACCGGCTGGCAGCCCGTCACTATTTTTGACATGGCGGGCCTTCAGGCAGGCCTCAGGGCAACGGGCAAGGCAGTGAGCGCAGAGGACACGTCTGTTGAAGTGACGGTCGCCGTCAGCGGTCGCGATGCGTGGAGAACGCTGGTTTACACCCGCGGCAATTCCGCTGAGCAGGAGGCGGAGAAGAGACGGTTTGTCGACGCCATGTTTGCGACGACGAAGTAGCGGAGTTCGGCGGCGCGGGCGCGCGGGCGGCTCTCTGAATGCGCTTCAGTCCGCGCGGTTCGCCGCGACATGCAGCCAGCGGGTCGGCTCGCCGTCATAGCCGCCGCCGTCGGCCTCGCCGATGTCGACTTCGGGCCAGCCGGCGTCTTCGAAGCAGGCACGCAACCAGCCGGCTGAGGGGTAGTTGAAGTAGCGGCCGAAGCGGTCGTGGCCTTCCGTCTCGCCTGCCTTGAAACTCGCCTGCAGCAGGCCGCCCGGCTTCAGCGCCCGGCGAATGCGGGTGAGCACGTCGGCGAGCTCCGTGCGCGGCACATGCAGGAGCGAGGCCTCGGCCCAGATGCCGTCGAACCGGTCTTCCCAAACGATCTCCTGAAACGCGATGACCTCGACCTTGCAGCCGATGCGCGCTTCCGCTTCCCGCGCCAGTTCCGCCGAGCCGTCGCAAGCGCTGACGTCGAAGCCATGCTCCAGCAGGACGAGGCTGTCATGTCCGCCGCCGCAGCCGAGATCGAGCACGCAAGCCCCGGGAGCGAGGCGGGCCATGAAGGCCGCCAGACGCGCCTGCGGCGGCTTGCGGTCGCGCGCCGCATAGGTGGCGGCATTGTCGCGATAGAAGGCGAGGGTATCGTCGTCGGGTTTTGTCATCGATGCTTTCTGGGCGTTGGTGGCGGGCGTGGGAAGGGCGATTGCCGTGGCCGCGAAAAGATCCGTTCCGGCAACTGACCGTTCTCGTCCGCGAAGCCCGGCAACAGACTAGACGAAGATGGTGACAGGCGGAGCAGAAATGTCGAGGTGCCGCGCGCAGAAGGGCTGATCGACAGACCGGGCGCTTCCGGATAAGCATGTGGCAATTGTGCTTAGCCGGAACCTTCAATGGCCGATCTCCCCGTTCTCCTGACCTTCGTTGCAGCCCTCTTCGTTCTTGAGATCACGCCCGGTCCGGACATGATGCTGGTGCTCGCCCGCGGGATCGGGCAGGGGCGCCGGGTGGCGCTGCTGACGGTGGTCGGCATGATCTTCGTCGCCGGCGTCGTGCAGGTGGGGCTGCTCGTTCTCGGTGTCGCCTCGCTGCTGAAGGCCTATCCCGCCGGGCTCATGCTTCTGCAATGGGCGGGGGCGGCCTACATGCTCTATCTCGGCGCGCGGATGGTCTGGTCGAGTTTCGGCGATGCGGGTGCAGCCAAGCGACTGGCGGCGACCGAGGTTTCCGACTGGCGCGCGGTCCGCGAGGGAACGATCAACAGCCTGACGAACCCGAAGTCGCTGCTCTTCATGTTCGCCTTCCTGCCACAGTTCGTCGATCCGACCGCCGGCCCCGTGTGGCTGCAGCTTGCCGTGCTTGGCACCGTGCAGAAGCTCGCTGGCATCCTCTCGCTCGGTTCGGTGGCGCTCGCCTCGGGAACAGTCGGCCAGGCGCTTTATCGCTTTCCGCGGCTGCTCGTCTGGCAGCAGCGTTTTACCGGTGCCGTCATGCTGGCGCTCGGCATCCGGCTCCTCTTCACAGGCAACGCCGGCGCGCCAGCGGTCAGAACGTAAAGCAGCGCCTGCCCCCGCTGGTGGCGGGGACAGCGCTTGAATGACGTACCGCGTTGGCAGAGTGCCCAGGCCCTCTGCCGCGTCGTGTCGATCGGCCGGGTGTGGAGCCGGCAATATCTACGGTGTCACTTGGCCGCCTGGGTGGTTCCGAGCACGTAGTCCCCGTCCCAGTGCCAGATCTGCTTGTCGTCGACCGTAACCTTCACGATCGCCTGGAAGCCGGCGAGCGTGCCGCTGCCGGCATGGAACGCGCAGGTGCCGAGCGGCGGCTTGGCCGTATCGTAGACGACGCAATATCCGACCGCCGAGTCACCGTTTCCAACCGAGATGACGGCAGTGCTGCTGGAGAAGAGGGGATTGGCGACCACCGGTCCATAATAGAGGATCTTGGTGCCCGCCGGGATCGCTTCGAGGTTCGATTCCGTGATGGTGCAGAAGCTCGGCGTGTCGCCGGTAAATTGGCTGCACTCCTTGGCAATCTTGAGGGGTTGCGTCTCTGGCGCCGCGGGTGCTGCGAACGCCGATTGTGCCAGCGCCAGGATGGTGCCAGCCGACAGGATAAACAGTCTGCTCATAGCCTAGTCCCTCCGGTCGAATTGAGGGGCGGGATTTTACGCTTCGGCCTCTCCCCCGGCAATTTGCCTCTTCGGATTATCAGGGCACCGGGTGCAGCGGCCGGCCCGTTCGGAAAGCCTCGCAAGGCACAGCATCGGGCAGGCTGAACCATCCGGTCGAAAGGCAAGGAAAGACCATCCCGCAAGGCGCTGCCCTGCGAGATGGCGGCGGCAAAGGGCATCCTCTCTACTGCTTCGCGTTCGACAGCTTGCCCATCACCTCGTCGAGGTTGAAGCTCGCCGGCTTCTGGCGGATCGGAAAATCCTTGAAGCTTTCGAGCCACTTGGCGACGAGTGCCTGCGAGGGCACGAGGATGAAGGCACGCTCGGCCATCCAGCGGTCGTATTCGAAGGATTCCGGGCCGCGCTCGAACGGATCCGCCCTGAGGTTGAAGATCAGAGGGATGCGCATGTTGGTGAACTCGCGCTGCCAGACGCCGATGCCGGTGTGTTCCTGGATCTTGAAGTTGAGCTTCCAGTCCAGCACGCGGACCGCGACCAGTTCGCCGTCGTCGTTCCAGTAGAGGAAGTCGCGGCGCGGGCCATCGGCGACTTCGCCGCGGAAGAAGGGCATCAGGTTGTAGCCGTCGAGGTGCACCTTGAAGGTCTTGCTGCCGGCCTGATAGCCGGTCAGGCACTTGGCGACGACATCCGGTTCGCCGGCCGCCGCACAGAAGGTCGGGATCAGGTCGTAGTGCGAGAACATGTCGTTATAGACCGTGTTCGGCTTGATGACGCCCGGCCAGCGGATCAGCATCGGCACGCGGTAGCCGCCTTCCCAGTTGGTGGCCTTCTCGCCGCGGAAGGGCGTCGTGCCGCCATCGGGCCAGCTCATCACCTCGGCGCCGTTGTCGGTGGTGTAGACGACGATGGTGTTGTCGAGCACGCCGAGATCCTCGAGCTTCTTTAAGAGTTCGCCGACCATGCCGTCATGTTCGACCATGCCGTCGGGGTAGAGGCCCTTGCCGGTCTTGCCCTGGGATTCGGCCTTCAGGTGCGTGAATATGTGCATGCGGGTGGAATTGAAGTAGCAGAACCAGGGCTTCTCAGCATTATGCTGCCGGTCGATGAAATCGAGCGCTGCCGCCAGGAACTCGGCATCCACCGTCTCCATGCGCTTCTTGGTCAGGGCGCCCGTGTCCTCGATCCGACCGTCGGCATAGGAATGGATGACGCCGCGCGGGCCGAAGCGTTTGGCGAATTCCGGGTTCTTCGGATAGTCCGGGTTCTCCGGCTCCTCTTCGGCATTGAGGTGGTAGAGGTTGCCGAAGAACTCGTCGAAGCCGTGGGCGGTCGGCAGGAATTCGTCCTTGTCGCCCAGGTGGTTCTTGCCGAACTGGCCGGTGGCATAACCCTGCGCCTTCAGGAGTTCGGCGACGGTCGGATCTTCCGGCTGCAGTCCAAGATCGGCGCCGGGCAGGCCGACCTTCGTCAGGCCCGTGCGGATCGGCGACTGGCCGGTGATGAAGGCGGCGCGGCCGGCGGTGCAGCTCTGCTCGCCATACCAGTCCGTAAAGAGCGCGCCCTCATTGCCGATGCGGTCGATGTTCGGCGTGCGGTAGCCCATCATGCCGCGGTGGTAGATGCTCGGATTGAGCCAGCCGATATCGTCGCCCATGATCATCAGGATGTTCGGCTTGCCGCTGTTGCCCGTGGCCGGCGTGCCCGATTGCTGGGCGTGCACGGCGGGGGCCGAAACGGTGAGGGCGGCTGCGGCGAGCGCGCTGCCGCCAAGCAGGAGATCGCGCCGGCTGACGCTCAAATGCGGTTCGGTCTGGGGATCTGTCGGTTCGGGATCGGAAACCGGATGCTTGGTCATGGCACATCGCTCCATATCGTCAGAGGGTCGAGGCTTAACGAAACTCAGGCTATCGGGATTGAGCTGGTGAACGACAATCGGTCGGGCGGGACTCTGCGCCCGGTTGCCGCCGGCGGCAAGAATTTAACTGTTACGCTGCGCTTGCATTGCGGTGGGGCGCGTGGCATTCGCCTCGGACTGACGTTGCGTCAGGCTCTGGACGCTACGTGCGGAGGGTCGAAAAGCCCGAAAAAGGCACGGAATTAGGTCAATAATATTGACATAAATTGGTCGTCGTGGTCCTGTCGCTTCACCGTCCAGGGTATCCTGCTTCCAAGGGGGATCGCTCGAGGCGGAAAGATGCTCTAGAACAAAAACCAGAGCGTCCTTTGTGCGTTCAAGCGAACGCACGGCGCTCTAGAATGACGCGGGAGGAAGCGGAGAACCGCTTTCCGCACATAATCTCTGAGGAAACACCCCATGCTGGATTGGGAACATATCTTCGCGACGCGCTCGAGCCGGATGCGCGCCTCGGAAATCCGCGAACTGTTGAAGCTGCTCGACCGTCCCGACATCATCTCCTTTGCCGGCGGCATTCCCGATCCCGCGCTGTTCCCGGATGCGGAATTCAAGGACGCCTATGCGGAGATCTTTTCCGGTCCGGCCGTAAGTGCTGCGCTGCAGTACTCGGTCAGCGAAGGCTACAAGCCGCTGCGCGAATGGCTCGCCAAGGAGATGGAAAAGATCGGCATCCCCGCCGGTGCCGACAACATCTTCATCACGTCGGGCTCGCAGCAGGGCCTCGATTATCTCGGCAAGCTGTTCCTGTCGCCGAACGATACGGCGCTCGTCACCTGGCCGACCTATCTCGGCGCGCTGCAGGCGTTCAACGCCTACGAGCCGACCTACGACCAGCTGAACCCCAACGGCAACCGCACGCCGGAAGCCTACCGCCAGGCGGCAACCGATGCCGGCGGCCGCGTCAAGTTCGCCTATCTCTCGGCTGACTTCGCCAACCCGACCGGCGAAACCGTCGACCGGGCCGGCCGCGAGCGCGTGCTTGAACTTGCCGAAGAGCTCGACATTGCCGTCATCGAAGACGCTGCCTACCAGTCGCTGCGCTATGACGGCGAGCCGGTGCCGCCGATCCTGGCGCTCGAAATCGCCGAGAAGGGCGACATCAACAAAACCCGCACGATCTATTGCGGCTCGTTCTCCAAAACACTCGCCCCCGGCCTTCGGGTCGGCTGGGTCTGCGCCTCGGAAAAGGTGATCCGCAAGCTCGTGCTCTTGAAGCAGGCAGCTGACCTTCATTCCTCGACCATCAACCAGATGGCGATCTGCACCGTTGCCGAGCGCGGTTTCGACCAGCAGGTGGCCAAGATCCACCGGGTCTACAAGCAACGCCGCACGGCCATGCTCGCAGCGCTTGAAAAATACATGCCCGAGGGCGTGTCCTGGACGAAGCCGGAAGGCGGCATGTTCGTCTGGGTGACGCTGCCGAAGGGCATGGATGGCGCCGCACTGCTGGCAAAATCGATCGAGACGGCCAAGGTCGCCTTCGTTCCCGGTCGCGCCTTCTTTGCCGATGGCTCGGGCGAGAACACGCTGCGCGTCTCCTTCTCCTGCGCCAACGACCAGATGATCGACGAGGGCATCCGCCGTCTCGGCGACCTTATCCGTGGCGAAGTCGCGGCGCTGGCGGCTTAAGGCACCGGCTTTCCGGAAATTGTCGAACGCGCTCGCTCCGGCGGGCGCGTTTTTCTTTTGGCTGGTAAAACCTTCTTCTTTTAGTCAAGATGACGCATTGATCGAAGCGGGGCCTTCCGATAGACAGGACGGACATGACCGGGCACGCCCGGCCACGTAAGCGTTAACGTCACTCAACGCGTATGATCGAACGGCCAGAAGCGGCTTCGATCTGCGCGACTGTGTCCTGCGGATCGAGCTTTCAAGGCCTTCCAAAGGATGCAAATGGACAATTCTCCCAAATATTCCCATCTCCCGACGCCGCGTATCGAACGTGTTCGCCACGAGCTGAAGCGCCGATCGCTCGTCGTTTCCGCGATCGAGCGGGTCACGCCCGGCATGCTGCGGATCACGCTTTCCGGCGACGATCTCGCCGATTTCGTCAGCCTCGGGGCGGATGACCACATCAAGATCTTCGTGCCCGGCGCAAACGGCACCGAAGAGCGCCGGGACTATACGCCACGGCGCTACGACACCGACGCGCGCGTGCTGGCGCTCGATTTCGCGTTGCACGAGGCAGGCCCCGTGACCGCCTGGGCAATGGCGGCGTCCGTGGGGGACAAGCTCGAGATCGGCGGGCCGCGCGGTTCGGCGGTCGTGTCTGGAGATTTCACGCGATGGCTGCTGATCGGCGACGAGACGGCGTTGCCGGCGATCGGGCGGCGGATCGAGGAGACGCCGGCGGGGCATCAGATCACCAGCATCGCCGCGGTCACTGGGCTGGACGAGCGGCAGAAATTCCGCACCAAGGCGGCACTCACCACCCATTGGGCCTATCGCCCGCTCGGCCAAGCGCACGATCCCGCAGCGCTGCTTGCCGTCGTGCGTCAGGTGGCGCTGGAGCCCGGCACCTTCGTCTGGATCGCGGCCGAAGCCGCAGTCACCCGGGCGATACGGACCCATTTCGTCGAGGAGCGCGGCCTGCCGCTCACCTGGCTGAAAGCCTCGGGCTACTGGGTGAAGGGCAAGGCCGACAGCACCGAGAAGTTTGAATAGACCATCCCGTGCTCGGGTGCCCTTTTCAGGGCATCGCGACGGGAACGCTCGACCGGCGGATCGCAAGATCCGCGCGGGCCTCCCGCGTCTGTCTCAGGCGCGCCTTTCCGAAGGGGCGCCTGCCGCGCTGATGCCGACAGAGCAGGGCCGGCAGAACAAGGCCGGGAAAACCGTTCGGTTGCCCGGGTGCGCGGTTGCCTTGTCGCGGAGAGTCAGCTCATTTCGCTTGCTTGGGCGACGTCGATCCGATCCTGCGGAGCGACGGCTGCCACCCGTGGTTCACTTCGAGGGCAGGGCAGGCTTGGACCTCATCGACGATCAAGCGCAATCCGATCAGCCGACGCCGCGCATGTATGCCTGGGCGCGCAATTCGGCCGCCTATCGGCTGGCGCGGCAGATGCTGACGGAAAAGCAGCTCTTCGACGCCATCTCGCGCAAGGCGCGGGAGAAGTTCGAGGATATCAGCGTCAACCAGGTGGAACTGCTGGCCGCTGCCGCCGTGACCTTTGCCTATGACAACGGCGCGCTTAACGACAAAGCTTACGCCGAGATCAAGACCCGCTCGGCCATGCGCGGCGGCAAGTCGAAGCGGGCGATCGCCCAGAAGCTGTCGGAAAAGGGCGTCGCGCGGGATGCCGTCGCTGCGGCGGTGGCGGAAGCCGACGATCTCTATGCGGCCGTCGTCTTGGCGAGAAAGCGCGCCTTCGGGCCGTTCCGCAAGGCGCCGCTCGACGAGAAACGCACGGCCAAGGAGCTTTCGGCCTTTGCCCGGGGCGGCTTCGGCTTCGAACTGGGCAAGCGGGTCTTTGCGATGTCGATCGACGAGGCCGAGGACATTCTGTTCTCCGGCCGCTCGCTCTGACCTCAAGGGTCCGTTCCTGCCGTCTGAGCTGCGAACGGCCACGCCCCAAAATAGACATATGAATGAGTCATTCATTTAATATGACATCGGCTCGTTTCATCAATCTGGTCGCGGCACTCGGCACGGCTCTCGCCGATGCCCAGGTCAGCGCCTGCGAAAAGCTCGGCGTCGTTCCGAGCGACGCCGCTGCCCTGATCACGGTCGGTTATCACCAGGGAATGTCGGTTGGCGCGCTGGCGCCGATCATCGGTTTTACGCAATCGGCTGCCGTGCGCTCGGTCGATCGGCTGGTGGCCCAGGGGCTGATCGAGCGGGGGCGGGGCGAGGACAAGCGCCAAGTCGCGCTATCGCTCACGGCAGCCGGCATGGCCCTGCGCAGCGATATACTCGATGCCCGCGGAAGGGCGGTCGAAAAGGCGGTCGCTGCACTCGATCCGTGGCAGCAGATCGATCTCGAACCGATGGTGGAGACGATGCTGGCGGCGCTGACTGCGAACCGCCGCAGCGCCGACCATATCTGCCGGCTTTGCGACGAGACCGTCTGCACGCCGGAGATCTGTCCGGTCGAGCGCGTCGCGGTCGCCCGAGAGGCCGGGCCGTGACCGGGCACGGACAGGAGGCGGTTGCCGGCAAGCTCGGGCTTGGGGCTGCCGTTGCCGCCATGGTGCTGTCCGCCGCCTGCTGGGGCTTTGCCACCGTCATGTCGAAGGGCGCGCTTTCGGCCTTTTCGCCGGCGTTGCTGGTCAGCCTGCAGCTCGGCGCCAGCGTCGCCTTTCTCTGGAGTGCCGTCGGCGCCTCCCGGCAAAAGCTGCGCTTCGATCGCCATACGCGGCTGGCGGCGCTGAGCGGTGTGCTCGAACCGGGGCTTGCCTATGTCTTCGGGACCTTCGGCCTGCTCCTGACGACGGCCGGCAATGCCTCGCTGATCGCCACCACCGAGCCGCTGTTGATCGCGCTGCTCGCCTGGCTCCTGTTTCGCGAGAAGGTCGGCCTGCCGACCCTGCTTGCGATCCTTGCGGCGATGGCCGGTGTTACGATCGTCACGGGCGCGCATGGCGCCGGCAGCGGCTTTAGCCCGGCCGGCGACCTTCTCGTCATTCTCGGCACGGTGTTTGCGGCGCTCTACGTGGTGTCAAGCAGCCGGCTCGTCGCCAAGGTCGATCCGCTGGTGCTCGCGGCCCTGCAGCAGTCCGTCGGCCTCATCTTCGTGCTGGTCTTCCTGTTCGCCTGGGTCTCACCCCAGGCGATCGGCAAGGACCTGGCCGCTGCGGAGGCGGGCATGCTGGCGCTCGCTTTTGTGTCGGGCATCGTCCAGTACGCGCTTGCCTTCTGGCTTTATCTGATCGGTCTCAAGCGCCTGCCGGCGAGCACGGCCGCGCTGTTCCTGACCCTGACGCCGGTCTTCGGCATCGGCGGCGCGGCCTTTTTCCTCGGCGAAGCGGTGACGCCGTGGCAGGCGATCGGCACGCTCATCATCATCGCCTCGGTCGCCGTCGCATCGCAGGTCTCACGCAGGTGACACCGATGCAAGCGCGGGGACACGGGTATCGGCGGCGCAAGAGCCGCCGCGACTATCCGCGCTTCAGCGCCGGATCGTCCATCGCCGGATTGTAGAACAGCGACAGCGTCAGGCTGCGGGCGATGCGCTCGGCCGTGGCCATGAACCAGGCCTTGGCCTCGCCGTTCGGGGCGATGTCGTCGAGCGTCGTGGAAAAGAGATCAAGCCATTTCGGGAAGAGATCCGGCGTCATGTTGGCGACGCCGACATGGGCCTGCACCGGCTTGCCGCCATAGGCGCCGTTGCGAAAGGCCACGGCCGACCAGAAGCTCTTCATCTTTTCCATATGCTCCGGCCAGCGGCCGGAAAGCCTGGCGTCGAAGACGGGGCCGAGCTCGGGATGGGCAAGCACCCGGGCGTAGAAGGTCTCGACGAGACGGTCGATGAAGGCCGCATCGATGCCGATTGCCTTCATCTCGGCTTCCGCTCGCTCGCGGATCGCCGCGACATGGGCGGCGCGGCCCTGCAAGTCGTTGTCGTCCATCCCGATGTCCTTGGTCTAAGTAGCCTTGCGTCCGCGTGCTTGTATTTGGCGCCTTGCATATAGGCATGCGGGGCTGTCGCGCCAGAGGCGAAAGGGGCGGTTGCGGCAATCTGTCAGGATGGCGCCGGCCGAATTCTCCAAGGGCCGCTCACCCGGCCTTGCAACGGATTGCCCGAACCGTGCGGGGCAGTAACGGTTGCGGAGCGGCACATCGTAACTGTTACGTACTTGGACACCCGCCCCCTCAAGCGCATCATTCGCCCGGTCCTCGACAGCAGTGCATTTCCGATCGCCTTAACAAGGAGAATACGATGAGCATGCATGACGATAGCAAGGCCACGCCCGCGATGGCCGAGAATGGGGTGACGGATGTCAGCCGCCGCGACCTCCTCCTCAGCGGAACGATTTTTGCGGCCGCGTCGCTGGTGGCAGGCGCTGCTTCGGTAAGCCCGGCCAAGGCGCAATCCTCATCCTCCTCGAGCGGCAAGCCGCCGAACATCCTCGTCATCTTCGGCGACGATATCGGCATTCCGCAGATCAGCGCCTACACGATGGGGCTGATGGGCTATCGCACGCCCAATATCGACCGCATTGCCGCCGAGGGTGCAATCTTCACCGACAGCTACGGCCAGAACAGCTGCACGGCGGGACGCGCCTCGTTCATCCTCGGCCAGGAGCCGTTCCGCACCGGGCTCTTGACGATCGGCATGCCGGGCGACCCGCATGGCATCCAGGACTGGATGCCGACGATCGCCGACGTCTTGAAGACCAAGGGCTATTCGACGGGCCAGTTCGGCAAGAACCACCTCGGCGACCGCGACGAGCACCTGCCGACAGCCCACGGCTTCGACGAGTTCTTCGGCAACCTCTACCACCTGAACGCCGAGGAAGAGCCGGAAGGCTACTTCTATCCGAAGGATCCGGAGTTCAAGAAGAAGTTCGGCCCGCGCGGCGTCATCAAGTCGAGCGCCGACGGCAAGATCGAAGATACCGGCGCGCTCAACACCAAGCGCATGGAAACGATCGACGAGGAGTTCCTGACAGCCGCCAAGGACTACATCGACCGGCAGGTCAAGGCCGACAAGCCGTTCTTCTGCTGGTTCAACTCGACCCGCATGCACGTCTTCACGCACCTGAAGCCGGATTCGATGGGCAAGACCGGCAAAGGCATCCATGCCGACGGTATGGTGGAGCATGACGGTCATGTCGGCCAGCTCCTGAAGCAGCTCGACGATCTCGGCATCGCCGACAACACCATCGTGCTCTACACCACCGACAACGGTGCCGAACTGGCGCTGTGGCCGGATGGTGCGCAGACGATGTTCCACGGCGAGAAGGGCACCACCTGGGAAGGCGGCTTCCGCATTCCGATGATGGTGCGCTGGCCGGGCGTGGTGAAGCCGGGCACGCAGATCAACGACCCTGTGACCCTGATGGACTGGCTGCCGACTTTCGCGACGGCCGCCGGTATCGCCGACGTCAAGGAAGAGATGAAGAAGGGCTTCAAGGGCACGTCGAAGACCTTCAAGGTGCATCTCGACGGTTACGACCTGACAGGCATGTTGAAGGGCGAGGCGAAGACGCCGCCGCGTGACTCGGTCTACTACTTCGACCAGGGCGGCAATCTCAACGCCATCCGCTGGAACGACTGGAAGCTGAGCTTCGCCCAGGCAAGCCACGGCAATATCGCCACGGCTACTCGTGAGGTGCCGAGCTGGGCCGTCATCGCCAACCTGCGCATGGATCCCTATGAGCGCGGCATGGAGGACGGCGGCGGAGCGATCGAGTTCCTGGCCCGCAACATGTGGCTGCTGGTGCCGATCCAGGGCAAGATCAAGGAGTTCTTCGCCGACTTCAACGATTACCCGTACCAGGCCGGCAGCACGCTGAATGCCAGCGGCATCAACTACGGTTGGTTGGCCCAGCAGGCCGCGATGAAGCGGCTCGGCGAGCTGGAGAGCCTCGCTCCGCGGTAACTGCACGAGACCCCCGCCGCTGGCATGCGCTGGCGGCGGGGACTCTTTTGACGACCCCAGCGGCTGGCAGGGCACCGATCGCCCCGATCTGGATCGCCGTCCCGCTGCGCGCAGCACGCACCTCAGATGATCCGGGACTTCCATGGATTTCCTCATTTCGCTTGCCGAAGTCAGCATTCCCGCCTTTGCTGCCGTCCTGCTGGTCGGCCAGCTTGCGGCCCACGAAATCGGCTATCGCTTCGGCGTGCGCAGCAAGGAGCGCGCCGGCGGCCAGATCGAAAACGTCGGGGTGGTCGTCGCCGGCATGCTCGGGCTCTTGGCCTTCGTGCTGGCGTTGACGCTTTCGTTCTCGACCACGCGCTTCACGGAGCGCCGGCAGGGCACGCTTGCCGAGGCCAATGCCATCGGCACCGCCTGGCTGCGGGCCAAGGCGATCGGTACGCCCGAAGCGCTCGATATCGCCAAGCTGCTCGAAGACTATACCAAGGCGCGCGAGGACTTCGTGCGCGCCGGGCGCAACAGCGATGCGCTTGCCAAGGCCAACAGTGACACCTCCAAGCTGCAGCAGCAGATCTGGCAGCGGGTGACGACGATCGTCCAGCAGGACCCGGACGCCGTCTCGGCATCGCTGATGTCGGCCGTCAACGAGACCTTCGACGCGAGCACCGCCGAACGCTACGCGCTCGGCATCCGCCTGCCATGGCAGATCTTCTGGCTGCTGATCGGGGTGATGGTCTTAAGCATGGGTGCGCTCGGCTACCAGTTCGGCCTCAAGGGCAGGCCGGTGCGCTTCCTGATCGTGCTCCTGACGCTGGTCTGGACGGCGATCATCGTCAACATTCTCGATCTCGCCTCAGCCAGGGTCGGCAACTTCCGCACGGATACGTCCGTCTATCAGTGGACGCGGCAGGGGTTCAGCGGGAGCAGCGCGCCGCAGTGATGTCGGCGGGATGGACTTGCGCGCAGGTTGTCGACGGAAACGGAGCCGCGTCATCCTTTCGGTGCGCGGCTCCCACTCGTTGGCTTGACCGTTACTTCACCTTCACCAGATCGTCTGGCTTCCAGGTCTGGTCGTAGAATTCGACACCGGTTCCATAGAGCCGCACTGTGGCGATGAAGTTGCGATCGGGCACCGTCTGGATCCAGTTGCTGTCTTCGGCCCCGGTGGGCTTGCTCGCCCCGAAATAGAGGTCGACGGAACCGTCCTCATTCACCTTGACCTTGTTGAAGGCATTGATCGAGGGCAGCAGCTTCGGCGTCTCCACCATCGTGCCGTCAGTGACATTGTAGGCCGTTACCGCCCAGAAAAGCTTGGCCGGCGGGTTTGGCGGCAGGTGCAGCTTGTAGCCGTTCGAGCCGTTGAGGAAATCGCCATCGGCATCGCGAAGCGCGGTCGGATATTTCGAGCCGGAATCGATCGTGTGCATGGCCATGGCCGGTGCCGAGGAATAGGCGACCTGGAAGAAGCCGGCACGCTGATTGACGTCGAGATAGCTTTCCTGGAACCACTCGGCCGTCGAGCCGGCCCAGACGTTCTCGTACTGCCGGTCCTTGTAATAGAGGTTGCGTCCGTCGGGCCGGCCGCTCTGGCGCAGCGCCATGATCATCCGCGGCGCGGTCTCGACCGCCTTCTTGAGCAGCGCCTGCTGTTTTGTGGTCGGCTTGAACGGCTGGCCCTTGATGATGCCGATGGAGGCCAGCACGCCGCGAAGCTCAGGCGTGATAGCCGAGACCGGCTCGTAGTCGACGAAATCCTTGAGCTTGGTCCAGTAGGTGCTGTCGACCGGGTACATCATGTTGATGCGCTTGCCCGAACCGTTCGGAAAGTCCATCGGCTTGGCGTCCTTTTCGGTCGCGTAAAGCGGATAGATGCGGGTCTGTTCGGCGTTGGCGACGGCCGGCACCGGATCCGGCCCGTTTTCGCCCTTGCCCATGATCGTGCGGAAGAACAGGAAGACGTTGTAGGTCGATGAGGTGAAGGTGAAATAGCCCTTCGGCACCTCGCCGTCATAGCCCGGCGGCAACAGCAGGTAGAGGCCGCCGCGCGCCCGGTCCGGGCCGATCGCGCCCACGTCGGTAATGGTGCGCTGGAAGAAATCGGTGAACATCCCGATGACGTTCGGCGGTGCTGCAATCACCAGCGGCCCGGTTTCCTTGAGGTCCAGATAGTTCATCGAATAGATGACGTCGGCATTCGGCGTCGGCACCCAGGCGCGCGCATCCATGCGGTCCTTCCAGATCGGCAGCACGTTGTAGCCCTTGCCGAATTCGGCCTCCGACCCGTCGCGCATGCCGATCACGTTCAGCGCCGGCAGCATGGTCATGTAGGCGTGGATGGCGCGCTGGTAGAAGAGTTCGTCCAGCAGGCTTTCGGCCTCCGCCTGGTCCAGCCATTTGCCGTTGTTGATCTGCTCGACCAGGGGAGGCGCCTCCACCGCGTCCTGGGCGATCGCCGGCGATGTCAAGGCGATCGTGGTCAGCGCGGTCGCTGCTGCCGCAAGGTAGGCGAAACGGCGGGTCATCCTCTTCTCCTCTGGCTGGGCGGCCTCTCGCAAACCGAGGCGAAGGAAAACCGCCGTTGGAAGCATCCTGGTTTCACTGGCGCCGCGACGGCGCCCTCACGGCCTCGCCGAAACACGCCGTTGGCGTAACCGGGTCGGCGGGCGTGATTTCATTCTGTTGACGTTGCCAATAGGCGCAGGAAAATCGCCGAACGGTAAGTACGTAACTGTAAATGGCCGCGTTAAAGGCGGGGCGGTTTCACCGATTGCACGGGCCGGGCAATCCCCCTAGTTTCCCGCGAAACTTGCGGGAGCTGGACGATGCAAATTCGGTTGGCGGTCACGGATGACCTCGCTGCGCTCTGCGCGATCGACACGATCGCTGCTGAAGACCCGAGGCGACGCGCCGATATTGCCGGCTGGATCGAGACGGGTTGCTGCCATCTTATCGAGATCGAAGGGGAGGTTGCCGCCTATGGCGTGCTGACGCACCACTTCTTCGGCCATGCCTTCATCGAGATGCTGATGGTGGGGACGTCCTGGCGCCGGCGTGGGCTGGGTGCGGCGCTGATCGCCCATTTTCGATCCATGTCTTCGGGCGCGAAACTCTTCAGTTCGACAAACATGTCGAACCGCCGGATGCAGGACCTCCTGGTCAAAGCCGGGTTCCGGCCAAGCGGCTACATCGACAATCTCGACGAGAACGATCCGGAGATCGTGTTCTACAGCCCCTTAAGCCGGTCGTGATCTGGGGTGGCCGGCGAGAGCTGGTCGCCGAGCCTTCCCTACGCGACTTCCGTACAGACGAAATCGCTGAATTGGTCGACCGGATAGGCCATCGCCAGTGCCGCGTGGATCAGCGCCGCCTCGCCATCCGGCGCGTCGATGACGGCGACGCCTGTCTCAAGCGCCTGCTCGAAGGGCAGGCGGCCCGGCGTTATCTCCTCGGCCGCCGCCTGCGACAGGACGACGATCGCGTCGCGAAGGTTGTTTTCGTCGGCAACGATGCGCGGGGGCGATGGGTTGGCGCGCGGGTCGAAGCCGCCCGAGGTCGGATGGAAATAGCCCCAGGTCCTGCTTTCGATCATCAGGACGTAGAAGCTCGGCAGCCGCATGAGGCGCGATGCCGGCAGCACCGTTTCAAGGCGCTGCTGCATGGTGGTGAGCAGCACAGTCGCGTGGTGACGCGACTGTGCCATGTCCATTTCCCGGTTGGGGTCGAATTCCGGCAGAAGACCGGTTTCGATCGCCTGCCGTGTCGCCACCGCAACCGCAAGGGCCTGCGGGTGCTCCACGGCAAACTCGATCGTCAGTGAGCAGATGGTGCACATCGTCTTCTGCCTCCTGGCTCAGGCGGTCACGATGTTGAACCAGAACTCGAAGTTGTCGAGCAGGCCGACGAACTCCGAGAGCTTCTTCGGGTCGCCCGTCAGCTTCGCCTTTCCTTCGACCACCTGCTTCTCCATGGTGGAGATACCGAGCATGACGTCGTTCAAGTCCGCCCGCGTGGTGACGATCGAGACATCGGCATTCGGGTCACTCTTGTCCTTGGAATAATGGATCGCCGAATTTTCGACGCCGACGGCATACTTCTCCTTGGTGTCCGTCAGCTCCATGTTGATGGTGATGATCTTGCCGGCCGCCCGGTCGCCGTTCAGCCGGACGCCGAGGAAGTCGAAGAACATCTCGAGCGGCATGGCCTTGATGGTATCCGGGCTTGCCGTGTTCGGTGTCGGAAGCTCGGTGACGCCTTCGCGCAGTTCGCGGGCACCGGTCAGGTAGAAGTTGCGCCAGGGGCCGGATTCCGCCTGATAGCCCAGTTGCTCATAGGTATCGGCGAGCAATTGCTTGGCGGCGACGTTGTTGGCATCGGCAAAGACGACGTGGTTCACCACCTCGGCGACCCAGCGATAGTCTCCCTTGTCGAAGGATACCTTGGCCTGACGCAGCACATTGTCGGCGCCGCCCATGAAGTCGACGTAACGTCGACCCGCTTCCGTTGGGGGAAGCTGGTGCAGGTTGGACGGAACGCCGTCGAAGAAGCCGAGGCGGAGGTTATACTGCGCCACCGCATCGTGATAGACGGTGCCGTAGTAGCTGCGGCAGGCCCAGGTCGTCGCCAGTTCCTCGGGGAGCCGGATCACTTCGCCGATTTCCTTCGGCGTCATGCCGCTGTTGGCCATGCGCATGACCTGGTCGTGCAGATAGCGGAACAGGTCGCGCTGCTTCTTGATGTGGGTGACGACGCGCTCATTGCCCCAGGTCGGCCAATGGTGCGAGGCAAACAGCACCTCCATCTCGCCGCCAAACATGTCGAGCGCCTGCTGCAGGTATTTCGACCACAGGAGGCCGTCACGAACCTTTGCGCCGCGCAGCGTGTAGAGATTGTGCAGCGTGTGGCAGGCATCCTCGGCGGCGCAGAAGGCCTTGTACTTCGGAATGTAGAACATGAATTCCGAAGGCGCTTCCGAGTTCGGCGCCATGAGCACCTGAAGCTCGAGGCCGTCGATTACGATCTTTTGTCCGGTTTCGGTGGCCCAGTCGGTCGGAAGGGCAAGGCCGATCTCGCCCGATGAGGTCGACTTGCCGAGGCCGCCATCGACCTGGCCCTGGGCGCCACGCGACAGGAGGTTGCCGTACATGTAGCTTGCGCGGCGGCTCATGGCGTTGCCGGCGATGATATTTTCGCCGACGGCCGCTTCGGTGAAATCGGCAGGGGCGATGATCTTGACCTTGCCGGCGTCGATATCGGCCTGGCTGACGAGGCCACGGACGCCGCCGTAATGGTCGACGTGGCTATGAGTATAGAGCACCGCGACGATCGGCTTGTCGCCGAGCTTCGGGATGACCAACTCCTTCCAGACGGCTGCTGCGGTTTCCGAGCTGACGAGCGGATCGATCACCAGATAGCCGGTGTCGGTCTTGAGGATGCTCATGACCGACAGGTCGTAGCCGCGGGCCTGGTAGACGCCATCGGCGACCACCTCGAACAGGCCATGGATCATGTTGAGCTTGGCCATGCGCCACAGGCTGGGGTTCACCGTATCCGGTGCGTCGTCGGTCTCGGAGTTGCCGAGGAACTGATAGACGCTGAGATCCCAGACCGCCGCGCCATCGGCATTCTTGATGATGACCGGATCCGGCAGGGCGGCAAGCAGGCCCTTGCGGGAGTCCACGAAGTCTTGAACATCGTCGAACGGCAGCCCGTTTCGATACATCGCGTTGTATTCAAGGGTCGCCTGCGTCGCCGGCTTCGGCTTGATGCCGGATTGGGGAACGGGCGGTGCGTCCTGTGCACTGGCCTGTCCCGGTTTTGCGACGAAGGTGACGGCCAGCCCCGCCGATGCAACGCCACGAAGAAAGTCTGCTCTGCTGATACCATTGCCATTCGACGAAGTCATAATGCCCTCCGAACCCAGGTTTTCAGGATTTTTCAGATTTCCCGGGAGTGAGGCTAGGGCGACAGGTTCGTGGTTGGAAGTACGTAACTGTTAAATTCTCCGCCGGGCGTGATCACAGCGGCGTGAAAGGTTAGGGGCAGGCGCGCATCTATTTGCGGTAATTATACCTTTGCCGGGACAAGAGCCTGAACGTTCGAAAAGGTCATGCGCAACGCTTCACCTTGCGTGAAGATGTCGACTATCGGCGCAGATGTTGTTCGTGAAATTTGGTTTCCGGCGCGCTGGATCAGGCGGCCCCAGGTGTTTTGGCGATCCCCCGCGCGGTCGGCGCCAGGTCCGAGAACCTGGGTGTAGCGAACGGGAGATCGTGTCGGATTTTTACGGCAATTGCCTCAAGCGGCGGCGCCGAGTTCGGCGAGATGACCGGCGAGATCGGTGCCGCGGCCGGCGGCGTTGATCGTGTCGAAATATTCGTGCCAACCGGATTGCGCGATGCCGGCGACGAGGGCTTCGAGTGCGGTCGCATCCGGGCAGCGCCAGACGGCGAAGAAGGTCTGCGATGCCGCATGCAGCTTAGACTGGTCGACCTTGCCGAAGGTGATGAGTTCGACGCCGAGCGCCGACAGGCCCGGCATGGCAGAGCCGATCGCGGCCAGGAACTGCTGGCGCCCCTGGCGGGGAAGGGCGAGCCACGCCGGCTTGGCGCTGTAAAGTTCGGTCAGGTAGTGAGGCATGGTCTGCTTTCTTGTTGTCAGTCTGAGGTTATAGAAGTCCGGGCGCTCTCAAGCGTTTCCGGAACCGGATTTCGTGGCGATGGACCGAAGCGCGCGGCGGCAGATGCGCGCCGTCGCGGGCCCTGGGCTTTCGGCGGACCAGCGTGCCGTGAGCACTTGAACCCACGCCGGTCGATCCTTGGCTGCATCGTTCAGCCAGTTGCCGACCGAATCCTGCACGTAAGGCGAAGGATCGGCACGCAACGGCTCGAGCACGGGCAGCGCGCGTTCCGGCTCGTGCTTGAGCGCTGGGATGTGGGCGCACCAGACGCCGCGCGGGCGGATGGCCTCCGAGGCGAAACGGCGGACGCGTTCGGATGGATCTGACGTCCAGCCGGCCGCAAGCAAGACGATCGCCTGATCCAGATTTGCGGCGAGATGCGGGCGAACGGCGATCCAGGCCCATTCGCGCACACCGAAATGGCTGTCGTCGGCGAGCGGGCGGATCGCGGCCAAGCGCTCGGCGAGGGATATGTCAGCCGCGGCTGCGACCATGAAACAGGCCCAGCCCCGCACCGTGTCCGAGGAATGATGCGAGAGCGTCTCGAAGGCGGAGGAGCCGAGGCGATCCGCGATCAGCCTTGCCGCAAGCGGCATGCGCCGGGAGATGCCGGCCGAGGCGACCGCGCGCATCTCAGTCAAGGCATCGTCGCCGATGTCGGGCAGGACGGTGGCCATGAGCGCTGCAAAATCGACAGCCAGGCACTCGGTCAGGGTCGTCGCTTCCGCTCCGGCGTTCAGCTGCGCCAGGCGCTCGGCACCGATGGCGCTGACGCCGCGTTCCTTGGTCCTGCTCCCGCTCACGTCTGTGTTTCCGACGTGTTCCTGCGCTTGGCGCCGGTCTCGAGATTGCGCCAGATGCGCTGAAGCAGCCGGTGGAACGTCTGCTGTTCATCGGCGCTGAAGCCGGCAAAAAGCGAAGCGATCCAGGCGCTGTGTTCACCGAGCAGATCGCCGGCAGTCTTGCGGCCGGTTTCGGTGAGCACGACCGCGATCTTCCTTCGGTCATTAAGGCCCGAGCGGCGCTCGACGAAGCCGTCGCGCTCCAGCCCGTCCAGTAGCCCGGTGATGGTGGCGCGCGTCACGCCGGCGCGATCGGCAAGCTCGTGCGGCGACAGGCCCTCGGGTTGATCGTTGAGCAGGAAGAGAATAACGAACTTGCCTTCCGAAAGCCGGTGGGGCGCCAGTCTTGCGGCGCAGTCCCGGTCGATCGCGCCTGTGAGCGCCAGCAGTTCGAAGCAGGCGCGCATGTTGCCGGTTTCGGCGACCGCACGACGCTCGGCTTCCTGCAACATGGCCCGGTGTTTTTGTTCCAGTATTGTCATAAGGCGACAGATAATAAGGCGCCTAACTGAAGTCAACGGCTTCTTGCGTGTTGGCTGTGGATGGGCGGCAGACTTGCGCTAGCGCCCGATCATCCGCTCCTGCATTTCTTCGCCGATGAAGCAATTGTAGCCCTCGCCGAACTGGACCGGGTGCACCGTTTCGGGTGACAGTCGGCTGACCTCCAGGCCGGAGATTTCTGTGACCAGCTTGCGAAGGATGGCGCGGGCGAACTCGCCGCTATCCTCCACCTTGACGAGAAAGGCGCCGTCGCCGCCGATCACGCATTCGCGGTAATAGGCGTCGAGGTCGGGGATCGCGGCGGAGTCCCGGGCCGCGTGCGTCTTCAGCATGATCGGCAGGCCGTCGATGGTGATGCCGCGGGCGACGGTGGAGTTGCGGGCAACGGGGGCGGGCACGCCGGAATTGTTGGGACCGTCGCCGGAGATGTCGATGACGCGGCGGCTGCCCTCAAAGGGGCTGTAATCGAACAGGCGGCGGGTGAAGGCCAGCGTGTTGGAGATCGAGGTGAAGGCGATGCGCCGGATCGGCTGGCGCCGCAGCAGCTCGGAATATTGCGCGGCCGTGCCGCGGCCGTCGATCAGCGTCCACGGCGTGACCTGCACCGCCGAGCCGCCCCATTCGACATAGGTGACGGCGATGCGGCCGAAGGGGCCGTTCTCGATCGCCTCGATGAGGGCGGGCTCCAGAAAGGCGGCGACATAACCCTGCCGCTGCAGGCGCTGCTCGTCGAGTTCCATGGAATAGGAGACGTCGACGGCGAGCACCAGTTCGAGATCGACCCTCAGCGGTTCGGCGGAGGCGCTTCCGCAGACCAGGCAGGCGCAGGCAAGAAGAACCGATCCGAGCTTCATGGCAGCCGATACCGAAGGCGAGCGGGATATCTATGCTACGCCCAAACCGGTTGCGTGCAATGCGGGGTACTGTCGATGGATCAACGCCGACCGGGCGCCCTGCGGTCAGGCAGCAGGCCGCCAATCTCTGGTCGGGTCAGCGGCGCAGCTTCTGCAAGAGCGGGTCCAGCGCTTCGATGAGCGGTTCGGGGGACACAGGCTCGCCGCCGTCCTCCCAGACGTCCTGAAACTCGGCGATTTCCAGCCCGACGACCTTGCTCTTGGCAAGAACCACGCAGGCCGCGTGCAGGTCGTCGAGCGACAGGCCGTCCTCGTGCTGGTAGTCGGTGGGCACGATGCCGGGGTTCAGCACGTCACAGTCGAGATGGATATAGACCGGCCGGTCCGCGACCGCTTCCGCGAGCCTTTGCGGGAGGTCGGCGCCGGGGCGGATATGCGGGATGCGCTTCGCCGCGATCAGCTCGGCTTCGAAGGTATCGAGGTCGCGCTGGCCGACGAGCACGATATTTTCAATCGGAAGCCCGTCGCCGAGGCCGGACTGCCAGAGGCCGCAGGGGCCCGACAGCGCCAGCCCGCCGAGATAGCCGGTGCTGCTGGCCTCGGGCGTGTTCAGGTCGCCATGGGCGTCGAACCAGACGACGACCGCATCCGCGTGGTGCCTGGCGACGGCGGGCAGCGTTGCCAGCGAGACGGCGCAACGGCTGGTCGCGGCCAGCGAGACCGATCCTTCGGCGTAGATCGTTTCGAAGCGATCTTGCATGCGCCTGAACGCCGGCATCGCGGCTTCGAGCTCCACCGTCCAGTGGCCGTTCATCGCCGGTTCCGGCTCGCCGATCGTGACGGTTTCGAGGCCGAACTTTCGGGCGAGATGGGCGGCAACGGACTTTGCGCCAGGAATGCCGAGGTCGTTGTGATCGCCGGCGCGACCCTGGAAGCAGGTGAGGGCAAGGGGCATTGGTGCGGGCTCCAAACTCAGGTTTGAAGCGAGCGAAGCACGGGGGGCGTCGATTTGGCAAGACGGGGAGCCGAACGGCGCAAAGCGGTTGCGTCCGTCGGCTCCCGTCAGGCCACTGCGGGGCGCCGGCCAGTGTCGGCGGCTTAACCGAACACCAGCGAGCGGTGCAGTTGCGCGCCCGCCCAGGCGCCGTCGCCGACCGCGAGCGAGACGGAGTGGGGAACGCGGCCGACGTCGCCGCAGGCATAGGCGCCGGAAACGGTGGTTTCCTTGGCGGCCGTCGCCCTGATCTGCAGGCCCATCGGCGTTTCCTCGATCGCGCAGCCGAAGCGTTCGGCGATGTCGCTTGCGGGCGTGGTGCGGGTGGCGACGAAAAGGCCTGCGAAGGGCAGGCGGCGGCCATCCGTGAGCACCACGTCGGCATGGCCCTCAAGCCGTGCGACCGGGGTTTCGTCGATGGTGACGCCGCGCCGGATGAGGTCGGCACGGCCTTCGGCATCGAGCGTGATCGCACCATTGATGAAGAAGGTCACCTTGCCCCATTCGGGGATGAGCTGGGCCTGGTGGATCGACATCGGGCTTGCGGCGATGACGGCGATTTCGCCCTCGTTCAGTTCGTAGCCGTGGCAATAGGGGCAATGGAAGGCGCTCTTGCCCCAGCGTTCCGTCAACCCCTCGATATCAGGCAGGCCATCCTTGACGCCAGTCGCAAAGAGCAGGCGCCGTCCTTCAATAGCGGCGCCGTCGGCTGTGGTGACGACGAAGCTGTCGATCTTGCCGCTCGCGGTCACGGCGCGGCCGTCGATCCAGGTGAGCGTGGGATAGGCGAGCAACTGCTTGCGGGCGGTCGCGGCGATCTCACCGGGGTCGATGCCGTCCTGGCCGAGGAAGCCGTGGGAGTGGCTGGCGAAACGGTTGCGGCGAACGCCCTCGTCGATGATCGTCACGCGCCGGCGGGCGCGCAGCAGCTGAAGGGCGGCGGCCATGCCGGCATAGCTGCCGCCGATGATAATGACGTCCTGTTGCATGGGGATAGTCCTTTCGGTTGGGCGCAGGCCAGCCCACCGGCTTTTTGCACCAGTGTGTCGACCCGAGCTTTGGGCAATAGGGTTCCGGCCGGAAAACCGCTTATGCGGTTCCGGGGCGGCTGGATGTGTCGGGATCGATCACGTCAGGACGGATCGATCGGCTGCTTTCATTGCGATCGGAGCCGGTGCCGCCGCGCAAAATCCTCGGCGAGGTCGGCAAGGGTTACGTGGGCGAAACGCTCGAGCAGCAGCGCCTCGGCCTCGGCAAAGGCGGTGTCGAGGGCGGCGTTGACCGCCTGCTCGACGAGGCATTCCGGCATTTCCTGCCGGTTGCCGATGGCAAAGATCGCAGGCTCGCCGAGCGTTTCGTGCAACTGCCGAAGCGTCACGGTCTTGAGATCGGCGGTGATCGCCCAGCCGCCCGCATGGCCGCGGGCGGAGGAAACGATACCGGCATCGCGCAGGAAGCCCATGGTGCGGCGGACAACGACCGGATTGGTGCGCATGCACATGGCAAGCTCGTCCGAGGTCAAGGGCTCGCCGCGCTCGGCCATGTGCAGGAGCGCGTGCAGGACGGAGGAAAGGCGGCTGTCTTTTTTCATGTAACTTCAATTATTACGAATCGAGATGCGATGCAAGGGGTATGGGCGCGGGCGTGGGCCAGGCGGGTTTGGAACCCGGCTCGCGATTGCAAGTCACGGGATGTGCAAGCCATTCCCGCGGCCCTCATTCCTGTGCTTGTCACAGGAATCCAGCCAGCCCAAGTCCTTGGGCCGAAAAGGCTCTTTCGCACCGCGGGCGCAGCGCTGCTGAATCCCTGTGACACAGGGATGAGGGCGGTCCGCCGTCCTGACTAGAGATGGATGGCCCCAAAGGGATTGTACTTGAATTCGTCCTCGCCATAGGCGTCGACGGGCAGCAATCTGGCGCCGCGGCGCTTGAGCACCTGATCGATGCCGTCAGTGACGACCTCGTCGGCAACGGTGTCGATCAACGCGCTCAGGGCCAGTTCGTCGTCGGAGAGGGTTTTCGGCGCGTAGACTTCGGGTATGCCGACCAGGTGGAAGCCGACGCTGTAGAGATGTTCGTCCGTGCCGATCGGCCGCTTGGCAAAGGCGAGCCGGCAGGGGCGGGCAAGCGCAGCGCCGGTCTGGCCGTCTGCTTCACGTGCCAGCGCTTTCCATCTCTCGATGCCGTGGGCGACGCCGGCGCTCTCGCCCTTGGCGGCGACGATGCCGTTGTCGAGGGTGTGGGCGACCAGCCGCAGCGCGATGGCTGAATGTTTGACGGCATCCTCCGCCGTCATCGGCGGGCCGAGCACATAGATGACCGAGCGATGGTCTCCGACGGCCTCTTCATCCGCTTCGCTCCAGGCGCCCGTGTGGACGCGATCCCGGCAGACCTCGAAGGACATCGACATGCGATCGTCAGGCGCGTCCTCGGAAAAGGTGTCATCGATCTCGAAGCCCGGCGCGAAACTCTCGATCGCCGACTGGATGGTTTCACAAAGCTTAGAGAAGGGCGTCTGCCCGCCGAGCAGGCAGAGCACGTGACGTGGCTTGACTTCGGAAAAACTCATGGCCGCTCCCCAGTGGTTTGGAGCGAAGCTGTCGCAGACACCACCGCAAGATGCAAGCGGTCAGTGGATGGCTTTCCTAAGCGTGCGTTTGGCTCTGCCCCCGTGCGACGATGACGATGCCGGCGAGCGAGACGACGAGGCCGGCGGCCATGGCCCAGGAGAGGAGTTCGCCGAACATGATAAAGGCCCAGATCATCGTCACCGGCGGGCTCAAATAAAGGATGGCGGTGACGCGGGCGGGCGAGGATTTTTTCAGCGCCAGGTAATAGAGGCTCCAGGCACCGAAGGTGGCGACGAAGACCAGCCACAAAATGCCGCCGACGAAGCCCGGATCGAGCACCGGCAGCACGCTGCCCTCGTGCCAGGCAAAGAGCGCGAAGATGGCGGATGCCGAAAGGCACTGGATGCAGAGGCTCTGATGCACCGGCATGGCGCCGGCCGCGCTGCGCTTCTGCAGCAGTGTCGCCAGCGCCAGTGACAGCGTGCCGAGGACGGGCAGCCCGTAGGCCCAGAGCGGCACGTTGCCGATATCGAGCGACCAGCCGGACGCGATCAGCACGCCGGTGAGGCCGATGAAGGAGCCGAGCCACTGGCGGGCGGTCAAGGACTGGCCGAGGATCGGCCAGGAGAGGATGGCGACGGCGAGCGGCAGCATGTCGGTGATCAGCGCCACCAGCCCGGTCGGCACGCCTTGGGAGATCGCCAGCGCAAAGCCGGCGAGGTAGCCGGACATGGCGAGCGCGCCGAAGAGCATCTGCGGCACGGCGTCCTTCATGCGGATCTTCGGCCCGATCGTCAGGGCGAAGGGCAGCAGGATGAGGCCGGAGACGAGGCTGCGCCAGAGGAGGATCAGGAACAGCGGCGCATGATCGATGGCGAAGCGGATGCCGACGAAGCCGGCGCTCCAGGAGATGACAAGTGCCGCCTCGAGCAGGATCAGGATGAAGAGCGTCCACAGCCGGTTTGGCCGGCGGGAAGGCAGCGCAGCGACGTCGCTCATATCAAGAGTTCCGGCTCTAGCGGCTGGGGAGAGCCGCGTCGATGGCGGCGGCGGGTCGCGGGCGTTCGGCGCGGCGGCGACGGCCCGGTATCGGCAGGGTGAGAATGAAGAGCGAGCCAACGATGAGCCCGATGCCCGCCCAGCCCTCGGCCGGCAGCCGCTCGCCGACGATGATGACGGCGAGTACGGCGGCAATGACCGGCTCGAGCAGCGACAGGGTGGTTGCCATGGTGGCCGATACGCGGGCGAGGCCATAGGCAAAGAGCACGTAGGCGACGAGCACCGGCACAAGCGCCATGTAGATGCCGACGGCGATGTTGGTCGTGGAGGCAAGCAGCGGTGCGCCGGTGAAGAGAAGGACCGGCAGGAGCGCCATGCCGCCGATGCCGAAGATGGACCCCATGGCGGCGCGCGGCGGAATGCCCGCCTGCATCAACCGCCGCGCCACCCAGGAATAGAGGGCATAAAGCAGGCCGGAGACGAGGCCGAGCAGGATGCCGTAGAGCACAGCCGTCGGGTCGGCGGCACCGCCGCTGCCGTGGCTTTCCGAGAAGGTGAGAAGCACGGCGCCGCCAAGGCCGGCGGCGGCACCCAGCAGCCAGCGGGTGGTCAGCTTCTGACCGTCGAAGAAACGCTCGATCAGCGAGGCTGCGAGCGGCGCCGAGCCGATGGAAATGACGGTGCCGATGGCGACACCGGCCAGATGCATGGAGGAGTAGAAGGCGAGCGGATAGATCGCGACCGAGAGCGAGCCGAGCAACAGCATCGGCCATTGCGCGGTAAGCTTTGCCCTGCTTTTCACGATCGAGCGCAGCGCCGTCAGCGCCAAGAGCAGGCCGCCAAGGCCCATGGCGACGGCGCCGACGCCGAGCGGGCTGACACCTGAAGCAAAGGTGGCGGTGGTGCCGGTCGTGCCCCAAAGGGCCGAGGCGGTGAGCACGCAGGCGAAGCCGACGAAAGAGGCGGAATTGCGGGAGGTCATAGCTGGTCCATGATCGAGATGGCGATCCGGCGCGCGGTCTTCAGCCGGGCGTCATGACCGTCGAGCCCGGCGCGCGACATGGCGCCTTCGAGCAGGAAGGAGAGGTGTTCCGCCGTCTCGTCGATGGCAGCACCGGCGTCCGGCCGCATCTCGCGCAGATATTGCTTGAACAGCGTTTCCACCTCGTCCTTCTGCGAGGCGACGATGTCGCGGGCGGGATCGCCGACCGAGAGCTCGGCTGCGGCATTCAGGAGGCCGCAGCCGCGAAAGCCCCAGGAATAGGCCATTTCGGCATGGTCGACATAGCTGTCGAAGATCGCCAGCACCCGCTCTCGCGGCGTTGCCGCATGGGCCAGGCGCTCACGGTAAAGGTCCTGCCATTCCCGGTGTCGCGCCTCGATATAGGCGTTCACCAGATCCGTCTTGGACGAGAAGTTGTTGTAGAGGCTCATCTTGGCGACGCCCGCATGGGCGGTGATCGCGTCGATGCCGGTGGCGCCGACTCCATCCCGATAGAAGAGTTCGGCTGCCGCCTTCAGCAGGCGCTCGCGCGCCGGTGCTTTCTCGCTCATGGCTTGCTCCAAATTTCTAGGTAGACCGATCTACCTATTTCGGCGCGATGTCAAGGGAGGCATCGTTTTCTGGAGAACGGTTGAGCGTGCGCCGACGCGCCGGCGGATCGCGGTGGCCGTTGTTTTCGGCTGTAACCGTAACGTACTTCCGCACGTCACAGGCAACGGGTCTACTGCTCGGCATGCATTCGCACTAAGTTTCGCATCGGCGGCCCGCACCGGAGTCTGGGCAGCGACGAACGAGAGATTTCAAGGCCTCCGGCCGCGGCGTATGAGGGAGATTCGGCATGTTGCGATTTGTACTGACAGGTCTGGCGCTTCTGGCCGGCGCGACGAACGTCCCGGCGCAGGAAACGTTGCCGGCAGATCTCCGGGAGCGCGCGATCGAGCGTCGGGCGACGGAGGCGGTCATCTGGGGTATGCCGGCGGTCAATGCCGACCTGATGCTGCAGACGATGCTTTCGACGACGAAGGCCAAGGTCAACGAGATCGTCTACTGGTCGAAACCGGTCAACTGGAAGAACCAGACGCTGACGCCGAACCCGGATTCGATCTATTTCATGTCCTTCTGGAACGTGAAGGACGGGCCCATCGTCATCGAGATCCCGCCGGCCGAAGGCGGATCGATCGCCGGCAACATCGTCAACGCCTGGCAGATGCCGCTCGAAGATGCCGGCCCGCATGGCGCCGACGAGGGCAAGGGCGGCAAGTACCTGATCCTGCCGCCGGATTACATGGGCGAAGTGCCGGAGGGCTTCATTCCGCTGCGCTCCGATACCTTTACCGGCTTCGCGCTGCTGCGCTCGAACTTGAAGAGCCATGCCGACGCCGAAATCGAGAAGTCGGTCGCCTATGGCAAGAAGATCAAGATCTACCCGATGCCGGTGACCGACAAGCCGCCGGAAACGGTCTTTACCGACGCCTATGACGTGCTGTTCGACAGCACCATCCGCTTCGACGCCAGCTTCTTCGACAATCTCAACCGGGTCGTCCAGACCGAACCCTGGCTCGAGCGCGACCGGGTGATGATCGACCAGTTGAAGACGCTCGGCATCGAGAAGGGCAAGCCCTACCAGCCAAGCCCGGAAACCAGGGCGCTGCTCGACAAGGCGGCGGCCGAGGCCAAGGCAGAGCTTTCCGCACGCTACGATGCCGGATTCCCTGTCATCAACGAGGGTATTCGCTGGTTCCCGGCGGCTGTGGCCGAAATGGTGAAGGCCGCCTCGGAGGCCTATTCCGATCCCGATCTCTATCCGGTCGATGCCCGTGGCGTGACCTATACGCTCGGCTTCACCGGCATCAAGCGGCTGGGAACGGCGCAGTTTTACCTGATGGCGAACAAGGACAAGGACGGCAATCCCTTCGACGGCAGCGCCAACTACCGTCTCGTGGTGCCGAAGGATGCGCCGGTCGAGCAGTACTGGTCGGTGACCGCCTACGACCGCGAGACCCATGCGCTGATCCGCAACATGGACAAGGCGAGCGTCGCCTCGATCGGCGAGGGGGTGAAGAAAAATGCCGACGGCTCGGTCGACGTCTATTTCGGCGCCAAGGCGCCTGCGGGCAAGGAGGCGAACTTCGTGCCTGTCGATCCCGCCCGCAATTTCGAGCTGCTCTTCCGCCTCTATGGGCCGGAAAAGCCGCTGTTCGAGAAGACATGGAAACTGCCTGACGTCGAGAAGCTGCCGTGACTTCAGGGGCGGCAAGCTGTGGCCGCGCCAAAATTCGAGTGAACGCAATGGAGACCATTGTGACCCATAGAAGAGCCTACCGGGCGCGCTGCCAGGCCGACCGCTGGCACGCACCCTTGGCAGCGCAACTTCCGCCCACATTTTTCCATGATCCACAATCACGACTACCCTGTTCCCGTCGCGTTGCGGGCATACAGGGGAGATTTCAGTGATTTCAGTTCGTGCTGCGGCCCTCGTCGCCGCCCCGGTTCTGGTGATGATGATGGCGCCGGAGGCGTCTGCTTGCACTTGCGGGGACCGAGTGCTTGGAAAACCGGGGAAAACCTCCACCGAGAAGTTTCAGGAGTCGGATTTGGTCATAAGGGGTCGAATGAAGACGGTGACCTATGGCGTCGAATTTGCGAACCCGGACGAGCCGGACATGCCGTTTCGGATGTCGCGCGGCGACATCGACATCAAGGCCGTGCTGAAGGGCGCGTTCAAGGGAAAGACCATTTCGGTCTATACCGGTGCCGGCAACGGTGATTGCGGCCGGCTGCCCGAATTCGTCGGACAGGCGATCTATTACAACCACGAGAAATTCGGCGAGTTCGAACTGGGGCTGAGCAAGGCCGAGGTCGATGGACGAACGATCTACATGACGTCGATCTGCAACTACGCCAAGTGGCAGGAAGAGGGTGGGGAGGAGCCGTAGGCCCTGCCCATTGGCAGCGGATGCGATCGATAGAATTGCCGTGTGCTCATCGGCAAATCGGGTAGTATCGGCGGAAATCTGCAGGTTGCGGGAGAGGCGATCATGTGCGGACGCGTCTATCTGAAGACCAATCTCGAGGGGCTGCTGCGCGCCTTCGGCTTTGCGACGCGTGGCGGCGTCGAGGCGATTGCCAACCAGTTTCCGCGCTATAACGGCGCGCCGACGCTGATCTATCCGATCATCATTCGCGACGTGATCCGCGATCCCGATCTCTTCGGCCCGGTCTTCGTTTCGGCGCGCTGGGGGCTGATCCCGAGCTGGACGAAGGACCCGAAGGCGGGCAGGCCGCTGGTCAATGTGCGCTCCGACACGATCGCGACGAAGTTCCGGTCGAGCTACCAGCGCCGCCGCTGCCTGGTGCCGATCGACGGCTTTTTCGAATGGAAGGACATTCACGGCACCGGCAACAACAAGCAGCCCTATGCCATCGCCATGAAGACGGGCGAACCCTTCTGCCTTGCCGGCATCTGGGAGAGCTGGCGCAATCCCGCAACCGACGAGGACATCCGCACCTTTGCAATCGTCACCACCGAGGCCAACGCGATGATGGCCGACATCCACGACCGCATGCCTGTCATCCTCCACCCCGACGATTACGAGCGCTGGCTCTCGCCCGAGCCGGAGGCGCCTGACCTGATGCAGTCCTTTCCGCTTGAGCTGATGACCATGTGGAAGATCGGCAGCAAGGTCGGTTCGCCGAAGAACGATACGCCGGACATTCTGGATCCGGTGGATTGAGGGCGACACGGCATCGCAAAGCGTGGCCTCAGTACCTTCATGGCATTTCTCTTGTTCCCGCTGGGGAAACGCGTTGACGCGATGATGGGAACGGGTGAGAAACGAGGGACCGAAACTTGAGGTAGCGTAATGTCGCGAAAGATTGCCGTCATCGTCTGCGTTCTGATTGTCGGCATGTCTCTGGGAAGCTGCGCGCGGAACTCCTGCCGGGATTGGCCGGGAACCTGCATCATCCAGTGATGATGGGGGCCATCGCCGGAGCCGGAAGCGCCCGATCTGATGAAGCCGTTTCCGCCCGCGCTGATGGCCATGTAGAAGATCGGCAGTAAGGTCAGCTCGCCGAAGAGCGATGCGCAGGATATCTTGGATCCGGTGGATTAGGCACACGCCCCGTAAGGCGCGTTGCTCGTTGCAAGCAAGACAAATACAACCAAAAACTGCGCACGCGATTCGCAGGCCGGGCGCGAGCATCTTGTCCGCTTTCACAATCTTTGAGTTATGATGATCGACATATTGAGCGCAGTCTGGGGAGAACTCTATTGGAACACCGCTGATTGGCTGCCGTGGCTGGCAATGCAAATGCTAGTTCCTGCTTTTCTAGCGGTCATTGGCCAATGGTGGTTCGGCATCCGTTGGCCGTATGTATTCCTGACGGCATATGCTCTCTCGCTGGCATTGAACGTATCGCGCCTCCCGGCGAGCCCGATCTCTCAAGCCCAAGTCGCCGAATGGAATGAGGGTCTTCCCCGCGAGTATGACGGAGTAACAATGCAGTCGGTCACGTTCGCGCATAGAATCCTGACTTTTCATGCCTCTTCTCAGGACCCTATCGACGCTGACGTTGTGAAAGAGAGCGGCCTCGTCGGGGAGCAATGCGGGGCATTCGGTGCGTTTCTGGCCACGCGCCAGATAAAGCAAATACGGTACGTCTTGTCGTGGCGGGAAGGCAGCTACAGCCATGCAATTGAAGCGCGAGATTGCCAGCGCTAGTAACTATCCTGTGGCCAACCACACTCGGCGCGCCTTTATCGAAGCAGGAGCACGGGCACGATTAACCGGAGCACAATCCGCTTCCGAATGTGGCGTACGATCTGTGCGTGATCGAGCAGCCTAAGTCTATGGAGGCGGTTGCCATCAACGCGACCTTCGGCCAGCGCGATCAGGTGGCGTTTTGGGCACCTGTCGTGGATACATCTGAAGGTGACCGCATTCGCCGCAAGTTTTTGAAGGAAGCCAGCTCTTGATCTATCTTCTGCGCCACGGCGAAACCGCCTGGAATACGCTCGGTCGCTTCCAGGGGCAGCTGGATTCTCCGCTGACGAGGCTTGGCGTCGCGCAGGCGGACGCCGTCGCCCACCTCCTGAGCGCCGAGATCGGTGAAGATGTGCAGTCGTTCGAGATGCATGTCAGCCCGATCGGACGGACCCGCGAAACCGCCGAAAGGGTGCAGCGGGTGCTGCCGCTGGCGCGCCGCGAGGATGCGCGGCTGATGGAGGTTACCGTCGGCTCGTGGGATGGGATGACCAAGTTCGAGATCGACATGGAGTATCCGGGCCAACTCGACGGTTCCGACGTCTTCGACTGGTATTTCCGCTCGCCGGATGGGGAGAGCTTCGATGCCGCCTGCACACGGGCGAAAAGCTGGCTTGCGGATATCCGGCGGCCGACGGTCGCGATTTCCCATGGGCTGTTCGGCCGGCTGCTGCGCGGCGTCTATGCCGGCCTCTCCCGGCGGGAAATGCTGGAATTGCCGGTGCCGCAGGATGGGTTCTATCGTCTCAGCGGCGGAGCGTTCAACCTCGTCACCGTATCGACCGGCCGGCAACTGGCGTCCGCTACCGAGTGAAAGCACGAGCGTGGCAGCCTCGTATCGGCTGCGGGCTCTCCCGGTGGCCGCCGCCGTGGATCAAGGCTTCTTCTCGGTCGGATGGTTTTCGGCCAAAGGCAGGCTGCGCCAGAATCACGATTGCATCGCCCGCTCCAGGGCGCTCAGCAACGCCTGCGTATCCGCTGGCTTGCCGACATTTATCGCCCCCGCCAGAACCTCTCCGCCGACCTGCTCCGGCTTTTCATAGGCGCTCGCAAGCACGAAGGGCACGCTCTGCGCCCGCAGCGCCTCCGCCACCGGCGTCACGGTGCCGTCTTTCAGGGTAACGTCCAGAATGGCCACCGCCGGCTCGGCGCTTCGCAAAAGTTGCAGGGCCTGCTTGACCGTCCCGGCGGGTCCCAAGACATGCCAGCCGTGCCGTTCGAGCAGCATCTCGAGGTCCATGGCGATCAGGAACTCATCCTCGACAAGAAGCACGGTCTTGGACATGAAACCAGTCTCTGTCTTTTTGAGACCGGTCACAGGGGTGTAGCGATCTCTGCTGCCAAACCCTCTGGTGCATAGTTCAGTTCCACGCGGCCGCCCAATTCGCGTCTCACGGAGAATTCGATAAGCCTGGTGCCGAAGCCCGTCGTCGTCGGCGGCGTGGCCGGGGGGCCGCCGTTTTCCTGCCAACTCAACAGCAGACGCCTCTCGCTGGTCTTCTCGACCTTCCAGCGGATGTCGAGTTTTCCCTTCGCGGTCGACAATGCCCCGTACTTGACCGCGTTGGTCGCGAGCTCGTGCAGGATCAGGCTCAGAGACATGGCCTGGCTCGGTGTCAGCAACACCTTTTCACCTGGGCTGATCGTGATCGCCGCCCCTTCCGAATAGGGCTTCAGCGTCTGTTCGAGCAGGCCCTTGAGATCGGCCTCGTGCTCTTGCGTGTAGACCGCATCGTGGGCGCGCACCAGCGCGTTAAACCGGCCGAGGAATGCATCGCGGTACTCTTCGCCCGACCGCCCGTCGGCCGAGGTTTGGCGGGCAAGTGCCTGGACCAAGGCGAGGAGGTTCTTCATGCGGTGCCGCATTTCGCCGAGAAGGACGTCTTTTTCTGCCTCCAGCCGGCGCCGGTCGGTCGCATCGACGATCGACAGAAGCAGGGATCGGCTGTTGTTGTCCGGGTGAAACAGCCGGTGCGCGCTGACCAGCATCGTTCTTTTCCCGATGCTCGGAAACGTGTGCTCGACCTCATAGTCGACCACCGCCATGCTCTTGGGGATCACCTCGTCGAGCAGGCGGCGCAGTTCGGGAATGTTCCATTGCCCGTTGCCGAGATCGTAGATGTGCTGGCCGATCGTCTCGTCGCGGTCGACCTTGAAGGTGGCGAAGAAGGCGCGGCTGGCTGTCTGGACGCAGAGGTTCTCATCCAGCAGCAGCAGCGGATCGGGAACCGTATCGACGATGCCCTGCGCCTCAAGGTGGCCGTTCCGCAACAGGCGGTAAAGGTCTTCCAGATTCATCACAATGCCCCGCGCGCTGAATCCGCTAACCGATAGCGTCGCAAACAAACGCGCGAGAAAACGACCTTGTTCCCGAGCAGCCCAACGGATTTCTGTGTGGCTGCAGGCGCCGCGCGTCGCCGGCCGCTTCTAGAGATCCCGCGCGAAAATCTGGCCGGTGAGATCCTTGCCGAAGCTGTGGTGCTGTTCTTCCTCGATCAGCGCGAAGCCGGCTTTCTCGTAGATGTGGCGGGCGGCATCGAGGCCGGCATTGGTCCAGAGAATCATCCTGATATAGCCGAGAAGACGGGCGTGGCGCATGCATTCCTCGACCAGCCGGCGGCCGATGCCGAGGCCCCGGGCGCTCGGCTCGACATAGAGCAGGCGCAGCTTCGCCGTCGTCTCGTCATGGCGGACGAGAAACACCGAGCCGACGACCTTGCCGTCCTTTTCGGCGATCCAGCAGCGGTCCGACTTCGCATCGTAGTCGTGCATGTATTTGACGACGATCTCGGCGACCAGCGCCTCGAACGCGGTGGTCCAGCCATATTCCTCAGCATAAAGCGCGCCCTGGCGGTGGATCACCCAGCCCATGTCGCCCGGCTGCGGATCGCGCAGGATGAAGCCCGGCGTGCGCTCGTCGGCAAGCAGGCTCTCGATCTCGCCCATTGCGCCCACCAGTTGCCGTTGTTCCGGCACCGAAAGTTTTTGCAGCATGGCGACCACTTCGCGCTGCGACGCATCCTCCAGCGGCTGGAAGATCGCGCGGCCCGCATCCGTCAGCGTGAGCTGCGTGACCCGGCCGTCGTCCGGCGAACGGCTCTTTTCGATCAGCCCCTTCTTCTCGAAGCCGGCAATGACGCGGCTCAGATACCCGGCGTCGAGGCCGAGTTCGCGGCAGAGGTCGCTCGCGGTCAGACCGGAACGATGCGCCAGCTCATAGAGGATACGGACCTCCGTCAGCGAATAGGCGCTGGCGAGCAGATGCTCGTGCAGCAGGCCCATCAGGCGGGTGTAAAAGCGGTTGAAGCGCCGCACGGCCTGGGCGCGGTCGTCGATGTGCTGCGGAGACATGGGATGTCCTTATGAATTTGCTTTAATCAGGTAATTAGTTGTCTAAGGCAAGTATTGTCAAGCGGGATTGCACCAAAGCGTCCGAACCCGGTGGCGCATGTGGCGTTTGCCCGACCGATTTCGGCTTCGTCGGGGCCGCATTGACGTCTATGGTATGACCACAAGGGCCGCGAAAGCCTTGCCTCGACACCTGGATCAAGTGATGACGAAAACCGTGATTTTGGGTCCGGAATACGACGAGCGCCTGCGGGCGAGGGTCATGGACGTCATGCTGGCCCTTGGCGCCTCGATCGACGATCGAAGTGGGGTCGCCGGTTCGCAGGAAATCGAGACTGTTCGAGCACGGCTGGCAGGGCAGGAAATAACCATCGAGGCCGAGACCTATGTCGGACTTTCGATCACGGGCGGCGAGAAGGTAGTCGATGACATAGCAGCGCGCGTGAGGTTAGCCGCGCGATCGGTGCCTACCTGATGCGGCTCGGAAGCGGCTCCAGTTACTTCGCGAGCAGTTTGCGCGCGTCCTCGACGGCCTGGTCGAGGCGCATGCGGCTCTTCCCTTGACCGATTTCGTCTCGATATCGGGCTAGTGGAGAAACGCGAAACGCAATGGCCGCCGAGATGCCGTCACGCGGGACTTCGAAACTTGCAACTAGCCGATCGTCGACAAGCAAAGTGTAGATGTCTTCGCCCTGTTCCGGGACGTGTTTGAGCACATGAACGACCGCGCCGCTTACGCCGTCCGCGGCCAAAAGCTCGACCAGATGGGCGTGCCGACTATTCTCGTCCGGCTGAAGCAGGGGAGACTTGTCTCTGTCGCGAAGGGGGCGCGCGGGCACGGCTTCATTCCTTCAGTTCTGCTGGATCCGCTCCGTTTATGGAGGAAGAACAACCCATCAAATGGATCCGCCCCCACTCTTCGCTTGAGGGCGCCTGGTACGCGTCCTTGTGTTTCAGTCGCATCCCGCGATTGAGTTGCTGTACTAGGTTGCAATCTCTCGGCGCGCAACAGGCTGCCGCCCTCGGGCTTCGCGTTCCGCCTGTTGATTTGGGTAGGAGATCGTTTCGTGCTGCGATAATATCGGACCGGATATCTCCTTGGTCCGGAAGACCGGAACGGGCCGCTTTTCAACGTGTTGGCAAGCCCATGGAGCAGAGATTAGCTGCAGTGCTGGCGGCCGATATGGCCGGCTACTCCAGGCTGATGGAGGCCGATGAAGCGGGCACGCTTGCGCGGCTTCGCACCCACCGCATCGAGCTTATCGATCCGGCGATCGCCAAGAACAAGGGCCGACTGATCAAGACCACCGGCGACGGGCTGCTGGTGGAATTCCAGAGCGTGACGGATGCGGTCAAATGCGCGGTCGAGATCCAGCAGCGCATGAAGAGGCGGAACTCCGACGTGCCGGAGGATCGGCGGATCGAGTTTCGCATCGGCATCAATCTCGGCGACATCATCTTCGAGGACGACGACATCTTCGGCGACGGCGTCAACATCGCCGCGCGCGCAGAGCAACTGGCCGAAGTCGGCGGTATCTGCGTGACGGCGGCCGTGGCGACGCAGGTGGCCGACCGGCTGGAACTGCCGATCGACGATCTCGGCGAAAAGACCTTGAAGAACATCAGCCGCCCGGTGCGCCTCTATCGCATCGGGCTCGAAAGCCTCGGGCTTTCAAGTTCCACGGGGGACGGCGAGGCGAAGACGGGTGTCTGCAAGCCGACGATCGTGGTGCTGCCCTTCGACAATATGAGCGGCGATCCGGACCAGGAGTTCTTCGCCGACGGGCTGACAGAGGACATCATCACCGAGCTTTCGCGACGGCATGAGCTCTTCGTGATCTCGCGCAACTCCTCCTTCGTCTACAAGAACCAGTCGGTAAACGTGCGCGAGGTGGCCGCCAGCCTCGGGGCGCAATATCTGGTGGAAGGCAGCGTGCGCAAGATCGGCGAGCGGGTGCGCGTCACCGTGCAGCTCATCGACGCGGTCAACGACGCGCATATCTGGGCCGACAAATACGACCGGCAGCTGGACGACATCTTCGCCATTCAGGACGAGGTGACGGCGGCGATCGCCGCGACCGTGCCCGGACGGCTGGAGGCCGCCCAGCGCGACCAGCTTTCGCGCACCAAGCCGGCCAACATGGCGGCTTACGAATGCGCGCTTGCCGCCAAGGTGCTGCACCACCGCAGCAGCGCCGAGGACAACAGGCAGGCGCAGGCGCTGATCGACCGGGCCGTTTCGCTCGACCCCGGCTATGCCCACGCCCACGCCTGGCGCGCCTGCATCCTCGGGCAATCCTGGGTCTATGGCTGGTGTGCGGACAAGGAGGCGACCTGGGCCGAGGTCAATGCCGAGCTCGAACGGGCGCTTGCGCTCGACGACAACGACGCCGATGTGCATCGCATCCTTGCCGCCGTCAACGTCAACACCAACGCGCTGACGACGGCGCGCTATCACCAGGAGCGGGCGCTGTTCCTCAACCCCAATTACGACCTCGTCGTGGTGCAGCAGGGCGAGTTGCTCACCTGGCTCGGCCGGCCGGAGGAGGGGGCGGAATGGATCCTGAAGGCGATGCGCCTCAACCCGCACCACCCGGAACGCTTCTGGAGCCACCTCGGCAAGGCCCATTTCGCCGCCCGCCGATATGGCGAGGCGATCGAGGCCTTCATGCATCTCTCCTCGATGGACGAAACCCAGCACGCCTTCGTCGCCGCCTGCCACGGCTGGCGCGGCGATGCGATCGCGGCAGGCGCGCATATCGCCAAGGTCCGGGCGCTGTGTCCATCGTTTGACGTCGAGGCGTTTCTGGCAACGATGCATTATGCGCAGGAGGCGGACACCGAGCACCTGCGCGAGGGGCTCAAGAAGGCGGGGGCGGGATGACGGCCGTTCGCGCGCGGTAAAACAAGGCAACAGGCAGCAGCGAGGACTTCGACACCTTCGGGAGAGGTGGTCATGGAAGCAGTTCGCGCAGAACGTCGGCTCGTCGCCATTCTTGCCGTCGACATCGTTGGCTATTCGCGATTGATCGAAGCCGACGAGGCGAGCACGCTGGCCGCCATCAAGACGTGGCGATCCGAAATTTTCGATCCGCTTCTGAACGATTATCACGGGCGCATCGTCAAGCTCATGGGCGACGGTGCGATCGTGGAATTCGGCTCCGTGGTCGACGCCGTCTCATGTGCGGTCGCGTCGCAGAGCAAGCTCGCCGCCCGTCAGGCGGACGTGCCTGCCGAGCATCGGCTTTTGCTGCGCATGGGTATCAATCTTGGCGATGTCGTCGTCGAAGGGGAGGACCTGCTCGGCGACGGCGTCAATGTTGCCGCCCGGCTGGAGCAGATGTGCGAGCCGGGAGGCTTGTTCGTATCGGGTACTGCTTTCGACCATTTGCAGGGCAAGTTCGAATTGCCGCTGGAGTTTATCGGCGAACAGCACGTGAAGAACATCCAGCGGCCCGTGCGCGTCTACCGGGTGGAGTTTCAGGGAAATGCCCGGCCGCGCCGCCTCCACCGCCAGCGTATGCCTGGCTGGGGGCTGGTAGCCGCCTTGGCCGCCCCTGTCTTGCTCGGACTTGCCGTGACATGGATCGTTCTGGAGCGTGAGCGTGCCGATACCGCACCCGTTGGGCAGCAGGCCCTTTCATTGCCGGAAACACCGTCGATCGCGGTCCTGCCCTTCGAGAACCTCAGCGCCGATGCGGCGCAGAATTACTTCGCCGACGGAATGACCGACGACCTGATCACCGAGCTCTCGAAGCTGTCGGGCATCTTCGTGATCGCGCGCAATTCGACCTTCACCTACAAGGGCAAGCCGACCAAGGTGCAGCAGGTGGCCGAGGAGCTGGGCGTTCACTACATCCTCGAGGGCAGCGTGCGTCGGGAGGGAAACCATGTCCGGGTCAATGCCCAGCTGATCGACGCGATCGACGGGCACCATCTGTGGGCCGAGCGCTACGACGGCGAAATGAGCGGCGTTTTCGGCCTGCAGGACAGGGTGATCGGCCAGATCGTCTCGACGCTATCCGTGAAGCTGACGAGTGCCGAAAAGAGCGTGGCAGCGGTGCCGGAAACGACGAACCCGCAGGCCTACGACACCTTGCTGCGCGGCTCGGAGCATCTGCGCCGCGACACCGAGGCCGAAACGGTTGCGGCCTCCACGTTCTTCCAGAAGGCGATCGTGCTCGATCCGGACTATAGCCGCGCCTACGCGTCGCTGGCGGCGGCAAACTGGCGGGCGAGCATCCTGTCCTTTGATTATTCCCGGCGGGAAGCGGCGTCCAGGAACCTGATCAGGAATCTTGCCAAGGCCATGGAGAGGCCGACACCGCTTGCCCATGCGATCTCGGCGCAGGTGCTGGCGCAGCAGGGGCGCTACGACGAAGCGTTCGCCGCCATCGGCCGGGCGGTGAAGCTGGCGCCCAACGATCCCGAAAACCATGTCGGCATGGCGCGGATCCTCAACGCGACGGGACGCGCCGCGGAGGCGGAACAGGAGGTGCGCCAGGCGATGCGGTTCGATCCCCATCCCGCGCGGGCGACGCTGCGCATGCTGGCGGTGTCGCTCTTTTCCCAGGGCAAATACCGGGAGGCCGCCGACACGTTTGAACCCATGATCGAAACGAAGTCTGCCCTTCTGGCGGACTATGCCACCTTGATCGCGAGCTACGGGCATCTCGGACGCACGGGCGGCATTGCGGCGCTGGTCGACCAATACAACAGGCGGGCTGCGTCCAACCTGGGCGATCCGCTCACCGTCCAGGAAAGCGCCTATGAATGGTATGGCAGCGCCTTCAGCTATCACAGGCCCTACATTGCGCGCCTGCAGGAAGGGTTGCGCAAGGCCGGATTGCCAGAGGGGGCCGGCACGGACCTGGCACTTGCCGACTATGCGAAGTTCATGACGCTGACGAAGGGCGAGCTCAGCGTCGAGCGAACGATAAAGGTCGATGTGACGGAGGCAAGGGCGCTGCTTGCGCGCGGCGTGCTCTTCATCGATGTGCGGGCCCCGCCCAACTATGACAACGGCCATCTCCCGGGGGCCGTCAACCTGTCGCTCGTCACGGGCCTATCGAGGGAAAGCCTTGCCAAAGTGGCGGGAAAGGAGGACGAGGTCGCCTTTTATTGTCACGGGAGGAACTGCACCCATGCCGCCTATGCGTCGGCCAAGGCGATCGCCTGGGGCTACACCCGCGTCTACTATTTCGCCGGCGGATTTCAGGACTGGGACGACGAGGGCTATCCGCTGGTGATCGAACTCCGGAAGTAGTTCGGGTGGGGATGGCCGCGATCCGTCGCGGCCGTTGCCTGTCACCCGCAGCAGCCGCCGCTTGGCGCTTCCCCAGGGCCGCAGCAGGCCTGAGCCGATGCCGTCTCGGCCAGCCAGCGGTCGCGCGGCTTGCAGCTTGCCGGTCGCGGCTCCAGGGAAACGTGCATGCTGCCATCCTTCAGCACAGGCGCTCCGGCGCAATAGAGCGCCATCGGGCGCACGCCGTCGCTGACTTCGAAGGTGAGGCGCGCGCTTTGGTCGAGCTGCACGTGGTCGGAAACCTTGCGGACGATGGCCGCGAACTTGCCGGCGGAAAGGTGCGTCCGGCCGGCTTCCTCGACGTCCCAGAGCTGTACGAAGATCTCGGACCAGGCTTCGGGGTTGGCGCCGCAATCGAGGCCTGAGAACTGGCCGGCCTTGACCTCGGTGACGTGATAGCCGGAGCGCACTGTATTGCCGTCGTAGTGAAACACCAGCGGCAGATCGCCGGCCGGCTTGAGCGCGCCGAGCAGGTCGGCAAGGTTGAGGTCGCGGTCGCCGATTTCGGGCTTGTCGAGAACAGTCATCTGGGTTATTCCTCATTTCAACGATTCAAGGATTATTGAAATATGGATGAGCGTCAAGCCCTGGCAGCCTTCGGGGCACTTTCTCAGGAGACCCGCCTTCAGATCGTCCGCCTGCTTGTCGTTGCCGGGAGCGACGGCATGGCGGCGGGTGCGCTTGCGGAAAAGGTGGAGGTCTCGCCCTCGAACATTTCCTTCCATCTGAAGGAACTGGAGCGCGCGGGCCTGATCGCCCAGCAGCGCGAATCCCGGTCGATCATCTATCGCGCCGATTATGACGCTCTGGGCGGTCTGATCCGCTTCCTGATGGAAGACTGCTGCGGCGGGAATCCGGAAATCTGTGCGCCAGCGGCCGCAGTGGCGTCATGCTGTGCGCCTTCAGGGAGCAAGGAATGATGGAACTCGACATGCGACCCATTCCCGGCAGCGATCCGGGGCTTCGCAATGCCCTCGCGGAGGCGAGTCTCCCGATCGATGATCTTGAAGAGGAGGGGCGCCAGTTCTTTGCCTTCAGCCTTGACGGCGAGGTCGTCGGATACGGCGGCATGGAGCAGTGCGGCCAGCATGCGTTGCTGCGCTCCGTCACCGTCCTGCCGGAGCATCGCGGACGCGGCATCGGGAGTCGGCTGCCGCCTCTCATGTTCGGGCACGACTACCGGTTCGCCATGCGGTCGGTGTTTCTGTTCACAGAAACGGCCGTGCCGTTCTTCGAGCGTCTCGGCTTCAAGCGTATCGAACGCGCACAGGCCCCGGCGGAGATCCTCAAGACCCGGCAGGCGTCCTCCCTCTGTCCCGCGTCAGCAACCTTGATGCAGCTCGTTCTCCCCTCGAACTGAAGGCCCTGAACCCATGGCTGACCGTATCTACAACGTGCTCTTCCTGTGCACGGGCAATTCCGCTCGCTCCATTCTCGGCGAAGCCATCCTCAACCGGGAGGGAAAGGGCCGCTTCCGCGCCTTTTCGGCGGGCAGCCAGCCCAAGGGGCAGGTGAACCCCTATGCCATCCGTGAGCTTGATGCTCTCGGCTATGCGACGGACGGCTTGTCGTCGAAGAGCTGGGAGGTGTTTTCCGGAGCCGAGGCACCGCAGATGGATTTCATTTTCACGGTCTGCGACAGCGCCGCTGGGGAAGCCTGCCCTGTGTGGATCGGCCATCCGATGACGGCGCATTGGGGAATCGAGGATCCAGCCGCGGTCGAGGGCAGCGACGCGGACATTCAGAAAGCGTTCGCCCAGGCTGCAAGATTCCTGAAGAACCGGATTACGGCTTTCATCAACCTGCCGATGGCTTCGATCGACCGCATGGCGCTGGAGCGTCATCTTCGCGAGATCGGCAGCATGGAAGGCGCGACCGGGCGGAGCGCGTCCTGATGCCGGCCTTCGAGCGCTATCTGACCCTTTGGGTCGCTCTGTGCATCGTTGTCGGCATCGCGCTTGGCCATCTCCTGCCGGGTGTGTTCCAGGCCATCGGTGCGGCCGAGATCGCCAAGGTCAATATTCCTGTCGCGATCCTCATCTGGTTGATGATCATCCCGATGCTGATGAAGATCGACTTTCGAGCCCTTTCCCAGGTGGGGCGCCACTGGCGCGGCATCGGCGTGACGCTCTTCATCAACTGGGCGATCAAACCCTTCTCGATGGCGCTGCTGGCCTGGTTGTTCATCGGCTGGCTCTTCCGCCCGCTGCTGCCGGCAGACCAGATCGAAAGCTATATGGCCGGCCTGATCATCCTGGCCGCCGCGCCCTGCACGGCGATGGTTTTCGTCTGGTCGAACCTGACGAAAGGGGAGCCGCTGTTCACCCTGTCGCAGGTCGCGCTCAACGATGCGATCATGATCGTCGCCTTTGCGCCGATCGTCGGGCTGCTGCTGGGCTTGTCGGCGATATCGGTACCCTGGGCCACCCTGATGCTCTCGGTGGGGCTCTATATCGTCATCCCCGTCATCATTGCGCAGGCGCTTCGCGCGCGCCTTGTCGCCAGAGGGCCGTCCTCGGCGCTCGACCGCTTTCTGGCGAAGCTTCAGCCAGTCTCGCTTGCCTCGTTGCTGGCGACGCTGGTGCTGCTCTTCGGCTTCCAGGGCGAGCAGATCATCGCCCAGCCGGCAGTCATAGGCCTGCTCGCCGTGCCGATCCTCATCCAGGTCTACCTCAACTCCGGGCTTGCCTATCTGCTCAATCGGATCTCGGGCGAGAAACACTGCGTGGCCGGTCCCTCGGCACTGATCGGTGCATCGAACTTCTTCGAGCTCGCCGTTGCCGCCGCCATCAGCCTGTTCGGCTTCCAGTCGGGGGCGGCGCTTGCCACCGTCGTCGGCGTGCTGATCGAGGTGCCGGTGATGCTGTCGGTCGTCTGGATCGTGAACAGGTCCAGGGACTGGTACGAGCAAGCGCCGGCGGTGGCCCGGAATTCCGTCTCGAAAGGCGCATGAGCGATGGAGGCGAGCGTTGCGTCGCGCTCGCTGGACAACCCGTCATGCGCGCGCCAATGATGGCGGATGGACGAAATCATCATTCGAGCGCACAGGCATAGCGCCAACCATCGAGCGGAAATCGAAGCGAGCCCGTCCTGCGGATGCTTCTATTGTTGCGAGATCTTTCCGGCGGCCGAGATCAATGAATGGGTCGACGATGGCACAACGGCGATCTGTCCCCGTTGCGGCATCGATTCCGTCATCGGCAGCGCCTCAGGCTTTCCTGTCACGACGGTCGAATTCCTGGCGCGAATGAGACGCTATTGGTTTTGAGCGTCGAGGCGACCGCGCTCAGGCGGGGGCAGCAACGCCAGACGATCTACAGCCTGCCGCCATCACGGCGCAGTTTGTTTGCCGGGCATAGATGGCGAGGCCTTGCGGTGATCCCGGTCGGATCAGGCCTCGGCCTCGTGGCAGACGGCCTCGATGTTGTGGCCATCCGGATCGAAGACGAAGGCGGCGTAATAGTTGGCGTGGTAGCGCGGGCGCAGGCCCGGCGCGCCGTTGTCCTTGCCGCCCGCCGCAAGGGCTGCGTGGTAGAAGGCGTCGACCTGCGCACGGGTCCTGGCCATGAAGGCGAGGTGAAGATGCGCCGGCCTTTCCTCGGTCGGGTACAGGCAGAGGGAGGACTTGCCGTCCGAGCTGATCTCGATGCCGGGCGTGTAGCGGGCAACGACCTCGACACCGAGCGGTTCGAGCGCCTTCAGGTAGAAGGCCTCGCTGGCCGCATAGTCGCTGACACCGAATTTGACGTGGTCGAACATCGCGTTCTCCTGTGCGGGTTTGGCTTGCGCGGACGAGGCGGCGCATTTGCGGCCAGGGTTTGGCTGATACCCCGATGGCCTGTTGCAGGCAACCGTAGCTCCTTGGGGGCGCATCGCCGAGCGCCCGGGGCCCAGCCTCTTGTCGCGCGCCGCGTCACACGGCGCACACCTCCCGCACGCAGGTCCGCAGCCAGCGGTGCGCCGGATCGGCATCCAGGCGGGGGTGCCAGAGCAGCGAGATGGTGATTTCGGGGAGGGCGACGGGCAGGGCAAAGGTGACGAGATCCTGGCGCAGCGTCCCCGTGTAGCGCTCAGGCACGCTGGCGACGAGGTCGGTGGCGCGCACGAGCGCCAGGGCCTCGGAGAAGCTGCCGACGGAGGCGGCGATCGGACGGCTGAAACCGGCTGCCTCAAGCGCGTCGTCGATCGGGCCGGTGTCGTTGCCACGGCGCGAGACGTGGATGTGGCGGGCTTCAGCGTAGCGGGCCGACGTGATTTCGCCTGTGGTCAAGGAGTGCCCCGGGCGAACCACGCCGACGAAACGATCATGAAAGAGGGCCTGGGCGCGAAGCTCCGGGCCCGTGTTCTCACCGACAACGCCGGTTTCGAGGTCGACGCCGCCTTCGCGAAGCGGACTGCTTTCCCGGTCGAGCTTCTGCACGAAACGCAGGCGCACGCCGGGTGCCTCGCGCGCGACACGGGCAATCAGCGCCGCGCCGAAGTTTTCGACGAAACCCTCGCGGTTCCTGAGGGTGAAGGTGCGCGTGAGCGTCTTCAGGTCCAGGCTCTCGGCCGGGCGAAGGCAGGCTTCGGCCGCTTCGACGATGGGTCCGGTGAGAGCGCGCAGTTCCAGCGCCCTTGGGGTCGGAACAAGGCCACGGCCGGCGCGCACCAGCAGCGGGTCGCCGGTCGCCTCGCGCAGCCGGGCCAGCGCCCGGCTCATGGCCGAGGGGCTGAGCCGCAGGCGCCTGGCGGCACGGGCGACGCTGCCTTCCGCAAGTAGCACGTCGAGGGTCACGAGCAGGTTGAGATCCGGTCTGGTCATTGCCCTTCATAGCATGAGTTCTCGTGAGATGTGGCGTCAAGCGCACGAATGAAGTGCAAATGCTGCGCCTTCCGCCATATGAGGCTGAGGTCTAGTTTTTCGGAGAACCGACCTTGGAGGGTTTTCCGTTGATGCCATGCCCGCTAATGCCCGCCCCGATTTTCCCGTCTGACCGGACGTCGTTGCCGCATGTTTTGATTCATGAAGGCGCGCTATCGCCTTGTTTTTCCGCGATTTCCCGCGCTGCAAATGGGCATCGTAAGGCATCGCTCGCGGGAGGTGGCCGATGAGCGCTATCGGGCCTGCCAAGGCTTGCGGCGCGCCGGTTCGCTGGGTGATCGCCAGCCTGTCGCTGTCGATGCTGCTCTCGTCTCTTGGCACCAGCAGCGCCAATGTCGCGCTGCCGGCGCTGGCGGACGTTCTCGACGTCTCGTTCCAGGCGGTGCAATGGGTGGTGCTTGCCTATCTGCTTGCCATCACCACGCTGATCGTCAGCGTCGGGCGGCTCGGCGATATCGTCGGCAGGCGGCGGCTGCTTGTTGCCGGCATCGCGCTTTTTACCGCAGCCTCGGCGCTTTGCGGCCTGACGCCGGGCTTCGCGCTGCTGGTCGCCGCGCGGGCCGTGCAGGGCATCGGCGCTGCGATCATGATGGCGCTGACCATGGCCTTTGTCGGCGAGGCGGTGGCGAAGGAAAGGACCGGCAGCGCCATGGGACTGCTCGGCACAATGTCGGCCATCGGCACGGCGCTCGGGCCATCGCTTGGCGGTGCGCTGCTCGCCGGCCCCGGTTGGCGGGCGATCTTCCTCGTCAACGTGCCGCTGGGGCTCGTGGCGCTCGTGCTTGCCCATCGGTATCTGCCCGCAGACCGAAACCTCGAGGACAGGGAGCGCCCACGCTTCGATGTCGCCGGCACCTTGCTGCTCGCGCTTTCGCTCGGCGCCTATGCGCTGGCGATGACGGTGGGGCGGGGCAGCTTCGGGACGTTCAACGTCGCGCTGCTTTCTGTCGCTGCCGTGGGGCTTGCGCTGTTCCTGCTGGTCGAGGCCAGGGTAACCTCACCGCTGATCCGGCCGGTGATGTTGCGCGATCCGGCCTTGAGCCGCGGGCTCTCGACCAATGCGCTGGTCTCGACCGTGATGATGGCAACGCTGGTGGTCGGGCCGTTCTATCTGTCGCGCGGGCTCGGCCTCGATGCGGCGATGGTCGGGCTCGTCCTCTCGGTCGGGCCGGTCATCTCGGCCTTCGGGGGCGTTGTTGCCGGCCGCATCGTCGATCGCCTGGGCGCGGGCTCGGTGGTCACGGTCGGGCTGGCGGCGATGGTTGCGGGCTGCGCGGCGCTCGTGTTGCTGCCGGGGTTCTTTGGCGTTGCCGGCTATGTCGCGGCGATCGCGCTTCTGACGCCCGGCTACCAGCTGTTCCAGGCGGCCAACAACACGGCGGTCATGGCGGATGTCAGCGCCGACCGGCGCGGCGTCGTGTCCGGCCTGCTCAACCTTTCGCGCAATCTCGGCCTCGTCACCGGCGCGTCGGTCATGGGCGCGGTCTTCGCCGCAGCGGTTGCGGCAAGCGACATGGCCGGGGCCGCGCCGGCGGCGGTCGCCTGGGGCATGCAGGTAACCTTTGCAGTCGCCGGGCTGTTGACTGTGGCTGCGCTGGCGATCGCCATTGCGGGCAGGGCGCTACGCGGAGTGCGCGCACAACAGGCCGTCGCCGCGCAGCCTGCGGGAGAGGGGTGAACCCGCCGGCTGGGCGGGATCGGCACGGCGTCGCTCAGCGATCGGCACCCGGCAGGTTGCGCCACGCGTGCGAGGTGAGGCTGTAGCTCTGGTGCAGGATCTCTTCGCCCCTTGAGCGGGAGGCCTTCCGCATGGCCTGCTGCGGGCGAAAGCCGAGCTTGAGCAGCACCTTGCCGGAGGCGGGATTGTCGGCCGCGTGGCCTGTTTTCAGCCTCGCGAGCCCGAGCTGCTCGAAGGCGAAGGCCACCACCGCTTTTGCCGCCTCGAAGGCGTAGCCCTGGCCCCAGCTCGGCTTTTCCAGCCAGTAGCCGAGTTCGCCTTGCTCGCCGTCGATCCCGTCAAGATCGACCAGGCCGATCATGCGGCCGTTGCGTTCGATGGCAAATCGAAAGGCCGTGCCGGCGATCCACTCCTGCGGGTGCTCGCCGAACCAGCCGGTCATGTCGTCGAGATCGGGCGGGAACTGCGCCATGCGCAGCATGCGTGTGACATCCCAGTCCGACTGGATCTCGAAGGCGCGCTGCGCGTCGGCCGGCGTCGTCGGGCGCAGGAGGAGACGATCGGTCGCCAGCGTGACCGCCGGGCGATTTCCGGTGTTCGTCGCGGCTGGCTTCATCGTCGTGGCCTCCCATCGATCTGGGCTGGTCGCCAGACCTTACCGCGTTCAGGCCGTCGGCAAACGTTCCAGCCGGGCGCGAAGCGTTTCGAAATCCGGCACGAACCAGATGGATGTGCCCTTGTTCGTCTCGCGCACGAAATCGGTCAGCGCCTTGCTGGCTTCGAGCCGGGCGCTGATATCGCCGACGATGGCGAGCCGCATGCGGTAGTTGACGAACTTCTGGAACACTTCGCCGGCGACGCGCGTCGAAAGATCGAGAAAATCGGGGCCCAGCCGCTCCACCGGGACCGCCAGCAAGTCGGCCTCATGCGCCCAGCCGTCGCCCAGGAAATCATTGGCGTCGCCCGGGGCTGCAAGCAGGGGGCCATTGTCAGCGCAGTGCAGGACGCGCGCGGTTCCGATTTCGATGAGCTGTGTCATGCGCCAAGAAGTAGGCTGCAAAGCCCAGGGTTGCAAGGGCGCGCGTCTCTTGTCCTGCCGCCGGGGCCGGTTGCCTTCGCCGCGGGCAAGATAGCCGTTCAATTCGCAGGATCCGGCAGGCCTCGGTGATCGGGCGAGAGGCGATATATTCCTATAAATATATCGGTCTGCATAAAAGCTGATTGGCCTCCGCAAGTTACGCTGAACCGGCGCTTGAGAATTTCTGGCGAAACCGGCGCCTGTTTCCTGCCAATTTGACACAGATCAATGACCCCTTCTGTTTCGCATTTACTCTGGGGTCCGGTGAAAATCTGTCATCGGCCGGTCACGGGATTGATTTTTATTTCCGGTGGCGCATCTTACCTTGGATTGTGTTGGGGGACGCAGGAATGCCGGAAGTCGTTCAGGCACAGCCGATCGAAAAGCCGCCGCGCTCGCGACGCGCGGAGCTGATCACCTTCTTCGTGCTCGCCTTCGGCATCTGGCCGATCGTCGCCGTCGGCATCGTCGGCGGCTATGGTTTCCTCGTCTGGATGCTGCAAATCATCTTCGGCCCGCCGGGCCCGCCCGGGCATTGAGGGCGAGCCATGAAGGTCGAACCTCTTTCACGCCGTGAACTTTTTACCGGCCGCGCTGCCGCAAAGCCGGTCCGCATCCGTCCGCCGGGTGTTTCGGAGCTCAGCCTTGCCTCTTGCACCGGTTGCGGCGCCTGCGTGGAACGATGTCCCACCGCCATAATCCGTCTTTCGGACGGTCTTCCCTTCGTCGACTTTTCGGGCGGCGAATGCACCTTCTGTGGCGCCTGCGCGCAAGCCTGTCCGGAGCCTGTGTTCGAGGCGACGGACGTGCGGCGTTTTCCGCATGTCGCCGCTGTTTCCGACAGCTGTCTCGCGCGCCGTTACGTTGCCTGCCAGTCCTGCGGCGAAAGCTGTCCGGAGCAGGCGATCCGTTTTCGCCCGCGCATCGGCGGGCCGTTCCTGCCTGAGATCAACGAGGCGAAATGCACCGGCTGCGGCGCCTGTATCAGCGGCTGCCCGGTGAGTGCGATTGCGGTGAAGGCATTGGAATTGGAGGTGGCTCATGTCTGAGGCCGCAACGGCAAAGGCGGGTACGCCCTATCACATTTCGAGCGCCGTGGTCGCCACGATGCCGCAGAGCACCGAAGCGATCCTGGCGACGCTCGCGGACATGGAAAACGTCGAAATCCATGGCCATGGCGGCGGCAAGATCGTCGTCGTCATCGAAGGCAGAAGCACGGGCGCGCTCGGCGAACGGCTGACGCAGATCTCGCTGCTCGACGGGGTGATCTCGGCCAACATGGTTTTCGAGCATGTGGAAATGGAAGAGGAAGGGCAGGAGCCATGAGCGGAGAATTGACGCGGCGTGACATTCTGAAGGCCCATGCGGCCGGCATCGCCGCCGCCACGGCCGGCATTGCGCTGCCTGCCGCCGCGCAGCCGGTGCCGGGTGGCGTCAACGCGCTGGAGATCAAGTGGTCGAAGGCGCCCTGTCGCTTCTGCGGCACGGGCTGCGGCGTCATGGTTGGCGTGAAGGAAGGCCAGGTTGTCGCCACCCACGGCGACATGCAGGCCGAGGTCAACCGCGGCCTCAACTGCATCAAGGGCTATTTCCTCTCCAAGATCATGTACGGCAACGACCGCCTGACGACACCGCTCCTGAGGAAGCGCGGCGGCGCCTACGCCAAGGACGGCGAGTTCGAGCCCGTCAGCTGGGACGAGGCCTTCAACGTCATGGCCGAGCAGGCAAAGAAGGTGCTGAAGGAGAAAGGCCCGACGGCCGTCGGCATGTTCGGCTCCGGCCAATGGACGATCTTCGAGGGCTATGCGGCGACCAAGCTGATGCGGGCGGGCTTCCGCTCCAACAATCTCGACCCCAATGCCCGCCACTGCATGGCGTCGGCCGCCGTCGCCTTCATGCGCACTTTCGGCATGGACGAGCCGATGGGCTGCTACGACGACTTCGAGAACGCCGATGCCTTCGTGCTCTGGGGCTCGAACATGGCGGAGATGCACCCGATCCTGTGGACCCGCGTCGCCGACCGGCGTCTCGGCCAGCCGCATGTGCGCGTCGCGGTGCTTTCGACCTTCACCCATCGCAGCATGGACCTGGCCGATATCCCGATCGTCTTCAAGCCGGGCACCGACCTCGTCATTCTCAACTATATCGCCAACCACATCATCACGACGGGCAAGGTCAACGAGGACTTCGTCAACAAGCACACGAAGTTTGCGCGCGGGGTCACCGACATCGGCTATGGCCTGCGACCCGACAATCCGGTCGAGGTCAATGCCGCCAACTCCAAGGATCCGGGCAAGACCGAGCCGATGGATTTCGAGGCGTTCAAGGAATTCGTTTCCGAATACACGCTGAAGAAGACCGCCGAGATGACCGGCGTCGATCCGGAGTTCCTGGAGCAGCTGGCCGAACTTTACGCTGACCCGAGCCGCAAGGTGATGTCGCTCTGGACCATGGGCTTCAACCAGCATGTGCGTGGTGTGTGGGCCAACCAGATGGTCTATAACCTGCACCTTCTGACCGGCAAGATCTCCGAGCCCGGCAACAGCCCGTTCTCGCTGACCGGCCAGCCGTCCGCCTGCGGCACGGCGCGCGAGGTCGGCACCTTCGCCCATCGCCTGCCAGCCGACATGGTGGTGACCAACCCCGAGCATCGCAAACACGCCGAAGAAATCTGGCGCATTCCCCACGGCATCATCCCGGAAAAGCCCGGCTATCACGCCGTGCAGCAGGACCGGATGCTGAAGGACGGCAAGCTCAATTTCTACTGGGTGCAGGTCAACAACAACGTCCAGGCAGGCCCGAACACCGCCAACGAGACCTGGCAGGGCTATCGCAACCCGGACAATTTCATCGTCGTTTCCGACGCCTATCCGACGATCACCGCGATGAGCGCCGACCTGATCCTGCCCGCCGCCATGTGGGTGGAGAAGGAAGGGGCCTACGGCAATGCCGAGCGGCGAACCCATGTCTGGCACCAGCTGGTGCAGGCGCGCGGCGAGGCGCGCTCGGACCTCTGGCAGATGGTGGAGTTCTCCAAGCGCTTCACCACCGACGAGGTGTGGCCGAAGGAAATCCTCGACGCCAGCCCCGAATATCGCGGCAAGACGCTGTTTGAGGTTCTGTTCAAGAACGGCGAAGTCGACCGTTTCCCGATCACCGACGTCAGTGCCGAATACGACAACAACGAAGCCAAGGACTTCGGCTTCTACATCCAGAAGGGGCTGTTCGAGGAATATGCCACTTTCGGCCGCGGCCATGGCCACGACCTGGCGCCCTACGACACCTATCACGAGGTGCGTGGCCTGCGCTGGCCTGTCGTCAACGGCCAGGAGACGCGCTGGCGTTACCGCGAGGGCTTCGACCCCTATGTGAAGCCGGGCGAGGGCGTGAAGTTCTATGGCAACAAGGATGGCAAGGCGATCATCCTTGCTGTGCCCTACGAGCCGCCGGCCGAATCTCCCGACGACGAATACGATACCTGGCTGGTGACCGGGCGCGTGCTGGAACACTGGCACTCGGGCTCGATGACCATGCGGGTGCCGGAACTCTACAAGGCGTTTCCGGGCGCGCGCGTGTTCATGAACGCGGAGGATGCGCGCAAGCGCGGCATCAACCAGGGCATGGAAGTGCGCATCGTCTCGCGGCGCGGCGAAATCCGCTCGCGCGTCGACATCCGCGGCCGCAACCGCATGCCGCCCGGCGTCGTCTTCGTACCCTGGTTCGACGCCAGCCAGCTGATCAACAAGGTTACCCTCGACGCCACCGATCCCATCTCCAAACAGACGGATTTCAAAAAATGCGCGGTCAAGATCGTTCCCGTCACCCTCTAGGGTGGATGCGGCTCACTCGGGCCGTGCAGTCTTTTTGTCGTGCGGCGTTCGTGGACGCGGCAACGCTTCGCACCTCTGCTGGAGTTGACCGGCGACGGCCGGTCTGGATGGCCCTTGCAGCCGGGCTGATGGTGTTCGCCACCACGGCGGCCGTCGCCCAAGTGGCGGAAAAGCTGGTGCCGCAGCTCGAAGGGCCGACGCCGCAGATGGCGACGGAGGCGGCGGCGCCGCTGCCGAAATGGGTGGTCGACGACAAGCGCAAGATGCGCGCCTATCCCGACCAGCCGCCGGTCATTCCGCATTCGATCGAGGGCTATGAGCTTTCGGTCAATGCCAACCGGTGCCTGTCCTGTCACAAGCGTGAGTTCACCCAGGATTCGGGCGCGCCGATGATCAGCGTCACCCACTACATGACGCGCGACGGGCAGATGATCGCCGACGTTTCGCCGCGGCGCTACTTCTGCACCGCCTGTCACGTGCCGCAGGCCGACACCAGCCCGCTGGTGCCGAGCAATTTCAAGGACATGAGCGAACTGGGCTTCAAGCCGGCCGGAAGCGAGTGACGATATGATCGGTTGGATCAGGACAATCATCCTCTGGGCCTGGGGCATCATGAAGACGCCGGCGGGGACGCTCGGCCTCGGCTTCCTCACGCTCGGCGGCTTCGTCGGCGGCGTCATGTTCTGGGGCGCCTTCAATACGGCGCTGGAACTCACCAACACCGAGAAGTTCTGCACCTCGTGTCACGAGATGCACGACAACGTCTACCAGGAGCTGACGCGTACCATCCACTTCTCCAACCGTTCGGGCGTGCGCGCCACCTGTCCGGACTGCCACGTGCCGCACCAGTGGACCGACAAGATCGCCCGCAAGATGCAGGCCTCGAAGGAGGTCTGGGGCAAGATCTTCGGCACGATCAACACCCGCTCGAAATTCCTCGAAAAGCGGCTGGAACTGGCGCAGCACGAATGGGCGCGCATGAAGGCCAACGACAGCCTGGAATGCCGCAACTGCCATTCCTCCGTCGCCATGGACCTGCAGAAGCAGACGCAGCGCGCGGCCGAGATCCACACCCGCTATCTGCTGTCGGGCAAGGCCACCTGCATCGACTGCCACAAGGGCATCGCCCACGAGCTGCCCAACATGGAAGGCATCGACCCCGGCTGGAAGATGCCGCCGGAACTGGAAGGCAAGAAGATGGCGGGCCAGACCCCGATCGACGATCTGCGGCAGGCGATGGCGGACCTGCACATGCAGGCGCAGTAGGCGAGCGGGGCCGAGGTTTTCGGCAAGACACCACAGCGTTAACAGAGGGCCATGCCGGCGCGGCGTGGCCCTTTTTCGTGGGCTTTGGGCAGCACCCCCCCTCGTGCCAAACGGTCGGGGAGGCGATGGGTTGTGGTGGCGCCACCATTACCTCCCTCATTCCTGTGCTTGTCACAGGAATCCAGCCGCGCCGCGTCCGCGGCGCGAGGGATTTTTCCCGCCAAGCCGGACGTTCACGTGGCCGGAACCGCATTTCCCGCCGTGCCGACGCACGGCTGCTGGATCTCTGTGACGAGCACAGAGATGAGGGTGGGTGGGCTGGCCCCGTGCCCAGCCGCCAGCGAAAGCATGAACAATTCCGGGCCAACAATGCCTCCCTCATTCCTGTGCTTGTCACAGGAATCCAGCCGCGTCGCGTCGGCGGGGCGAGGGACTTTTCCCACAAGGCCGGACGTTCACGTGGCCGGAACCGCATTTCCCGCCGTGCCGACGCACGGCTGGTGGATCTCTGTGACGGGCACAGAGATGAGGGTGGGTTGGGCTGGCCTCGTGCCAAGCCGCCAGATGAGGGTGGGTGCGGTAGGCCTCGTGCCCAACCGCCGGATGAGGGTGGAGGGGGTGGGGTTTGAGCCAATGGGACACATTCGGATCGGCGGCGATGGTGTCGTCGAACAGCGCATTTTTCTCTTCGCTTCCCCCGCGCCAATCTTTTTTGGGAAAATTTCGACACCGCTGTCGGCACCGTGATTTCCCGTTCGTCATTTAGGCAGGGAGGCAATCTGGCTTCCTCCACCGGAGCGGGATAGGAAAAAAATCCGCGCGGGTCTTTCGCCCGTAACCTGCTCTACCTATCTGGGTTTCACCACGCCGGCACCCCCTGAGGTCACGAGGACCGGGACTGGCGTGACAGAGGAGAATGGACAATGCGCGTAGTGGTTTTTGTAAAGGCGACCGAAGACAGCGAAGCGGGCAACATGCCCTCGACCGAGCTGCTGGAAGCCATGGGCAAGTACAATGAGGAACTGGTCAATGCCGGCATCATGCAGGCGGGCGAGGGGCTGCAGCCCTCATCGCGCGGCGCTCGCGTCGCCTTCGACGGTGCCGACCGCATGGTCATCGACGGTCCCTTCGCCGAGACCAAGGAACTCGTCGCCGGCTTCTGGATCTGGACCGTCAAGGACATGGCCGAGGCGATCGCCTGGGTGAAGCGCTGCCCGAACCCGATGCCGGGTCCGAGCGAAATCGAAATCCGCCCGGTCTTCGAGATGGAAGATTTCGGCGACTTGGTGACGCCGGAGATCGCCGCCCGGGACGAGCAACTGCGCGAGAAGATCGCCAACCAGTAAGGGCTCTTTGCTGAAGCTTGAGGCGGCCTTGCCTATCTCCTCAGGTTTAACCCGAGTGCCAACCCTGCTTGCCCCTCACCCTAACCCTCTCCCCGCAGGCGGGGAGAGGGGACGAGTACGGATCGCAGCGTTTTCGAACGCGGTCGCAACGAGCGTCAAATGGCGTTTGGTCCCAGGCAGACCAATTCGACCGGGGTGTAAACTGGACCGGCATAAAACTGTGGCGCTTGTCGCCGAGGGAGTGAGTGCCACGCATGTCCTTCACCCCGCCAAGCGGGGGGAAGGTGGCGGGCAGGCCGGATCATAGGCAAGTCGTCGCCGGGCGGATGAGGAGTAAGTCCTCACCTCGGGATGAGGGGCCGCCGCTGGTGTTGCGCGGTGACAAGGTGCTGCGCGGCGAGTGGGACGAAGGCCGTCCGCGGGATGAACAACTGCCGCAATGTCCGGATCGTGTCGACGTTGGCTGAAGGTCTGATCTGCTTCCCGTAGAGATTGTATTAACCGTGTTCGTTTACCTTATTTGCGGGGTTTGAACCGGAGTGGGGCAATGGTCAGGACGAGCGGTTTCGTCATTTTTCTTCTTTCAAGTGTTTCGATTGCGGCGGCTGCCGATATCGACGGTCCGCTGGTGGGGCCGCAGGACGCCTATGAAGTGCCGGTGGAGCAGGCGTCGGGCGGCATCGTCGGCTATGTCGAGACGTCCTATGGCGCTGCCGTGGACTCGCCCGGCGATATCGATGCGGATGCATGGGACCTGCGCGGCGCGGTGAACTTCGACGCTGGCGCCGGCTTCAACCTGCAGGTCGATCTCGGCTACACGCGCGCCTCCTTCGAGGACATCGACACCAACAGCTATGACGGCGCGCTGCACGGCTACTACCGCAACGATCTGTTTGCGGCCGGCGTCTTCGTGCAGGGCGCACGGCTCGACCCGGGTCTCGGCGTCGACCTCAACGACTACATGGGTGGTGTCGAGGCGGCTTACTTCCTCGATATCTGGACGCTGCACGGCGCGCTCGGCTACGGCCAGGCGAGCGTCGAAGACTTCGACGACATCGACGCCGATCATTACATGGGCTCGCTCGGCGCCCGCATCTACGCGACCGACAACCTGCGCTTCGACGTCGACGGCTCGCTGCATCGCATCAGCGAAAACGACCTGGATTACGACCTGCGCAGCGTGAAGCTGACGGCCAACTACCGGCTGGACGCTTTCCCGGTCACGCTCTTTGCCGGCTACAAATACACCAACGAAGAGCTTTCGGGGCTGAGCGCCTCGGTTTCCGGCGACACCAGCACCCTCTTCGGTGGCCTTCGCTTCTCCTACGGTTCGACGACGCTCAAGGAAGAAGAGCGCCTCGGCCCGGTCTGGTCCAGCAATCGTCTGGCCTTCTGATCGGCCAGATATAACCATCAGGAAAGAATAAAGGCACCGCGCGTCTGAAAAGACGCGCGGTGTTCTTATGTCATCGCAGGCTCCTCAGATAATCGGCCCGATCGAACGGGTTCGCGCCCAACCGGGGCCGGGCGGGTTGTGTGCCTGCGATCGGGGCGTAATGATCGAACGCGCTTTCAAGCACGCCTGCGCCGCTGGTAAGCCCCGGCAACTGCCGCTGCACGCCCTGGACGTTGGCCGATGCCATCGTCCCCGTGAGCCGGGCGACGCCACCCTCGATCACCGCATCCGTCGTCGATGCGCCTGATTTCGCAAGCAGCGTGTGGATGGCCGTCAGCACGGACGCGGGCGCTTCGAGGCGGAAGCTGTCGATCGGCTCGCAGACGACCGTGCTGGCCGAAGACAGTGCCTCGGCGAGCACCAGCGGCGTCAGCCGGCGAAAATCGACGGCGGTGCTCGCCGGCGATGTCTGCCGCGCCGCCGTCATGGCGACGTGGCAATCGATCACCTGCCAGCCGAAGACACCCGCCTTCAGCGTCTCGGCGACAGCCTCTTCGACCGCCCGGTAAAAGCTCGCGGGCATCTGGCCGACATCCACCTCCAGGGCAAAACTGTTGCCAGTTGCGGGCGGCCGCGGTTCGATCCTGAGGCCGACGGTTGCGAGAAACGGGTTCGGTTCGCGGAAGATGATCTCGATGCCGGTGCCGGTACCGGCGGGCCTTTCGACGCAGATGACCGTGCTTTCCTCGAACTGCGCGGCGAGGCCGAAATCGGCCGACAGGGTCGCTTCGATCACCTCCTTCTGCACCTCGCCATAGAGCGAAACGAACATCTCGCTGGCATCGTCGCTGGTGCGCAGGTTGATGAAAGGGTCCTGTTCGGCCAGTTGCTGGAGCGCAAGCCAGAGCGCCGTGTTGTCCGACGGGCGCACCGGGCGCACCAGGGTTTCGAGCGTCGGCGGAGCGAAGTGAAACGCCCCGGCAGCACTGCCGCCGACGCCGACCCAATCGCCGATGCGGGCTTGGGCAAGCCCGCCGATCTTGGCGATGCGGCCGGCTGTCACCTGCTCGACCTTCTGCAGGTGGCCCTGGTCGAAGAGCTGGATGCTGGTGACCTTTGCCGCGCCGCCGGGCAAAGCGAGATAGTCGCGCGTGGCGACGGTACCCGAGGTCAGGTTGAGGAAGGCGAGCTTTTCTCCGCCCCAGCCGCGCTCGATCTTGAAGATCCGGCCTTCGACCGGCGCATCAGGGGCGGGCACTTTCGCCGGCAACAGCGTGTCGATGGCGGCGATCAGGTCCGGCACGCCGACACCGGTCATGGCGATGCCGCAATAGACCGGGTGCAGAAGGCCGCCGGCAAGCTGTGTCGCCAAAGCCTTCTTCAACCGCTCGACGGTCAGGCGCTGAGGCGCCAGCACATAGTCGTCGAGCAAGGCCTCATCGTTGGCGGCAAGCGCCTCTGACAGTGCCGAGAAATGCGGCTCCTGCGCAAAGTCGATCGGCTCGGTTCTCGCCTGCCGGCTGCCGGCCCCGACCGCCCCCGACATGACGACGGGGCGGACCGAGAGTTGGCTGGCGATCTCTTCGACCACTTCGGCGGGACGCGCCCCGAGGCGATCGATCTTGTTGACGAAGAACAGGAAGGGGACGCCGAGGCGGTGCAAGGCGCGCACCAGCACGCGGGTCTGCGCCTGCACGCCTTCCACGGCCGAGACGACCACGACGGCCGCATCGAGCGATTGCAGCACCCGCTCGACCTCGGCGATGAAATCCGGATGCCCGGGAGTGTCGATGAGGTTGACGACCAGATCGCCAAGCCTGAACGACACGACGGAGGCGGCGATGGTGATGCCTCGCTGCCGCTCGAGTTCCAGGCTGTCGGTCTGGGTATTGCCGCTGTCGACGCTGCCGAGCTTGTCGATCGCGCCGGTGTCAAAAAGCAGTCGTTCCGTAAGGCTAGTCTTTCCTGCATCCACATGGGCGAGGATGCCCAGATTCAATGTGCGCATAGTCCATCAGCTTCTCAAAATTTCGGAAATGGTTCTTTTGAGAAGGGACTCGGCGCATCGGGGCCTCCAGACTTGAGCTTCTTGCGGATCGCGCAACCCACGGCAGGCGAGGGTGCTCGTGAAATCTAAGGATGCCACAGGAAGGGCGTCAAGCGCCGCCTGACAACTCCGACGCGGTGTTGCAGATTTGCTGGTGTGGCCGGGGCCATCGAAAAATGGCGATGCTCCCGCTTCGGGCGGTTACGCGAGGGCAGGCCGAACACAATGTCTGGTCGTACTTATTAGTATATGCTAACTTCCTGCCGCCAAAGAAAAAGGGGGAGGCAAACATGGATATGACCCGTCGCGCCGTCGCTTTGGGCGGCGCCGGCCTGCTTGCATCAGCATCGTTCTTGCCTGCGAACGCGCTGGAATCGCCGCTTTTCGATCCGGTCGAGGCTGCCGATGATTTCTGGCTGGCGGTGGAAGCCTATATCTACGGCTATCCGCTGGTGACGACGGAAATGACCCGCCGGGTGGTGACCAATGTCGCCAAGCCCGAAGGCAGCAAGGGGCCGATGGGCCACGTCATCAAGCTGCGTGAATATCCGAACGCATCCTTCAAGGATGTCACCGCGCCGAATGCCGATACGCTGTACACGACAGCCTTCGTCGACGTCGGTAAGGAACCGTGGGTGCTGTCGATCCCCGACATGAAGGATCGCTTCTTCCTGTTTCCGATGCTCGACGGCTGGACGACGGTGTTTCAGGTGCCGGGCAAGCGCACGACCGGCGGCGGGGCGCAGGCCTACGCCATTACCGGGCCGGGCTGGCAGGGAAGCCTTCCCGACGGCGTGACCGAATACAAATCCTCAACCGGCATCGTCTGGATCCTCGGGCGCATCTATTGCGACGGCACGCCGGAGGACTATGCGGCGGTGCATGCACTTCAGGACGAGTGCAAGCTTTGTCCGCTCAGCGCCTATGGCAAGGACTGGACGCCGCCGGTCGGCAAGGTCGATCCGTCGATCGACATGAAGACGTCGGTGCGCGAGCAGGTCAATCGTATGGATGCGGTCGAATATTTCACGCTTCTTTGCGAGTTGATGAAGACCAATCCGCCGACGGCGGCGGATGGCGAGGCGATCGCCAAATTTGCCGAAATCGGCATCGTGCCGGGCCAGGACTTCGAGAAGAGCAAGCTCGATGCCGCCTTCGTCTCGCGCATCCCCGTCATGGCGTTCCATCGCATCATGCTGCACTTCAAGTTCAGCGATGGTGACATCCAGAACATCAACGGCTGGGGCTTTACCACCAAGACCGGCATCTACGGCACCAACTATCTGCAGCGGGCACTGATCACGGCGATCGGGCTTGGCGCCAATCGTCCGCAGGATGCGATCTATCCGACGTCGCTGAAGTCCAAGGACGGTCTGGTTTCCCGCGCCTATCATGGGTCCAACAAATACGTCGTCACCTTCCCCAAGGGGCAATTGCCGCCGGTGCGCGGCTTCTGGTCAATCACCATGTACGACGAGAACTATTTCTTCGTCGACAATCCGCTCAACCGCTATTCGATCAGCGCCCGCGTCAGCCCCAAGGCCAATGCCGACGGATCGACGGAGATCTACATCCAGAATGAATCGCCCGGAAAGGACAAGGAAAACAACTGGTTGCCGGCTCCGAAGGATAAGTTCATCCTGATGATGCGGCTCTATTGGCCGGATGACAGCCCGCCTTCCATTCTCGACGGCTCGTGGCTCATCCCGCCGGTGAAGAAGGCGGGATGACAAAGGCGAAAGCCTCCCTGCGTCTCCGCGTGAAGGCGCAGGGCGTCGCGATCAGGCCGCGGCTCAGCGCTTCGGCAGCACGAGATCGCCGACCGTATAGATGTGAAACTCGCTGCGCGAGACTTCGTCCAGCTTGCGGAACTTCTCCGCGAACACCGGATCGGAGAAGAACTCGTCGACATTTCCGGTGCCCTGTATCGCCTCGACATTGACGACGGTCTCACCGTCCGTGCTCTTCGACAGCGTGCTCCAGAGAAAACCTTCCTTCCGTTCGGCAACGTAATGCACAACGTCCTGGATGACGGCGAAGGCTTCTTCCTGTTTGCCCGGATGGGCGTGAATGACGTTGACGACGAAGGTCGTCGGAGCGGGGGATGCCGAGAATGTGGGGGTAGGGATCGTTGTCATGCTTCTCTCCATTTGAACGTCGCGGCGCATCGGTCGCGACGGCATCTGGATATCGGGCGAGAAATAGCGGATAAACGAGCGCGTATTCATATCACTTCGGAAAATAATTCCGCAATCGGCGCGCGATGGACAAGCTCGGAACGCTCAGCATTTTCATTCAGGTGGCAGAGGCCGGCAGCTTCGTGGCCGCCGGCCATCGCCTCGGGCTTTCGGGCTCGGCCGTCGGCAAGGCGATCGCACGGCTTGAAGACGAGATGGGCGTGCGCCTGTTCAACCGGTCGACGAGAAGCATGGCGCTGACCGAGGACGGCAGCTTCTTTCTCGACACCTGCCGCCGCATCCAGTCCGAGTTCGAGACCGCGCAGGCGCAACTGTCGCGCTCTCATGCCACGCCGCGGGGGCAGTTGCGCGTCAGCCTGCCGCTCGCCGGCATGCTGTTGATGCCGACCATATCGGACTTCATGCGCGCCTATCCGCTGATCAATCTCGACCTCGATTTCACCGACCGGCTGGTCGACGTGATCGAGGAGGGTTTTGACGCGGTCATCCGCACCGGCGACGTCAAGGATACGCGCCTGATGAGCCGCAAGCTCGGGACCTTCCGGCACCGGATCGTCGCTTCGCCGGAGTATCTTGGCAAGCATGGCCGGCCGGAGGTGCCGGAGGATCTGCTCGGGCACCGTTGCCTGCATCATCGTTATGCCAATTCCGGCCGCCTCGAACCCTGGCCGCTTCATCGTGACGGGCGTGAGGTGAAGCTCGACCTGCCTGTGACCACGGTTGCAAGCACGCTGGACCCGCTGATCTTTCTTGCGGAGCGCGCCTTCGGCATCACCTGCCTGCCGCCCTTTGCCGTCTCGGCGGAACTGGCGGAAGGCAAGCTGGTCTCGCTACTCGAGGATTACCTTCGCGAAACCGGCACATTCCGCGTGCTCTGGCCGACCAATCGCTATCTGTCGCCCAAGGTGCGCGCCTTCGTCGATTTCATGGCGGCGAACCTGTTTGCCGCGTGACGGCCGGACGGCACGGAACGTTCCCCGGCGTTGATCCAGCCGTTGCTAAAGTGCGGCAAATGTCCGAAGCTTCGCTGACGCCCTCGGGTCATGCGAGCCGGAGCAGCCATGACAGACGCCTCTTCCATTCAGCCTGCCGCCAGCCACGATGCCCGCATCTGCCGGGGATGCTGGGACCAGATGCATGTGCCGATCCCGATCCGCGGGCCCCTGGCGCTGCCGTTCCGCGCCTTCGGCATCACCCGCAGCAAGATGAACCCGAACATCTGCACGATCTGCGAGCGCTCCTTCCGTTACGTGAAGAAGCAGAGTCACGTTGCGGCAAGCGCCACAATCCTGTTTGCCGACATCCGCGGGTTCACGCATCTTTCGGAGCGGATCGAGCGGGTGCGTTTGAGCCAGATCGTCAGCCTGTTTCAGGATCATTGCGCTGAAGCCATCTGGGCGCATGACGGCATCGTCAACAAGCAGATGGGCGACGGGCTGATGGCGATTTTCAACTTTCCGATCATCCGGAAAGACCATGCGCAGGCGGCGATCCGGGCCGCACGCGACATCCAGCGGCATTGCGCCGATGCGCTCGGCCGCCTCGACCTCGACGGTCTCGGCGAACGCCCGCTCGGAGTGGGCGTCGGCATTCACACAGGCGAGGTCGAGATTGGCGAGTTCTCGACGTTCCGCAGCGATTTCACCGCGATCGGCGGCACGGTCAACCTGGCGTCCCGGCTCGAATCCCAGGCCGAGGCCGGGGAAATTCTGATCTCCCCGGAAACGGCTTTCGAGGCGGCAACGCTGACGGCGGGCGCCGGCACCCGGCTGCTCGTTCTGAAAGGTATCGAGCAGCCAGTGGAAGCGAAGGTGCTGGCGACGCACTGACCGGCCGCGAAGCCATCGCTGATCTGTCCAACCGGTGCGCTAAGGCTTCGTCAGTGGAAGTTTGCCTGATAGCTGGTTGCGATCAGGGAGACATGCGCGTCGAGAGGCGCGCGTAACTCGAAAGCCCGTGGATGGCGTGAGAAATCATAGAGGCGGACCAGGCACCATTCCTCGCGTCGTCTCTCGGCTACCTCAAGTTCGTTGCGGGAGATATGGAATGGCGTTCGTTCCCAGCCGTTGGTGGTCTTTACCTCGATCAAGCGCACCTGCCCGTCCGGCGTGAAGCTTGCGATGTCATAACCCGCGCCATCGCCGTCTTCCTGCGCCACCCACCGAACCTCGCGGGCCAAATCCTGGCGACCACTTTGTCGTAGCTGGATGCGTTCATGAAGGAGGACGCGCTCTTCTCCAGCGCGGCCAAGGGCGCGATTGCGTTCGTCTCGTCCAGCCACGTCGAAACGCCGGGCAACGGCCTGCATTTGCGTCAATTCGGTGGGTGGTGGCGCATTGTGCAGAGTGGGTGCGACGCCAATAAAGAGTGCGGGCGGCTCCGCCATGGCGGACGCCAGATCAGCGCCAAGGAGGCTATCCCATTGCGGGTGGCGGGCGAGCCATCGCGATATCGCTTCGGCCAACGACATCTGGAAATTGAACCTCGGCTGATAACCGCTGAGAATGGGAAGGCCAAAACCCTTTGCGGCTGCCGAAATGTTGCAATGTTTGAATTCGATCGAACCGCGAGTTCTTCCAAGCGCGCCCTGCAGAACGCGGTTTTGCAGGGCCTTGTTGTAGGGGCGACCAGAAAGCTCGGCGCTGAGCATGGAAAAATAGGACGCGACGATCGCGTCATTTTCCGTATCTGTCCAATCGTTTACGCTCATGCACGCCAGGCTAAGCAGCGCGCTTCTGCCTGTCATCCGAAGAAATCACATTGCGCCTTGTTCTTCGCCTTCATCCCCCGAAATCGGGCGCTTCAATCCACGGCTGGACTTGGCTACGCCCACATGTCGCGCACGCAGCGGCCGTCCGGCGCCAGGTCCTCGAACGTGTCGAAGCCGTCGAAATGGTCGATCGGGAGATGGGCGACCTGCTCCAGCGCGGCCAGCCTGACGTTGACGGCGATGCGTCGGCGGCCCCGTGGGTCGAGCGTGAGGCTGCGCCAGGCGACGACGCCGGCGCAGGTCGGGCAGAAGAGGATTTCGAGCGTCGGGTCCTTCTCGTCAGCCCGCGTGTACGCGCTGAGATCGCCGCTGATCGCGATGCGCTCGCCTTCGTAGTCATAGGCCCAGAGCGTGCCGTAACGGTGGCAGAGCGTGCAGTTGCAGGCGGTGATCGGGCCGGGATCGCCCTTCAATGTCCACTTTCCGTTGCCGCAATGGCATGAGCCGTCGAGCATGGGCCGCTCCCGCTGTTGTTTTGAGGCGGCATAGTGCCCCGTTGGCGGGGCGTCCGCAATCGGTGCCGGACGTCAACCTTGCCCGAGCGCCAAGGCAGCGTCGATGAAGGGCGCCTTCAAGGCGAGATAGTCGCCGATGCCACGCTGGTTCGTGGCTTCCAGATGCAGCTTCAACGCTTGATAACGGGCACAGAGATCCGGATCCTGCCGAAGGAGATCGCGAAAGCGCAGCATTCTTGCAATCTGCCAATGTCCTGATCGGCAGACATGGACCTTGTGGGTTCGAACGCCATTGACGTCGCGCCGGTAGAAGTGGTGGCCCTGCGAAAGGTCCATGTCGGATCGCGCGACCTAGTTGCGGTCGAGCCGCATGACCTTTTCTTCGCCAAGCACCATCCCGGTCTCGCGGAAGCCGAAGCGGTGGTAGAGGGCGTGGGCTCGGGCGTTTTGCGGGTAGACGCCGAGATAGATGTCGCCGCATTCGGGGATCGTGGCCATGTGCTCGAGGAGGGCCGCGAGCGCCTTGGCGCCATAGCCCTTGCCCTGGTGGCCGGCGTCGATCATCAGCCGGTAGATCCAATGGTTGCCGTCATCGGGGTCGAGCGCATACATGGCGAAGCCCACCGGCGCGCCTTCGGCCATCACGGCAAAGCCGACGCATTCGGGGCGTTCGGCGAGTTCTTCGAGAGATTCGTCGTTGCTGGCGATGAAATCCATCTGGTTTTCGTGAACGTCGAGCCTTCGGATGACATCGGCATCGACGGTATCGACGGGCAGGAGTGTAATCGTCATTCGGTCCTCGTGGTCGATGCTTTGGCCTTGCGCGGTGGTCTCCGTTCAATCCCGTCTGCGGTCGCCTTCTCCCCGCGGGGCGAGCGGGGAGAAGGGACCTTGCAGCATGCTCGGCGTCCACATCCTGCGCCGGGGGGCGCGAGCGGTTTCCTCTGCGGGGCGGGCAGGGAAACCAAAGGGTAGGCGGAGCCGGGCCGCTGCCGTTCCCTCTCCCGATCAGCGGGCGAGGGAGTTGGGGGCAAGGAACCGGAGGCACGGGGACACGCGTCCAGCTTGGCTAAGCGTCAATAACAACTTGATTATACGTTTTCAGTTTCTGCCGTACCGGCCCGGCCGCTGCAGGCGCCGAAATCCGGAAAGCGAGCCCTTCTCCAACGGGCGCATTACCGCAACATTGCGATGGCAAGAAAGGATCGGCCGTCCTGTCGGCCGCTCAGGTCTCTTCCACGATCTTCGGCTCGGCCTTGCCCGTCCATTCCAGGGTGATGGTGCGGCCCTGGCGGACGTTCTGGATGACGGAGGGGCGGAAGACGGCGAGGCACTCGCCCTCGGGGTCGCGCGCCGACGGATAGATCAGGCCGTTGCCGCCTTGGGCAAGAATGGTGGCGGCAAGCGCCTGGCCGGCGGGGTAGGCGACGGCGGTGTCCGGCGAGAGATAGGCGGTGTCCCTTTCGTCGCGCACGTCATGGAAGCGGCAGGTGAAGCCGGCGATCAGCTCGCGGTAGCGGCCGATATCGTGGAAGCTGCCGGCTTCGCTGAGCGCCCGGGTGCGGTGATAGACGATTTCCGCCTGGCAGGTCTGAAGCGCGCGCGGGCCGAAGGCGCAGTACCAGGCGCCGCGTTCCTCGCCGTTGAAGCGGTTGCCCGGCGGGCGGGCATGGCAGAAGGCGGCATTGATCAGCGACCAGCCGTAGCCGAAGGTCTCGTTCAGGAGTTCGGCCGGATCGACGCCGACGGGCAGGGCGAGCGGGCTCAGCCGCGCCGAGGTCATCGCCTCCAGCCGGTTGAGGATCTCGATCTCGTCGTCACCGTCGGCGAGCGGCTTGACCGCGGGCTCGTCGATATAGGCGGTCGAGATCAGCCGGACGGTTGCCGGCTCGTTGAAGTCGATTTCCGGAATGGGCGCTTGGGCGATCATAGGCCGCCGCGCAACCCGTCGAGATAGCGCCTGACCTTCATCATCACGGGAATGCCGCCCTCGATCATCAAGTCGACCGGCGAGCGGCCGGAAAACAGCGGGCCGGTATTGACCGCCTTCGGCCATTGATAGGTGAGCGGCCCGTTGAAGAACAGCCGCAGGCCCTTGAAGATGCCGACGATCAGGCTTGCGCGCATCTTCTTGTCCTGGTCGAGCTTGCCCTTGAAGTCGCCCGCCTTCATGCGGTTCCAGGTGGCGATCGGCACGTCGAAGAGCTGGGCCGCTTCCCGGTTGGTGAGGTTCCAGAGGTCGCAGGCCTTCACCACCGCCTTGACGATGACAGCCTCTTCCTGCCGGGCAGCTTGCCGGTCGGGCGCGAAAGCCGATTGTGCGAGGGCCATGGATGTCTCCTATGCGGTGACTGCGTGTATCATATGATATAAATTGATCGTGAGCGTGTGAAAGTCAAGGGTTGAGCCGGTTGCTGGCTTGGGATCTGCCATCACGGCAATTCGATTTTACTCGGTTGAAGGCGATCGCTAGGCTTTCGGGCACAGTTGATAGGAGAGAGAGTCATGAAGCGCGCACTTGCAGCAATCGCATTCGCACTCGCCTGTTCCGGTTCCGCCTTTGCGCAGGACACCAGCATGAGCTTCTTCGTCACCAGCGCCAACCCCGGAAAAGGCGGTGACCTCGGCGGCCTGCAAGGGGCGGATGCCTATTGCGACACACTGGCCAAGGCGGCGGGATCGACGGGCAAGAGCTGGAAAGCCTATCTTTCCACGGATGCGGAGAACGCCAAGGACCGGATCGGCACAGGGCCGTGGTACAACGCCAAGGGCGAGAAGATCGCCGATGACGTCGCATCGCTTCACAGCGACAGCAACAACCTGACCAAGCAGACGGCGCTCAACGAAAAGGGCGAAGTGATCAACGGGCGCGGCGACACGCCCAACCGCCACGATATCCTGACGGGCTCGAAGGCCGACGGCACCGCGGCGACCGAGACCTGCGGCAACTGGACGATGGGCGGAGCCGACGGGGCTGCGATCGTCGGCCACAGCGACCGAACCGGATTGAACGATTCCGCCGAGGCAAAATCCTGGAACTCGTCGCACGCGACGCGCGGCGGCTGCACGGTCGAGGCCTTCAAGGGCACCGGCGGCGAGGGGCTGTTCTACTGCTTTGCGGCGAAGTAGGGCGCCCTCGGTTCGCCGCTGTCCGTGTCTGGCCGGTCTCTTTGTCCCATGCCTCTGAGGGACGGCGTCCTGGTGGCTCTTGCCGCTTGAGTTCTTGTCCCGAGGTGGCCGGCAGGTCGGATGAGGGGACAACCCTTAGCCGTGCGGATGAGGGGGAAGCCGAAGACTTGGAAAGAAGCACGGCATTCGCCAGCAAACGCCGCCACCGGTTGTTGCGGTCAACCGGTCAGTTCAGGCCGGCGCGGGCCAGTCCTTGGACCAGCCGCGCCCTGTCCTCGGCGCGAACGAAAGACGACGTCACTGCGACCGCATTGCGGGAGATGTCTGGAACGAGCGACTTCAGCCGTGCGAGCAGGTCCGTGGCAGCCTCCCGGTTGTCGAGAAGCCCGGCACAGGCGGTGCCGATGATGAGCGGAACCACGTGGCCGGAGCGCAAGCGATGCGCCTCCCGCGCGTAGTGCAGTCCACGTTCGTAATTCGCACCCTGGAAGTGCGCCATGGCGTAGTAGAACTGAAAGTCGCCGAGAAAGGCTTCGCGCGGGCTCAGCCTGAGGGCGTAGTCGATGCAAGGTAAGGCGTCGGCGGCGCGGCCTCCATTGGCATGCGCAAGGCCCAGCTGGCCGTGGGCAAAGGCGGAGTTGGGATTGATCGCGACAGCCTGGCTGATCGCTGCCATCGCCAACGCATTGTCACGCGTCGCAAAGGCGCTCATCGCCTGCGCAAGGTAGGTCCACGGCTCCTTGTCGTCAGCGGCAATGGCCTGCTGGACGAGGTCCCTGCCAAGGGCGAGCGCGAAGCCCATGTCCTCCCACCCCTGGAAGGCGCGCCACATGGTAATCCAGCCTTTCATGGCCAGCGCCTGGGCATAGCCGGGAGCCAGCGTGATGGCCCGGTCGAGCAGCGGCAGCATCTTCCCGCTGCTCTCCTCGGACAGTTGCGAACACAGGAACACCGCCCGCACGACGCATTCCCAGGCATCGAGGCCATGATGCGGCTTGGGGCTTTCACGGGCATGCTCTGCCGCCAGCAGTTCCGGCCCGATGCGGCCGACGACGCTTGCGGTGATTTCGTCCTGGATGGCGAAGATGTCGCCGAGGTCGCCGTCGTATCTCTCGGCCCAGAGATGGACTTCGGAGGCGGCATCGATGAGCTGCGCGCTCACCCGCATCCGGTTGCCGGACTTGCGCACACTCCCCTCGAGAACATAACGGATGCCGAGTTCGCGCCCGATGGCGCGCACGTCCACCGGCTTTCCCTTGTAGGTGAACATCGTGTTGCGGGCGATCACGAAGAAGCCCTTGAGCTTGGAGAGCGCTGTCGTGATGTCCTCGGTCAGCCCATCGCTGAAGAAGTCCTGCTCCGGGTCGGCGCTCATGGCGCTGAACGGCAGCACGGCGATGGACGGCCGATCAGGAAGGGCGGGCCTCGGCGGCGGCGCCCGTGCGGCCGCTTTTTCCAGTAGGGGGCGATACAGCCGCACCGGGCGGTCCATGTTCTTGAGCGCGCGTTCCCCGAGATACTCGTAGTCGCAGTCAAGCTTGCCCTGGAGGTGATCGTAGGCCGTGCCGGAAATGCAGATGCCGCCGGGATCCGCCACGGACTGCAGGCGGGCGGCGATGTTGACGCCATCGCCGTAGAGATCGCCGTCGACCTCGTGGATCACATCCGCGAGGTTGACGCCGATCCGGAAGACGATGCGCCTCTCCGCGGGGATATCGGCCTGGTCCTCGGCAACGCGTTTCTGGATGGCGACCGCGCAGGCGACGGCATCGACGACCGAGCCGAATTCGACCAGCGCGCCGTCGCCCATCAGCTTGACGATGCGGCCCTGGTGTTCGGCGAGCAGCGGGTCGATCAGCTCCCGGCGCAGCGCCTTGAGAGCCGACAACGTCCCGGCCTCGTCCTGTTCGACGAGGCGGGAATAGCCGACGACGTCAGCGGCCAGGATCGCGGCCAGCCGCCGCTCCGCTCTTGCAGGTGCCATGGCTGTCTCCCCCTCAGGAGATCCGCCGCATGAAGCCCAGGCGATTGACGGGATGCACCATCCGGCTGCCCGACACCGCGACCGTGCCCGCACATGATACCACTCAGGCGGTTCCATGGCGACGCTTCACGAGTGCCGCCTTCGATGGGGCTTGCATCCACGATGCCGACGAAGCGTTGGCGAGCCGGATCGGGCACTATTCTCTTACATACGGCCCGAGCAGCGACAGGTCCGCTTCACCGAGCCGGTCCTTGGCGGTCCAGAGCTGGTGCCAGTAGGGATAGATGACCGGCGGCAGGCTGACGGCGTCGAGCAGTTCGCGTTCCTCATCGGAGAGCTTCAGGCCGGCGGCGGCGAGGTTGTCGGCGAACTGGGCGTCGGTGCGGCCGCCGATGATGACGGATGTCACGCCCTTGCGGCCGATCAGCCAGGCGAGCGCCACCTGCGCCGGCGACACGTCGCGCTCGCCGGCGATGGCCACGAGCATGTCGACGATCTTCCATAGCCGCTCCTCGTCGCGGATCGGCGGTTCCTTCCAGCCGGCGAGCTGGCGGGTGCCTTCGGGCGTCTCGTTCCGCCGGTGCTTGCCGGAGAGCAGGCCGCCAGCAAGCGGGCTCCAGACGAGCACGCCGAGCCCCTGGTCGAGCGCGATCGGCATCAGCTCGTATTCGGCCTCGCGCGCCTCGAGCGTGTAGTGGATCTGCTGGCTGACGAAGCGCTGGCGGCCTTCGAGCGCGCTGACGCCGAGCGCCTTCATGATGTGCCAGCCGGAATAATTGGAGCAGCCGATGTAGCGGACCTTGCCGCTTCGAACGAGGCTGTCGAGCGCCTCCATCGTCTCTTCAAGCGGTGTGAGGCCGTCCCATTCATGCACCTGATAGAGATCGATGACGTCGGTGTTCAACCGCTTCAGGCTCGCCTCGCAGGCGGCGATCAGGTGCTGGCGCGACAGCCCGCCGTCGTTGGGGCCGGGGCCCATGGCAAAGCGCGCCTTGGTGGCGACGAGCACGCCGTTCTTGCGCTTGCCGCCGAGCACCTCGCCGATGATCTCCTCGCAATGGCCGGTCGAATAGATGTCGGCAGTGTCGATCAGGTTGACGCCGGCATCGAGGCAGAGGTCGACATAGCGGCGCGCCTCCTTCAGGCCGACATTGCCGACCTCGGCGAACTTGCCGCGGCCGCCGATGGTCATCGTGCCCATGGTGATCACAGAGATTTTCAGGCCGGAGCGGCCGAGCAGCCGGTATTCCATGGTCTCTGATCCTTTGCTGGTGCGCCGAGCGGGGGAGAAGCCTTGGCCCGCGATGAAAGCCGAAGGCGATGGGGGCGGTCAAGAGGTGGCCAAGGGGCGGGTCAGGAGGCGGGTCACGGGACGCGTGCGAGTGGCGACCACAAGGGCGATCACGAGGGCAATCAAGGGCGATCGCATGGGCGCGGTGTCCGTGCGCGGGCAGGGTGTGTAGACCTGCAACACTCTGCAATCGGATGTTGCGGTTGTTTCGGCTCCGGTTTCTTAGGGCTGGCTTGGGGACGGCAAAATGTTATCGTTTGGTCGAGAGATTGAGGGGAATCACTCGATGAGCGTTGTAAAGCGTCTGCTGTCCGCATCGGCGATCGTTGCCGGTCTGGGCTGCGTTGTTGCACCTTTGACGGCGAATGCGGCCGAAAACGGCGCGGGGTTCTATCTCCTGGGTGCGCGCGGCCCGATGGCCGGCCTGCTGGCGCCGCCCGGAACCTATGTCCAGAACGACACCTATTTCTATTTCGGCGAGCTCAAGGGCAACAAGCAGCTTCCGCTCGGCGGCGAGATCGTCGGCGAAGTCGATGCGAAGCTCGTTGCCGATTTCGTCACCGGCCTCTGGGTCATGCCCGAGGAAGTGCTCGGCGGCAATCTCGGCTTCACCGCCATCGTGCCCTTTGGCGGGCCGACGGTTGATGCGACGCTGTCGGCGCCGAGGGCCGGCCGCTCGGCCTCGGTCAGCGATTCCGTCTTTACCATCGGCGATCCCGTATTCGGCGCGGTTCTCGGCTGGCATGAGGGCGATTTCCACTGGACGGCGAACGCCACCGTCAACGTGCCGATCGGCGACTACCAGAAGGGGCAGCTTGCCAATCTCTCGTTCAACCGCTGGGCGGGCGACTTCACCTTCGCCGGCACCTGGTTCAACCCGGAAACCGGTCTCGACATCTCCGGTGCCGCGGGCTTCACCTTCAACGGCGAGAACCCGGCGACGGACTACCGGACGGGTACGGAATTCCACGCGGAATGGGCGGTGACCCAGCACTTCAGCCCCGAATTCTCCGCCGGTGTCGCCGGCTACTTCTACCAGCAGGTAACGGGCGACAGTGGCGCGGGCGCAAGGCTCGGTCCGTTCAAGGGCCGCATTGCGGCGATCGGCGGCACCATGGGCTACAATTTCAAGATGGCCGAGACGCCGGTGTCGCTGACGCTCAAGGTGTTCCAGGAATTCGGCGCCAAGAACCGGCCGGAAGGCACCGCCGGCTTCGTCACCATCGCCTTCCCGATCGGCACGCCGCCGGCGCAGGTGAAGTAGGCACGAAGCGGGTTTCCCTTTCGTCCGCCGGCGCCGTTTTCGGCCGGCGGGATGGGGGCCAAGCATGATCTGCGCCCGGGGCGAAACGATCGCCCGCGGCAGGCTTCGCGCGTGGCGACGTTGCTTTATCTCCCGAACGGCGCATACTGCCGCCATCGCTGGGCAGTGATACGGGCCCCGGCGGCTGGAAGATCATTGCGCTTTCGCCCCAGTTCAGGAGGTCGCGCGATGTATTCCACGGCCCACGCACAGGCGCTTCTCCCACACGACATGAACAGAATAGAGCAGGTTTTCGCAGAGATCCTGCTCGAGCGCGGACTTTCGCGCGACTGCGTGATGGCGGAGGCAATCGCAAGACGCATCTTCAGTTGCTACCAGCGCGGCATCCGCGAGAGCGGTGCCCTCAAATACATGATCGGTTTAGACCTGCGGTCGGCGACGCAAACGGATGCCGGCACGCCCGTCCATGGCAGCCAGGAGGTTTCAATGCAGGAGATTGCACGCGAACCGGACAGTCAGATCGGCCCTGACGATCTTGACATGTTGCAGCGCACCTTCGACCGCGTCTGCATCTGGTGCAGCATCCCGCGCTACGGCAAGCGCGCCGACCGGCTGGCCCGCCACATCACCGGCCAGTTCCGTCGCGGCGTTTCCGACGAGCGGGTGCTATTTGAAAACGCCATGTGGCTGGAGCAGCAGGCCGATCCAAGGCGGTACCGCGCCGACAACTGATGCAACCCGCATCTACATCTCGAAAAACCGCTCCGGCATCAGGTTCCGGTAGGGGAACATGTGGAAATAGGGTCGCGCCTCGGCGAGCACGCGGCGCACGGACGCGCGTTCGAGCAGCCGCTCGAAATAGGCCGAAAGATGCGGATGTGCCCCATCGAAGGGCTCGACGATGCCGCCATAAAAGAGCGCCGGCGTGGCGGCGCAATCGGCAAGGCTGAAGGCATCGCCGGCGGCGAAAGCATGCGTGGCGAAGTGCTTGTCGGCCATGCCGTAGGCCAGAGCCAGTGCTGCGCGGGCATCGGCAACGCCGCGGGTGTCGTTTTCGCCCGGGGCGCGCAGCGTATCGGTGACGATCTTCTGCATCGGCACGTGGATGTAATTGTCGAAGAAGCGATCCCAGAGCCGGACTTTCAAGGCCGTGTCGGGATCATCGGGGATCAGCCGCTGGCGGCCCGGATAGTGGCGGTCGAGATAGTCGATGATGATCGACGTCTCCGGCATCACCACGTCGCGGGCGCTGTCGGTCAAGACCGGCATCTTGCCGACCGGCCACAGCGCCGCGAAGCGGGCCGCTTCTTCCGGGTCGAGCAGGTCGACCAGGCTGCTTCTGAACGGGGTCTCGTTTTCGTAAAGCGCGATCAGCACCTTGTGGCAGAAGGAAGCGAGCGGGTGCTGGTAAAGCGTGAGGGACATGCGCGTAGTCTCCAGTGCCGAAGGGACGCTTGCGGATCGGTCGTCAGGTCTTTACGGGCCCGTTTATGGCAAAACCGGTCCTGTTTTGCAATCGGTTTTCGAGGGGTGAGGACCAAAATATCGGCAGCAGCGGCGCAAACCGGCGACGCCCGCGCCGGATCCGGATCGTTTTTTGACGGACGCCATGCTGATGGATTCCAAGCGGTTAGCGCCGGAAACGGGGGCAGAAGCGCAAAGACTTGCCGCCATCGTGCCCGGCGACCATTGAAAGCGCAAAAGCTGCCCTAGAATTAATAGAACAAGGGCGTCGCAACGCTCGGCGCCCGTCGTCATCGCGACAGGGGAGGATTGCCGATGCGCTGCTTCACGGTACTAGGGCCCTCGCAGACCGGAAAAACCACGCTGGTAGACAAGCTGGCCGGTCTGGAGGGGGCCTCTCGAAAAGCCGCTTCACCCTATGGATTGAACCTCACGGAATTCGAATTTGGCAATGAGCCCTGGTGCGCGCTCGACGCACCCGGCGGCACCGAGGCGCTGGGCCACGCGCAGCACGCGCTGATCGCCAGCGACGCCTGCGTGCTGTGCGTTTCGCCGGTGCCGGAGGAGGCGGTGCTGGCCGCGCCCTACCTGAAGGCGATCGAGGCGTCGGGCACGCCCTGCATTCTCTTCATCAACCGCATGGACGAGCCGCAGGGGCGACTGCGCGACGTGATAGCTGCGCTTCAGGATTATTCCGGCCACATGCTGCTCCTGCGCCAGGTGCCCATCCGCGAGGGCGACAAGATCGTCGGCACCTGCGACCTGATCTCCGAACGCGCCTGGCGATACCGCGAGGGGCAGACCTCGGCGCTGATCGAAATCCCCGACACGGTGATGGATCGGGAAAAGGAGGCGCGAGCCGAGCTGCTCGAACATTTCTCGGAATTCGACGACTGGCTGCTCGAAGAGCTGATCGAGGACCGGGCGCCTGCCAACGACACGATCTACGCGATCTCCACGCGGCTCCTGAAGGAAAACCGCATCATTCCGGTGCTGGTGGGTGCTGCAAGCCACGCCAACGGCATCCTGCGGCTGATGAAGGCGCTGCGCCACGAGGCGCCTCAGGTCGACGCGCTTCGAAAGCGACTGGCTGAGGCCGGACCGATAGCCGAGACGGCGCTTTCGGCCGTCAGCTTCCACGCCTATCACAAGGCGAATGTCGGCAAGACCGTGCTGGTCAGGGCGCTGACCGCAGGCATCAAGCAGGGCGCGACGCTTGGCGGCGGCAGCCTCGGCTCGCTGCAGGACCCAGCGACCGGCAAGCCGCTGCCCAACGCCACGCCGGAGGCGGGCGCAATCTTTGCCGCCGTCAAGGCCGACCATCTGCCGGTGCCGGCGCTTCTTGCCGCCAACACCAGTGCCGAGGCGCCGGACTGGACGGCGCCGCCGACGCCGATGCTAGTGCGCATATTGGTGCCCGACAGTGAGCGCGACGAGACCAAGCTTTCGGGCACGCTCGCCAAGCTCGCCGAGACCGACCGCGCGCTTGTGGTCATGCAGGAAGAAGGCAGCGGTGCGCAGCTCGTCTGCGTGCAGGGACCGATGCACCTGCGCGATCTCTGCAAGACGCTCGCCGACGTCTTCCATGTCGGCGTCACCGACCGGCCGCCGAGCCCGACCTATCGCGAGACCGTGCTGAAACCGTCGGATGTGCACTACCGCCACCGCAAGCAGACCGGTGGGGCCGGGCAGTTTGCCGACGTCAAGCTCAGCGTGCACCCGAATGAGCGCGGCGCCGGTTTCTCCTTCGCCGAGACGGTGAAGGGCGGGGCGGTGCCGCGCAACTTCATCCCGGCGATCGAGGCCGGCGCGCGCGAAGCGATGGAGAAGGGGCCGCTCGGCTTTCAAGTGATCGATGTCGGCGTGACCCTGACCGACGGCCAGCACCATGCGGTCGACAGCAACGACTTCGCCTTCCGCGCAGCCGCCAAGATGGGCGTGCGCCAGGCGCTGTCGCAGGCGTCTGCGGTTCTGATGCAGCCGGTCATCCGCGTCGAGATCCACATCCCGTCGATCTATTCCGGCAGCCTGGTGCCGATCGTCTCCACCTACAAGGGCCAGGTGCTCGGCTTCGACCGTGACGAGACCGCCAAGGGCTGGGACATCTTTCGCGCCCTGGTGCCGGGATCGGCGCTCGACGATCTCGCCCGGACGCTAAGGGCGGCGACGCAAGGGATCGGCTACTTCTCCAAGAGCTTCGACCATTTCGAGGAGCTCTACGGCAAGGAGGCGGATGCGGTGATCCACGCGCATGGGGCGCCGCAGGCGGGGTGAGGCGTATCGTTTGATGCTTGTGTCGGTCTGTCAGACTATCGTGGCAGCCGCAGAACTTATCGACGGGCACAATCCGCTTAACGCTCTGCATGGTGCTCTGAGGACTTCATTGCGAGCGCGATGAGGAATGTCTCTCCAATGCTCAGGCAGTACGGTTCGTTCTAAGTGACCTTATTGAGAGAATTGCGCGGTTGATTGCCGCTCGCGTTCCTCGATCTCGGCGATCAGCCAGTTGAGGAAGGCCTTGGTCACCGGCTTGGTGCGTAGCAGTTCCTCCTGGCAGACGAACTGGTAGGTTTCGGCCGGTTCGTAGAAATGGTCGTGGGCGAGGTGGATCTGGCCGGATTTGAACTCGTGTTCCGCCATGGTGCGGTCGATCAGCGCCACGCCCTGGCCCTCCTTCACGGCTTCGAGGATGATGTGCTGGTCGTCGAAGATCAGGTCCTGGCGGCTGCGCGGCAGCGCCAGGCCCGAAGAGGCGATCCAGCTTTGCCATTCCTGAAGGCCGCGATAATGCAGCCGGTTGCCGGACAGCAGCGCCTGCCTGTCTTCCTGCCAGAGGTCGCGGCCGCAGACCGGCACCAGGCGTTCGCGCAAGAGCTTGCGGGTGAAGCGACCGGCCGGCGGCTGCAGGCAGTAGGCGATGGTGACATCGGCCGGGCCGGTGCCGGCGGTGATGGTTTCGAGGTGGGAGAGGTGGATCTGCACACCGGGATTGGCGGTGAGGAACTCCGAGATGCGCGGCGCGATCACCTTCATCGAAAAGAACGGCCCCACCCGGACCCGCAGGATCTTGTCGCTCGTGCGTGGGCGGATGTGCTGGACGACGCCTTCGAGATCGTCGAAGGCGCGCTGGCAGGAGGCGTAGAGCAGCCCGCCCTCCGGCGTCAGTTCGACACCGTGCTGCTTCCTCACGAAAACCCGAAGGCCGAGATTGAGCTCCAGGTTGCGGATCTGGTGGCTGATCGCGCCCTGGCCGATGCAGAGCTCGTCGGCCGCTGCCGTCAAGCTGCCGTTGCGCGCGGCCGCCTCGAAGGCGCGCAGGGATTTGAGGCTCGGCAGATCACGCATCCGCTTCTCCGGGTCTGGGTCGCCGGCAGCCTAGCATGAATTTTTTCGATGTCTGGAATGATTTCTTTCACATTGCGAAGGACGGCCGTCTTGCGCATTGTCGAAGCATAATAAAGCAAAACGAAAACTGAAATCGACCGAAAACACAGGCAGTTCCGCGCATGAGGGCATGTCGGGTGCGACCCGAATGACGCTGCGGATGAGGCTGCCTGCCCGGTCGAAGGGAAGGACAGAGGGAGCGAGATGATAAAGAAGTTCATGACCATGTCTGCGCTTGCGGCGCTGCTTGCGGCCGGCACAGCCAAGGCCGAGACACTGGCGATCGGCACCGAGGGCGACTACGCGCCGTTCAACTATGTAACCGCCGCCGGCGAGATCAAAGGCTTCGACTACGATATCGGCCAGGCCGTCTGCGCCGAGATCAAGGCGGATTGCGTCTGGAGCACCAACGAATGGGCGGGCATCATTCCCGCACTTCAGGCCAAGAAGTTCGACGTGATGATCGCCTCGATGGCGATCAACCCGGATCGCAAGACGCAGGTCGACTTCACCACCCCTTACTATTTCAACGCCATGCGCTTCGTCGCCCGCAAGGATCTCGGCCTCAAGGACATTTCGCCCGAGGCGCTGAAGGGCAAGGTGATCGGCACGCAGTCCGGCTCTGTCGCGGTCGAAGCGCTGCAGCAGTTCTTCCCCGATAGCGAAGTGAAGCTCTATCCGACGATGAGCGAAGTGTTTCTCGACATGGAAAATGGCCGGCTGGACCTGATCCTCGAAGGGCAGATGGCCTTTACCGAGTGGCTTGCCAAGGAAGAAAGCGGTTGCTGCGCCTTTGTCGGCGAAAGCTTCGTGCTGGATACCGCCGAGGGCAACGCCATGGCGGTGCGCAAGGGCGACGCGGCGCTGCTCGCCAAGCTCAATGCCGGCCTGAAGACGATCATGGAAAACGGCACCTACGACAAGATCCGCAAGCAGTATTTCGACTTCGACATCATGGCGAAGCCGAAGACCACGAGCGAGTATTTCCGCTGAGGGTGACGCGCGCCCGCTGAGGTTTGCGGTCGCGCTCGCCGAGGTTTGTGGTTCTGCCCTTCATCCGGCCTGCCGGCCACCTTCTCCCCGCGCGCGGGGAGAAGGAACGGTGCGGCGCTCGCTCGCCCGAATCTGACACGTTTGCGGCTTTCTCCGGTGGGACGTGGCCGAGGTGATCGGTAGATGGCTCGCTCTCGTTCCCTCTCCCCGCTTGCGGGGAGAGGGTTAGGGTGAGGGGCAGCCTCCCTCCAAAGATGCGTGAGGGGCAGCCTCCCTATCGAGATGTGTGAAGGGCGGTCTCCCTCTCAAGATATGTATGAGGGGCGGTCTCCTCCTCAAGATGAGTAAGGGGCGATGCCGAACCTAAGGGGCAGCCCAGTCACACAGAATTCGCCTGCCGGCGTATCGCGCGGCCGGCGGACAGGCGCGGCGCCGGGGTTTCGCGTTTTCCCCGGCGCCCGTCTCCTTCTCCAATCCGAAAATGAAAGTGCATGCGATGAGCTTCAGGGTCGCCGTTCTCGAATTCAACCAGGAAACCAATACGTTTTCGAAGCTCAAGACCGGGTTTCGGGATTTCGAGGCGTGCCACTATTTCGTCGGGGCCGAGATCGAGAGCCATTGCCGCGGCACCAATTCGGAGATCGGCGGCTTCATTGACTGCTGCGATCGCTATGGTTGGCAGCCGGTCTATACGGTGGCGGCGCGGGCCGAGCCCGGCGGCAGGATCGAGGAAGCGATGCGGCAGCGCTTCGTCGCCGATCTGACAAGCGCGCTTGATGGCGAAAAGCTCGACGGCGTGTTCATCGTCTTTCATGGCGCCATGTGCACGCAGACGGCCGACGACGCGCAGGTCCAGCTTCTGGAGGTCGTGCGCGGCCTCGTCGGGGCGGACCTGCCTATTGCCGCGACCTTCGACCTGCACGCCAATTCCGCACCCGAGATGGCAGGGCTGCTCGATATCGCCGTCTCCTTTCGCACCTATCCGCATGTTGACATGGCCGAATGCGCCCACAAGGCAGGCGGGCTCTTGAACCGCGCCATGCGCGGCGAAATCCGCCCGGCGCTTGCCATCCGCCAGCCGCCGATGCTGAACGGCTGCAATGACGGGCGCACGACGCATGCCTGCGCCATGACCGAGCTGCTCGAGATTGCCGACGGGATCGCGGCCCGCGACGGCATGCTCGCGACCTCGATCAATGCCGGCTTCTACGATGCCGATATCTTCAACACCGGCCCTTCGGCCGTCATCTGCTACGACCTCAAGCGGGTGGCGCCCGAAGACGCGGAAGCGGAGGCCGAGAGGCTTTGCCGCGAGATCTGGGACCGGCGCGAGCATCAGGATGTGCAGCTGCCGCTCGACGCGCTGCCCGGCATCGTCGCCGCGCATTCAGCAAAGGATGGGGCCGGGCCGCTGGTGATCGCCGATTTCTCCGACAATCCCGGCTGCGGCGCCTACAGCGATTCCACCTGCGTGCTCGCCCGGCTGCTGGAGATCGGCGTCGGAAACGCGGCTTTCGGCGCGCTCTGCGATCCGGAAGTCGTGGCCGAGCTGATCGCCGCCGGCATCGGCGCGACACGCGAAGTGACGCTTGGCTGCAAGATCGATCCGCAAGTCGGCGGCGGGCCGATCGAGGTCAAGGGCAGGGTGGAGGCGATCTCGGACGGCAGGATCGTGTTCGAGGGGCCGATGTTCCAGGGCCTGCCGGCGACCATGGGGCCGAGCGTGCGCTTTCACGTCGAAGGCATCGACATCCTCATCTGCAGCGAGCGGCAGCAGATGCTCGACCGCAACCTCTTCCGCGCCGTCGGCATCGAGCCTTCCGATTACGGGATCGTCGTCGTCAAATCGCAGCAGCACTTCCGCGCCGCCTTCGGCCCGATCGCCTCCGAGATCGTCGAGATCGACGGCACTGGCCTCAGCAGCGCCAATATCGGCGCACGCAAATTCCAGCGCGTGCGGCGGCCGGTCTATCCGCTGGATCGGGGTGAATTCGGCTGAGGCGGGCTGCCGTTCATCGGCCCATGCGGCGCGGATGGTAACCGTTACGTACTTCCGCGCGCGAGGTCTCCGGAGCTAGCCTCCCCATCATGAAGGGGAGCGCAACTTCATGAGCTTCATCGATCTTTTCGCCTGGATCGTGCTGATCGTGCTCGTGGTGAGCACGGTCGCGGTTCTCATATTTCTCGCCATGCTGCCGGGCTCGATTGCGAGACGCCGCAACCATCCCTGGAGCGAGGCCGTCAATGTGGCCGGCTGGGTGACGCTGTTCCTCGGCTTCGCGCTGTGGCCGATCGCGCTCGTCTGGGCCTATGTGGACGTGCCGCGTCCAATCGGGCCGCATCCGGCTGCTGCCCCCGCCGGTGACGTTCATGCGAGCGAGGCGCGCCAGCCATGATCGTCTTTCTCTTCAACGTCTATCTGGCGATCCTCTTTCTTCTGGTGAAGCTCAGGATCGTCACTTTTAATCTCTTCTGGAAGGTGTCGCCGGCGATCGTGTTCCTGCTGCTGCTCGTCGGCCTGTTCATTCCGATGAACTGGGGCGCGCCGCAGGGCGAGGCGCTGGTGGTGCGCAATTCGGTCGCGATCGTGCCCGATGTCTCAGGCGAGGTGCTGGAGGTGCCGGTCGTTTCCAACGTTCCGCTCAAGGCCGGCGACGTGCTCTTCCGCATCGATCCCGTGCCCTACCAAGCGAAGGTGGATGCGCTGCAGGCACAGTTGTCGCTGCAGGAGCTCCGGCTTTCGCAGATGACGAAGCTGCAGTCGCGCGATGCGGCGACCGAATTCGACGTGCAGCAGCGCCAGGCGGAGGTCGACAATCTGAAGGCGCAGATCAGCAGCGCCGAATGGGACCTCGGCAAGACGACCGTGCGGGCGCCGGCCGATGGCTACGTGACCAACCTTGCTCTGCGCAAGGGCGCGCGCGTGACGACGCTGCCGCTGTCGCCGGCGATGGCCTTCATCGACACATCGGAAACGATCATCGGGGTCGAGATCAACCAGATCGACGCGCGCTACATCAAGCCCGGCCAGATGGTGGAGGCGACCTTCAAGTTTGCGCCCGGCGAGACCTACACCGGCAAGGTCGAAAGCGTGCTGCAGGCGATCGCCTCCGGGCAGGCGCGGGTGTCCGGCACGGCGGTGACGCCGGAGGCGCTTTCGGCCGCGCCGTTCATCGTCCGGGTGAAGCTCGACGACCAGGCCTTTGCCGCGCGGCTGCCGGCCGGCGCCACGGGCGATGCGGCGATCTTTACCGAGCGGGTGAAGGCGGCGCATGTGATCCGCCGGGTGCTCTTGCGCCAGATCGCGATCACCAACTACGTCAATCCGTTCTGATCCCGTTCTGATCCTTTGTCGTCCGCAGGTTTTTGCGCGTGGTTGTTCGGTGACCGTTTGGGACGTAGCATGGCGTCCGCAAACCGGCATCAGGACGGCGACAGATCATGACACTTTCCGCAATCCAGACGCCGCAGGTTCTGTTCACGAGCGCCGGACGGGCGTGGAAGGGGCTTGCCGCGGATTTCATCCATATTCCGCGTGGGCTGGTGCATGTGCCTGGCGGTGACATGCATCGGTTGGGAATGCATTTCGGCCCGCCGGTCAACGCCGATTGCCGCTGCGGCGGGCGGCGCATGCGACGGGTGCAGAAGCCGGGCGATATCGACATCGTGCCCGCCGGCGTCGATGGTTCCTGGGAGGACGATGCGGACTGTCGGATCCTCAGGCTGAGTTTCTCGCGCGCGCTGCTCGATGGCGTGGCGGCGGATCTCGGGCGGGAAAGCGTCGAGCTGCTGCCGCAGATGCAGGTGCGCGATATCAGGCTTGAGGCGATCGGCTGGGCGATCAAGGCGGATCTTGAAGCAGAGACGCCGTCCGATCCGCTCTATGTCGATCTTCTCGCCAATGCGCTTGCCGTCCGGCTGATCGAAAGCGCGACCGACGGCGCGCGGGTGCAAGGGCGCAGCGAACCCAAGCTCTCGGCGCGGCAGTTGCGGGTGCTGACCGAGTACATCGAGACCCATCTAGACCAGCGGCTTCATCTGGCCGATCTCTCCGCGGTCGCGGGCCTGAGTGCCACGCGGCTGAAGATCCTCTTTCGCAACAGCACCGGCATGCCGGTGCATCAATATGTCATCCGTCGGCGGGTGGAATTTGCCCGCGCGCTGATGACCACGACGAGCCTGCCGGCGAGCGAGATCGCGGTCGCCGCGGGCTTTGCCCATCAAAGCCATATGGCCTCGACCATGCGCCGGTTGCTCGGCGAGACGCCGGGCACAATCATGCGGCGCTCCGGCGAAATCTGACCGAAGCTGCAAAATCCTGGCGGAATCTGTGCGACCGGGTTCCGCGTGATCCCTATGCCTTGCCCGTCTTCAGCAAGGAAAAAGATCATGTTCGTCATTCTCGGAGCGGCCGGAAAGGTCGGGACATCAACGGCGTCGGCCCTGCGCGCGGAGGGGCTGCCGGTGCGGGCAGTGCTGCGTGATCCGGCAAAGGCCGGTCCATTGCAGGCGATCGGCTGCGACGTCGCCTTTGCCGATTTGCGTGACACGGCAGCGCTCGGGGCGGCTCTGGCGGAAGCCGAGGCCGTGCAGATCATCCTGCCGCCGCCGCTCAAGGCCGAGGATGCCCGAGCAGAAATGCGTGCGCTCACCGAGAGCATGGCCGAGGCGCTGGCCCGGGCGCGGCCGAAACGGGTGCTGGCGATCTCCGACTATGGCGCCCATGTGCCCGAGGATATCGGCATGCCCACCGTCTTCCGTCTCTTCGAGGAGCGGCTTCGCCGGCTCGACATGCCCAAGATCTTCCTGCGATCGGCCGAGCATATGGAAGGCTGGGCGCGCAGCATCCCGGCGGCGATCGCGACCGGTGCCCTTCCGAGCCTGCATCATCCGGTGGAGCGGACCTTTGCCGCCGTTTCGACCGGAGACGTGGGGCGCATGGCTGCGGACGTGCTCCGCCGCCCGGTCGCGGAAACGTCGGAGCAGATCGTGCATATCGAGGGGCCGCGCCGCTACAGCGCCAGCGACGTGGCCGTGGCCTTGAGCCAGTTGCTCGGGCGTACGATCACGGCCCAGGCGGTGCCGCGCGGCGTGTGGCAGGAGGCGCTGGAACGGGCCTTGAGCGCAAGCACCGCCCGGCTTCTGGTCGATCTCTACGACGCCCACAACAAGGGCGATCTGATCGACGTCGAGCCGGGCGGCGAGGTTCGGTACGGAACGACCGGATTGGTCGAGGCTCTGCGGCCCTTCGTGCCGGCCTGATGGGTTTCAAGGCTTCGAACTGACGCAATTCCGGCGGAAAACCGTTTCACACTTTTCCTGGAATTGCTTGGCTAGACGATGCAATTCCGCACGGAAAACCGCTGTGCACTTTTCCTGGAATTGCTTAGCCGGCTACCGGCAGCGGCGCCTCCGGGTTGACGAGGCCGGCTGCGCGCAGGTCCCGCCAGAAGTCGGCCGGCACGGTCTCGTTAAGGGCGGCGCGGTCTTCGGCGATGCGGGAAGGCTGGCTGGCGCCCGGGATGACGGCGGCGACCGCGGGGTTGGCGAGCGAGAACTGCAGGCCGGCCGCCTTCATCGAGATGCCATGACGGTCGGCGATCGCCTTGATGCGCGCGACCTTGTCGAGGATGGCGGGCGTCGCCGGGGCATATTCGAAGTTCGGGCCGCCGACGAGCGCGCCGGAGCTGTAGGGGCCGCCGACGACGATGCCGAGGCCGCGCTTGGTGACTTCGGGCATGACGCGCTGCAGCGCCCGGTCATGGTCCAGGAGCGTGTAGCGGCCAGCAAGCAGGAAGCCATCGGGGCGGGGGCCTTCGAGCGCCAGCAGCAGTTCGATCGGCTCGACACGGTTGACGCCGAGCCCCCAAGCCTTAATCACGCCCTCGTCGCGTAACTTGTCGAGTGCTTTGAAGGCGCCCTTGCGCGCGGTCTCGAAGACGTCGAGCCATTCGTCGCCGTAGAAATCCTGGGCGACGTCGTGGACGAAGGCGATCTCGATCCGGTCCGTCTTCAGGCGCTTGAGGCTGTCTTCGATCGAGCGCAGCGTCGCGTCATGGGTGTAGTCGTTGACGATCTTGTTGGGGCGGCCGTAGCGGAAGACGTCGCCCTTCTCGCCGAGGTCGCGGGCGCTGACATCCTCGATCTCGTCGAGGATCACCCGGCCGACCTTGGTGCTGATGACGTATTCGTCACGCGGGCGTCCGGCGAGCGCCTCGCCCATGCGGATCTCGGCAAGGCCGGCGCCGTAGAAGGGGGCGTTGTCGAAATAGCGGATGCCGTCGTTCCAGGCGGCCTCGACGGTGCCGAGCGCTTCCTGTTCGGGGATTTCGCGGAACATGTTGCCGAGCGGGGCTGCGCCGAAGCCGAGCTTGCCGGGCAGAATATCCTTGAGTGTCATGTGTCCTGTCCTTTGCTGTTGAATGGCAGGTGTTGATGTGCGGTGCTGCGATCGGTGAAGCATCGCTGTCGGGCAGAGAGATAGGTCGGGCTGCAGATCGGCATTAGGCAGGCGGATTTCGCAGGAATTGAGAAACGAATTCACAGATGGCTGGCTGGAAACCGCATCGGCGGCTATCCATCGCCGGTCGCCGACTTTCGCCGCGATCGCCGATTTTTGTTGTTTCCGGCTGTCGGCAAACGCCGCCTTGGTTCGTCCTCATGAAGTGTAACAGGGAGCGACGCCGCATGAAGCTTTATTTCAGCCGAAACCCTAATCCGCGTCTGGCCGTTGCAACGGCGCGGTTTCTGAAGGCCGAGGTCGCCTTCGAATTTGCCGAGCCGTTGGCGCCGGGGCAGGCGGACCGCTATCGGCCGCTCAATCCCAACCTGCTTCTGCCGATCCTCGAACGTCCCGGTCGGGCGCTCTGGGAGGCGGATGCGATCGCCTGCTTTCTTTCCCGAGAGTTGGGTTCCAATTTCTGGCGAAGGGATGACGACGAGCCGGAGATGATCCGCTGGATCAGCTGGGGCAAGGAGAACTTCGTGAAGGCTTGCGACATGGTGCATTGGGAGCGCGGCACCAAGCTGCGCTACGGCATCGGCCCTTGCGAAGAGGCGATGGTGGAGGAGGGGTTGAGGGCCTTTCACAGGGCGGCGCGATTGTTGGAGGAGGAGCTTTCCGGCCGCGCCTGGCTGCTGGGCGATAGCATTTCCTACGCCGATTTCCGCATGGCGACGTTCCTGCCATACAACGACGCGGCGCGGCTGCCGATCGCGGACTATCCGGCGCTTGCGCGCTGGGCCGGGCAACTGGACGAGATCGAGGCCTGGCGCGATCCTTTCCGCGGGCTCGCCGCGCCCGAGATGCCACCGCTTCCGGCTTGACGGGCGGATCGTCGGCCGGCCTGCGCGGGTCGCCTTCGGCGGCAGTCGTGGGTGGCTTCGAAGGGGTCGCTTCCCGGCCTGGCGGCAGGTGTCCGGACGCTGGATTTCGTCTGCGATCCCAGTATGATGGGTCTACAACCTTCCTTCCGGTCGGCCGCCATCCCGCGCGGTCGACCCTGCCGAAAACTCCAGATCATGTCGTTGTCCGTCGTTTCCGCCGCGGCGCAGTCGCCGCCCTATGCTGCCGAAGATCTGGTCCGGATGGATCGTTTTCGCGAGGGGCTCGATTCCGCTGCGCGCGAACTGCTGGAAACGCATCTCGCCTTGCCGCGGGAAGTGCACTACGTGGCGGATCTGCGGCGCTGGATGCTCAGCCAGATGACGATGGCCATGCATTTCGAGCATCTGCAGGATAGGGCATGCCTGCCGATTTCACCGGGCAATCTCGCCCGCACCATGAGCGCGATCGCAAGCCGCAACACGGTGCATGCCTTTCTGCTGGAAATGCGGAGATACCGTTTTGTCGAACCGCTGGAGCGTGGAGACGGCCGGCAGCGCGCGGTTCGCGCAACGCAGATGAGCGAGGCGCTCATCCGGCGCTACTTCGATATTCATCTGCGCGCGCTCGATCTCATCGATGGCGGCAGCCGATATGCGCTGTCGCGCCAGCAGCCCGGCCTCTTGCATGGTGCGCAGCCTCGTTTCGCGCGCCTGCTGCTGGCGCGTCGCGACTGGCACAAGCCGCCACCAAGCATCGCCAAGTTCGTCCGTTCGGATTCCGGAAGCAGCGTACTGCACGACCTGATCAAGAATGCGCCGGCGCTGCCTGACGAAAGTGCTGCGCCGATCTGGATCGGAAAAGTGTCTCCCAATGCCTTGTCGAGCCGGTACCGCATTTCCAGAACCCATACGGCGCGGCTCTTTGGCCTGGCGCGCGAGGCGGGGCTGATCGGCTGGGCGAAGACGAGCAATCGCGGCGCGTGCTGGATTTCGACGGCGCTGGTGCACGACTACCGTTATTGGCAGGCCATCAAGCTCTCCGCCGTTTCGATCGCCTTTGCCGAAACCTGTCGAGCAAGCGGTGTGTTGGAGGCCGCCTGAGGCGCATGCGGCGGGGGTCCGCTGAGGCTCCCCGCCGGGCGTTCATTACTCGTGGATCGTGTAGGAACCCATTTCGCAGAGGTCCTGCGTATCGGTCGTCGTGTCGAGATCGTCGCCCTGGAACTCGAAGCGCATGTCGTACCGGCAGACGCTGCGACCGTCGGCAATGGTGATTTCCATCTCTTCGCCGGGGCCAAGAGCCTGCCGGCCGAAGATGTCGTCTTCCCAGTTGTCGACGCCGGTCGGAGAGGCGTAGAAATTGTTCAGGACAGAATTGGTCCCGTTCTTCAGCGTGAAGACGAGATCCTCGGCTTTTGCTGTTGTCGATAGGCACATGACAACTGCCGACGCCAGAAGGGCGAAGTTAAACTTTTTCATGTTTTCAACCTGTTGGAATATGTTATTGCGAGAACTCGCGAGAAATTCTTTAGCTGAACTCGGTGCCAAGCTGAAGATTGCTGCCGTACCATCTTTGGGTCTATCTGGACCCGCTTGACCGGGCTTTCGGGTACCGCGGCCCGGTCGGAAGTCGACCTCGGACGCCGCTGCCAACCGGCCCGAATGGGCGTCGAAACGGCCGTTACCTATTCCCGCCCAAAACCCGAAAGGTGTTTCGCCTTTTTTAGGAAGACGAGATTTGTCCTCCTTCGGTTACCTTTTTGCTTGTCCCGCTGGAGACGGGGCAATCGCACAAGGTATGGAGGAGATACCCTTGGCAAGCATTGCAGAGGAAAATGCACTACCGGAAAATCCCGAAGACGAACGGCTGAGTGTCGGCGCCAATCTGGCCTACGGGCTGCAGCACGTCTTGACCATGTATGGCGGCATCGTCGCCGTTCCGCTGATCCTCGGCCAGGCGGCCGGATTGAACTCGGCCGATGTCGGCCTGCTCGTCACCGCCTCGCTTTTCGCCGGTGGCCTCGCCACCATCCTGCAGACGATCGGCGTGCCGTTCTTCGGCAGCCGCCTGCCGCTGGTGCAGGGTGTCTCGTTCTCGGGCGTTGCCACGATGATCGCGATTTCCGGCAATGGCGGCATTCCGGCGATCCTTGGTGCCGTCATCGCGGCCTCGCTGATCGGCCTTCTGATCACGCCGGTGTTTTCGCGCATCACCCGCTTCTTCCCGCCGCTCGTCACCGGCATCGTCATCACCACCATCGGCCTGACGCTGATGCCGGTTGCGGCATTCTGGGCGATGGGCGGCAACAAGGCGGCGCCGGACTTCGGCAGCACCGCCAATATCCAGCTGGCGGCGGTCACGCTGATCATCGTGCTGCTCTTGAGCAAACTCGGCAACGCTTCGATCTCCAGGCTTTCGATCCTGCTGTCGATCGTGATCGGCACCGGCATCGCCTATGTGGCCGGCATGACCGATTTCTCGCACGTGGCCGAGGGGCCGGTCTTCGCGCTGCCGAAGATCTTCCATTTCGGCTACCCGACCTTCGAACTCGCCGCCATCATCTCGATGCTGATCGTCATCATGGTGACCTTGGTGGAAACGTCCGCCGACATTCTCGCCGTCGGTGAGATCGTCGAGACCAAGGTGGACTCGCGCCGGCTCGGCGACGGCCTTCGTGCCGACATGCTGTCGAGCATCCTGGCACCGATCGTCGGTTCCTTCACCCAGAGCGCCTTTGCCCAGAATGTCGGCCTCGTGGCGGTCACGGGCGTGAAGAGCCGCTATGTGGTGGCAACGGGCGGCCTTTTCCTGGTGACGCTCGGCCTGCTTCCGATCATGGGTCGCGTCGTCGCCTCGGTGCCGACCTCGGTTCTCGGCGGCGCCGGCATCGTGCTCTTCGGCACGGTTGCGGCAAGCGGCATCCGCACGCTGTCCAAGGTCGAGTACAACAACAACATGAACCTGGTGATCGTTGCGACCTCGATCGGCTTCGGCATGATCCCGATTGCGGCACCCGGCTTCTACGAGCATTTCCCGGCCTGGGTCGCGACGATCTTCCATTCGGGCATCTCGTCGGCGGCCGTCATGGCGATCCTGCTCAACCTGCTCTTCAACCACCTCACCGCAGGCAATTCCGACCAGCAGTCGGTATTTGTGGCTGCAACCGAACGCACGATCCGCTACCAGGACATCGCAAGGCTGCACGACGGCGACTATTTCCTCAACGGCAAGCTCTACGATGCCAAGGGCACCGAGGTGCCGCTGATCGCGGCGGAGGCGCACTGAGCCGGCAGGCCCCCTGAAATGACGCAATCCCAGACGGATTTCCCTGGGGTTGCTTTGAACGACGCAATTCCGGACGGAAAACCGCTTCGCACTTTTTCTGGAATTGTTTTGAAATACGCAATTCCGGACGGAAAACCGCTTCGCACTTTTCCTGGGATTGTTTTGAAATACGCAATTCCGGACGGAAAACCGCTTCGCACTTTTCCTGGAATTGCTTGTGAAACCCGCCATTCCGGGCAGGAAGCCGCTTCCTGTTTTTCCTGGCGTTGATTGAAAGACCCAACAAAAGGATATTGGGAATGACACGTGAGACCGACAATTACGCGCTGCTCGACGCGCTGCTTCACACGATGGAGAAGGGCATCATACCGGCGACGGAGGCCGGCGTTGCTGCCGGCAACAAGATCTTCGGCGCCGCCCTGATGCGCAAATCCGATCTTTCGACCGTGCTCGTCGAAACCAACAACGAGACGGAAAACCCGCTCTGGCACGGCGAAGTGCACACGCTGAAGCGGTTCTACGAGATCGAGGGAGAGAAGCGGCCGGACAGCCGCGACCTCATTTTCCTCTCGACGCATGAGCCGTGCTCGATGTGCCTTTCGGCGATCACCTGGGCGGGCTTCGACAATTTCTTCTACTTCTTCAGCCACGAGGATTCCCGCGATAGTTTCTCCATTCCGCATGACCTTAAGATCCTGAAGGAGGTCTTCACGCTGGAGCCCGGCGGCTACAACCGGACGAACGCCTTCTGGAAAGGCCAGTCGATCCACGCGCTGATCGACGCTCTGCCCGAGCCGCAACGCCAGGAACTCAAAGCCCGCGCAGACGCGATCCGCGCGAAATATGACGATCTCTCCTCCGTCTATCAGGACAGCAAGGACGGCAACGCCATTCCGCTGAACTGACGCGTTGCCCTGACGCCCGTCGAGACCGGCCATCTCATTCTCCCGTCCGAGAGTGAGATGGCCTATTTGTTTGAAAGATGCGCATTCCTGACCGTGCAAGCTGGTGATAGGCTCGCTTCCATACAGTTGCGTTTCGGGGGAATTGCGTGAACTGGTCCAGGCCTCTCAGGGTGCATCTCAGCGTGCTCGTCGTCGCGCTGCTGATCTTCACGGCGACGCCGATCATCTGGATGGCGTTCACTCAGGGACGGCAGGCGGCGATCCTTGCCGGCGAGAAGCATATGCGCGAGATGAGCCTGAGGCTGATCGAGGGCTACAGGAATGCGCTGGAGGGCGGTCACGAGGCGGTCGCGCTTGCGTCTGCCGTGCCGCAGCTGGCCGTCGCACCGCCAGGCGACCTGCAGCCAAAGGAGCAATTCTTCCTGGAGGTGCTCAGAAGCGTTTCCAACGCCACGAGCGTCTATGCCGGTTATCCCGACGGTTCCTACCTGCAGGTGATCAACACGGAGCGGGATTATGTTCGCCAGAGTCTGGCGGCGCCGGAAGGCACGGCCTTTGCCGTCCGGTTGCTCGCGCCTGACAAGGACGCAGGCACCGTCTCGACCCTTCGGTTCCTCGACGGGCAAGCCAGGCAGATCGGAGAGCGTCCGTTCGAGCGGACGAAATTCGACCCGCGGCAGAGCCCCTGGTATCAGGCGGCGCTGCGGACCGGCGGTCCGGTTTCCGTCGGGCCCTATGTCACGGGAACGCTGAAGGTTCCAACGCTGGGGCTCGCCGCTCCGCTGAAGGGGCACGAGGGGATCGTAGTCGGCACCAACATCCACCTTCAGACAATCAGCCGTCTGCTCGATGCGCGGGAGATCTCGCCGCGGGCCCGGTCCTATGTCGTCGGCAGCGACGGCAACCTCGTCGCCCATTCCGATCCCGCCGCCATGAGCACGATCCTCGGGGCATGGTCGGGTGGCGGCGGCGCCGGCTTGCGCAGCCTGGATCCGAGCCTCGACGTCGTCGCCGGCCTGCGCAAGGATCCCGCCTATCAGGGCGGCGGTCTGGCCGAAGCCGAATTTGGCGGCGAGCGCTATCTGGTCCAGATCGCGCCCGTCAGCGTTTCCGGCCTCTTCAAGGGCAGCTCGGTTGCGATCGTCGTGCCGCTGCAGGATCTGGTGGCGCAGGCAAGCCGGTTGCTGGTGCGCAACCTCATGATTGCCGCAGGCTTGCTGGTGGCGGGTGTCGTCGGCTCGCTCATGCTGTCCCGCGTGATCAGCCGCAAGCTCTATCACCTCGCCGACGAGGCGCGGCGGATCGGCGATCTGAACTTTGCCGGCACTGACGCCCCGCATTCCTGGATCACGGAGATCAACACGCTCGGCGGTGCGCTTTCCGCCAGCCGTCGCGCCATCGTCCAGTTTGCGCTTTACGTTCCGCGCGAGGTGGTGCGGCGGATCATCGATCCGGAGGGCGGGGCGGCTGTCAGAGGCAAGCGCCAGGAAGTGACGGCACTTTTTACCGACGTGCGCGACTTCACGACCATTTCCGAACAGCATTCGCCGGAGGAGGTCGTCGACATCCTCTCGGCCTATTTCGAGATGCTGAACACGGTGGCCGAGCAATACAACGGAACGGTGATCCAGTATCTCGGCGACAGCATCTTCGTCATCTGGAATGCGCCGGTTGCCGATCCGCAGCACGTCGAGAATGGCTGTCATTGCGCGCTCGCGATGAAGGCGGCGGTCGATCGTCTGAACGAGACCAACCGCAGAAGCGGCCGTCCGGAGCTGTTCACGCGCTTTGGCGTGCATACGGGCCCGGCGGTCGTCGGCAGCTTCGGCGCGATCGCGCGGCAGCAATATACGGCCATGGGCGACACGATCAACGTCGCTTCCAGGCTCGAAGGGCTGAACAAGGAGTACAACACCTCGATCCTGGTGAGCGGGGCGGTGCATGACGCCGTTGCCGACGGTTTCGTCTTCCGCTCCATGGGGATGGTGCACGTGAAGGGGCGCTCGGGAGGCATCGACCTTTGGGAACTGGCGGGGGAGAGGGCCGGAGCGCCCGTCGCCACGGACCAATAGGCCTCCGACGGGTCATCGGCTCAGGGAGAATAGGGCCCTCTGGGCCGCGTTGATAGAACCATCATCCCAATCGACTTCGCGCTTCGATTGCGGGATGTGCCTCCGCCTGTGTTCATTGTCGTAGAACAGCGTCCCATGGATACCGAGCGCATCGCGCTTCAGGACGGGACGGTTCCAAAGCGGCGCGAGCACACGATCCGCCGTTTCATCGCCAAGCCGTCCGATCAGATCTTCGACCAGTTCGATGTCCCGGCCATCTGGGAAGATAGCGGCGTACTCCTCCTCGGTTGCCTGGAACACGCTGAAAGTGGCGTTTGCCGCGCCGTCGACAACCTGAATATTCTTCATGACTCGCATTTTGGCATTCAACAGCACTGTCGGCAACGAGCCAGGGCGAGTTGCTGAAGCACCCGATTGCCCGCAAACAATGCATCTGAAGGTGAGGGCCTTCTATCGATCCGCCAGCAACCCGGACGCCAGGGCCTGAAAAGCGTCGATCGCCTTTGGCAGCACGTCCTTCGGATTGTCGCTGGCGGCAACCCAGAGGGCGGCGTTGAGCGCAGCCCCGCTGAGCAGCCGCGCGGCCGCTTCCGCATCGACCGGCTTCAGCACGCCCTTGTCCAGCAGGTGCTGCACCGACCGCTTCGTCGCCAGCAGGCAGCTGTTCTGGCTTGGCCATTTCGAGGGATCGCCGAGCACGGCCGGACCATCGAGCAGCACGATGCGCTGCACCTCGGGATCGAGCGCCATCTCGATATAGGCGGCCCCTTCGGCAAGCATCGCCTGCCAGTGGTCGCCCGCTGCGGCCCCGGCGCCGATCTCCTTGGCGCGGGCGGCCATCTCGCCGTCGATCTGGGTGACGACCGCGGCCAGCAGCCCGCGCTTGTCGCCGAAATTGTGATAGAGCGCGCCGCGCGTCAGCCCGACATCGGCGGTCAGTTCATCCATCGAGGCGGCGGCATAGCCCTTTTCCGCAAAGGCCTTGCGCCCCGCCGAAATCAGCTTCGCGCGGTTTTCCTCCATCGTTTCCTGGCGGCTTCTGGCCATTATCGCCCTCAATTTCAGATACGGTGCGTATATGGATTTGACATACGCGTCGTATTTCGCTATTTCAGATACGTACCGTATATCAAATTGGTTAGCACTTGTGAAGGTGAGGCCGGCATCCGGCTCGTCCTCCTTCGTGCCGATCCCTTAAACCAGAAAGGCAAGTCCCATGACCCTACGCGACGCAATCTTTCCCGCCGGCCGGCATGCGCTCTACGAACAGCACCGTTACTCCGCGGCTATCCGTTCCGGCGATCTGCTGTTCGTTTCCGGCCAGGTCGGCAGCCGCGAGGACGGCACGCCGGAGCCGGACTTCGCCCGCCAGGTCGAGCGCGCCTTCGACAATCTCGAAGCGACGCTGAAGGCGGCCGGCGCCACCTTCGACGACATCGTCGACGTGACGAGCTTCCACACCGATCCGGAGAACCAGTTCGAAACGATCCTGGCGGTCAAGGACCGCGTCTTTTCCGAAAAGCCCTATCCGAACTGGACCGCCATCGGCGTCAACTGGCTCGCCGGCTTCGATTTCGAGATCAAGGTGATCGCGCGGATACCCGAAGCGGGTGGTGCCGAGCGGGGGCGGGCGGCTTAGCGCCTGGTAGGCATTTGGAGCGTTGGAGGGACGTCGCGTTCGATGCGGCGCCCTCCGGCACCGCACGCCTTGTCAAACAGACCGATCGCTCCTTGGGTGCCGATCCGCGGGCCTCTATCGAGGGCCAGCGCTCCGACAATTGAAACGCGCGGCGACAGGTCGCGACAGCTTGCGCCTAATGCAGATGCGCCAGTTTGTCCGGATTGCGCACCACATAGATCGCCGCGACCTTGCCGTCCTTGATCTCCAGCGCGGTCGTCTGCAGCTCGCCGTCGGCTTCCCGGGTGACGAAGCCGGGCAGGCCGTTGATGAAGCCGGCGCGTATCAGCGTCGAGCCGTGCTTGGCAAAGAGGGCGGCCAGTTGCTCGTGCACCTTCATCACCGCATCGAAGCCGAGGATCGGCTGCATGGCGGCCGGGCGTTTGCCGCCGCCGTCGGCATGCACGCTGACATCGGCTGCGAGCATCGCGCCGAGCGTCTTCATGTCGCCATGGCGGGAGGCTGCAAAGAAGGCGTTGGCAAGTTCGAGGCCGCGCTGCTGCTCTATCTCAAAGCGGGGGCGTTCCGCGCGCACATGGGTGCGGGCACGGGCCGCCAACTGGCGGCAGGCGGCGGCATCGCGCTCGATCGTTGCGGCCACCTCGTCGAAACTCTGGCCGAAGACGTCGTGCAGCAGGAAGGCGGCGCGCTCCAGCGGCGAGAGCCGTTCGAGTGCCAGCATCAGGGGCAGGGTGACGTCGTCCTCCGGCTCCTCCTCGACGACCGGATCGGGAAGCCAGGGGCCGACATAGGTCTCGCGCTTCAGCCGCGCGGATTTCAGCTGGTCGAGGCAGAGCCGCGTGACGGTGCGGCGCAGGAACGCTTCCGGCTCGCGCACGGACGTGCGGTCGGCCCCCATCCAGCGGATGAAGGCCTCCTGCACCATGTCCTCCGCATCGGCGACCGAGCCGAGCATGCGGTAGGCGACGCGGACGAGCTTAGGACGCAGCGGGTCGAAAACCGCCGCTGCGTCCTCATGGGCGCTGTCCGCCATCAGGCGGCAGCCTGCGCGGCGGCCTTGGCGGCGGCCGGATCGACCCAGAGGCCGAAGCCGACGGCGAGACGGTTCCAGCCGTTGATGACGTTGATCATCAGCGTGAGCTTCACCTGTTCCTCCTCGGTGAAATGGTCCTTCAGCGCCTGATAGGCCGCTTCGTGGCCGTGGCCTTCCGAAAGCCGCGTCAGCGATTCTGTCCAGCCTAGCGCGGCGCGCTCGCGATCGGAATAGCAGGGTGCTTCGCGCCAGGCGGAAAGCAGGTAGATGCGCTGTTCCGTCTCGCCCTTTTCGCGGGCTTCCTGGGTGTGCATGTTGATGCAGTTGGCGCAGCCGTTGATCTGCGAGGCGCGGATTTTCACGAGTTCGATAATGGTGGTGTCGAGGCTCGCGGCAACGGCCATCGAGACGCTGGTCCAGCTCTTCATCAGGGCGGGGGCGGCGGCGAAAAGGTCGAGCTTGGCAGTCATGGTTCCGTTTCCTTTCGTTGGTTCCGATACCATGACGAGCGAGCAACGGCTGGTGTGACATGGCCGCGAATTTTTCTGAAAAAAACTTCGGTGCGCATCGTTTCAGTGAGGCCGGCCTATGCCGCACCGCACTAACCCCTATGGATGACTATGACGCCCTCGGTCGATATGTGAGTGTAGGCTGGGGGGACCACTCTATTTCAGGTGGCGGTGCCGAGTGCTTCGGGAGGTACTCAATGGCAGACGAATTCAATGCCGCACTCGATATTCCGTACGTCTTCGAGATCACCATCAACGACTTTGCGGCGCTGTGGCGGAAGCTGGAGCGGCGAAGCTTTGCGCTGAAGGCGCTTTTGCCCAACTGGTACGGCCAGCTGCAGGGGGAATTCGGAGCGACCTTCGGCGCGCTCGATGCCTATGTCGGCCACGGCACGGCGGTCATTCCCAGAAACGGCATGGAGAAGGCCGCCGTGGAGGCTGTGATCGCGACGATGCTGATGGGCCGGCTCGGCATGGCCATTCGCGAACTGGCCGTCGAGGCGGGGCAGGCTTCCGGCAAAAAGGGCGAGTACATCAAGGGGCGGCTTCACTATGGCGAGGACAACCGGATCACCGGGGTCGACGACGAGTACCTGCGCCGGGTGCTTGATCCGGCCGAGGACTATGAGGCCGACGGCTGCGTCTTCGAGGTGCTGGGCTACTCGCCGAGCAGTCCTTTTTCCATGACGTCGCGAATTGCCTCGATGATGCTGTTTTTCAACCGCGGCATGGCGCCGTTGAGCGGGAGGCCGGTCGATTACAACGTCATCCTGAAGGCGATGCACGCCTTCATCGCTGCGGAAAACCTCGGCTATGTCGTGACCTTCGAGTACCGCAACACCAATGACGATCTGTCGATCTTCACCACCAACGAGTTCAACAAGCTGACCCTCCAGTCGGAGGAGGGCGACCTTCGCCTTATCCAGAAATACCTGAAGGCCATCGGCTTTTATTTCGGCGATGTCGACAATGCGTTCGGACCGGAGTTCGAGGTCGCCGCCCGAAACTTCGCGCGGGTCTACAGGCTGGACGACTATGCGCACTACAGCGACCGCGAGTTTCTCTATACGCTGGCCAATGCCTATGTGCGCCACCGCAGCCAGATGTCGACCGGGCCACGTTAGGTCCGTCGCGTGAATCCGCCGCGCATATTTGCGCGAGACGCATCGGGGATCGCCGACTACGCTTCCCCCGGTTCTGTCATACCCCTGTAAAAGGGTGGCCCTATCCCTCGGCGCCAGTTTCAACACGAGGGTATATCCATGAAATCGTTTGTCTCCGTCCTTGCCGGCGCTGTTGTCGCAGGCCTGCTTTCGACCGCGGCCTATGCCGAAAGCCTGGTGCTCTATACCAGCCAGCCGAACGAGGATGCGCAGGCGACGGTCGACGCGTTCCAGGCGGCCAATCCGGGCATCGAAGTGGAATGGGTGCGCGAGGGCACGACCAAGATCATGGCCAAGCTGATGGCCGAGATCGAGGCCGGCAATCCGGTCGCCGACGTGCTCTTGATCGCCGACACCGTGACCATGCAGCGGCTGAAGGAAGCCGGCCATCTCGCCGACTACAAGTCGCCGGAAGCGGCGAACTACGACGCTTCGCTCTATGATGCCGACGGCGCCTATTACTCGACCAAGATGATCACGACCGGCATCGTCTACAACACCTCGGCCGCGATCAAGCCCCAGGGCTGGCAGGATCTCAGCAAGCCGGAGGCCAAGGGCCTCGTCACCATGCCGAGCCCGCTGACCTCGGGTGCCGCTCTCATCCACGCGCAGACCCTGACCGGCATCGATGGCCTCGGCTGGGACTACTACAAGGCGCTCGCCGCAAACGGCGCCACGGCTGCCGGCGGCAATGGCGGCGTCTTGAAGGCGGTTGCGACCGGTGAGAAGGCCTATGGCATGCTCGTCGATTTCATGGCGATCCGCGAGAAGGCCAAGGGCGCCCCGGTGGAATTCGTCTTCCCGGCCGAGGGCGTGTCTGCCGTGACCGAGCCGGTCGGCATCCTGAAGACCGCCAAGAACGTCGAGGCTTCCAAGAAGTTCGTCGATTTCCTCCTGTCCGAGGAAGGCCAGAAGACGGCGGTGAAGATGGGCTATATCCCGGCTCGCAACGGCGTGGCATTGCCTGCGGGCTACCCGGCGCGCGAGACGATCAAGGTGCTGCCGGTCAATGCGGCTGAAGCCGTGAAGAATTCCGACGCGGATCTGAAAACCTTCTCCGGCATCTTCGGCACGAACTGATCGGTTCAATGCTGAAACGTAACGATGCTGGCAGCCGGCCCCGCTGGCTGCGCTTTCCCATTCAAGGCCGGACGATGGGTGCACCCAAGCTACGGGCAGGCGCCAGCCCCGCTGCCGAGCCGCGCTGGCTGGCGCCCTTCGTTCTCGCCTGCCTGTTTCTTCTCTGCCTGCTGCCGCTCTTCAGCCTGGCGAAGGCCGGTTTTTCCGGGCTCGTCTCCGGGCGGTCCATCGGGGTGCTCACGGAGCCCGCGACCTTTGCGGCGATCCGCAACACGCTGATTACGGCGACCGGCGGCATGGTCGTCTCCGTCGTCACCGGCGCGCTCTTTGCGTTCTCGGTGGCGCTGACGGATGTGCGCGGCAAGCTTACGCTCAGCTTCGCCTTCATGCTGCCGATGATGATCCCGCCGCAGGTGACGGCCCTTGCCTGGGTGGAAATGACCGGGCCGGCGAGCCCGCTGTTAAAGACGCTCGGCATCGCGCCGCCGCTCGGCAGCCCGCAACCGCTCTATTCGCTGGCTGGCATCTCGCTGCTTCTCGGCGTCCAGCACGCGCCGCTCGTCTTCCTGGCGCTGAAAGCGGGCCTATCGGCCTCGCCGCGCGACGGAGTGGAGGCGGCACGGCTTGCCGGCGCCACGCCATTCCGTGTCTTTCGCGACATCGTCGCGCCGCTGTCGCTGCCGGGGTTGATTGCCGGAGCCGCGATCGCCTTCGTTTCCGGCGTCGGCAATTTCGGCATTCCGGCAATCCTCGGCATTCCCGCAGGGATCGAGGTGCTGCCGACGCTGATCTATACGCGGCTTGCAAGCTTCGGCGCCGGCACCTTCGGCGAGATCGCGTTGCTCTCCAGCCTCATCGCCGTCATCGCCGCGGCCGGCTTGATGCTGCAGCAGAAGGCGCTTGTCGGCCGGGACTACCGCATCATCGGCCTCTCGGGCGCGAATGCCGCCTTTTCGCTCGGCCGCTTCCGCCTGGTCGTCGAACTTGTCCTCGTGGCGATCCTGCTTCTCGTGCTGGTGGCGCCGCTCGCCGCGCTTGTGGCGAGCTCGCTGGTGCCGGCCTATGGCGTGCCGCTCAACCTTCAGACCGTGTCGCTACGCGCTTACGAAGAAATCCTCTTTCGCCAGTCGATGACGCTGAAGGCGCTCGGCAATTCCACGTTCCTTGCCATCAGTGCAGCACTCGGCCTGCTTGCGGTCTCGGTGCCTGCGGCCTATCTCATGACCCGGCGCAAGGGATGGCTGGCGAACACGCTCGGCATCCTGATCGAGATCCCCTATGCGCTGCCGGGCATCGTGCTTGCGGTCGCCTTCATCCTCACCTTTGCCGCACCTTTGCCGATCCTCAAGGTCTCGCTCTACGGCACCATCTGGATCATCCTGATTGCCTATTTCTCCTCGTTCCTGGCGGTCAGCCTCAAGCCTGTGATGAGCGCCTTCCTGCAGATGGACCCGTCGCTGGAAGAGGCGGCGCGTCTCGCGGGTGCCGGTTTCTTCAGGCGGATGCGCGATGTGATCCTGCCCTTGGTGGCGCCGGCGGCGGGGGCTGCGATCATCCTTGTCTTCCTGATTGCCGCCAACGAGCTGACGGTCTCGGCGCTGCTCTGGTCGGCCGGCACCCAGACGCTCGGCGTCGCCATCTTCAATCTCGACGACAGCGGCTCGTCGGACCTGGCCGCAGCCCTTTCGGTGCTGGTGGTCGTCATGGTCGTCGTGCTGATGGCCGCGCTCGAGGCGCTCGCAAACTATCTCCCGGAAGGCGTGCTGCCATGGCGCAATTGATCCTCAACCACCTCACCAAGGATTTCGGCGGCGGCCGGCCGGCGGTGTCTGATGTGTCGCTGACGGTGCGGGAGGGCGGCTTCCTGGCGCTGCTCGGGCCGTCCGGCTGCGGCAAGACGACGGTGCTCAGGATGATCGCCGGTTTCGAGCAGCCGACCGACGGCTCGATCGATTTCGGCGAAAGGCGGCTTTCGGATGCCGCGCGGGCGCTGCCGCCGGAGCGGCGCAACATGGCGATGGTGTTCCAGTCCTATGCGCTCTGGCCGCACATGACGGTGGCGGAAAACGTCGGCTATCCCCTGAAGGTGCGGGGCATCTCGGGTCCGGCGTGGCAAAGGAGCGTCGCCGACGCGCTGGCGCTGGTGAAGCTGACAGACTATGCCCATCGCCGGCCGGCGGCGCTTTCCGGCGGCCAGCGCCAGCGCGTGGCGCTCGCCCGCTGCCTGGTGACGTCGCCCGATGTGGTGCTGCTCGACGAACCGCTTGCCAATCTCGACCAGCATTTGCGCAAGTCGATGGAGGAGACCTTCCGTATCTTCCACGAGCGCTCGGGCGCAACGATGATCTATGTGACGCACGATCAGGCGGAAGCGATGGCGCTTGCGACCGATGTCGCCGTGATGTCCGAGGGGCGGCTGATGCAGATGGCGCCGCCGGCCGAGATCTACGCAAGACCCGAAGGCGCCGTCGTCGGCGGCCTGATCGGTCGCGGCTCGCTACTCAGGCTCGCCGTGCCCGAGGGCGCGCCGCGGTCGCTGGAATGGCCGCTGCTGCGGTCAGCGCTTGCCAGCGTCGGCATGGAAGGCGCGGGCGACGGCGCCGTTCGTGACGTCCTCGTGCGCCCGGAACATGTACGCCACGACGGCGAGGGCATGGCGCTCCGCGTCGTCTCCTGCGTCTTTGAGGGCGAGCGTTTTGCCCTGACCTTGGCTTTGCCGGATGGCCAGTCGTTGAAAGCCTTTGGTGACAGGGCGATCGTGCCGGGAGACACGGCGCGCTTCGTGATGAGCCAGGGATGGCGGCTTTGAGAGGAGGCGGTAGCGCCTCCTTGGAAACGCCACTTCCAAATGCTATATCGTAGCTATGGCCAAGAATGTCAGGAAGACAACGGGAAGAGTTGCTGATGCCGCGAACAAGCGTGAGCTTTACCGCGACAAGGACGGCATTTTTCACGAGATCTTGAAGTACAATAGTGAAGTGATTTCTCGATCCGTAGTCGGATCTTCGCGATCTGCCTCGAACCTGCGAGCGCAAACGGTTGTCGTAAAACAGGATCAACCGCCTTTGGCAGCCAGCGCCGATGAAACCTACGACGTCTCGATGAAGGCGGCGGAGGATATCTTCGCCCGCTTTGATTGGACGCTCTCCGAACTTGCCAAATGAAGCCAATATCCTTCGATGCTTTGGTACAGGCCCACGACCTGACCATCAAGCGGCACGGAGGTTTGCCCGGTATCCGGGATGAAGGCGCAATTCGTGGCGCGATTGCGCGTCCTGTCAACATTGCGCTCTACGAGGATGGCGTCACGATCGGCAGGCTAGCGGCCGCGGTGTGCGTCGGGATAGCCAAGGCACACGGCTTTACCGATGGCAACAAGCGCGCCGCGCTCTTTGCGCTTGCGATGCAGTTGGGGATCCTGGGCTACAGGCTCGATGCCAGCCAGAGGGATGTGCGTGACGTCATCTGGTCCGTTGCCGATGGCAAAATGGGAGAGGCGGAGCTTGCGGGATGGGTGGACGATCACCTCCTGCCATCGGGCGCCTGATACCGTCTTCAGATACCGACTTTCGCCCGTAATTCTGCAGCCGTGTGAGCTCACTCGCAATCGGGCTTGTCGAGTTCGACCTCGAACTGGCGCGGGCCGACGACGCCCGGCTTTGCCGGTAGGCCGACGATCCTTGCGATGACCGTGCATTTGCCGGCGACGACGGCATAACGGTCGCGGCCCTGGCTGATGACCTTGTCGATCGGGTGCTTGGGTACGGCGACGGCGACCGCGTTGATGACCGCGTTCAGCTCGCGGGCCCGCTGAAAATTCGGTGCAAGGGCGGCCGTGGCCTGACCAGCGGCAAGGAGGAGGGCGAGGCAGGCGACGGCGGATCGGACAAACATGGCAAGCTCCTGTTTTCAAGTGAAGGAAGCATGACGCCCTGACCGCTTCAAGTGGCTGGGCTCGGTCGCCTGTGACGACTGACGGGATTCCGCCATTTGCCGCGCCTGTCCACAAAATTCATCGCACCTTGAAATAAACCGTTGAGTTAAATGAAACCGGTTGTTATAAGCAATCAGTATCCCGCTTAAACGCGGATCAGGAGGAACGGGGCGGTCGCCTCATCGACAGGAGGATAGGATGAAGCTTTATCAGGGCATGGGACCGAATTCGTATCGCGTGCGCATCTTCATGGCGGAGAAGGGGATTTCGCTGCCGATGGTGGATGTCGATTTCGCCAAGGGTGAGCACAAGGCGCCGGAGTTCCTGGCGGTCAATTCGCTCGGCCAGATCCCGGTGCTGGAGCTCGACGATGGCACGATTATTACCGAGAGCGTCGCGATCTGCCGTTATCTCGAAGAGACCAAGCGCGAGCCGCAGCTCTTCGGCCATGATGCCGTCAGCCGCGCCAAGATCGAGATGTGGAACCGTCGCGCCGAACTGGTCATCCTCGGCACCGTCGGCAATGTGGCGCTGCATTCGGATGCCTTCTTTGCCGAACGGCTGACGCAGTTTCCGGCCTTTGCCGAGACCGAGCGTGCGGCGGTGCCGAAGAAATGGGGCTGGCTCGACGACGAGCTTTCCGATGGCCGGCCGTATCTTGCCGGCGACGAATTCTCGATCGCCGACATCACCGCCGGCGTCACCGCCTGGCTCTGCGACGTCTTCGACCTGGAGATCCCGACATCGGCCAAGAACGTCCAGCGCTGGCTGGAGCGGGTGCGCTCGCGGCCGAGTTTCGAGGCTTAGGGCTGCGACTGGGGGAGGGTATTTCGGCGCCGCCCGCAGACGCTGAGACCGGCCCCTCATCCCCCTGCCGGGACCTTCTCCCCGTTGTCACGGGGAGAAGGAGACCTGTGGCGGCCGCTCGCTCCACCTCGGCCAATATTGACCGCCGCACTTGTTGCCGGCCGCTTCTGCTTTGGAAGCGGCCGTCGTCCTCGTCCCCTCTCCCCGCCTGCGGGGAGAGGGTTAGGGTGAGGGGCAGGCGCGGGCTAGGAGATTGATTATTAGGTGGATTTGGCCATTCCTTCGACGAAGCGTGATGGCCGATTTCCCGCCTCTGCGCCCCCGCTAAAATTCATATGTGGATAGGCGCGTCGCCCTTTTTGCTTGCCTTCTCCATGGCTTTTTTCAATTCCTAAAATACAAGCTGCCCGATTCGCCGCTGCCGGGCGCCCGCAAGGCGCTGGCTCTAGGAGACAAAGCCATGACCGATTTCAAGAAGCCCACGATCACCGAAATGCGCCCGAAGATCACCGTGATCGGGGTCGGCGGCGGTGGCGGCAACGCCATCAACAACATGATCAACGAAGGGCTTCAGGGCGTCGATTTCGTGGTCGCCAACACCGACGCGCAGGCGCTCGCCATGTCGAAGTCGTCGCGCATCATCCAGCTGGGTGCAGCCGTGACCGAAGGCCTCGGCGCCGGCTCGCTGCCGGATGTCGGCCGGGCGGCGGCGGAAGAATCGATCGACGAGATCATGGATCACCTCGGCGGCACGCACATGTGCTTCGTCACCGCCGGCATGGGCGGCGGCACCGGCACGGGCGCAGCCCCGGTGATTGCGGCAGCCGCGCGCAAGGCGGGCATCCTGACCGTCGGCGTCGTTACCAAGCCCTTCAGCTTCGAGGGCAAGCGCCGCATGGAGACGGCCGAGCAGGGCATCGAGCGGCTGCGCGAGGCGGCTGACACCGTCATCGTCATCCCCAACCAGAACCTCTTTCGCATCGCCGACGCCAAGACCACCTTTGCCGATGCCTTCGTGATCGCCGACCGGGTGCTCTATTCGGGCGTCGGCTGCATCACCGACCTGATCGTCAAGGAAGGCCTGATCAACCTCGACTTCGCCGACGTGAAGTCCGTCATGAAGGGCATGGGCCGGGCGATGATGGGCACCGGCGAGGCGACCGGCGAGGGCCGGGCGCTGAAGGCCGCCGAAGCGGCGATCGCCAACCCGCTGCTCGACGAAGTGTCGATGCGCGGCGCACGCGGCGTGCTGATCTCGATCTCCGGCGGCATGGACATGACGCTGTTCGAGGTGGACGAAGCCGCGACCCGCATTCGCGAAGAGGTCTATGACGAGGCCGACATCGTCGTCGGCTCGATCTTTGACCGCTCGCTCGACGGCACCTTCCGCGTTTCCGTCGTCGCGACCGGCCTCGATGGCGCACGCTCAGCCGCCAACCCGGCAGGGGCCGCCGTCGGCCAGCCGACGTCAGAACCTGTTCCGACCCGCACGCTGCAATAGCATACGCATCCATCGCCTGCTTCAAGGACCCTCCCGATGTGATGACGCCATATCGGGAGGGTCCTTGCGTTTGGAGGCTTGAATGAGCGACGAGGGTGTACCCGCCGATGCGGCGGCAAAGCGCGCGCCAGCGGCCGCGGGCCGTGCGGCGAGGGCGATGATGGCGGCCGAGGCAGTGCTTGCGGAACGCTATCCGCAGGCAATCTTTGCGATCGTTGCGGGCTCGATCCTGCGCGGCGAGGGTACGGAAAGCTCGGACATCGACCTGGTGGTGCTGCACGAGGCCCTGCCGGCCGCCTGGCGGGAAAGCTTTCATTTCGACGGCTTTCCGGTCGAAGCCTTCGTGCACGATTTCGAGACGCTCAACTGGTTTGCCGACCAGGACATGGCGGGCGGCTGCCCGGTGCTTACGGACATGGTGGCGGGCGGCGTTGCGATCGGGCCTGAGCGGGCGCGTGCCGAGGCGCTCCAGGCCGAGGCGCGACAACGCCTGGAACGGGGCCCGGCGCCGTTGACACCGGAAATCCGCAACGGACTGCGCTACCAGATCACCGACCTGGTGGACGACCTGCGCGATCCACGCCCGGCCGCCGAAATCCGCGCCATTGCCGCCGAACTGATGCGGCCGCTCGCCGATCTGATGTTGCTTGGCCGCGGGCGCTGGTCTGGGCGCGGCAAGTGGCTGCCGCGGCTGCTCCTGCAGGCCGACGCGGTCCTTGCCGAGCGTTTCGACGCGGCCTTCCGCAACGCCAGCGCAGGACAGGCGGCCGATTTGATCACGCTGGCCGAAGAAGAGCTGGCGCCGCATGGCGGGCCACTGTTTGCCGGGGATCGGCGGACGGCGCCGGCGGGTGCACGGCGTCCTGGTCGTCTCGTGGAGTGAATGCGCGGCCGGGACGTTCTCAGGCGAGCGCTGACAGAACTGACCGCTGCGAAGCGCTGGATGAGCTAGCAGCGACGGGGCGTGCAGAGGCGAGACCTTTGGCCATCACTCGCTGCGCGGAGGGCGTGGCTCCCGGCGCTCTGCTTCCTCGACCACCGAGAATGGAAGTTCCTCGTACATTGAGCGGTTGAATTCGGCAAAGGTCAGCCTGCCATCGACGAACACTTTGAAATAGCGCCGGCAGACGTCCTCCGCCATTTGCTCGCGACTGGAATAGGGCGTTCCCTCCAGCGCATCGTCCTTGAGGACAGGCAGGTACTCCGACACGCAGGCCTCGACATATTGCGGTTGCGCGTCCGGGCGCTTGCGCAGCGCCGACAGGGTCCATTCATATTTGGAATAGCTCATGTATTGCTCGGTTCGCGGCGCGAACAGGACGATTGCGACGATGCACAGGAGCGCGACGGACATGCTGCCGGCGACGAGACGAAGGTTCATTTATTCAATCGTATAAATTGTTGCCCATGCCTATGTAAGACAACTTTAGCGGTTAGCAAGATGCACGCTTTCGCCTCGGGTGGTTTCACGAAATGTTCCTCCCCCAAATGGGGGAGGAGGCTACGAAAAAACCACTTTCGTGCTCGGACCGTTCTCCGATCGTTCGGCGTCTATTAGAGGTTGCGAAATTGGGCGCTCCCAATTGCACCGCTCGACCGAAGCGGGGTGGGGCGGGCAGGGAGGGACGTGGCGGCGGCGTGCCTATGTCGGTCCGCCTGCGGGGCGGCGGCCAAAGACGTTTGGGATGGAAACGGTAGCGGTTTGCGGGCCATGCGGACCGCGACCGATGTCCTTCGCGCTGAATAGACAATGGCAAGTGTGGCGGCACTTCGGGTGCGGGTGCCGCCTTCAGTCTGAGATGGGGGGCGTGGGCAGCGCCCGGCCGAAGCACCGCTCCGCTTCCGGCGCGATCAAAGAGCGAAACCTTCGATCAAAGGGGGAAACCTTAAAGTGCGGCCAGTTGTTCGGCCGTTGCAACGATCTGCGTGTTGCCGAGCGAATGGTCGGCATATTTGAACACCAGGATGCTCATGACTGAGGCGACAAGGGCTACCAGGATGATGCGCATGGTGTTGCTCCGACTTCCTTCTTGCCCGGCCTTGATCCTTCGTTGCGCCGGGCGTTGCTCGACCCGGAAGCCTTCAGCTTTCCGGTCAAAGGCCTTTCGGCCTTTCGTTGAACCTGTTCTAGCAAATGGCCGGGGCCGACTATTGTTCCCGCGGGGACAGCGGGAAGCTGCGGGCGCATGCAGCTTTGCGGTGTGCTGCCGGCTGGTCCTTTTGAGAAACGGAAGGGCGCCGTCTGCGCGTCGTGCGCCTTCGGACGCCTGAGGCGCGCCTGCGCATCCGCTCGGTTTCTGCACGCTCGATGTCGGCTTGGGGGATGGAGGTCGGGCGGCCCTAGAGGCCGAGGAGCCAGAAGAGGATGCCGAAGAGCACGATGAATGCGCCGACGGCGAGCAGGAAGCGGGCCATGCCGGTGTTGGTATCCTTCGTGCCGACGAGGCAGTACCAGAGGTGATCGTTATCCATTCCTGACGCTCCATCGAAAGGCGCTCCTGTCGCGCCCGCGTGGCCCACCATACACGCAAAGGTCGTCGCGGCACGTGGAATGATTGCGTGTCCTTGTCGCCGGATCGCGATGGCCGAGATGATGTCTTGGCGGCCGATGTTGTTGCGCCCAGGCTGCGAGAGCAGGGTGGGCGCTTTCGTCTCTCCACAGCACCGGCCTGTCCCCACCGCTGCCGCCAGCGTATGCCTGCTTAACCCTCCGCGTCCGCCGTTTCGGCCGCCACCGGCTTTCGCGCCAGTGCCAGGTTCGCGGCGGCCGCCTCCGCCTCCGCTGCACCGGCGGCGCCGGAGCGCACGGTGACGGCGTTGGAAGCGAGGTCGAGGCCGGCTTCGCGCAGCGCCGGCAACAGGCGCTTCATCGCCTCGCGCTGCAGGATGCTGGGGTTGCCGGGGCGGGCGGTGAATTTCAGCCGCACGACGAGCGAGTTTTCGGTGACGTCCTGGATGCCCTGCATCTTCAGGGGCACAAGGAATTCGCCGCCGATCTCGGGGTCTTCGAGCATGGCAAGCCCGACCTTCTTGATGGTCTTGCGGATTTTCTCGGGGTCGGCATCGCGCTCGAATTTCAGCTCGAACTTCACCGTGCTCCAGTCGCGGCTGAAATTGGTCACCGCCTGAAGCTGGCCATAGGGGATCGTGTGGATCTGGCCGTTCTGGTGGCGCAGCCGAAGCGAGCGCAGCGAAATGCGCTCGACCGTGCCCTTGAGCTTGCCGGTATCGACATATTCGCCGACGCGGAAGGCATCGTCGGCAATGAAGAAGATGCCGGAGACGACATCCTTCACCAGCGTCTGCGAGCCGAAGGAGAGGGCTAGCCCGAGCACGCCGAAGCCGGCGATCAGCGGTGCGATGTTGATGCCGAGTGCAGAGAGGATGACGAGGCTGGTGACGGCGAAGATGCCGCCGAAGATGAGGTTGCGCACGAGCGGCAGGATGGTCGAGAGGCGGCTTGTCTGCTGGACCACCGTGTCGTCTTCGCTATCGCCGGGCAAAGCGAGGCGGGCGGTGGGCGCGAAGGCTTCAAAGCTGCGCCAGAGGAAGCTGCAGATCACCCAGGCGGCGACGACCGCAAGGCTGATGCGCTCGAGAACGACGATCCAGCCGACGGCGGCGGCGGTGTCGTGCTGGACCATGACCGAGCGCCAGAGCTGGATGATGATATGCAGGCCGATCAGCCAGGTGGCCCCGGCAAGCGCCGTCTGGATACTGCCGGAGATCGCCGCGTGAAGCCTCGATGAGGCGGGCGTACGGCGGCGCTCGGCGGCGGCGCCTACCAGCGAATGGATGCCGAAGGCGAGGATCGGCAGCGCGAGCAGGATGATCTGCGTCATGCCGCCGGCAAAGCTCCAGGCCGCGCTGTTGGGGCTGCCGGCGACAATCACGCTCATCAGCCAGAGAACGATGGCGCTCAAGGCATAGAACTCCGGCACGCCGAAGGCGATGGCGCGACGTACCGGGCCGGGGTTTTCGCCGGCAAAGAGCGCGCGGATATCGCTGGCGCCGGCGATGAACCAGTGGAGCTTGACGAGCGTCAGGATCGTGACGCCGATCAGCAGCCAGCCATCGGTGGCGGCAACGTCGAGCCCGCGCTGGTGGGCGAAGCGCAGGCTGGCGCCGACGACGGCGCCGAACGCGCCATAGGCGAACAGCATGTTGGCGTGAAAGCGCGGGTGGGCGATGTCGAGCAGGCGGATCTGGGGCCGCGTCGGGGCAAAGAGGAAGCGCGCGCCGACGGCATAGGCGGCGGACGCGACGGCAATGGTGATCAGCGCATGGGCAAGCTCGGCCGAGGCGGTGCCGCGCGCCAGGAGCAGATGGGCAAGCCCGTGGGCGACGACGGTGAAGATCACGAGATAGGCGATGTCGATACCCAGCCGGATGATCGAGGCGCGCATGCGATGCAACAGGTCGACCACCTCGAAAGACGAACCGAAAAGGCGATGGACGAGGAAGCGGCAGGCAAAGGCGGCGGCAAGGCCGACGGCGATTGCGAGCGCGGCCACGGCCGCGACCGAGGCCACCGACCAGCCTTCGGCGCGGATGCCTGCCGCAACGTCAGCCATGACGCCGGCGATGCCGGACATGCCGGCAAGACCCATCTGCAAGCCGTTGAGAAAGCGGGCGGAAAGCGTATCGAGCGTGTCTTCCGGCTCGGCCGCCGGTGTGGTTGCAGCGGTGCCTGTGGGAGTTTGCGTGCTTGCCGGGACGCGAGCGTCTGCCGTACTTGACGTGGCCGCTGGCGTTCCCGCATCGGCTGGTGTCGCCACGCTGTCAGCCTTTGCTGCGCCATCGGGCACCGTGGTCATGTCTGCCGCCTCGCGCCATTCGACGATGACCGGACCGCCAGCTTTTGCCGCGGCGCGCAAGGTCTCCTCGATGTCGGCCGCACTCTGGCCGGGCGTGAGGATGACGGTGATCGGTGCCGGTGACGTCTGGGCGAGGGCAGGCAGGGTGACTGCCAGGAGCAGCGTCAGGCTCGCCAGCAGGCGACGGCAGAGGAAGAAGACACGCACCATGAGATTCATCCATCGAGATCGGTTATGCGCCGGGCGGCCGTGCGCATTAGATGTGCATCACATTACATAACGTTCTAAAATTCCAATCGTATTTTGGGCGGCAGCGTGAGGGGCCGGACCAGTCGACATTGCCCCTCACTGTCCTGCCGGACCTCTCTCCCCGCGGGCGGGGAGAGAGCCGCTGGGAGCGCCTTTGGCTGCCAAGCCCACCGTCTCATTGTCCTCGCTCGAATTTCGGGAGGCCGGCGCCGCCCGCTTCCTTCTCTCCGCCTGCGGGGAGACGGTGTCGGCAGGCGGATGAGGGCTACGGCATCTTGCCCCCTTGCAAGGGCGTGTTGTCGCGAACCGTGTCGAACTCCTGTAAGCTTATCCGCGCGCGTCATGTCACCTGCGATCCGAGAAACGGGAGGCAAAAATGTCCACTCAAGCTCTGCTCATCGTGCACGCCGAGGTTCCCGATGAAGCGGACCGAGCCTCCTTCGACCAATGGTATGACCGCCATATGCCAGACGCGCTCAGCGCCTTTGGGGCGGTCCGGGGCTGGCGCACCTGGAGCCGAACCGATCCTTCGAAGCACACTGCCTTCTACGAGTTCTCCAATCTGGCGGCTGCGAACGCCGCCAATCAATCGCCGGGCACGGAATTCGATGCCACCTGGCGCGGGCGGGCGACACGCACGCGGGACGTGGTCGAGGTCGTTCAGCGGCTACCGGGGCCGGACTGAGGCGCAATCGAAAATTGGTTCGCTTGCGTCTGTCTGAGCCGTAGGCGGCATGGGTCAGCGACTTCATAGCCTCTCACCTGCGTTGATGGCGGAGCGGGAACATCGCTGCCTATAGGCAGCGGGCTTGCTCGCGGTGTCGGTCTGCCCGCGCTGTCCTGTGGACCTCTCTTCCCTTGGGCGGGGAGAGAGGCGCCGGGCGCGCGCTCGGATGCACTCCTCGCCGCTTCACGACCAGCCTCAGGTTGGCAAATCCGGTGCCGCTTGTCCCTTCTCCCCGTCAGAACGGGGAGAAGGTGCCGGCAGGCGGATGAGGGGCAGGTCGCCCGCGTTGCAAGTCTGCCCCTCAGTGTCCCGCAGGCGGATGTGCGGTCAGGCGTCTACTTCGTCGTGTAGCCGCCATTGACGAGGATTGTCTGGCCGGTCATCCACCAGCCGTCGGAGACGAGGAAGCGGATATAGGGGACGATGTCCTCGATGTCGGTGAGGCCGGTCTTGGAGAAGGCCGAGAGGGCTGAGGCGGTTTTGTGATAGGCGACGGCGTCGGCGCCTTCGGCCGGATAGAAGAAAGGCGTATCCATCGGGCCGGGTCCGATTGCCGTGACCGAGATGCCGCGCGCGCCGAATTCCTTGGCGGCGGCCCGGGTGTAATGCTCAACCGGCGCCTTGGTGCCGGCATAGGCCGCATAGAAGGGCGTGAAGGCGCCGAGCAGCGAGGTGACGAGGGTGCAGACCTTGCCGTTGTCGCTGACATGCCTGCCTGCCTCGCGCAGGAAGAAGAAGGCGGACTTGGAATTGACCGCGCTCATCTCGTCATATTCGGCTTCGGTGATCTCGACGAAGGGCTTCTTCAGGACCTTGCCGACGGTGTTGACAGCGATGTCGATGCTGCCGAGCGCCGCCTTGGCGTCGGCAAAGAGCTTTTCGACATTGGCGGCGCTGGTGAGATCGCCGGCAAAGGCGTGGGCCGCGGCACCGGTCGCCTTGATCGCATCCACGGTCTCGTCGGCTGCCGCCTTCGTCGCCGCGCTGTTGTAATGGATCACGACGCCACGGGCGCCGTTTTCAGCGAAATCGCGCGCGAGCAGGCCGCCGAGGTTTTTCGCGCCGCCGGCGATCAGAACCGATTTCCCATTGATGCTGTGGTCTGCCATGGTCGTCTCCTTTTGTCGGCCGCTTGCTGCGGCCGGTTTGCGGCGAGCGGGAATGCCGGCGTCAACGCACTGTCCGGGGACTGCTCCGGTGCTGACGGCCGGTCGCGGGCCTGTTGATCGTGCCGAACGCCGCACGCCGCGTTTCGAAATAGCGCGGGCCGGGCCGCCGCCAACGTGAGGGCGGACTGCGACGGGCATCGCAAGGGAGAGAATATCGTCGGCGTGGCTGGCATAAAGCGTCCGCCCGTGACATGACTTGTCAGAAATGACGAACAATGGATGTGGCCGGCATGGACAGGATCGAGCTTTTCCGCATCTTCACCCGCGTCGTCGAAAGCGCCAGTTTTACCCGCGCGGCCGACACGCTGGGCCTGCCGCGCTCCTCGGTCTCGGCGGCGGTGCAGACGCTTGAAACCAGGCTTGGAACGCGGCTTTTGCATCGCACGACCCGCAAGGTTGCGCCGACCCAGGATGGCGCCGCCTTCTACGAGCGCTGCCTGCGGCTGATTTCCGATATGGACGAGGCGGAGAACCTGTTTCGCCGCAGCGCTTCCGGCCCGACCGGGCGGCTGCGCGTCGACCTGCCGAGCCGCATTGGTCGGCTGATCGTGGCGCCGGCGCTGCCGGAGTTCCTCGCGCGCTACCCGGGCATCGACATCGATCTCGGCATGACCGACCGGGCGGTGCATCTGATCGAGGAAAGCGTCGACTGCGCGCTGCGCGTCGGGCCGCTTGCCGATTCCGGCCTGATCGCCCGGCCGTTCGGCACGCTCAGGCTGATCAATGTCGCAAGCCCGGATTATCTCGCGCGACACGGCACGCCGAAAATACCCGCCGATCTCGCCCAACATTTCGCCGTCAACTATGCCTCGCCCTCGAACGGCCGGGTTGAGGACTGGGAGTGGATCGAAGGCGGCGAGGCGCGCACGGTTTCGGTTACCGGCCGGGTCAGCGTCAACAGCGCGGAAGGCAGCATCGCCTGCTGCCTCGCCGGCCTCGGCCTCATCCAGATCCCGGCCTTCGATGTGATCGACCACATCCGCCAAGGTCGGCTCGTCGAGGTGATGCCGGATCACGTGGCCGCGCCGATGCCGATGGCGTTGCTCTATCCGCACCGCCAGCATCTGTCGCGCCGGCTCAAGGTGTTTGCCGACTGGCTGGAAGGGCTGATGCGGGAGGTGATTGCGGGGTGAGGGGGATGTGGCTTCAAAGCAGGTGGCTGATTTCGCTTGAACTTCGGGGCCAATAAAGGCAACCGCAATGAAACATAATCCTCCGATTGCGAGAGAAGAAAATTGCCATTTAAAAGTATGAAGTGGTTGAGGAATCTATTCTCCGGCGACGCGCGTCCAGACCCGGGGCCGGTTGTGGTCAGCATAGGCGATCTGCAGCTTGTGCCCTCAAGCGCGTCTTTCTCCAGAGCGGAGGCGGCCATGCCGGGGACGGCGAGGCTCGAACGTTTGCTGGAGCTGGTTCCGCCGCCCCCGTCTGACGATCCGGATGGCGAAACAGGGCCTTCAGGAGAGCGGGATTATGGGCCGGATCCGGTTGTTGACGTTGCGGCACGCTTTCCCGCCGGCGAAGTTTTTTCTCGCAAGGCGATTGAGGACGCACTTTACGGCGACTTGCACGAGGCTGTGCTTTGCCCGACCTACTATGTGGTAACGCCGTCCGGGTGCACGACGTTTCTGACCTCGACCGACGCGCCTGCCGAAGGGCGCGAGCTGATCGCCGCCTGGTCGGTTGATCGAGGCAACGAGTACGACCCGGAAGCAATTGCTCGGGCGCATCAACGCCTGGCCGCACAGCTTGCCGGGCTGCCATTTCGCTTTGACTGCACGCCATTGGATCGGGCGAGAATCTCGTCAACGTTCGATCGCGTAAAGGCGATTCGCGATCTGGAACCGGACTCCGTTAGCGTCACCGCCTATCACAGGGGCGGTCAAAAATTTGACGGCAGGCAAGTTTGGAACCTGTTGCACGCCATCGGATTTCGCTGGGGCGACATGGATTGTTTTCAATGGGCGGATCCCACCGACCAGACCGACTATCTGGTTTGGGTCGAAGCCGATGACGGAAAGCTGGGCTATGTGCTTCCTGAGATGGTAGCAACGGGCGAGCAGAATTTTCATGAGGTGCGCTTCTCCTTCACGCCCCCGCGCACACCGTCACCACTGCATGTCCTGGAGCAAATGCTTCGCGCGGTTGCGATGTTTCAGCAGCGCACCGGCTGTAGCCTGGTCGCCAAGATCGACGGCAAAGTTGTTGAGGGCCCGGATCAACTGATGCAGTCGATCATGACGCTCGGTGAAGAGTTGGCGGCGATGGGGCTGAAGCCGGGATGGAGCACGATCCTCAGGACAAGATAGCGGACACTGGTAGAGCCCGCTGGCGTGCACCGGTCTGGCGACAATGGACACACTAGCTGACGGTCTTATGGCACCGCCGGCCGTTCCAAGGCAGGAACTCCGAGCCGCCGGCGTTCCACTTGCCGTCGAACTCTGAGAAGTCGGAGGTGAAGGTGACGATCAGCTGGCCGTAGCCGTATTTGTCGCGCCACATGAAGGTGCGTGTCAGATCGCTGCCGTCGCCATCGTCGCCGGTTTCGGCGAGTTCACCGTCGACGGACTGGCCCTGATCGGAAAACACGTATCTGCCGACGACCGTGCCATCGGCAGCGGTTTCGAAATGCGTCTCGGCGTCCGACAAGACGCCGGCGGAGGAAAGCTCGCCACAATAGCTGCCGGACGGGGCGTGGTTCGTGTCGTCGGCCATCGCCGTGGAGGCAAACGAGGCCGCAAGCAGCAGCGCGGTGGTCCATGAACGGCTTGCTTTCAAGGCGGCCCCCTTGCCGTGTCGGTGCAGTTTTTCGCGACCGCCCAGGTGGAGCGAGTCGCGCTGGCTGCTGCCATGGGCTGACATTCGGCACGTAAAATCAAGGCCGTTGCGGCGCGGCTAGTTTTCCTGAACCGAAACGCCGTCCTGTCCGATCTTGATCTCGACGCCCGGCTTCGTCTCTTCCTGGTAGACATAGATGCCGAGGCCGACGACGGCGACGGCGAGCAGGGCGATGACGAGATAGAGGCCGTTTCGGTTCATGCGGAGCTCCCGGGTTCGGTTTCGACGGGAAATAGGAGCTTCCGCAAGAAAGACAACAGGATAGCGAGATTTTCGCACGGCGCCGCCGAAGCGGCCAAAGGGCAACCGTCCTTGCGGCTGGATGTAAGGCGGGGACGTGGTTTGCCGGTGCAGGTCGGAGCGGGATGTGTTTCCACGTCCCGCTCCAGCGCTTCATCGCCTTGCCAATCAGCTTGCGTCAAAGCCTGCGTGGTAGCTGACGCGCCCTGATGGCACCGGGCCTTCGAAGGCCTGCGCCATGAAATACTCGGCCGGTACGCCTTCAAGGCGCAAGGCGGCGTGGTTGTCGAAGCCGAAGCGCTTGTAGTAGTCGGGCTCGCCGAGGACGACGCAGCCCCTGGCGCCTGACTTTTCAAGGCGCGCAAGGCCGTCGCGGATCAGCCTGCCGCCGGTGCCGCTCTTCTGACGGTCGGGCCTGACGGAGACCGGGCCGAGCCCGAACCAGCCCTTGTGCTCGCCGTCGATGGTGACCGGGGAAAAGGCGACGTGGCCGATGATTTCGCCCTGGTCGAGGGCGACCAGCGAGATCGTCAAGGCGCCGGCGTCGCGCAGCGCGTCGATGATTTCGGCCTCCGTCTGGCTGCTATAGGCCATCGGCGCGAAAGCCGCCTTGGTGATCAGTCGAATGGTGGGGATGTCGCTCGGCTGTTCGGAGCGGATGTCGATGGTGGTCATGGTAAAACCTGTTCTTGAAACCGTGGTCGCATGCCAAGGACCGCGAACGACGGATATCGTTCGCCGGTGGCGCGAATGAACGTCTCGACGGGCGAGACGTCAGTGGGTGAGAACAAGCTCCAGCATCGACAATTCCTCTGCGCAATTCAGGCGAGCGGCCCGGTATAGGTTCAAATCCTCGCCGTGGTCAACCGCCGACCGGGAAGGGCGGTGAGAGGAATCCATGGATGTGCGCGTGTTTGAGTGTGGCCTCCGGTTGATTTTTCGCTAATTGAGGCAAATAGCTTGAATGACGACGGACGATTGAATGCGGATGGTGGCCGGGATGATGGCGCTTGGAAATCTCTACCGAAAAACTTTCGATCTGGACCATTCGGACACGAGCGCCGCGGAATTCCTGAACAGGGTCGTCAAGCTCGTGGTGGGGTTCTGGACGGCCGAGTTTTTCATGACCACCACGCTCTGGCTCCTGGTCGGCGTCAATCCCGCAGAGTATGTTCCCGTCAAGCTTGCGGCGTCGCTTGCCTCCGTGCTTCTCACCCTCGTCATGTCGCATATCCTGGCGATGATCCGGGCGTTGAACATTGCGGCTCAGGTCTTTGTCTCGGCCGTCCTGTCGGTGCTGGCATCGTTGATCGTCACGGCGATCGACTACCGGCTTTACACCTATATCAATCCATCCATCGGCATCGAATACGATCTCCAGAACTTCTGCTACATGCTGTTTTTCGGGATATCGCTGTTCTTCGGATGGTCCTGCTTCTTCATCGCCTATTTGTACAATCTGGATGCGCGCGCGCAGGAGCGCCGGCTGGCGATCACGCGCGAAGAGGCGCTGACCGCGAAGATGCAGGCGCTCTACTACCAGATCAATCCGCACTTCCTGTTCAACACGCTGAACTCGATCGTCGGCCTGATCGAGGAGGGCGCGTCGTCGCAGGCGAGCCGGGTGGTGATGTCGCTGTCGTCGTTTCTGCGAAAGACGCTCGAGATGGATCCCCTGCGGGATCTGGCGCTTTCGGAGGAACTGGCGCTGCAATCGGAATATCTGGCAATCGAGAAGGAGCGCTTCTCCGATCGCATCAGCGTCACGCTCGACATTCCGCAGGAGTTGAGGACGGCGCTGGTGCCGAGCCTGATCCTGCAGCCGCTCGTCGAGAATGCCGTGAAGCATGGGCTCGGGCGCTCGTCCGGCGATCTGAAGATCACGATCAGCGCATCGCAGGCGGAAAACCGGCTGCAGCTTTCGGTCGACAACGTGTCAGATGCCGGCGAGGTCTTGCCGATGGTCAAACGGTCCGGACTCGGCGTAGGGCTCGCCAATGTCGAAGAGCGCGTCAAGGCGCGTTTTCCCGAGGGCGGTTCGCTGGTCGCCGGACCGGTCTCCCCGGCGCATTTCCGCGTGACCGTGACCATGCCTTTGAGAGCACCCGTTGCCGACCGGCTTGCCGATGCGGCCATCGACACGGCGCCGGTCGTGACGGCCTGAGCGAGGCGACGATGGTCGGCGCGCGCCCGGTGAGGCGCGCGACCGGGCAACAAGGGAGGCTCGCGCTCAGACCGAGCGCGTCAGGCCGCCATCCACCTTCAGGTTCTGGCCGGTGATGTAGGCGGCACCATCAGAGGCGAGGAAGGCAACGGTGGCAGCGATCTCGGCGCTGGTGCCGTAGCGCTTCATCGGCACGGCGTCGCGGCGCTCTTCGGTCCCCGGCAGGCTGTCGATCCAGCCGGGCAGAACGTTGTTCATGCGCACGTTGTCGGCCGCATAGGTGTCGGCGAAGATCTTGGTGTAGGAGGCAAGACCAGCGCGAAAGACGGCCGAGGTCGGGAACATCGGCGACGGCTCGAAGGCCCAGGCGGTGGAGATGTTGATGATCGCGCCGGCCTTCTGCTTCTGCATGATCGGCGTGACGAGGCGGACCGGGCGGATCACGTTCATCAGATAGACATCGAGGCCGGTGTGCCACTGCTCGTCGGTGATTTCGAGGATCTGGGCGCGCGGGCCATGGCCGGCGCTGTTGACCAGCACGTCGATCCGACCCCATTTTTCCACGGCCGTATCGACAAGGCGCTTCAGGTCGTCGTTCGACTGGTTGGAGCCGGTGATGCCGATGCCGCCGAGCTCGGCGGAGAGCGCCTCGCCCTTGCCGGAGGAGGAGAGGATCGCGACCTTGTAGCCGTCGGCTGCCAGGCGCCTCGCGCTCTCGGCGCCCATACCGCTGCCGCCGGCGGTGATTACGGCCACTTTTTCTACTGCCATTTTATCAATCTCCTCATCCATATTCGTGGAATGCCGCTTTCGCGGGTGCTGCCATTGAAATACCATCTCCTTCATGCAACCGCGAAACAGTTTCGCTTTCATATGGCAGTAGAAAAACTATTCGATGAGTGACGCACCGGGAAAGCTCCCTTCGCTGAATGGCGTGAAAGTGTTCGAGGTGGCGGCGCGCCACCTGAACTTTCGCCTCGCCGCCGAGGAACTGGGCGTGACGCAGGGCGCCGTTGCCCAGCAGATCCGCGGGCTCGAGGCGGAGCTTGGGGTGAAGCTCTTCGAGCGGCTGCCGCGTGCGCTGGCGCTGACGGGCGAGGGACGCGCCTATATCGCCGATGTCAGGCGGGCGCTCGAAATCATCGCGCGGGCAACTGACGGGCTGAAGCCGCAGCCGGTGCGGCTGACGATCAGCACCACGCCGTCCTTCGCGTCGCGCTGGTTGATTCCGCGCCTGCCGGAATTCACCGCCCGGCATCCGGATCTCGACCTGCATATTCTGGCGACCGACCGCATGTCGAGCTTCCAGGCCGATGGCGTCGATCTCGCCGTGCGCTACGGGCGGCCACCCTTCGGGCCGGGGCTTGCGGTGGAACTGCTGTTCGAGCAGGAGATCGTCGCGGTCTGCAGCCCGATGCTGCTTGCCGGGCGGCCGGCACCGAAGACAGCCGAGGAACTGGCCGGCTATACGCTGCTGCACGACGCCCATAATTTCTGGCCGGAATTCATCGAGCGGCATTTCGGCGGCAGCCGGCAGGCCTCGTTCAAAGGCATCAGCTTCAACCAGACCTCGCACGCGATCGAGGCGGCGACGGCGGGCCAAGGCATCGTGCTCGCCAACCGCGATTTCGTCGCGCGCGATCTCGCCGAAGGGCGGCTCATCCGCCTGTTCGAGGCATCGATGACCGGGCCTTCGGATTTCTACCTGGTCTGGCCGCGCTACCGAAAGTCGCTCAGCTTGCAGACCGTGATCGCCTGGCTCAGCGATGAGGCGAAAAAGGAGCGGGGAGGCTCGGCGGACCCGAACCTTGCAGATGGAGCGCAGAGCGCGAGTTCTTGATCCGCGATCAGCGACGCAGGGCCGTGTCGAGTCGGTAGAGCAGCGCGTGAAACGCGCCCTTGCTGGGCTTTCGTCCCGGCAACTTGCCGACGATGCGCCGGATTTCCGGTGATGCGAGCGCGATCAGCTGCCGGAGTTCCATTTCCGTGGCGGCTGCCTCGTCGGCTGTTCCGATCGAGAGTGCCTGGATGGCGTAGGCAGCGGGGCCGAGCACATGGTTGATCTGGTGCGGCGTCTCGATCGGATGGGTGTAGGGCGCACCGGCCGCCGCAATGGCGGCGCGGGCCGCAGCCTTGGCGGCGGGATCGTCGACTGCGCGCGCCGCTGCCTGGGCGCCCCAGGCGGCCTTGCGCAAGACGCCTGTGCGCGGACCGCCCTCGGCAAAGGCGACAGCCGCGGCGATCGCCTCGCGCGGCCGCGGATCACCCGGCACCACGGCCTCGAAGACCGGCAGCGCGCGTGCGGCGCAGAGGATTGCCCAACGGGTGATGTGGCGCAGGTCGTCTTCGGTGAGCAGCGGTGCCGGGGCTTCGTCGGTCATGGCTGAGATTCCGTGCGGTTGCTGCCTGTTTTTCTTAGCGGCGGCGACGGCACTCGCGAATTTTTCATGGATTGGGAGGCTGTCAGCTGGTTCTCACCGTACTGACGGTCCTGCCGCAAGGCCCCACGAACGATGAAAACGACGCGTCGCCGAAGCTGACCTCCACCCGATAAGGGAACGGGTTGTCGTGTGGATCGGCATCCCTCGGTTTCTGGAAAGGTGGCTGCCAGATTGTCCATCGTCCGTCCTGGGCCTTGAACCGTTGCTCGTCCGCGCGAAGAAAGCTCTGCACGTCTTCGACCACCAGGGCCTTGATCTCTTCATCGGACAGGTCGACATCGCAGCCAGATCCCGGCGGCAAGTAGGGGGTCAATGCCATCAACAGGAGTGGGCCGACCGATATCAGTAGGCTATACAGGGTCAGGAGCACGCCAAGAGCAATCAATATTCGCCGTTTGATCACTCGACCCATCGCTTTCGGTCATTGCTGCGACTGGCGTTTTCGGGCTCCGCGCCACCTGAACGCGACGGCAATACCAATCCACCCCCTCAACGCTCCCAGCCTGGCGTAAACGGAAAGCGCTCCGCCCAGAGCGTCGCAAGCCGCGGGTCGGCATCCACACGGCGCACGATGTCGGCGAGTTTCGGGGCGACCTCGTAGAAGCGGCGGCGGCCGGGAGACCAGCGCGAGGCGGTGGCGACGTAGAGGTCGAGGACCGAGAGTTCGTCGCCGAGAAGGTATTTGCCCGGTTGCAGCTCCGCGCCCATTCGCTGCCAGCAGTGGGCGACGCGGTCGAACACGCGTGCCTTGACGGCTGCGTGGTCCTCTTCCCGTTCCGCAATGCGGGACGGGTCGTCGGCGATCCAATAGAGGGCGTAGATGGCGGCGGATACGAAGGTCATCCAGCGGAGAAAAGCCGGTCGCCTTGCGTCGCTCACGGCCGGGGCCAGGCGGCCCTCGGGGTGGGCGTCGGCGAGCCAGATCAGGATCGCGGCACTCTCGGTCATCAGTTCGCCGCTCGGGAGCACGAGCGCCGGAACCTGGCGCAGGGGATTGATGCGGGCCAGCCTGTCCGCCTCCTGCTTTCCGTCCCAGGGCGCGTGATCCTCGACGCGATAGGGTGCGCCGAGCAGGCTGAGGGCCGCCTCGATCGGCACGGAGCCGGAGCCTGACGCTCCATAGACGACAAAGGGTTCGGCCAACGATCATTCTCCCCGCATCAAAGAGCCGGGGCGCATACCCGCAGGCTCGTTCATACCCGGGGTTGTCGCACGGATCGCGGCTTTCGCGCTATAGTGAGCGTTCCGGTATCCCCGCGGGAAATCGGGCGCAGTTCGTCGGCGGCTGCCATTCTTCGCATACGGGCCGGGCGGAAATGCGTATAGTGTTGATCGGCCGGCGCGGGGACGCTATTGCACCCGCCGCGTCCATCCTGCCCACAAGCCGTACGGAGTTCTAAAGATTGAGCGTTGCCTTCACCAAGGAAGAAAGTGCCGAAACCGCCGCCGAGACATTGCTGCCGGACCGGGCGATTTCGCCGCATCCGAACCTGGTGACAAAGGCGGGGCTGACGGCGCTGGAGGCGCAGATGCAGGAGGCGCGCGCGGCCTATGAGGCGGCAGCCACGATCGACGACGTCAACGAAAAGCGCCGGCAGCAGGCGGGCCCCTTGCGGGACGTGCGCTATCTCTCCGAGCGGCTGCGCACCGCGCAGCTGATGCCGGAACCCGCCTCGAACGAGATCGTCGCCTTCGGCAGCACGGTGACGTTCAGCCGTGACGACGGGCGGGTGCAAAAGTACCGGATCGTCGGCGAGGACGAGGCGGATCCCAAGGCGGGGTCGATCTCCTATGTGGCGCCGGTGGCGCGCATCCTGATGGGCAAGGCGGTGGGCGACGTCGTCACTGTCGGCGACCAGGAGCTCGAGGTCGTGGCAATTTCCTGATCCCTGACGCGCCGGCGTGATGACGCCGGTTTGTAGCTATAATAGTCGTATCCGATTTAATAGTGCAATCTTGACATTCCATCGTTCGTTGGTATTTATGTCGCGTCCGATCTAATTTGGCGGTGCCGGACGATCGGAAACGCCTGTCGGAAGCAGGCGGCCAAGAGGTTTGCTCGGGTTCGTCGATACGGAGAATGGACATGCACAACACTGGTGACGCTGCGCCCGTTCGCGCCTATCGCGAGTTTTCCCGCGTGCTCGATCCCGATGTCTACGAGCCTCTGCCGGACGACTGGCTGATCGGCATCACCGACGTGGTGAATTCCACCGGCGCGATCCGGGCCGGGCGCTATGAGGACGTCAACTATGTCGGCGCCTCGGCGATTGCCGCCATCGGCAATGCGCGCGGCGATTTCGACTTTCCCTTCGTGTTTCGCGGCGATGGCGCAGCCTTTGCGCTGGCGCCGGGCGGGGAGGCCATGGCGCGTTCGGCGCTGCGGCAGCTCGCGGCTTTCGCAAGGGACCGGTTCGATCTCGATTTGCGCGTCGGCCTGCTGACGGTCCGGGATATCAGGGACCATGGCCAGGATGTGCGGATCGCCCGCTATGCCGCATCGGAGCATGCGACCTATGCGATGTTTGCCGGCGGTGGCCTCAAATGGGCGGAGCGGCAGTTGAAAGAGGGGCGCTACCTGCTGTCGCCGGAAAGCCACGGCACCGAGCCGGATCTGACCGGCCTTGCCTGCGAGTGGCGGCCGTTTCCAAGCCGGCAGGGGCAGATCCTGTCGCTGCTGGCCGAACCCGCCGCCGACGTGACGCCCGAGCGCTTTGCCGCCGTGGCGCGGGCGGTGATCGCTGTCTTCGATCAAGGGCCGCGGCAGTCGCATCCTCTGCCGGAGCAAATGGGTGTGCCGAAGGACGCGCGGGTGCGGGTTGCGCCCGAGCGCTGGGCGGGCGTGGCTGCCAGTTCCGATTTCCGCAAGTATGACGACGGCCTGCGCCTGACGGTGGATTGCACTGCGGAGCAGATCGACTGCATCGAGGCGATCCTTGTGGCCGCCAAGGCGCGCGGCGAGGTCATCTTCGGGCTGCATCGGCAGAGCCACGCGCTGATGACCTGCCTTGTGCCGTCGGCACGGCCGGATGCGCACTTGCATTTTCTCGACGGCATGGATGGCGGCTACGCCAAGGCGGCGGAAATGATGGCGCCGCGTGAACGCTTGAGCGCCTGATCGTGCCAAGCGGCAAGGGCGGCGGAGAACCGCCCTTAAGCGTGATGTTGGCCGCTCCAATCGCTGTGCCGGCCCTTCGCGAGCGATAGTCGCGGTGGCGGGCGTTTCAGCGGCTATTTCCTGGCTTACCAGCGTTCAGCAGGTTGTCGCGCAGTTTTGCCACCGACTGCTGCACCGTCGCAAAGTCGTCGCCGAGGCCGATCGCGTCGGTCAGCGCGGCACCCGGGTCGGCATCCACCACTGCCTGGCCGGCCGGCGTCAGCGTCAGCCGCACCTGGCGTTCGTCCGTGGGATCGCGGCGACGCTGAAGATAACCGTCAGCCTCGAGCTTCTTCAGGATCGGTGTCAGCGTGTTCGATTCCAGAAAGAGCTTTTCGCCAAGCGCGCTCACCGTCTGGTCGTCCTCCTCCGACAGAGCCACCAGGGTCACGTATTGGGTATAGGTCAGGCCGAGCTTGTCGAGCAGGGGCTTATAGGCACGGCCGAAGGCAAGATTTGCCGAGTAGATGGCAAAGCACAGGAAGTTCGAGAGCTTCTTGCCGCCCTTGGCCGATGCAGTGCCAGGGTCCTTGGCAGTCTTGGACGTGGACATGGGAATCTTTTTTCCTTTTCGTTGTCTGCACTTAATATAAATCGCATCCGATTAAATCGCAATGGTGTTGACGGTGTCTCACGCTTCATCTATAAACATCGCATCCGATTAAAGCGTATCCGATATAAAAATCAAACAGAGAGGAAATGACATGACCGAGAAGCTTCTTTTCACTGGCAAGACCCACAACACCAGCGGCCGCGACGGCGGCACCATCAGCCAAGACGGCACTTTGGAACTCAAGCTCACCCAGCCGCATCCGGCGGCGGAAAACCTGTTCGGCGCCGCCTGGTCGGCCTGTTACCTGGGGGCGATCGAGCTTGCAGCGCTGCAGCGCAAGGTGAAGCTTCCCGCAGGGCCGCAGGTCGATACCGAGATCGACCTCAACGTCAACGACGGCTCCTATTTCCTGCGTGCCCGTCTGAACGTTCGCCTGGACGGTCTCGACCGTGACGTGGCGCATGACATCATCCACGCTGCCCATGACATCTGCCCTTACTCCAAGGCAGTGCGCGGCAACATCGACGTCGAGACCAATCTCCTCTGATTTCGGCCTAAAAAAACTATTGATATCATCGGGATGTGCCGGAGCTGATCACCAGCCGCGGCGCATCCCGATTTCGTTTCGGCAGCGCGCTCCCCTCCACGAATGTCGCCCGGCGGCCGGGGCGTAGGGATTTCCCCGACGACACCTCACAAGAATGTAATTTGGCCGACCGTCCCCCTTGTTGGTATTTTCGCGCCTTCGCATGGACAGGGGACGGCTCCGGCCGATGGTGTCATGCCTTACAATCTCACCGTGAATGGAAAGAACTATGCCGTTGATGTGGACGGCGATATCCCGTTGCTCTGGGTCCTGCGCGACACGATAGGGCTCACCGGAACCAAATTCGGCTGCGGCATCGCCATGTGCGGCGCCTGCACGGTGCATATCGACGGGCAGGCGGCGCGCTCCTGTGTGATGCCGGTGTCCGAGGCGGCGGAGAAGCCGATCACCACGATCGAGGCGATCGGCGACACGCCCGAGGGCAAGAAGATACAGCAGGCCTGGCTCGACATCGACGTGGTGCAGTGCGGCTACTGTCAGTCCGGACAGATCATGTCTGCGACCGCGCTCATTGCCGCTAATCCGACGCCTGATGACAGCGACATCGATGCGGTCATGGCCGGAAACATCTGTCGATGCGGCACCTATCCGCGCATTCGTGCAGCCATCAAGCTTGCGGCGCGGGGGTGATGCCATGTCCATCTTCGACAGAACGAACCTTTCCTTATCGCGCCGCCAGCTTCTGATCGGCGCATCGCTGACCGGCGCGGGCCTTGTGATCGGCTTCAGGCCGCAGGCGGCAACAGCGGCAGGCGATCCCTTCGCGCCGAACGCCTTCATCCGCATTCCGCAGGAAGGCAAGATCACCTTCGTCATGCCCTCGGTAGAAATGGGGCAGGGCATCTATACGGCGGTCGCGATGATGCTCGCCGAAGAGCTAGAAGTCGGGCTCGACCAGGTGGTGCTGGAGCATGCGCCGGCCGATCCCAAGCAATATGCCAATCCGCTGTTGGGCGACCAGATCACCGGCGGCTCCTTTGCGATCCGCGGTGTCTACGAGCAGATGCGCAAGGCGGGTGCCACAGCGCGCATCATGCTGGTCAGTGCTGCGGCGCGCGACTGGGGCGTTTCGCCCGACGCCTGCAGGGCCGAGGCCGGAAATGTGGTCGAGACCGCCGGCAGCCGGCGCGCTGCCTATGGCAGCCTGATTGCGACTGCGGCCTCTGAGGTCGTGCCGCAGGAGGTGCCGCTGAAGCCGGCCTCCAGCTACCGGGTGATCGGCAAGCCGGTGCATCGGCTCGACAGCCCGGAGAAAGTCAACGGCACGGCGAAATTCGGTATCGACGCCCGTCCGGACGGCGTCTCCTATGCGGCGATCGCGATCTGTCCGCACTTCAACGGCAAGCTGCGCGCGGTCGACGAGGCCCCGGCCATGGCGGTCAAGGGCGTGAGCCAGGTGGTGCGCATCGAGGAGGCCGTCGCGGTTGTCGCCAACAATACCGGTGCTGCGCGAAAGGGGCTCGCGGCCCTTGCGATCGAATGGGATCCGGGGCCGAGCGCCTCGGTTTCGCAAGCCGAGCTCGAGCGCCTCATGGATGCGGCGATCGACGGCAAGGCCCTGCCGCATTTGCATGAAGGCGACGTCGCCAGGGCCGAGGCCGAGCATGGGCCGGTGCACGAATTCGTCTACCGCATGCCGATCCTGACCCATTCCGCCATGGAGCCGATGAATTGCACCGTGCATGTGCGCCCCGATGGCTGCGAAGTCTGGGTGGGAACGCAGATCATGAGCCGGGCACGGCAGGCGGCAGCCGACGTGACCGGCCTGCCGGTCGAAAAGGTGGTGGTGCACAACCACTTGCTCGGCGGCGGCTTTGGCCGCAGGCTCGATGTCGACGGCGTGATCCTGGCGACCAAGATCGCCAAGCAGGTGAAGGGCCCGGTGAAAGTGACCTGGAGCCGGGAGGAGGACATCCGCCACGACTGCTATCGCTACCTCAACTACAGCAAGGTGACGGCGACGCTCGGGGCCGACGGCATGCCGATTTCCTGGCGGCACCGGGTCATCGGCCCGTCGGTCATGGCGCGCTGGTTCCCGGGCTTCACCAAGGACGGCGTCGACCTCGACCAGATGGCGGGGGCCGAAACGCCCTATGCGATCGAACACAGGCAGACCGATTTTGCCCGCCAAGAGGCGCCGGATGGCATGCTCACCGGCAACTGGCGCGGCGTCGGCGCCACCCGCAACATTCCCCCGGTCGAATGCGGCATCGACGAACTGGCGGAACTCGCGGGCGTCGATCCGCTCGAATACCGGCGGCGGCTGCTGCAGCACAAGCCGCGGCTGCTCGGGGCGCTCGACCTTGCAGCCGAGAAGGCCGGCTGGTCGACCCCGCTTGCCAAGGGCCGGGGCCGAGGTATCGCGGTTGCCGAGGATTTCGGCAGCTTCGCGGCGATGGTCGCCGAAGTCAGCCTCGACGGGAGCGGCAGGTTCAAGACCGAGCGTATCGTTTGCGCGGTCGATTGCGGCCAGGTGATCAACCCGGACACGGTCGAAGCGCAGATCCAGAGCGGCGTCGTCTATGGCCTGAGCGCGGCACTCTACGGGCGCATCACCGTCGAAAACGGCGCGGTGGTCGAAGGTAATTTCGACGACGCGCCTGTGCTGCGCATCCACGAGACGCCGCCGATCGAGGTGCATATCGTGCCGAGCGCCGAGGCGCCCGGCGGCATCGGCGAGGTGGGTACGCCCGGCGTGGCGCCGGCGCTTCTGAACGCGATCTTCATGGCGACCGGCAAGCGGCTCAGAACCCTGCCGATCGACCAGGGCGACCTGAGGAGGGTGTGACCATGAACAGGCCAGCCCTTGCTCTCTCGCTTGCATCCGCGCTCGTGGCGGCAGGTTTCATTGCCGCTTTCGAGCCTGTCAGCGGTTTTGCCGAAACCGGCAGCGGCGGCGCCTTGAAAGGTGCGGCCGACTTTGCCGCGATCACCGATGCGCGTGAGCGCTCGAAGGCGATGTTTGCCGAGGCGAGCCGGGTGCTCACCCATCCGCGCTGCATCAACTGCCACCCGGCGACGCGCAGCCCGACGCAGGGCGAGGACATGCACCCGCATGTGCCACTGATGATCGCCGCCGACAGCTCGATGGGGCCGGCCGGCCTTGCCTGCAGCACCTGCCACGGTGCGGAGAACCGGGCGATCGTCGGCAGCCGGCTGAAGTCCATCCCCGGCAACGCCCATTGGCAGCTGGCGCCCGCAAGCATGGCCTGGCAGGGCCTCACCGTTCGCGAGATCTGCGAACAGGTGAAGGATACGGAGCGCAACGGCAACCGCTCCCATGCCGATCTCATCAAGCACATGGGTGAGGACCACCTGGTCGGCTGGGCCTGGCATCCGGGCGAGGGCCGCAGCGCGCCGCCCGGCTCGCAACCGGAGTTCGCCGCGCTGATCACCGCCTGGGTGGAGACCGGCGCGGAATGTCCGGACTGAGCGAGATGTGCGGACTGACTGCGGCACCGGTCCTCCTTGACAAGGCGGCCAGACTGTTCGACCTTCACCGCCATGACCTGCCGCCTCGCAAAACTGACGACTGTAAAAAAAGCCCCGCATCCGGGGCTGACGGTCGTTGCGCGCAGAGCATAGCAAGCACAAGGATCAGATCGACCCCGCCGGTTCGGACGGGGTTTTCGCTTGCGCTCTCCGTCTCCGGTTTTTCAAAGGAGATGGAATTTCATGGAAAGCACAGCTTCAACACGATCGCCGGGCCTTAGCGGTCTCTGGCTGCCGTTGATCACGCCCTTTCGAGATGGGGAGCTGGACGAGCGCTCGCTCCGCCGGCTGGTCGTCCACTATGCGGCCGAGCCGATCGATGGCTTCATTCTCGGCGCGACCACGGGCGAGGGCATGGCGCTCGACGAGGCGGAGTGCGAGCGGGTGGTTGCGATCACCAACGAGACCCTGGCTGCAGCGGGGCGGCGCATCCCCGTCTATTTCGGGCTTTCCGGTAGCGATACGCGGAAGTCGGTGAAGGCGCTGGAGCGGACGGCGGCCTGGGGCGTCGATGGCTACCTGATTGCCTGCCCCTATTACACCCGGCCGTCGCAGCGCGGTCTTTATGCGCATTTCTCGGCGCTTGCCGACGCCACGGAACGACCGATCCTGATCTACAACATTCCCTATCGGACGGGCGTCAACCTCGATAACGAGACGATGCTGCAACTTGCCGAGCGGAGAAACATCGTTGGCGTCAAGGATTGCTCGGCGGATGCGACGCAATCCTTCGATCTGCTGCGTCACAAGCCCAGCGATTTCGCCGTGCTGACCGGCGAGGACCCGCTGTTCTACACGGCGCTGACGCAAGGGGCCGAAGGCGGGATCACGGCGTCTGCCCATGCGCACACGGCAGCCTTTGCCGATATCCGCGACAGGCTCCTTGCCGGCGACCAGCCGGGCGCACTTTCCGCCTGGCAGCGCCTTGCCGACCTGCCGCGGCTGCTCTTTGCCGAGCCGAGCCCCGGGCCGATCAAGCATTGGCTGTGGCGCGCGGGGCTGATCGACAGTGCGGAGATGCGCCTGCCGATGGTGCCGGTCAGCGATGACCTGGCACTGAGGATCGAAAGGGCGATGGCGGCGCAGGAAGACCGGCGCTGAGCCTGCGGCGGTTTTCCAAAGTGGGGCGGTCGGTAAAGGGAAGATCGCCCTGCTTTGCGTCGCCGTTTGCATCGTATTTTAACAGTTACGTACTTTCGCGGAACGGCTTGTTTCGGCAGGATAGCGGTCCTCACGCGCGGTGTCCGACGGCCCTGTGCGGGCCGTGCTGCTGGGCATTGAAATGCCGCAGTTGAGGAAAAAAACAGAGAACCATTCTTGCGAGCGGTCCGTGCCCTGAACCGTCACGGGTGAGGGCGAAAGCCGGTTTCCCGGCGCGAGGACCAAGCCGGGCGAGATGGACGGTGTGCCAAAAACGGGGCGCCTGTGCGGGTGCCCGTCCCAAAGCTGATTGATCAGGACGCCTGGAGACGATGATGAAGACATCCGGCAGCAATCTTGAAATCACTCGACGCGACATGATGAAAGGCGGGATCGGCGCGGCCTCGCTTGCCGCGATCGGCGCCGGCGCGGCCGTTCCGGCGGCGCTGACGGCCGCCTCGGTCGTGACCTCGGCCACGCCCGCCGCGGCACAGCAGGCGCTCGGGCCGGGCGCGCCGACATTGCCGGTGACCGGCGTCGCCATGCATCCGGGCTATGCCCGCACCATCGGGCAGATGGCCTATATCTGGGGTTGGCCGATCGTCAACATGCTGAACCGCCGGGCGAAGATCACCCAGGCGCCCTATGCGGGCCTGCTCGGCGGGCTCTCGCCGGTGGCCCCGCGCGGGCAGGTGGGCATGCTGCACGACTATATCGAGCCGTCGGAAACCTTCGTCACATGCCCGAACCAGGACGTCGTCTACGGCCTCGGCTTCTTCGAGCTCGACGACGAGCCTGTCGTTGCGCAGGTGCCCGACTTCGGCGACCGCTTCTGGCTCTATTCGCTCTACGATGCCCGCACCGATCAGTTCGGCCAGCTCGGCAAGCCCTATGGCACGCGGCCCGGCTTCTATCTTCTTGTCGGCCCCGACTGGGACGGGCTGAAGCCCGCCGGCATCACCGACATCATCCGCTCCCCGACATCGCTTGCGAGCGCCATTCCCCGCATCTTCCAGACCGATGTGAGCGACGACAACCAGGCGATCCAGCCGCTGATCAACCAGGTGGTCTTCTATCCGCTGAAGGAATTCACCGGCGAAGCGAAAACCATCAATTGGGCGAAGCTGACCGACATTCCGGCACCGCCCCTGAATGGCGGCGCGACCGACGGCGAAACCAAATGGGTAACGCCGGAGACGTTCTTCGACCAGTTCGGCGACGCCATCGCTGCGGTCGATCCACTGCCGGGGGAGGAGGCGCTTTATGCGCAGTTCCGGCTGCTGCTCGATGCGGCCGAGCGCGATCCCGAGCTCAGGAGCATGCTCGTCGACACGGCGATCGAGACGGAGGAGAAGGTCATCCACCCCTTCTTGGAATGGCAGCGCAACGGGCTGCCCGCCGGCAACGGCTGGAACCGCTCGGTCAACAATGCGCAATGGGGGATCGACTACTTCAACCGGACCGGCACCGCCAAGTCGAACATGTTCAACAACCGGCCGAGCGAGACGCAGTATTTCTATACCGACTTCGACGGCGCCGGCGACCAGCTGACCGGCGTGAAGCTCTACGAAATCACCTTTGCGCCCGGCCAGGAGCCGCCGGTCCACGGCTTCTGGTCGCTGACCCTTTATGACGACAAGCACCTCTTCCACACCAACGACTTCAAGCGCTACTCGCTGGGCACCAAGAGCGACAAGCTCAAGCACAATGAGGACGGCTCGCTGACGCTCTATGTCAGCGCCGAGCGCCCCGGTGGGGAGAAGGACAGCAACTGGCTGCCGGCGCCGCACGGGATCTTCTCGCTCTATATTCGCGCCTATTGGGGCAAGGACGAGATCCTCGACGGCTCGTGGCAGCCGCCGAAGATCACGGTTGCGGCATGACCGCGGCCAAGGTGCCGGGATAAGCCGGCGTCGGTTTGCCCGGCGTGTTCAACGCCAGAAACGCTTGACGTCGATCACGTCGTCGAGCGCGGCCTGTGCGCGGTCGATGAGCTTGTCCTTGTTCGCCTCCACGACGAGCGTTCCGGCGTCCGAGTGATCCTCAAGACCGATTTCGCTCAGCACAAGCGGCGCCGAGACCAGATCGTTGAGCGTGCCGAGTTCATCCTGCAGCGCGGCCATTGCGGCCGTGAAGCGCTTGTGGCGCCTGGCGCCACGCTTGTCGTCGAACAGTGTCGCAAAGAATTCGGCGGCATAGCGCAGCTTCTTGGCGTCCTTGCGGGCCTCGTGCCGTTCCTCGTCGTTGACCTTGGCGAGCGCACGACCATGCTTCTTCAGCTTCCGGCGTTCGCGGTCGAGCACCGCCTCGGCGAAATCGGTCACCGGACGATCATGAAGTTCGGCGGGCGGTGACGAGAGATAGGCGCCACAATGCAGCCATTCGTGGAGGTCGAGCATCAGGGCGCGGCCGCGGCCGTCGTCGAGCGCTTCGAACAGTTCGCGATAGCGGGCGGCGCGGGCTGTCTTCAGCCGGTCGACGAGTTCCGGCCGGGATGCGCGCGCCAGGAGAACGTCGACGTCGCGGGCCTTGCCGAAGACGCCTGCCAGCCACTTCAGCTCGCCTTTCAGGCGCGTGCTTTCATCGTCCTGAAGCAGATCCCTGAAGAGCGAGAAGGCCGAACGCAGGCGCCGAAGGGCAACGCGGGCCTGGTGCAGCGCCTCCGGGTTTTGGCGCACCCGCAGCACGCCCTCGTTCAGGCGGTGGTGGCGAAGACAGGAAAGGGCGACCGTGCGAAAACTCTTTGCCACCCGCATCTCGCGGTCGAGTTCGACCGGCTCGGCCTTGAAGACCATCTGCTCGGCATCGATGAGACGGAAACCGCGCTCGGCCTTGGACATGACGCCGAAGCGGATGGGAACGATCGCCTCGATGCGGCGGGCAAGCGTGAAGAGCGCCTCGGGCGCGCCGTCCTTGAGCTCGAGCTCGATCTCACCGATCGTGGTCTGGCGGGTGCCCGCGGTGATCAGGCCGCGGTCGAGCACGACCTCGATGTCGGCGCCATCCTGCTTCACCTTCCAGGTGGTGCGTTCGACGTCGACGGCAAAATGCGCCTGCAGATCGCCCGGCTCAAGGTCGAACTGGGCGGCAAGCGGCGTGGTGTGGTTGGCCACCGGCTCGTCATCGTCCAGCGGCTGTTCCCATTCCGGCCGGGCAAAGACCGAGGCGCTCGCGCCCGTCGCCTTGATCGTCTGGGTGCGGACAGAACCGACGGTGCGGATGCGCAGCGTAAAACCCGACTGGAACAGGTCGCGGGCGCGCGTGTCGAAATAGACCGACCGTTGGCTTTCGACGCTTGCGGGCTCACCCAGAAGCCCGGATTCGGTAAAGCGATCGAGATCTTCAGGGAGAAGCTCGAGCTTGATTTCGATTTCCGTGTTCAACCCCATCCTCCAACAAGTGCGATAGACAACGCGATAATGCCATATGAGCACATTGGTTCGTGTTCTGAATGACATGAATCATATTTGCGCGGCGGTCCGACGCGGTAGGTCGCGCTCGGAGCGGGAGGCCCTGAGGTGTACGGGATTTCAATGGATTCCGGAGGGAAAACCGCTTCGCACTTTTCCTGGAATTGCTTTTTGTATTGCCGCAATTCCGGGCGGAAAACCGCTTCGCACTTTTCCTGGAATTGCTTTTTGTATTGCCGCAATTCCGAACGGAAAACCGTTTCACACTTTTCCTGGAATTGCTTAAGCTCCCCACATTTCATGCCACGGAATTGATAAATGTCGCTTCGCCTTGCCACCTTCAATATCGAAAACCTTTTGAGCCGCTTCGATTTTTCCGGATTTCGCAACCAGTTGAAGCAGGATCGGGTGCTGCGGCTCTTCGACGTAAAGACGGAAGCCGAGTATCAGCGGCTGGAGGAGGCGCGCACCATCGCGCATACCGACGATACGCGGCAGATGTCGGCGCTGGCGATCGCCGATTGCGATGCCGATATCCTCTGCCTGCAGGAAGCCGACAACATGGCCTCGCTGCAGGCCTTCGAGTACAACTACCTCTTTCGTATGGTCGGTAACGGCTACCGCCAGAAGTACCTGATCGAGGGCAATGATTCGCGCGGGATCGATGTGGCCGTGCTGATGCGCGAGGAAACGCGCGACGGCCAGCCGATCGAGTGCCTGGAGGTCAAAAGCCATGCGGGGCTGACCTATGAAGACCTCGACCTCTTCAACGACAAAATAGCGCTCACCAACCGGCCGGCCGACCGGATCTTCAAGCGCGACTGCCTGGAGCTCGATCTTCGCATCGGCGGGCGGCCGCTGACGCTTTATGTGGTGCATTTCAAATCGATGGGGCCGGCGCGCGAAGGGCTCGACGGCCGGCAGGCGACGATGCCGCTGCGCGTCGCCGAAGCCTCGGCCGTGCGCCACATTATCGAAAGCCGCTTTGGCCGCGGGCACACGGCCGACAAGATGTTTGCGATCTGCGGCGACATGAACGACTACCAGGAGAAGGTGAACATCCTCGGCGACCGGCGCACCGGCTACCAGTTCGTGCCGCATGAGGAGGAGACGAGTTCGCTCGACGTTTTCACCCATGACGGCTTTGCCGAAAACCCGATGCTGCGCCGGCCGGTGATGGACCGCTGGACGCTGTTCCACAGCCGCGGGCCGCAGGAGCGGCATCTCTGCCAGCTCGACTATATCTGGCTGTCGCCGGCGCTTGCCAAGCGCAATGCGCAGCAGGTGCCCGAGGTCATTCGCGGCGGCCAGCCGTTCCGCACGATCTTTCCGCCGGAGCTGGAGGTGGAGCGTTATCCGCGCACCGGCTGGGACCGGCCGAAGGCATCCGACCATTGCCCCGTGGCCATCACGCTGGATGTTTGAACATGAGCGCGCTTGAAAGCAACACGGCTGAGTGGCCAGCCGAAGGCGCCATCATCCCGATCGATGCGGTGGATGTCCGCGTTGCCGGCGCAGCCCATCCGTTTCACCTGGAGGAGGTGGAGCGCGCACAGGAAAACTGGCAACGGGAGATCGCCGCCAATCCGCATCTCTTCGATGGGCGCATGGTGCTGCTGAGGGCGCTTCGCATCGACGACGGCCGGTTGCGGGGCGAGGGGCATGTAGTGCCCTATTCGACCTTTCTCTGGTGGCGGAAGACGCGGGCGCAGAGTGCTTTCCATCTCTTCGCCATGCCGGCGATCCTTTCTTCCGACGGTGCGCTGATTCTGGTGCGCATGGGCGGGCACACGGCCAATCCGGGGCGGGTCTACAGCCCCTCCGGTTCGCTGGAGCCCGAGGATATCGTCGATGGCGGTTGCGACATCGACGGCAATATCCGCCGCGAGGCGATGGAAGAAACCGGTATCGACCTTTCGCTCGCGACCGTGGAGCCCGGTTATCACCTGCTGCATATGGGCCGCGCCGTGACGCTCATCCGCGTCTATCGCTATCCGGAGAAGGCGGCAGCTCTGGTTGCGCGCGTTGCCGCGCATATCGCCACCGATCCCGAACCGGAGATCGACGAAGCGATCGCGGTTTTTGGCCCGGACCCCGTGGCGCACAACTATCCGCCCTTCATCCCGCCGATCCTCGACTGGCTGTTCCAGCGTGAGAAGCCGCTCTGATTTTGAGTCAGCGGGGCGTCGTATCCTCTTGTATTCGCGTACTTTAGCGCGGGTTTCCTGATGGCTGCGCGACGGCGGATGGGCGCCGGCTGAGTCCGGGCAGACTTTTGGTCGCTCGGACGGCGAGGCAAGCCGCGGGAGTGGGAGCTAAAGAAAACGTGATCCGCGCCGAGCTGTGTACCGGTGCTTTTAAGCCTTGCCGCCCGCGTCCCGACGCTGCAAAGTTCGGGCATATTCGCAAGGGGACATGAATGGCGCTCAGCTACGCGATCTACGACGTCTTCACCGACAGGCAACTGGAAGGCAATCCGCTGGCCGTGGTCTTCGGTGCCGATTGGCTGGACGACGGGGCGATGCAGGCAATCGCGCAGGAATTCAACCTGTCGGAGACGGTGTTCATTCGCAGGCCCGGCGGTGCTGCGCATACGGCAAAGCTGCGGATCTTCACGCCCAGTCAGGAGCTGCCCTTTGCTGGCCATCCGACCGTCGGCGCGGCCGTGGCGATCGCCGAGGCGCAGCATGGCGCGATCGAAGAGGGCATCGACCTCGTCCAGGTGCTGGAGGAAAAGGTGGGGCCGGTGCGCTGTGCCGTGCGGCTCAAGGCCGGGCAGGCGAGCTTTGCCGAATTCGACCTGCCGCGCAAATCCGTCAGGCTCGACGCACGCTTCGACCGACAGGCGATCGCCGATGCGCTGAGCCTGAAGCTTTCGCAGATCGGCTTTGAGAATCACGTGCCCTCGTTCTGGAGCGCGGGCGCCCCCTTCGTCATGGTGCCGGTGCATGATGTTGCGGCCGCTTCGTCGATCGAGTTCGATTCGCTGCGCTGGGAGCAACTGACGCCGATGGCCGAGGGTCGGCTTGCCGCCGCTTACGTCTATTGTCGCGGCGGCGTGAACCACACGGCGCGCTTCCATGCCCGCAAGTTCGGGCCCGGTGCCGGCAACCTCGAGGATCCGGCGACCGGCTCGGCCGTCGCTGCCCTTTCCGGCGCAATCCATTACTTCGACCAGTTCGTCGACGGCCATCATCCGGTGCTCGTCGAGCAGGGCGTGGAAATGGGGCGGCCGTCCTTCATCCACCTGCATCTCGACATTGCGGGCGGCGAGATCAGCAATGCCCGTATCGGTGGCCATGCAGTGAAGATCGCAGCCGGCGAACTCTACGTCTGAGGCATAGATGTATGCTTTGGAAAATTCAGCTTAATCAGCGCTTTAAGAGAAGTTTTGGTGGGTGATCACGGGCTCGAACCGTGGACCCGCTGATTAAGAGTCAGCTGCTCTACCAACTGAGCTAATCACCCATCCATGGCGTCGCTTTAGCGCACGACCTCATCACACTCAAGAGGGTATTTGCATCTCGCGATGAGAAACTCACAGCCGTTTCCGCCGGAGCAGTCGGAAACGGCCGAAGTCTCGCCTTCGATCGATCCTGTCGTCAGCGCACGTCGATGAAGTTGCCCCTGAGGTCGAAGCGGCAATTGAAGAAGGTGGCGCCGCGGGAGCCATCGTAGTTGCCCTGCACCCAATAATAGCGGCCGCTTCGGAAGGCCATGTTGACGGTGATGCGATTGGGGCGCACGCCGAAAGCGGCGGAGGCTTCGCCCTGGCAGAAGCGCGGCATCATCCTTGCGTCGATACGATCCGGCTGTTGCGTGTCGTCATATTGCGGCGGTCGCTCCGGGCGTGGCCGTGTGTTGCCGCCGGCCGACGTGACGCGGCAGACGCCATTGCCGGCGCCCCGGCGGGTGTAGCTGATCGAGGGCGAACCATCGCGGTTGACGCTGATCGAGACCGTGGTTCGTCCCTGGCTCGCCTCGTAGTAGTCGTTGCTGAACCGCTTCAGGCGTGCCTCGCTGCCGTTGATGTAGACGGGACCGCCCCGATCGGCGTGGACCTCGATGCGGCCTGGGCAGGTGGCGTTGAAGAACGGCACGTCTGCCTTCGCCTCGGTGGCGATGCCGGCAAGGATACCGACGAGCATTCCTGTGGCGATCGTGCTGCGCATGGGGATAACCTCTCCAATCATCGCTCGTTTCGTGTGGCCCGCTTCGTTGCAGTATGCCGAGCATGTGGCTCGCGTCAAACGGGTCTTTCGTCGCGTTTCCCCTTTGGCCTGTACCTGCAGGGCGCGCGGATGTGGCCGTAACGCGCTTGGCAGAGGCAGAGCAAGTTCTCCACAGGGGGTGCGCTAGCCCCATGAAATTTTTCAAAAGATTTTCACAAAGGCGCTGGACAACCAAACCGAACGCCTTTATACGCCCCCTCACGACAGCAGCGGGACACACCGCAGCGGTCGCGGATGGGTGATTAGCTCAGTTGGTAGAGCAGCTGACTCTTAATCAGCGGGTCCACGGTTCGAGCCCGTGATCACCCACCAAAACTTCTCCTAAAGCGCTGATTAGATTAGAATTCATACACTGTTGACGATCTCGTATGCTCGGGCTCCCGGGCCAATGTCGCCGCGCGTTTTTCGTTCTTAAAACAAGCCGGTTCGATCTTGCGAGCCCAATGGAGGGCGCGCCCTGCTGGCCCGCGGGGCGGGCGGCGGATGGGATCGCGAGAACAGGACTACGCCAGCGTGATTGGTCTTTCGCTAAGCAAGCGACGATACTGCTGTTGCCGCGCTCAACGTCTCGCTCGACACGTGCGACGGCTGGGTCGCCGTCGCTGCCATGTCTTGCAAGACGCGTGAATCACTTGGCCGGAAAATAGCGCAGGGTTCCGGCGAGCCGGGGGCCGGTCGAGCCCTTGGTGTCCATCGGATGATTGATGCCGTCGTTGACCGGCAATTCTTCAAAATCAAAGGGGCTTACACCCTCCAGGCAGGCTGCGTTGACGCCATAGAAATCAGGGTTGGAGCGTGGCTTGTGAAAGGTGTAGATGCCGCATTTCGAGCAAAAGAAGTGCTCTGCTGCATGTGTGTTGAACTGATACCTGGTCAGGGCCTCGCCGCCCGAAAGCACGGTCACGCCGTCCTTGGCCGCCGAGACGGCAACCGCGCCCTTCAGCTGGCAGTAGGAGCAGGTGCAGCGGCGGGCCGTATGAAGACCATTCTTTAGCCGAACATTGAAGCGAACCGTCTTGCAGTGGCAGGCGCCGTTGAGGTCCTGAGCGTCGAAATTCATGGAAAACATCCGTCTGGTCTGAGCCGAATTGATGCCTGTTCCATACGGGCTGGATCAAGGCTCCTCAAGAGCGGGCCGCAAGGCAGCGTATCGGAGGCATATCGGTCGGCGCGACAACCTTGAGGCCACTTGTGCGGCCGGACCGCCAGCGCCGTCAGGCTTGCGTTGCCGCCATGCTTTCGAGGTCAGCAGGCCCAGTCAATCGACGGTGCAGTTGGGATAGCGTCCGTTGATGACGGTCACGCCCGAACCGGGGGCGGTCGCAAGGCTCTTGAAGCCCGCCGCAGCGACCCGGCTGGCCGCAGCATTGCTGGTCGGCGACACCAGGACCGTCTTTGCTATCGCCCAGTGACCGGCCGGATTGTTGTCGAACGTCGCCGTCCACGGAAACGCAAGCGGTTGGTCAGCATGCGCCGCATTGACCTGGATATCGGCGTCACCGATCTGCGCTGTCGCGCCGGGTGACGGGTTTACCACGGCACCAATATCAACTTTCACGATACATTGGGCCGACGGCATGGCCAGGCGCGCCGCATCGTCGCTGGCGAAGTGGAAAAACGTCAGCATCGGCGGCGAGCCGCTGACGCCGAAGTTCGCGGCGACCCAGGACACGGCGCCGGCCGGAAGGGTGGTCGTCATGCCGCGATAAAGCGCGTAGGCCTCTGCTGACGCCGGTGCCGCCGTTGCGGTTATGGCCGCTACTGTGAACGCAAGGAGCGTGCCGTTCCACTTTCCCGTCGACATTTCTGTTCCCCCGTTGCTTCGGTTCAATCGTCCCGACGGACATCTTTCGCATGCAACCAGGGATAGTCAAGGCGCCGTCAGGAATGGTTCCTTGGCCGGGTTGGTAAAGGCTGGGCTTGCGGGCATGGCGCGGCCGGGCGGGGGCTTTGTCATCCCGCAAGATCCACCTGTTGCCGTCATGCAACAGGTGCGTCTTCAATCCTGCTCCTGCAGATTGTCCTCTTGCCGGGGAAGTAAACTCGTGTAATTTTCGCCAAATCGGAACTCAAACTAGAGGAGGCATACGATGAAGATCAATTTTGTGCAGATGCTTGCCTCTGGTGGAGTGGCATGCTCGTCACGACGACCACGCCGCAATGCTATGGGTTACTTTGGCGCATAAGCGCCGCCCACGTTCCGCTTTTTCGTATTTTCCATTTTGACTTGATGTGACCGGCTCCCGGAACGTATTTCCGTGTCCGTGCGCATCTATAATCTAGAAGGCCCGACCGCTTTGCGCGGCGGGAAACAATCATGCGCGAATTGCACTTGAACGCCGCCGGCACCTTGCCGGCGATCATGGACGACTTGTTTCGAACGTTCGGCTTCCGCCGCACGGTCGGTGCTTTCCTCCGTGCCGTCTGGAGGCGTCAGCGAACGCTCAACCAGATCAGCCACCTCTCCGATCGCATGCTGCGCGACATCGGCGCGGAAGCGGAAGAAGGCATGAAGAAGCCGGAAATCGCCGACATCTCGCTCTGGCAGATGCCGGTCGGCTACCCGGTGATGATCAAACACAATTGAGGCCCGCTTCGGCGGGCCTCTTTTCCCGCAGCAACCGGTGGCCGATGAACGTTGGGTCCAAGGACAATCGGCTCACTGGGGGACTGGCGCGGCGAGCTTGGCCGCGCAGTCATGCTTGATCATTGCCGCAGCAAGGTTTTCCCGCCCCTTGCCGGTCGCCTTGGCCTTGGCCCCTGCCATGTCTCGGCACCACCCTGCATCGAGAACCTCTTCCGGAATGTGCGGGATGCAAGAGGAAAGAAGCAGCAGCGAACAGAGGAAGACGACGCGCATTCAGGGCTCCACGGGTGGTGCTGAATTCATAGCACCGGCAAGCCAGAAGGGAACAGGGTGGTGGGCTGGCCAACAGCTGGTGCCGGGGGCGGCCGGCCGCGCGGCAGCCTCTGACCAATCAGGCTTGGCGGGCTGGCTTCCTATGTTTCGGGAAGGGCAAATGACTTTCTGCGAGATCGGGCCGACGTGTGACCACGGCCCTCCGCCGGCCGCATGGGCGGGTTTTCCCTGATTATATCGACGAGCGTGCTTGCCCGCTTTGCTCAATTAGCTATGACGGTAACAACGTCGGGACATCCGGCATCTGAAACCGCGGGTGGAAGTGCAGCAGCGATGACGGGCACCACGAATATTATTGACGCGCGCGCGTGCAGCGACGAGGCGCTGCAGGCGATCGGCTCCGATGTGCTGATCGTCGGATCGGGGGCTGCGGCCTGCGCCATGGCGACGCGGCTTCTGGCGGCAGGGCTGAAGGTCACGTTGCTAGAAACCGGCGACAACCTCGTCAACTCCGACAGCTCGCCCTTCTTCGAGATCGCCAACCAGGAACCGTTCGGGCTTTCATTCCAGATCGGCGGGGCGACCAACCTCTGGTCCGGGCGCGTCGCGCCGCTTGAAGACGTCGACCTGACGTCGGGCAACGACTGGCCGCTGGAGCGGGCGGAACTCGACGGGTACTACCAGCAGGCGATCGAGCTCTTACAACTGAAGCCGATCGACGATATCGACCGGGTGCCTGCCTATGACGGCGGCGCGGCGCCTTGGCGGGAATTCGTCTCCGACCCGGCGGTCTCGGTCAAGCGGTTCCAGTGGAGCCGTCCGGCCTTCAACGGTCAGGATTATCTGAAGGCGCTTGCGGGCAAGAACCCTGATCTCACCATCGTCTATAATTGCCGCGTGCTGCAGGTGATCCCGACCGCCGCCGGCGATCGCGTCGGCGCGGTGCGGGCGGCGATCGGCGAGGGGCGAACCGTGGAGCTTTCCGCCCCGGAATTCGTGCTTTGCGCCGGCGGGCTTGAAAACCCGCGCATCATGCTGAACAGCCGCCAGGGCGGGTTTCTGGCAAACGACAATATCGGCCGCTTCTTTTCGACCCATCCCAAAGCGAATGTCGGGCGTATTCACCTGTTCAAGACGGTGAAGACGGCAGGGCCATTGTTCAGCGACCACAAGAGCGGTAGCAGTTCGCTGCGCTTCGGTGTCGGCGTGCGCAAGGGTCAGAAGCGAGACCAGCTGAACCATTATGTTCAGTTTTCGCCACGGTTTGAATCGATCGGGCTCAAGCTTCTCGAACATGCGCAGCACGTGGTGGCTGCCGGCGAGGGTGGCGATCGCCCGCAATCGACCTTGCGTCGTCGCCTGACCTCGGCGCTGGCGGTTGTCGGCCAGGTCGCCTTCAACGTCATCGGCAAGATGGGGTTGCTCGGGCCGGGCGGCTCGATCCTCGTCGTGCGCGGTTTCTTCGACCAGCATCCCAATGCCGAGCACAGGGTCGAACTGAGCGAGGCGCGAGATCCCCATGGCTTGCCGAAGGGCGTGGTACGCTGGTCGCTGACCGAAGAGGACCAGGCGTCGATCCGCGAATTTCTCGACGAGCTCTCGGGGCTGCTGTTGCGCCACAATATCGGTAAGCTGATCCCGACGCTGCCGCCGGTGGGCAAGCCCTGGGACATCACCGGCATTCATTCCCATTTCATGGGCACGACGCGCATGGGCCGCTCGGCCGACATGTCCGTCATCGATCGCGATGGCCGGGTGCACGGCGTCGACAACCTCTACGCGGCGGGCGCCTCGGTCTTCACCTCCTACGGCTACGCCAATCCAGTACTGACAGTCATGGCGCTTGCAATGCTTACCGCCGATAAGATATGCCAGCGCCACAAAACAAAGGCGGGTAATCCATGACGGAAATGACTTCCCCGGAACTCAGCGGCAAGGAACAGCGGGCGAAACGCACGCGCTGGCAAAAGCTCTCGCGAAAGAACTACTTCGGGGGAAAGCTTTCGACGAAGAACCTGGTGCGGCTATGCCAGGAAAATGCTTCGAACAAGCGCACGATCATCGTTCACACCGAAGACGTTGACTATACTGAGTTTTTCCCGAACTCGTTCCTCGTCTCGAAGTCCGATCGCAAGAAGGCCGATCTCGTCGTCGACACGCATTACCATCTCGATGCGATCGAGAGCGAAAGCTACGACATCGTGCTCTGTACCGGCCTGCTCGAGCATGTTCCCGATCCGCAGCGGCTGATCGACGACATGCGCCGGATCCTGAAGCCGAACGGCAAGCTGATCATCTCTGCCTCGGCGGTGTTCTCCTTCCACGAGGGGCCCGAGAACTATTTCCACTTCACGCCCTTCTCCTTCAAGATGCTGTTCAAGGACTGGAGCGAGATCGAAGACCTGCGCGGCTCGAGCATGCCGTTCGAGACGATCGGCATCCTGATGCAGCGCATTCTCCTGCAGTGCGACGTGTTTCCGCTGGCGCGCCCGTTCATCGAACTCATGGCGCGCTCGGCCCGGTTCTTCGACGTCTTCATTACCCAGCAGTACGATACGACGTGGAAATACACCGACGATCACAAGATCGATTCGATGATGCCTTCCAATATTCAAGCCGTGGTGAGGAAATAGCGCGGGCTTAGCTCGCGAACGGGGCGACATCCCGTCGCCACCTCGCTTTCGCAATCCGGATAAAGATCACCCACGGGCGGAGCCCGTGGGTGATTGCGTTTTCGGCGCCGGGCGCTATCGGGCGATTACGGGCTCGTCGCAGGCTGCGTCGTCGACGGCTGCGTGGTTGTTGCAGGCGGTGTCGCCGACTGGTCTGTCGTTGCGGGCTGCTGGGTCGTCGCTGGCTGCTCGGTGGTTGTTGCCGGCTGTGTCGTCGTCGTTGCCGGTGCTGTCTCGGTTGCCTGCTGGTTCGCCCCCGGTTTGAGGAACATCACCGCAAGTACAATGAGCACGACCACAACCACGATACCGATGATGGTGTTTCGATTCATCAAGGCTTCTCCTCAGGTTAAGTGCCTCGAAGCTGTAAATGGAGCGGTTGGTCGAATTATCAACAGGCCGATTCGCGGGTCGGTTGAAAAAGACATGCCGAGCGTGGCGCGGGGAGGCTGGGACCGCCCCGGTACATGCATCCGCAACTGGTGTATGAGGGGCGGCGAGGTGGTTTTACCCCAACGACAGCCGGCTCAATGAAACCGCAAGCGCGGGCCGACAATCTCGCTTTAACGGCCTTCGTCGGCCGCCTTCGGGACGGCGGTAATGAAGCCGAGCCGCAGCAATTGCTTCGATCCATCGAACTTCATCGAGGATTCGGAGAAAAGTTGCAGCGCGCCGGTGCTCGACAGCGCATCCGTCATCTTGGCGTAGGCCGCCGAGCCGTCGAAATATTGCCCATCGGCCACCGCGTCGTTGATGACCTTCTGGTAGTCGGCAAAGAACTTGAAGTGCAGCAACGTGCCGAGAATAGACGAGAAGTTGCGCTGGTAGGGGAGCGGCTGGTGGATGCTGGGGCCGAAGCGACAGTCCTCGTCCCAAAAGATCAGCGGATACTTGATCAGCTCGAGGTCCGATTCGAATTCGCGGTGGCGGGCACCGCCCTTGATGGTGATCGCCCGCTTGGTCGTCGTCAGGGTGTAGCCGCGGCTGTCGAAGTGATCGGCGACCTCCCAGGGGGCGCTGGTCTTCAACTGGTCGATGTCGGCGGCCCCGAGATCGACCGGGTACATGTCCAGCATCGGCGCCGGCAGGCGCGAGATCTTCAGGCTCTCGAGCGCGTGGATAACGGACCAGAGCGTGCGGTTTTCGCAATCGTCATAGATCAGAAACTCGTCGGAATCGACGTTCACATACCAGCGCTCGCCGCCATAAAGCGCAAAAAGCGATTCTCTCCAGGCGCGTCCGCGCCGGGCATCCTTGTAGCGGACCGAGGATGTCCACAGGTCGACATCCGGCTGACAGAGCAGGAATTCGCGTGTGCCGTCGCTGGAGGCGTCGTCGACACAGATGAAGCGGGTGATACCGAGCGACCGGTAATGGGCGAGAAAGCCCGGCATCAGCTTGGCATCGTTGCGGGTCAAAAAGATCAGCGGCAGGTCATCGGGATAGAGCGACGTCTGCCCCTGGGGGCTGACGCAGCGCAGATCGACCGCATGGTTCATCCTGCGCTCACGCCGCTCGACCTTGGTCGTCTCGTACCAGGTCGCGATGCGATCGAAGAAGGTTCGATCCGTGATCGACTCGGCATCGGAACGATTCTGGAAGGGATAAGCGATATCGGTCATGCTCATTCCGACATTTGTCATAAATAATATAATCCCGGACTAAATCAAAAGCACAGGCGTGGCAATCCATACGATCGCACGGATATGGGGATCGGGGAGGTGCCTTTCCACCGGCCCGCACACGTTGAGCGAGCCGTGGCGCCACAGTCTCTGCGGGTGCAAAAAGCCCTTCGCCGGCGACGCCCGACGGCATCGAGCCCGGGCCTGCGGATGGCGTTTCGTTGTTTTTCCTCGAAACTTTTCGCCCGCTGCCCTGTTTCTCCTTCATCCACGTTCGCGCTGAAGCGCCAGGAGTGGAGGAGGCAGACATGACAAACTTGATGAGCAAGCTATTGATGGCGGCCCTGGTGGCCGCGGGATCGGTCACCGCAATGCCGGCCGTTTCGCCGGCGCAATCGCTCGACCTCTATATCGGGCGCGACCGGGATTATTACGGCGACGACTTCCGCCGCGAGCGGCGCTATGACGACGAAGATTACGTTCGCCCACGCGGCTGCAGTTCCAGCCAGGCGTTGCGCCGGGCCTATCGCGCCGGGTTGCGTGATCCGGAAATTGCCGCGATGAGCCGCAACCGGATCGTCGTCGAAGGCGAAACCCGACGTGGCCAATATGCGCGGATGTATCTGGCCAACCGCAGCGGCTGTCCGCGGATCGGCTAACGGGTGGGCGGTCGCATCACGATCGCCTTCTTTCTCTCGTCTAGGCTGACGTCGGCAATCGCTCGGCGTCGGCGGCGCGGCAGGCTCGATGTTTTGCGGGTTTCCTTGCGGCCGGCCGCGGTGATAGACCACGCCGCATGACCGCATCTTCCGATTTCAGCGCCATCCCGCTTGCCGAGCGCGCCTGCGGCACCTGCACCCTCTGCTGTCGGCTGCCGGATATCGACGCGCTGGAGAAGCCGGCCAATGCCTGGTGTCGGCACTGCACGGGTACGGGGTGCCGGATCTACGAGGATCGGCCGCAGCTTTGCCGCGACTTTCTCTGTCTTTGGCGCACGGACGAGACGCTCGGCGAGGCGTGGGATCCGGCGCACGCGCATATGATGATCTATCGCCAGGGGCCGCAGGTGACGGTTCTCGTCGATCCGGATCATCCGGACGCCTGGAGGCGTACGCCCTATGCGGAGGTGCTGCAGGGCTGGGCGCGCGAGGGTGAGGGCGGGCAATATGTCATCGTCTTTGTCGGCGATGCGGTGTTCAAAGTGGAGTGAGGTGAGGGGCGAGTGAGCGGGAATAACGACCCAGCGGCCCCGCGAAAAGAAAGAGCCCCGCACGAGGGCGGGGCAAGCAGGCACCCAAAATGGCTCGGGGTGCGGGGAAGCGCAGTCCAGAAAGAACGTACTGCGCGGTACGGAAGCTAACGTGCATCCGGCGGCGCGGGAAAGGCCGGATTCAGCGATTCTGGTACGGTTGCCAAAATAAAGTGGCCCGGCCGGATGGCGGGGAGGCCGGCCCTGCGGTCGCTCTACCGTACGGTTTTCAAGGTCATCGATTGACTTTGTCGGTCAGCGCTTCATTTCCGATTGGAGGAAATGACGGAGACGATCATGTCAAAAGCAATGCTGACGCTCCTGTGCCTGGCGGTGCTTACGCTCTCGGCTTGCGCCAACACGGCGCGCGGCTTTCGGCAGGACGGTGTCGAAACCGGCCACGCGCTGGATGATGCGACCCACCGCGTGCTGAAATCGACGTCGAAGTGACGCGAGGCGAGGCGCCCCAGGCTGCGGCAGTTGGCCTACCTACCGCGATGGAGCGGTGCTGGCGCGCGTGGCCGCTTCGGCGTTGCTGAAGATCACCACGGCGAACAGCAGCACGCCAAGGAAGGCGACGATCGACGCGACGGCGACGATGGGCTCGATCTCCGGCCTGCCTGTCGTCATCAGGTAGAGCGATGGCACGAGCACCGCGACGCCTGACGTGTAGACGTAATACTGGACGAGGGCCAGACGCCGCTCGGCCTTGGCCGGGTTGAGCGCGTAATAGATGCCGAAGATCGCCATCGTCACCCAGCCGAGCAGGTTGGTATGGGCGTGGGCCGGTGTTGCCGCATGGTCCTGGCTGATCGCCATGTGCAGGCCCATGCAGAGGCCGATGATCAGGAAGATGATTGCGGTCTTGAAATAGAGTTGCGCAAGCCGTGGCATGGATTCTCCTCCGCGATGCCTTCTTTATTTATTAGCATGTTCGCAAATGAATGGAGATTGCCAATATTGGGCGCGTGAGGGCGTTCCGGCGGGCGGAGGTCACGTGGGCCGGGCGGTGGCTGCGGCGAGTGCGGCGCGCTTGCGCGTCGCCATGCCGTCAAAGGTGGCAAGCCCCTGGCGCTGCAGGTAGGCCGAAATCGCCGCCTCGATACCGCGATCGTTGCCGCCTTCGGTTTCCCAGAAGGCTTCGATGGCCGCAAAGAGGGCGGATCTGTCGAGCGTGACGGTCATCGCAGGCTGGTTCCGAACTGCTGGCGGTGGTTGAGGGTGCCGTGGGCGATTTGGTTGAACGGTGCGCGCCGCAAACCGAAATCGGCGCACCAGCGTTCCCAGGCCTGCGACGTTCGCACGAAGGCGGGCAGTCTGTGTTCCTGTTCGGGGCTCTGGTCGAAACCGTTCAGCCAGGCATCGGCGACGGTCTCGGTGACGTCTTCGCCATGAAGTGCGTCGAGATCGAAGCGGATCAGCCGCTCCACATGCTCGCCGTCATGCACATGGAGCCAATCGGCTGCCGTTTTGTAGGTGGTGCCCGTCGTGTCGGTCTCGTCGAAGAAGGTGCCGGCACCGAGCGTCATCATGGCGAGAATGATCTCTCGGCGCTGGAGAAAGGGTGCTGCGCTCATCGCCGTTGCGGCGCCCACGGAGATCGCATTCGACATCGTTCACCTCGTCTGTTCGAGGTGCACGCTGGAACACCCTTCGCGGGTTTCCTGTCGCCCCCTCCGGCTGTGTTTCTGTGCTGAATATAGGAAAAATCCTATCAGCAAGTCAATAGGGAAAACACTGCCGGCAGGAAGCGCCTCACGCAAGTTGTCGATGACGGGCCGTTTGTTCTTGTTTTGTTCATTGGATTGCGCCACTGTGGGGCCGCCATTCCAGGTGGCGGAAAAGGAGCATGGGATGATCACCTACTTCGTCGTTCAGAGCTTCACGCTGGGGAGCCGCGGCGCATTTCTCGCCGACGACCCGGTGCAGGCGACCGGGCCCGAGCATGCGCAACGGTTGGCCGAAAGGCTGTCGGCGACCAAGGTTGGGGTGATCGCCTTTAGCCGCTCGGGCGACCTGGCGACGGGGGAATTCGAAGAGGCCAAGGTGCTCTTTACGATCGGCGAACTGCCCACGGAGATTGCGGAGGCGATGGCTGCCTGAGGCTGAAGGGGGTGCGTCGAGGCGGGCGGGAGGCGTGGCTCCGGGTCAGGGGCGGCGTCCGGCTTGGTGGGCAGGAGGGCGGAGAGATGCCGCTTGCGCGCGATCGCGCGTCCTCCGCGCTGATGGATGACGATACCTGCCGGCTGGCCGCATTTGGCGCGAGCGACGCAAAGTCCCTCCCTTTCTTGGGTAGGGTCAGGCAGGGATGTTGAGGATTCGTCGCGGGAGCGAAGGGGATGGAGCCGGCTTGCGCAGCAACGCGGATTGACGCCTGCGCCCCGTCCGATGCCTTCTGTCAAAGCATGCGTCGGCGACGCGGGCCGGGCGCCGGATTATGCTTTCCGTCCGAGCGTCGCGTCTTTGCAAAGCGGCAGTGTGCTGCTTTAGTCCTTGTTTTTAAACCGGTATTTTCTTCGCATGCTTCCGGCTCGGCGCAGGGCTAGCGTGCGCTGTATTTGCCGACGACCCGGTGGCAGAAGGACCACTCGACCCGGCTCTCGGTGAATTCGAGGAACGGGTTGTATTGCCTCAGCGTCCATTCGCGGTCGTTGAACGAGACGAGGCGCTTGATGATCGCCTCGGCATCGTTGGCAGGCGGCACATGGTAGAGCACCACATCCTTGTCGCGGGCCGGCGGCAGGTGCGGGTGGACGAGCGCCATGTCGCCCGGTTCATAGGCCGGGATCATCGAGCTGCCGGTCAGGTAAATGCCATAGGCGCCCTTGACGCCCTCGAGCACGGACGGGCGCTTCACGTATTCGACCGCATCGAAGGTGACGATCACATGTCCGTCGCCGCCTTGCGCGGCCGCAAAGATCGGCAGGTCGCGATGGCCGACGAGCTGTTCGCCCGGCACGATCTGCGGCGCAAAGCCCGGCGCGCGCCTGGGCGCGGCCTCGCCGGCGGTCGCAGCGCCCTGGATCAGCTCGACGATCGCGCGGGCGTCGCGCTCGCGCAGTTCCCGCGGCGTCTCCCGCTCCACGAACTGCTGGATATAGGCATGGTTCTTCCCGATCGCGATCGACAGATCCTTGTAGGTCGTCTTCTTCGCGTCGACTGCTTCCCGGATGAGGTGGCGCAATTCGTCCATGGCACTGGCATCCCAGATTCCGTTTCTGTCGTCCAATAGGAATTTTCCTCTTGATGGCAATAAGAAATCCTACTATGAATAGGATGTCAACGGAAATGAGCAGCAGAAACCGCTGCAATATCCGTCATGGCGCCACCGGGGCCGGCGAACGGCATGGGGCGGATCCTCGATCCGCTTCCTGCCGATGCCGACCAGGGGCGCGTTCAGTATCGATCGCCGCACTCTGTGCGGTGGTCCAGGCGAGAGGTCGTCGTTTCCTCCCCGGCGACCTCTCGCTTTTCCAATCGATGCCGGCGCGCCGGCGCAGGGTTTGCCACGCGGGCCGATAATGGTCCGCGGTCGGCGACGTGCGCCCCGTCGGCATCCGGCACCCGGCGCGCGGATCGCGCGCCGGGTGCTCCAAGGTCGCGGGCTCCGGCCGTTGACGTGCCCCTCGTTGGGCGGCGGCGTCTCGGCACCGGGAGGTGCCGGGACTGAAAGACGACCGGTTGCTGCCTGACGGTGGGCAGCCGGGCGGGGACGGGAAGAACAATCGGAAGCGGGCGCGCGGCAGGCGCGACGAATGGCCGTGCCAATGGGTACGGCCAAATGGGGAAGGCATGGGAAACGGCATGGCTGACGATGACGTGAGAGGGAAGGCGCCGGGAGGGCGCGGGGTTTTGCCGATGCGCGGAACTCCGGCGCGGATGGCGAGCGCGGAGGCCGGTTCCAAGGCTGGCCTTCGGCGCCGTAGCGAGGTGTCGATCCCTGTTTCCGGTCAGACGCGGCGCCTTCATTCCTGCCCGCCGGCGAGGGGTTGAGCAAATGCGCATTACCGCAATCGTCGAAGCCCTGGTTCAATCGGGCGCGTCGCCCGAGATGATCCTTTCTGCCGTGCGCGCTGCCGAGGCGGGGCACGTCTCCGAGATCGAGCGTCGCCGGGCAGGTGACCGCGAAAGGCAGCAGCGTCGCCGGGCGCGCGTGACGTCACGCGACGTCACGGTGACGGCGAACGGTGCCCTCTCTGATAAAGAAAGCTCCCCCACACCCCCTAAAGAAACTAACTCTCCCGACCCGAATCCGGGTGGGGACGCCGACCGGCCGGTCGGGGCCGCAGCCGTTCCGGACGCGGCAGGCTCGCGGCGCAAGGGGAACGGCCGGGCGATGCGGCTGCCCGAAGATTTCGAGCCCGACTGGGGCTTTGCCGCCGGGCTCGGTTTCGGCCGGGCCGAGGCGGGCGTCGAGTTCGACAAGTTCCGCGACTACTGGCGCGCCAAGTCCGGACGCGATGCGACCAAGCTCGATTGGGCCGCCACCTGGCGAAACTGGATGCGCAACGCCGGCGGCCGCGGTTTGCGCGGCGGCGGGCAGACCCGTCGCGGCCATCACCCCCAGGCGCCGCCACAGGAAACCGTCTTTGCCCGCCATCAGCGGGAATGCAGGCAGACAATCGAAAACCAACTGAACGGAAACGAGACCAATGACCTATTCAGAAATGATGATTTCGCCGGCGGAGGCCCGGCTTTCGACCTTGGGCCGGGAGATTACCGCGCTCACTGAGCGGCTGGCTTGTGTCAGCGAGGCGGCGGTGCTGCGCAGCCTCGACGCGATGCAGACGGCCGGCATGACGATGCCCCCGACAATCGAACCGAGGAAGATCGTTGCGGTCTACCACTATGCGCTGTCCGGCGTGCCGGCCTCGGGGCTTTCGGCGGCGACGCAGAAGCTGATCCGCGGCGACTATGCCGCCAATCCGAACGTGCTTCTGGGCACCATCCCCAAGCCACCGGTGCTGGCGGCGCTCGCCAAGGCGGAGGCGCTGGGCCCCCGGGCGGATCTTGCCCGCAAACGCGAGATGGTTGCGGCGCTGACGCCACGCCCGGCAGGCGATCACCGATCGCCGGCAAGCCGAATCCGGGTGCGGGCGCTGGTCGAAGGCTTCCGCCAGGCGCATGCGGCAGCCAAGGCCGGGCGGGACGGCGTTTCCACCGACGGGCGGGCCCAAGGTGCGAACATACCGGCCGAAAGGGGCGCGGGTGATGGGCGTCCGGGTCACGCCGCCGCGCGCACCCCGGCCGCGGCAAACGCCTTTCGCGGCTTGGCCGCGGCAGGCGTCAAGCGCGCAAATCTCAATCCAGCCATTTCGAGGGAGGCTTTCCATGCGGTCTGAAGGCACTGAATTTACGACAGGACAGGTAGCCGAAGGGGTGGCGGACACGATGCCCTTCGGGGTGCACGACGCGGGGGGCGCAGCGGCAAAGCCGGCGACGCTCGACGATCTCGTCGGCATCGTCGCCGTTCAGGTGCGGGCGCAGGCGAACCGGATCCAGGAGTTGGAGCTGGCGCTTGCCGATGCCGAAGCGCGCATCCTCTCGCAGGCGCGGCTGATCTGCGGCGCGACGGGGGCGGCAAACAGCGACCTGTTCAACCGCCGGCCGGTGCGGGCGATTATCGAGGAGGTGCTTGTCGTCTATCCGGGGATCTCCTTCGAGGAGATCATCGGTGTCGGCCGCGAGCGGCGGCTGGTCGAGCCGCGGCACCGCTGCATGACCGCCGTTTACGATGAGCGGCCGGATCTTTCGCTGCCGGCGCTCGGGCGGATTTTTCGGCGCGACCACACCTCGGTGCTGCACGCCGTCAACAAGCGCGAACCCGGCAAGGAGCGGCGGCGTGGACGGGCGCAGCGGCCGAGCCATTTGCCCGCGAATGCCGGTGCCGACGGGATCGGCGCGCAGGCGCTTTGATTTCCAGACGAATTTCAATCCCGCCCGCAGTCGCAGACAGGTGCAGCGGGCGAGGGCACATGCAGATTGCAAAAGGAGAAGAGACGATGACATCCAAGGCAGAGCGCATTCGCATCAAGCGCGCCAGCCGGGCGGGCCGGCCGCGCAAGGCCAATGTGGCGCGCTATCCGGGTGGCCAGATCAAGCATGGCGAAAGCGAGCGCGAGGTCTGCTCCGTGGCGCTGGAGGCGCGCCGGCGCATGCATTTTTCCGGCAGGCGCGACGCCGATGTTGCCAGCCCCTTTGCCGGCTACACGCTTGGCCGCATGTTCCTCGAAGGCAAGCTGACGGCGCATGAGCGCGAGGCGGGCGACGAATACAGCCGTCAGATGGCGCGCTATTACAGCCTTACGGGCATTCCTTTCCCGAGCGTGCGGGCGCAGTCGCTGTTCGACGTGAAGGGCTTTGCCGGGGAGACCAGCGCCGAGCGCGCCCGCGGCGCACGCCAGGCGGCGAACCGGATGATGGAGCTCGAGGGCGTGCTGCTGAAGCTGAAAGACGGGCCCCAGGTAAAGACCACGGTCTTCAACGTCTGCATCATGGACTACGAGATGCTGCGCACCATGCCGGAACCCCAGCTCGCCTGGCTGAAGCGCGGGCTGACGGAGCTGCACTGGCAGCTGGGGCTCTCGCGGGAGAAGGAAGGGGCGTGAAAGGAAGCGGCACGAACCGGCCGCTGCCAGTGGCGCGGTTTCATGCACGGGGCGCGCCTAGCAGCGCGATCGCCGCGCGGCGGCGGGTTCGAATGCCTGTGCGTCGGAGCGGGCTGTGCACCGCGACGAGCGTCGCATGTTCGGGTGAGAACATGCGACGCTCGAGCCGGCCTGAGGGGCGGGCGGACAGCGACCGGAGCCGTGTGGATGGGGGCGGCGTCGGTCTCTCAGGCACGGTAACGTTTATCGCGAGAAGGCTCTTCCCTCCGGCGTGGCGGCCACCTCCGGTTCGTAGGAAAACATCATGTAGGTGACCGTGACCAGGATGACCGCCAGAAACAGGACGCTGGTGACAACAGTGCCAAGACCGAGGCCGCCATATTCGATCGGCTGCGCCAGCAGGTCGCCGACCGATGCGCCGGCAGGCCGGGTGAAGATGTAGGCGAGCCAGAAGGCGGCGACGGCATTGAGCTTGAAGGCATAGTAGCCGAAGGCGATGACGGCGATGACCGCGGCAAAGAGCAGGGCAGTGGTGAAATAGCCAAACTCGAAGCGCTCGGCGACGAGGTCGCCTGCCGCCGTTCCCAGCGCGAAGGTGAACAGGATCGCCAGCCAGTAGAAGGCTTCCCTCCGGGTCGTGTAGATCGAGTGGATCGACAGCGTTCGCTCGCTCGCATACCAGAGCGCGAACGTAGTCACGAGCGCCATGGTGAAGACGACGGTGGAGGTTTCGAGCGGTACGCCCAGATTGTCGGTGAGATTGTCGGTAATCAGCGTTCCGACGATGCTGATCAGCACCACTGCCAGCCAGTAGGCCCAGGGAACGTAGCGCTTCTGGGCGAATTGCAGACCGAGCGTCAGGACGAGGACTACGCTCATGATCAGCGACGTGGCCGTGAGCCCGAGGCCCAGATTGACCGCGAGATAGTCGGCCGCGGTTTCGCCCATGGTGACGGCCATGAGCTTGATCAGCCAGAAATCGGCCGTGACGCGGGGAACGCGGTTGATGTTGGACATGTCAAGGGACTGGGGACGCATGGCGATCGCTCCGGTTTCGCTTACTTGCCCATCGCGGTCATGGCCTGCTTGAAGAGCCCGTTGGCCCTATCGTCATCATCGGCATTGCAGCGATCGATGCCCTTGTTGATGAGCTCATCGACCTTGACGGCATCCGTGGCGCTGAGCGTCGCAGCCGATCGGGCGCTGCGGACATCTTTCAGCGTGTCTTCGCAGGGGACCTTGGCAAGGCTTGCCGAATGCATGGCGAGGACGAACAGGCTGGCGAGCGCGAAGCGGACGTAAGAGTTCATGGAAGGCTCCATCGGCTGTTGACGTTGCAGGGTGCGGCGCTGAAACTGGCTGCCGGATGTTGCCTCCGCTTTGCCGGAACCATACCAATTCGTAAGGTGACAATGGCGCGCATCTGTGCGCCGAATGGTTGGTGCCGAACCGTTGCCGCGGCAACCGCAACGGGATGGATCCGAGGCGATATGGCCTCGGCAAGCGCGTGGACATTCCGGGGCGATCTGATGCGAATCCTGCTGATCGAAGACGACCGAAAGACCGCCGAATTCGTGCAGCGCGGCATGGCGGAAGCGGGCCATGTCTGCGACCTTGTGGACGACGGCCGCGACGGGCTCTACCAGGCGACGCGCGAAACCTATGACGTGCTGGTAATCGACCGGATGCTGCCGGGGCTCGACGGCCTGTCGGTGGTAAAAGCGATCCGGGCCGCGCGGATCAAGGTGCCGGCCCTGTTTCTGACCTCGATCGGCGGCGTCGACGACCGCGTGGAGGGGCTCGAAGCCGGCGCCGACGACTATCTCGTCAAGCCCTTCGCCTTTTCCGAACTGATGGCGCGGGTCAACGCGCTGGCGCGCCGGCCGCAGATGTCGGAGCGGCCGACGATGCTGACGGTGGCCGATCTTGAAATGGATCTCGTGCGGCGTTCGGTGACGCGGGCGGGCGAGCGCATCGACCTGCAGCCAAGGGAATTCACCCTGCTGGAGGTGCTGATGCGCGGCGAGGGCCGGGTGCTGACCCGGACCATGCTTCTGGAAAAGGTCTGGGACTTTCATTTCGACCCGAAGACGAGTGTCGTCGAGACCCATGTCAGCCGCCTGCGCGCCAAGGTCGACAAACCCTTCGACGTGCCGCTGATCCATACCGTGCGCAATATCGGATACAGCCTGCATGCCGCGCGCTAGGCTGTGGCGCTCGACCCCGTTTCGCCTGGCGGTGACCTTCGGGCTCGTCTTCTTCCTCACCTTCGTTGCGGCCGGCTTCGTCACCTACCAGTTCATGCGGCGGGAACTGCAGCGCTCGCTCGACAGTTCGGTCGCGGACCTGCACGCGGTGATCGCATCCTCGGACGATCTGGAGGATCTGATCGCCATGGTCGATGCCTATTCGCGGGTGAACCGGGCGCGCGAATGGGTGTTTTGCGTCTTCGGCGCCGATGGCCGGCAGATTGCCGGCGACGTCTCGACGCCGCCCTTGCCAGACGGATTTTCGACCGTTGGATCCGTGGCGCTGGGCCTGCGTGACGGCGCCGACTATCGCGCGTTCTCGGGCGTGATCGGCGGCAACCGGCTGATCGTCGGGCGGAGCTATGCGGCGACGAAACGGCTCGAACATATCGCCTTTCTGAGTTTCGTCTGGGCCACACTTGTCGCCATGGCCGGCGCGATCATCGGCGGCGCGCTTCTGGCGCGAAAGGTGCAGCGCAGGCTGGACGGCATCGCCGGGGCGATGACCGCGGTTTCGCACGGCATGTTCGACGCGCGCGTGCCTTTGCGCGGCAATGGCGACGACATCGATGTCGTCTCCGGCCAGGTCAACGAGGCGCTCGACCGGCTGTCGGCACTGATGGAAACGATGCGGCAGGTGAGCTCCGACATCGCCCATGAACTGAAGACGCCGCTCAACCGTCTGAGGATGCAAGTCGAGGCGGCAATCAGCGGCGACGAGCGCGGCGAGAACGTGACGGAGGCGCTTTTCGACGCGCGCGCCGAGGCCGGCCAGATCAACGCCACTTTCGAAGCACTGCTCAGGATCTCGCAGATCGAGGCGGGTGCGCGCAGAACCCGTTTTCAAAGCATCGACCTGACCGACCTCGTGACCTCGGTTGGGGAAATCTATACGGGCGTTGCCGAGGATAGCGGCCACATTCTTTCCACCTCGATCGAGGCGGGGGCGCTGACGATCAGCGGCGACCGGGAACTGCTGACGCAGATGTTCGTCAACCTGGTCGAAAACGCCATAAGGCATTGCCCGCCCGGTGCTGCGATCTCGATCGCGCTGGCGCGGGAGGGTGACAGCGCGGTGGTGGCGGTGAACGACGACGGCCCGGGCATTCCCGCCGGCGAGCGCGAGAAGGTGTTCCGGCGGCTCTACCGGCTCGACAAGAGCCGGACGACGGACGGAAGCGGCCTTGGCCTCAGCCTCGTTCGCGCGATCGCCGATCTCCATGCGGGCGCCGTCAGCATCCGCGACAACCGGCCGGGGGTCTGCGCCGAGGTGATCCTGCCGCTGGAGCAGCCGGCGCTCAAAAGCAAGCACTGACAAAGCCGTTGGAGAGCCTCAACCGGCAGAGTGCCGGCGCATCATCCGTTCAGGCCGTGCGGTAAAGGGCGCAGCGCGCAATCGTTGCGGCCGGCCTATGGACCTTTGCCCTTCAGCGTCGCCAGAAGCTGCGGTGAGGGCTCAGCAGTTCGTCCTCGATTTCGGGGAAGGGACCAAAGACTTCGACCGGCTTCTGGCCGGAGGCAAGGACGGTGCGCGAGGACAGGTTCATGGTCGGGTTGTCGGGGTGGTCGCCGGTCTCTGCCAGCAGCTTTTCCTCCTCGAAGCCATAGACCAGGCGACCGATATTGGCCCAGTAGAGCGTGCCCGTGCACATGGCGCAGGGCTCGCCGGTCGAAACCAGCGTGCAGCTCCAGAGAAACTTCGCCGGATAGGCGGTTGCTGCGCGCCGGGCAAGTTCGGTCTCGGCGTGGCGCACGGTGTCGATATTGCCCTGGCGCATCAGGATGCGGTCGTCGGGGCCGACGAGCACCGCGCCGAAAGGGTGGTGGCCGTGAACCGCTGCCTCGCGCGCGACCTCGTCGGCGGCGCGAAGGTGGGCGAGCATCTGATCACGGGTCATGCTCTCACGGGTCAGGGTCTCGTGGGTCATGGTCGGGCTCCCGAAATGCCGTCGGCGACAGCGGTTGGAACTGGCTCCATTCGGGCGATCATAGCTTGAAAATTCGGGGATCGATATCGGGGCGGGCCGGGCAATCTCTGCAGACCGCGGCCTTGTCTTCTTTGACAAGACGCCGCGATGGGCAGGTTCAGAGGAGTCGTCGATTTCGTGAAGTTGGCTGACCGAAAGTGGCTGCCCTACGCCGGCGGTCGCGTCACCGTGCCCTGGTGGAACAGCATCTGCCATTTCGTTCCATCCCATTTCCAGGTCGAGCTTCGGAGCGCGTGCCGTTCCGATCCGTCGGCTTCGATGCGGTGCGTTCGATAGGTGAGCAGCACGGCATCGAGCGAAATGGCCGTCAGCCGGTAGTTGGCGGCGCGCAGTTCGCCGTCGTCCTCGTCGTCTTCGTGAAGCAGCAGGTCGATGATCTCGGCGCGATGGTAGACGGTGCCGGAAGCACCGAATTCAACGAAGCCTTCGGCAAGCAGCTCCTCGAGGGCTGTGCGCGAGCGGCGCACCTCGGTACGGTGGAGCGCCTCTTCGAGCGCGCGGATGTCGTCAAGCTGGGGCAAGGGGGGCGTCATCGCTTGGTTCCTGCTCTTCGCCGCCTATGGGCTTTCTTCCTGCGAGACCAATAGGGCCGCAAGGATGGATATTGCGCAAGGTCACTGGAAAGGGGCTTGCCCCTTATCCGGCTGCGGCGACCTTCTCCCCGTCAGGCGGAGAGAAGGGGAGGCCGTGCCCGCTCGTTCCCTGCAACGGATCCGCGCTTGCCTTACGACGCGCTTGCGACCTTCCGTTCGCGGCCGATGCGGGCGTCGAGCTCCTTCAGGCGGTGCTTGATGGCGGGGTCGCCGGGCAGCAGGGAAAGGGCGGTTTCGAGCATCGCGCGGGCTGAAAGAATATCGCCGTCGCCGATGTGGCGGTTGGCGCGGTGATAGAGGAAGTTGACGTGCTCCATCGGGGCGAAGCGGTCGCCGAAGCGGGCGTTGAGCGCGTCCGACCAGGCGGGATGCCGGGCCATGGCGGCGACGGCGATCTGGTAGGGGCGCATGGGCGCGTCGACGCGGGCGGTACGGGCAAGCGCCCGCAGGGCCGGATGATCCTCGGTGCGGCAGGCGGCAATCAGGGAAAGCGCGCGTTCGGTTCCGGTAAAGACACGGACGGTGCCGTGGCCGGTCATGTGCACCGGCACGAGACGGGTCTCGGGCTGCAGGAACGCGATGCGCTCGGCGTGGCGGCGGTCGATCGCGTGGAAGGGATCGTAGAAGATGTAGGCGCGGCCGGCGGCCTGGTCGGGCGAAATGCCCATGTTGCCGTGCAGTTCGGGCGAAAAATGCCTGACGAAGCGGTTGTCGTAGGGAACGGACTTCGGATCGATCGAGACCTGCGGGCAAAACGCGATGGCCGTGGTGGCATTGAAGCGTCGGCGATAGCGAAGGGCGGCATAACCGCCCTGCGAATGGCCGTAGAGAATACGTTCAGGTGCGGCCTTCAGGATGGGGGCTGCGGCCTCGACCGCCTTGATCACGCTTGCCGCCGGAAACCAGTTGGGCCGCCGGCTGATGAAGCCGAGCGCCGAGATGTCCGCCTTCTCGCAGAAGCGCTGGCCCCAGTAACGGCTGCCGTTTGCCTGGATCTCCATCTCGTTGAAGGTGACGAGCAGGTAGGGCGATCTGCCCGGGCGATGGATGACCTCAAGGTTTTCGTCCGAATAGATGAGCACGGCTTCTCCGGATTATTTCAATATTCGTATTAGTATATTCTCAGAATCGGAAGTTATATTGTTCCAATACCTCGGCGCCTTGATAGTAATTCGAGATCGCATCGGATTTCCAGCGGCAATGCGCGGTGACGCGCCTTAAACGGACGTCGCGGAGGCAGTGAATAGCTACAACTGATTAGTTGTGCTGCTCATCTTGTAATTGCATACAAGGGATCGCTCATATACTCTCCAGACGACCGGATCTGGCTGCAAATCTGGAGGGGCGTATGAAACCGGCCTGGTGCGTCTTGTTTATCCTTGCCGCGGCGATTGGCGATGCGACGCCCGGTATGGCGCAACAGCAATGTGCGCCGAACTATACGCGGGACGGCTTCTTCATCGAAGCATGCCGCGGCAACGTACACGACAATCACGGTCAGTCCGGATTTGTCTTTACGACGTCTTCCATCCGCAGAAACAATACCGCGGGCAACGTGGATGTATATGAAAGCTGCGTCAAGAATAGCTCGGGGCGTGCGCTGGCTCTGAGCTGGTATGCCGCCGGCATGGAAGACGTGATGATCCCGGACGGGTGCGCCTTCAGGAAACAGCGGCCTGCGAACTACCCCAAACCCGGCGCACAGAGGCCGGATTTCGTGAACACCTGCATTCGATACGGGAACAGGTGGCAGCACGAGGAAGACGCCAATTATCTGCCGACGCCGAAGCAGATGGCGGATGGCTTTCCCGACATCAGCTGCGCCGGCCAGGTCCGACAACAGGGCAACGGCAGCTCGCCCGAAAGCGGACCGGGCTATTCCGAATTCCTGCGGCGGGTAGGGGAATTCTTCTGGAGGAGCTTCACTGTTCTCGATGCGGATCCATCCGAGCAGTCGCAGAAGTTGGTCGCCTTCATCGTCGATACCCGCTTCGTGCTGGGGGCCGAGGCGAAGACCTACAACTACACCATCGATTTCCGTCTCGAGGAGCTGGATCCGGGCGCATTCGCGCTTGTCGCCCCCGGATTTGAACTGCACCCGCCATTCGTGCTTTCCATGCAGTTCGAACAGCAGGGCTGGAACACGGAACTGGCGCGTATCCGCCCGAACGAGCGCAAGTCCTTCGCGATGACGCTTCCCTACAATCCCGAGCTGGACCTTGGGGAGGATGCGGTAACGCTGCGGAGCCTGGGTGAGGATGGGACCAAGCGGGCGCTCTTCGTGCCCGTGCTGGAATAGGGGGAGAGGATGGCGGAGCGGCTGCACTTTCTGACAATTCTGCCGGGTCCGCTGGTTGTGTGGCTCTCGTCCAATACCGAAATTCTGAAGCCCCTGATGTTCGAGGGATGGCGCGACGACGCGATCGCGATGTCCTGCGCGATCGGCGCCGGGCTGGTGCTGATCTATTGCCTTTTCCTCGGCTCCCCGCCTGACAAAAGGAGATCCTGGGTCTCCGCCGCAATCCTCAGCGTGCTCTTTGTCTGCGCTCTCGTCGCGCTTTGCCGGACAAACACGCGGGTCGACGCGCAGGTCGGCGAGGACGCCATCCGCCTGTGGCGCGATACCTACCTCTATTGGGTCAGCATGGGCATGCTCTTGACATTCCAGCTGATGGTCGCGGCGATCCTGACGGCCCTGTTCGCCAAGAAAGCGGCGCCCTGAGGGGCGGCCGAGACGATTGGTTCCCGGGGTGGCGAAGCCGCCGCCTGGGCATGATCTCTGCTTCGTCAAAGGCCGCCCTGGTGAACGGTCGGCCCCGGGGCAACCGGACCCGCAACCTCAGACGCGATCGAGGAAAGCCAGCACCCTCTGCGTGAGCAGCGCCGTTGCCCCGGCATCATAGGAGGGCAGCGAGCTGTCGGCGAAATAGTGCTGGTCGCCGGGGTAAAGGAACAGTTCGGCATCGTCGGCCTTCTCGACGATCTCGCGGGCGGCGTCGATGTCGCCTTCGCCGACGAAGATCGGGTCGTTGTCCATGCCGTGGATTTGAACGGGTACGCCTTCCGGCCAGGGACCGAAGGACCACTGGCCGCTGATCGGGATGCAGGAGTAAAAGAGCAGGGCGCCGCCGGCGCCGGGGCGGGTCTGGGCGAGTTTCTGCGCCGGCAGGACGCCGAAGGAGAAGCCGGCATAGACGAGGCTTTCGGGGAGGGCATCGGCAAGGCGCACGCCGCGCTCGCGCATCTCGTCAAAGCCGACCGTCTCGATATGGGCAACTCCCTCCTCGATGCTCGCAAATGTGCGTCCCTCGAAGAGATCGGGCAGGTGGACGACATGGCCGGCCGCGCGCAGGCCGTCGGCAAAGGCGTGCATGCCGGGTGTCAGCCCCTGGGCGTGGTGGAATACGAGGACCTCGGCCATCGGCAGTTTCTCCTTCAAATCCGTGTTCGCGCATCACTTGTACTTCATCCGGATGAATTCAAGCGGCAAGGTTGCCGGAGAGGAAAATTTTCCTTCCGTAGCGATGGCGCGTGTCCCGACCTCTTCTTGCCATGTTCGCTCGCTTGGTTGCGCAGGATGCACCACGATTCTGGAGGGAAAAGGATCATGACAGGTAAGTTGCGCATTGCCGTGCTGTTCGGTGGCCGGTCGGCGGAGCATGAGGTTTCGCTGATGTCGGCGCGCAACGCGGTCGCGGCGCTCGATCGCACGCGCTACGAGATCGTGCCGATCGGGATCGCCAGGGACGGCCGCTGGATGCTGGTCGACCTCGAAGACGGGGAACTGCCGAAGGCGATCCCGGCATCGGGAACGCAGGTGGCGCTTATCCCGGGCGGGCGGGGGCGGGCGGTGACCATCGGTGCCGACGGCAGCCAAGGGCTGCTGCCGGCGATCGACCTGATCTTCCCGGTTCTGCATGGCCCCTTCGGCGAAGACGGGACCGTGCAGGGCTATGCGGAAACGGCCGATGTCGCCTATGTCGGCTGCGGCGTCGCGGCTTCGGCGGTCGCCATGGACAAGGCGCTCGCCAAGCGCCTGCTGGTGGCTGAAGGCATTGCCGTTGCGCGGGCGATCGGCCTGCATGCGGGTGACGCCTATTCGAGCGAGACCATCCTCGAAAGCCTGGGACTTCCGGTTTTCGTCAAGCCGGCACGGCAGGGATCTTCCGTCGGCGTCAGCCGCGTCGACAGCCTGTACGCGCTGCAGGCGGCGCTCGACGAGGCGTTCCGGCACGACGACAAGGTGCTGATCGAAGAGTTCGTCCAGGCCCGCGAGATCGAGTGCTCGGTGCTGGAGGATGCCGAAGGGCGGCTCACAGTGTCGCGGCCGGGGGAGATCATTCCGGCCGCCAGCCACGGCTTCTACAGCTACGACGCCAAATATGTCGATGCCGGCGGCGCTGTGGTCGAGGCGCCTGCCAAACTCTCCGACGACGTGATCGCCGAGGCCAAGGACATGGCGGCGCGGGCGTTCCGCGCGCTTGCCTGCGCCGGCATGGCGCGGGTGGACTTCTTCCTGCGCGCCGATGGCAGCCTCATGATCAATGAGATCAACACCATTCCCGGATTCACCAATATCAGCATGTACGCCAAGGCACTGGCCGCAGACGGCATCGCCTATGGCCAGGTGGTGGAGACGCTGATTGCCCATGCGCTGAAGCTGCGCGGCAAGGCGGATGCGCCGGCGTGAGCGGATGACAAGAGCGACCCCCAGGGGATGGCAGGTCTCCCTGGGGACAGCTTTTCAGCCCCGGATGGTGCGGCTGCGGCAATGTAGAAATACAACCTAGAAGTTGCGTCGCATATTAGGATTGTCGCATTCATTGTGGGTTCACGTCGCCGCGGCCAAAACTGGCACCTGTTACAAACGGACAGGTGATGAAATGAAGAAGATTGGCATCGTCGTGCTTGCGGCGATAACGGCTCTTTCGGGCATCACGCCGGCAAACGCCCTGCCGGCTGTTGCGATCGAGCGGGTGCAGAAGAGCGACGTCGAGCTGGTGCGCGACCGCGGCTGGCATGGCGACCGGGACTACCGGCGTTATCCGCGCGGCTGGCGCGACGACTATCGCCCGAGATACCGGCCCGGCTACCGGGAAGGCTGGCATGGCGGCGACCGCTATGGCTACTACCGGGGTTACCGCGGCTATCGCTCCGAACGTTACGGCTATCGCCGCCACAATGACGGCTGGTGGTATCCGCTTGCCGCCTTTGGCGCAGGGGTCGTGATCGGCGGCGCAATTGCCGCTCCGCCGGCGCGCCGCTACGAGACCGGCGTCAACCCGCGCCATGCCGACTGGTGCTATTCGCGCTATCGCTCCTACCGCGCCTGGGACAACTCGTTCCAGCCCTATGGCGGTCCGCGCCAGCAGTGCTACTCGCCCTACTTCTGAGGCGAGCGTGATTTAACGGAGGCCCGCCGGTTTCTGACCGGCGGGCCTCTTCTTGTTCTCAGGCGTTCAAATAGGCTGAGGGACGCGGCCCCCGCACGAGTTGGAATGCCGCCGCTATCGACTGCTGCGCGGCATCTCCTCGTCGAAGCGGGTTTTCTCGCGCCCCGGATCATCCTCAAGGATCTTCTCTTCGCGGTCGTCAGGCAGGGCATCGTCCGGATCGACATTGGCTTCGTCGCGGCTCCGAACGGGCGGCACGCGACCCTGGTCGGTTGGCGTCGGGTCGTCACCCGCGGGAATCTGGTCGACGGGGAGCGGCGGGATCTTGCCTATTGGCATGATCGTCGGTTCGACCGGTTGCGCGACGTCTTCCGATGTCTGCCTGAGATCACGCGTTTTGGGGGTCGCCTTGCTCATTTTCGCATCTCCTCGGTTGTTCCTGTCGAAGGAGTAAGGCGAGGAGACGGGAAAGGTTCCGGTGGGGCGGGCAACGAGCGAGCAAGGGGAGGAAGACAACCTCCATTGCACGGTCGAGCCGCGAAGGCGTTCGCCCACGTCTGGTTGCCGGGGAGAGAGTTCGGCCGCAGCATGAAGCGGTGACGCGGGCGACGAGACCGGCGATCAACAGGCGGGCGAGGGTTTTCAAGGAGGGACCTTGCAAGAACGCGCGGGCAATGCGCGTGAATGATTCTCGCAAGGATTGCAGAAGCGGCATCGCTGGCTCTGCGCAAGCGGGCGTCGAATAGCTAAGCGCGCAGGCGGTCGCTTCGGGGCGAAGTCGTCTTGTGGAAGCCTCGCGCCTTAAAACTTCAATCGCGCGTCGTCATGGTCGGGAGGGCGGTGCGCGTCCTTGCGACGAAAACCATAGGCGAGCGCGAGCCCCAGGATTGCGGAGCCGACGACGATGGCGGCGAGTGCGAAGAAATTCTCCATGGCATTTTCCTCCCAAGGGGAAGCTTAACACAGAATGCGCGCAAACAAATGGCGCGGCAGCGAGAATGCGCGTCATGGTTACTCAACGCATGTCGGCCCAACTTGTTCAATCCGATCGGCGCTGTTGCGCGGTGCGTTCGGCCGGGGCTTTGCACGGGAGCGACACTGCGCGGGCAAGCGACTTCGACCAAGGTCGAGCCGGGCCAGCTTTGCGTTTGTCGGGCATCAGCGCCTCAATAGCCGCCAGCACCGCCGCCGCCCTGGCTCATGCCCTGGGCGCCTTGCATGCCCTGGTAGCTGGGGCTCGGAGCAGGCGTGCTGGTGCGGCTCGCCTGGTCGGTGGTGCAGCCGGCAACCGCGAGAAGCGCCGCGCAGAGAGCGGCGATCAGGTATTGTCGTGACATGGGAACCTCCCGTGGTCGCGCGACCGGCATTCGCGCCGCCTCATCGAAACGGATCGGCATGCAGCCGCGAGGCCCGAGATCCTTTGGCGATGGACCGGCAGCGCAAGCGGCTTTGCATGGCGGTTGCGATTATATCACCAATCGAGCGCAAGCGCCTTAGGAAGGGGGCAGACGTTCTCGGGCAATTGAAAAAATCGAACAAAACGGAAACAAATTTTGGCAATGGGGCTTGCCAAGCGACCGGAAGCGGGCTAAGGATATTACAGGCTGGCCGTTTCGTCATTGAAGCGGCCTTTTTTATTCCGGCGAGTCGGGCGCGGTGTTGTGCCTGTGCGCGGATGCCGATCTTCAAAAATTCAAATCCGCGCCGGCTGCGACATGTGACCGTTGAGATGCGGCCGTGGCGGCGGCTACGGCGCCGGGACGCGTCGCAATTTCTAGGGTTCGCACTTAGGTTTTTCGTCTTTGGCGCCCGCATGCTGGTGTCGCAAAACCGCAGCGCAATTTTACGCGAAGAACCTTAGGCTTCCTGCTTGGCGATCTTGCCGGTGACGGCGGCGCCGGACTCATGTCGGGGGCGGGGCTGCCCGATGCTGCGCAGCCAGCGCGAGGCTTCCTTGGGATCGCGCTCGACGCCAAGGCCTCTCTGATAGATGGTCACGAGGCGGGCCTGGGCAGCCGGATGACCCTGGCGGGCGGCCTGGCGGTTCCAATGAAGCGAAGCGGCATAGTGTTCCGCGCCGCCATCATTGAAATAGATTTCGGCGAGTTTCGCCTGGGCGTCGACATTTCCTGACGTCGCCAGTTCAAGCAACCTGGGCGAGATATTCGTTGCGGACGGCCGCGGGGTGAAAATGGTCTTCAACTTGCTGAACGTGTTGCGGATCATCTGGCACCTGTTGCATTCATTGCATGGTTCCCGCGGCTGGACTGCTAGGCCGAACAATTACTCAAAATCTTGAACTAATTTGGCTTTTCCCTGGCCACTGCCCGTGAGGCAGGGGCGCTTGCGATGCATTGCGCCAGAAGCACCCGATGTGGAGCAACCCGGTGAGCGGTATTGATGACCGAATGCAACCTGAAGTCAAGGTTGCAAGCGTGACATCCGGCGTGACACACGCATTTTCCTGTGATCGGTTGTCACGCCTGCTGTGTGCGAGGCGGGGGCGCTACGATCGAAGTGCCGCCCGTCAATCCCGCTTCATCTGACGCTCGAACCGCTCTATGAGCGCCAGTTTTTGTTCGTCGCTCAACTTGTTCAGGACCGACCGGTAATAGGGATCGACGAGTTCCAATTGTTGCGGATCGCCTCGGGCATTGAGATAGGAGAGCGACGCCCAATAGGCCGCTTCCGACAGATCAGCCTTCACGACGGTACCGACTTCATAGGCTGCGGCGACCATCAATTGTGCGCCGCGGTGATTTTGACGGGCAGCACTATACCACCAGCGAAACGCTTTCTCGGGGTCGCGCTCCACGCCGAGCCCCTCGTGATAGATCGTTGCCAGCCGGCCCTGAGCGCCGATGTGTCCCGCCTGGGCCGCGAGCCCGTTCCATTGGAAACTGGCGGCATAATGTTCCTCGTGGTCGTCAAAGTAATGTTCGCCGAGCGCGGCCTGGGCATCGACATCACCCGCTTGGGCAAGCTCGAACAGCCGCGGCGACACGATGGTGTTACCCGCAGACATCGGCGTTCCCGACTTGGCCGCCGAGACCTTCGCAGATGTCGGCTCGCCGACTTTTGCCAGGGGCGGAGCCGACCTTTCGAACATGCCATGCAGTTTCGTCCACAAACGCCGGATCACCTGTGATCGTCTCCCAATACCGCTGCCGGAACGGTGGTCGATATTGATGGCAGAATGCAACTTTTGGTCAAGTGGCAGCCGATCCAACATGCGCAGGAGGAGCAGTCGCCTCGTGCGCTGGAGCAAATCCCATGACAGTGAAACCCGCCAAGGACCCGAAGACCGGGCGCTTTCTGCCGCGCTCCGAAGGCGGTGGGGCAGTTCCCCGGGCGCGCACGCGCAAGGCCGTGCGCACCAAGCTCGGCGAACTCTTTCTCGAGGACATGCTTTCGGCCTGGGAAGCCAGAGGAGCGGCGGCGATCCACGCGCTGATCGAGAAGAACCCGAATGATTTCCTGAAGACGATCGCGGCGCTGATGCCGAAGGACGTGACCATCAATGCCAACCAGATCGGCGAGATGACGGATGTCGGATGGTGTCACAGGGCAAACGATCGCGTTCGCGGCGCCTGTCGACGTCGGTGGCCTGTCGCTCACCGGCTATGTCCAGTTTGAGGCCGTCGGCATTGCTGTTCCGCACTTCACGTGGGGTTTTGAGGTCGAGCGGCGCGTATCTGACGTCGCCAAGGCGATCGAGGGAATGCTTCCCGGTGCCAGGTTCGTGGCAAAGGATGGCGGTGCGCTCGAGTTGAAGCTCGATGCCCAATCGGTTCCACAGGGCGACGCATCGGTCGCGCCGGAGGACAGTTACAGAAAAATCGTCGTTCGCCAGGCAAGCGATCCTTCACGATCCCTCGTCATGTGTGACGCGTCCAAGGATCGAATGGCGGAACTGACGACCGATGAGGAGACTGGCAGGAGGCGCCTCCCGGACGCTGAGGACCTGTTTCCGTCGGCGAGGCGGCCAGCCGTCAAGACCAACCATGTTCTTGACGCGTTCGTCGCCTGCAAGCCCTCTTTCTTCGAGGTGCTGAAGGCTGAAAGACGCATCTTCCCGCGGGTCCGTATCGAGCCTTGGGAGAGCCCGGACAACGCGCCTCACATTCCCGAAGCGGAGAAGACCTACAACGAAACCGTGACATTCGAACACCCGGTCGAGATTGGTGGCCTCCGCATCGTCCGGTTCTTTCAACGAAAGACGGTTCAGTCTGGTGAACCGACGCGCTTTGCCTGGGCCCTTCAGGTCGCTCAGACGCCCGATGGAGCCGCTCGTGCTATCGCGGCTCAGTACGGTGCGAGATTTACGTATTACTGGAGTTTGGTCGACAAGGATGTCGGTGCCACGCCGGTTTCGCAGCATCTGACGTTGCGTTCCTACTTCGATCCCGATGAGCAGGCGATGGTGACCTGCGCACCCGACGAAGCCGAGACGAAGGACTTTCGCCTGCCGGAAGCAGCCGAGACCTTCGGCTGGGCCCAACTTGGGCCACCACCGGTGGGCCGCGGCAACCGGCTGATCAATGCGCTGCTGCAATGCCGGGCAGATTTCTTCGAGGCGTTGGGCGAGGAAAGGAATGCCTTCGGCAAGGTGGCGTTCAAGCAGGCCGCCGGCCCATACCGCAAGGAGGGAGACGCAGCGCATGCGCCAATGCGTGTGGCGTTCGAAAAGCCGGTCAATGCCTCGGGCTTCACGCTGACGGGATACATTCAGCGGCGCGTGAATGTTGCAGGCGAGATGAAACTGAGATGGGGTTTTCAATCACCGGACGGCATGAGCAGGATCGAGCGGACCACCGAGAGACGCACAGGAAGCGTTCGTGTGTCCGGCAAGGGGTGGTTGTTCGACCTTCAGACCGACGAAACCGGCTACACACCGTCTCCGGATCTCGAGTTTGACGAGGGATTCTTGGGGTGCACGACGCCGCTCGCATCAGGCATGGAACTGCTGAAATCCGGCGACCTCTTTCTGAAATAAGACACGGGAAGGGTGCCGTAGAACTGCAATAGGCTCTTCGGCCAATGCCGTTGCACGTCTCGCGCGGGGCAGGCGGCGCCAATGGCGGCTACAACGCGACGACCGGGCTGACGGTGGCACTGAGCGACGGAACTTGAGCGCCCTTCACCAAGGCGATCCTCGACCAGGTGATGCAGACCGGTTACCAGAACGGCGCGAACCCGCCATCTCTCGGTTTCGCCCTACGTCAAATCGGTCTTCGTCACCTTCATGTCCGACGCCAATGTTGCACAGTGCTGCTACGCCGTCTCGCAGGGCGGCGAGCGCAACACGATCGTGGCGACTGCCGACTACTATGAGGGCCCGTTCGGCACTGTGATGATCCACCCGAACCGGGTGCAGGCGGGCAGTGCGAAACTCGCGCGCAACGCCTACTTCCTCGACACCGACATGCTGTCCTTCCTCTGGCTGCGTGGCATCCAGGAAGACAAGGCGGTGGCCAAGACCGGCGACGCCGGCAAGGGCGTGATCATCGGCGAGGGTACGCTGAAGGTTCACAACGAAAAGGGCCTCGGCGTTGCGGCCGATTTCTTCGGCTTGAGTGCGGCGAGCTGATTGTTCGCTGCGTGGGAGGTTGGCCTCACCACTCTCGCTTGCGGGAGATGGTGATGACCGCCGCAAGCAGATGACATTAGCGATATTTCACAGGTTGGAAGAAAGGAACGATGCATTGGATCACAGGAACGGCAACAAGAAAATCAAGCTTCACTTCGATGGCAAGCGGCTGAATACAGCGGGCGCAACGACATCGCCCATCTGTTTCCCCGGTTCGTCGGTCTTGCTGAATTGAAGCTCAACCGGATGCTGCGTGTCAGCGAGATGGAAGCGACGACAGCGTTCGCTGTCGTCGAGGGCGATGCGCCGCTGCCTGCGGACTATCTTGAAGCGCGGCAGGTTCTAACCGCAAGCGGCCGGCCGATCCGCGCCATGGCATTGCAGCAGCTTGCCGGGAACGGCTCTGCCGGCGCCGGCGCGCCGGTCGGTTATGCGGTTGTCGGCAATCGGATCAGAGCTTTTCCGCCCGGCAATTACGGCCTGACGATGACCCACTACGCCCGAATCCCGCCGCTTTCAGCCGCAAGCCCGACCAACTGGCTGCTTCAGAAGGCGCCGGATGTCTATCTCTATGGGCTCGTCGAGGAGATCGCCATCTGGGAACGTGACGCCGGCAAGGCCGGGGCCGCGCAGCAACTGAAGATGGCGGCGCTTGGTGGTCTCGGCGTTGCCGACGAACGCGCCCGCTGGGGCGATGCCCAAATGACCGTTGGAGGCATGACCCCATGACTTTGCTTTCCGCAATCAACGAGGTCTGCGACATCGTCGCGCTCGACCGTTTCGACAGCATTTACGGCTCGATCGATCCGAACGCACAGACCATGGTGGCGCTGGCACAGGAAAGCGGCGAGGAGATTTCCCGTCGCGGCGACTGGCGGCGCCTGTTGAAGCAGCAGGTGGCGATCATCTCGCCGATGACGTTGCCGGCGGACTACCAACGGCTGAGCAACTTCTCGAGCGGATCCGCAAGCTCGACCAGACCATCAAGCCTTTCCTCGCTTCTCAGGGAGCGGATGGAACTGGCGATGGAGATCGGGCGGCGGCAGAACACGAATAGACGCCTAAAGAAGGACGTCAAGAAGGTGGGCAAACTCGACGGGCACTCGCTCTACGAATACCGCTACAAGGACGAACCGGCGCGCGGCCCGAAGCACGTCGGCGTCATGGCGCAGGAAGTTGAAAAGACCCGACCGGATGTCGTCTCTCGCGGACCGGACGGCATGCGCCGCGTCGATTACGGCCGGTTGTTTTCTGCCGGGCGAAAGAAACGTTAGCGGCGGTCGACACGCCAATTTGTCCGGCCCCGACAGCCGAAGCCCCCGGCTGTCCAGCGCCCCTTCCAACCAAATATTGAGCGCTCAGCGGAACGCTTTCCTGGAGAGACCCCATGCCCAGAACTGGCGGCGTTTATTCGCCCCCCGCCGGCACCAAAGGCGTGCCGAATACAACTATCCAAAGCGTGCCCTACAACACGCTGATCGACGACCTGACGGCAGATGCCAACGCGCCGCGGCCGGTTACGGCCGGCGGCACCGGCGCGACCTCGGCTAGCGGCGCGCGCACCGCTCTCGGCGTGGAGATCGGCTCGAACGTGCAGGCCTACGACGCTGCGTTGCAGTCCATCGCAGGCCAAACAACCGTCGCGAACCAGATCCTCTACACGACGGCGACCGACGCCTATGCGACGACCGCGCTCACCCCGCTCGCGCGCGATCTTATTGGTGATGCCACCGCTGCCGCGATGAAAACGAGGCTTGGGCTCGCGGCCGTGGCTTCGTCCGGTTCGGCGGGCGACCTGACGACTGGCAAGCTCTCTGACGACCGGTTGCCGTCCACGATGACGGCAAAGACCATCACGGGGGCTTTGACGGCTCAAGGGTTTGTGACCACGGGGGCAAACCATGGGATTGAGTTGGGGCCGCCGAACACGGCGAACACCCCATTCATTGACTTCCATTCAGGCGGGAGTGGAGCCGACTACGATGCACGCATCATGGCCTCAGGCGGTAACGCCTCGCTCGGACAAGCAGGACTGACGTACATTGCGCATGGTGGACATTATTTCACTGGTGGCATCATCGGCGTCGGCGCGGCGTTTTCAAGTAACGTGTCGGCGGTCAATTTCGTTGCTTCCGGCGGTTCCGGCGGCGCAATGTACATTCTGTCCAACAGCGATAGAGTACTTGCATTCCAGTCGGCAGCGTCGGTAACTCGCGGCACGATCGTTTCGAGCCAAGCGAACGCAGCGATGCAGATCGGCGTGTGGAACACTTCCGGTGTGTTTCAGCAGTTAGCGAGCTGGCACGAAACTGGTCTTTATTCATGGTCTGGCCACATAGCTCGACTTGGAGGCAACGGACCATCCGGCGAAATCCAACTCCTCACCAACAACATAGGTCACAGCTATCGCATGATCGGGGTGAACGACGGCGGCTTATATATTCAACGGTCCAGCGATCGTTTCGTATCAAATGCACCGACGCTGCTTTCTTGGAGCGGGATGAATGAAGCGACGTTCCCGAGCAATGTATATGCCCCTCGGTTTATCGCAACCGCGAATGGCGACGGCCAAGCTATCAAGGTCGGCGATGATGTGTGGCTTGGTGACGTCAACCAAGCAGACACACTCTCCGTTCGCGGTCAGGCCAATTTGGCCAACGGTTGGATACAGTTCGGCTATGGTGGCAACAAGCTCGGCGTTAACGGCTCCGTCGGCGATCGTCTATATTGGGGCGGCAGCTTCTTTATTCAGTCGGACGGCAATATGTACATGCCGATGTGGGGGGACTACCTCGGCAACGTCGTGAACGGTAAGGCCGGCATCCACACCGGGGGCACCCGAGACGAACTGAATTTCCCGATCGGCCACACCATCCTGGTCGAAACCGGCAATGCGGACATCAAGGAGAGGAATTCCTCCCATGCGATTTATCTCAATTCCAGCTATGGCTACGGCTTTGGCGGGGGTGGGGCGCAGCTTGCTGGAACTTGGCGTGCTCGGGGCGGTTATGACTCGCCGGGGTCGGGTGCGTGGGCCTATTGCTTCGTGAGGACGGCATAATGACATCGATGTCTGTGAATATGGTTCATGCCGTTCGAGCGACGCAAGAATCCGACGTCTACAATATCTACTGCAACATTACGGATTATCTCGGCGCGTCCTATGACACCGACTACTGCAGTCGTCCTGATGACACCGTCGGCGTTAATCCCCTGATCCGCCAATGGCTGCGCGACAATCCCGGTTTCCAGATCGAGCCATACATCCCTCCCGATCCGCCCACGGAAGATGAATTGCGGCAGCGGATGCGCAGCCTAACCGCTCGCCAATTTCGCCTTGGCCTGGTGAATGCGGGCATCTCGCCATCGACCGTGACCGCAGCGATCGCGGGGATGCCTGCCGGTTCGGATCAGGACAAGGCGCAGATCGAGTGGGAATATGCGACGACGTTCAACCGGACGCATCCATTGATCGCCACCGTTGGTACGGCGCTTGGTCTTTCTGACGCGCAGATCGACGCCCTGTGGGTGGCTGCAGCCGCGCTTTAAGCGGAAAATTTCCAAAAGGTGAATGCATGAACAGAGCAGCGTTTCACGCAGCCCTGCGTGATCCCGCGCCGGGTGTTTTCAAGACCTATTCTTCAAAGCAGTTCGAAAGCGCGGAAGCGATCGTCCTGGAGGGGCGACGGCGCGCTGTGAGCCTTTGCCATCTGGCCGCAATTCTCGCGGAGGCCCATCACGAAACGGGCGGCGCAATGCGACCGGTCGAGGAGAACCTGAACTACTCGGCAAGGCGGCTTACTCAAGTGTGGCCGGCCCGGTTTCCGACGCTTGCAAGCGCCGAGCCCTATGCCGGCAATCCGCGCAAGCTTGCAAACCGGGTCTATGGTGGGAGGCTTGGCAACGTCGAAGACGATGACGGGTGGGTCTTTCGCGGGCGAGGGCTTGCGCAGATTACCGGTCGCGCGAATTACGGAAAGTTTGGCCTGGTTGAAACGCCGGATCGAGCCTGTGATCCGGCGACAGCCATTCGCATCCTCTTCGACGGCATGGAGCGCGGTCTCTTCACCGGCAAGCGGCTGACCGATTTCGACACGGACGATAGCCGGTCGGTGGCCGGGACCGGTTACCGTTATGCGGCCTCGCGCGCGATCATCAACGGCGACATCAGGCAGAACGGCCCGAAGATCGAGGCTTATGGCCGAGCGTTCGAGGCGGCGTTGCGTGCGGCCGGCTATGGGCGCGAGAGCGCTTCTTCCGATCCGGCCGTCGTTGTGGTCCTACGGCCCGGCGGGGTCGAAAAGACGCCCGGCGCGGAAGGCGTTAACGCGTCGCAAGGGGCCAAATCCAATCGCCTGCGCCGTCTCATCGAGGCGGCGGTCGCGTTTCTTGCGCGGTGCGCGAAATGAGTGCCGTCGTCATCCGTATCCTGTTGCGATATGGCGCGGGCCTGCTCGTCGCCAAAGGATTGTTGGCACCGGACGCAGGGCTGGTGCTCGCCGACGATCCGGACGTGCAGATGCTGATCGAGGTGGGTATCGGCCTTTGTGCGGGCCTCCTCTCCGAGTGCTGGTACGTGCTGGCGCGACGCCTTGGCTGGGCGAAGTGATGTTTGCCTGGCCAAAGCTCCTCCTCACTGGCCTCATCCTCGCAGGTCTCGTCTGGCTCATCCACGAGATCCGCGCGGACGGCGCCCGATCTTACGCCAATGCCATCGAAAGGCAGAACAATGACGCTCAGAGCCGCGCTCGCGAGAAGCGCCTTGATTACGATTCCTGCCTTGATGCTGGTGGGGTGTGGGACTTCGCGTCCGGCCAGTGTTCCAGGGCTGCGCGCCGTGGTCGGGACTGATCTTGTCGGCGCGCGCGGAGCGTCGCCGGCCGACCAGCGCCGGATCGACCGCACGGTCGTCGGCCTTTGTGCCGCGGATATCTGGACGGAGGCCGAATGCGCGAAGCACGGGGGCGACGATCATGTCGCAGGCTGAAATCGATATCGTCGTTCATCGCCAGTTGGGAGAACTGGTTGCCGGCATGCGCGGCCTGCAGGAATCCATTCATCGGATCGAGGATGGTGCCAGGCGGGCCGAGGACAAATCTTCTGCCAGTCAGGCCAGCGTTCACCGGCGCATGGATCAGCTTGCCGAGCGGGTCAACGAACTCGAAGCATCGGCCTCAGCTATCGGCGCCGAGATCTCGGACATGAAGCCCGTGACCGATGATGTCAGGCGGTGGAAGCTCATGGGCATCGGTGCTCTCGGGGTGACGGGCATTGCAGCGATGGCGCTCGGCGTGAGCTTTGCCGAAGCGATCCGGCGGGTCGTGTTCGTGATCGCCGGAAAAGCCTAGCGCTGAGGGCTGCTGGTCCCACCCCCTTTTTCAAAGTGCCGCGCACCCGAAAGGGTGCGCGGCACTTTTTGCGTTTGGTGCCCCAAAGAGGCTTGATGATGATCACACGGCCGGTATCGGGCTTGCCGGAGCGCCCAGGGCGCGTCCGCTCTCCGAAACCGAGAAGCGAAGGCGATACTCCTTCGGTGACAGGCCCAGGATCTTGCGGAAGATCTTGCGGTAGGCGTTGGTGTCGTCATAGCCGCTCTGCCAGGCAACCTGCTCGATCGAGAGATGTGAGCGCTCAAGGAGGTCGCGGGACTTGGCGATCCGCAGCCGCTGGCAATATTCGGTCGGGTTGAAGCCCGTGGCCTTCTGGAAGCGACGCAGGAAAGTGCGGTCGCCGAGCCCCGCGCGCTCGGCCATCATCTGCAGCGTCACGCCCTTGGTATTGGCGCCGTGCAGCCAGTGCTGGATCTTCAGAATGATCGTGTCACCGTGATCGAGCTTTGGCGCGAAGACGCTGTAGTAGCTCTGCTCGCGCGCGCCGGGGTCGATGATCATATAGCGTGCAGTCGCCAGCATGACGTCGGTTCCGAGGAACCGGTCGACGAGTTTCAGGCCGAGGTCGATCCAGGCCATCATGCCGCCGGCGGTGATGATGTCGCCCTCGTCGATCAGCAACCTGTCGGTGTCGACGCGGATATCGCTATAGCGGTTGGCGATCAGGTCCTGGTGCGACCAGTGGGTGGTGATGGTGCGGCCGGCGGCAAGCCCGGATTCCGCCAGCAGATAGGCGCCGCCGCAGACGGAGCAGATCGTCGTGCCGCGCTGATGCTGTTCCCGCACGAAGGCGGGCAGGGCGCCGATGCGCTCGCCGACCGGCAGATCGGAGAGCGTCGGCGGCAGGATCAGCGCCACAAGGCCTGATGAGGCCCCCTCGTGGGTGTCGCGCGATTTTGCCACCGAACCGTCTTCCTGAAGCTTCCAATGGCTGATGCGGATCTGCGGCGCGTCCCTACCGCTCTGTTCGACCGACTGCATGCTCGCCACCTGGAACATGTCGGTCAGCCCATGGATCGCCGACATCAGGGCGCGGGGATAGACGACGATGCCGATCTCCGCCGGCTCGCTTGTCGATCGTTTTGTCACTTCTGCCCCCATCGTTGTCAGCTTTGCCGGTCGAGAGGTTAGGCCCGCCGATTTATCAATTCAACCATCGCTTCCACCGAATGGAAGCAGGGCAACAGAGATCGAAGAGGTGAGGACAATGACACAGGCAAAGACAGTTTCCGCAAGCGTTTCCAACAGCATCTCCCGCCGCACGGTTCTCTCGGCCGCCCTTGGCGCTGCCGCCACGGCAGTCGCGGTCCATGCCATCAACACGCCGGCCAAGGCCGCATCCAACACCGCAGCAACCGCCGGCGCGTCCGGCACGAAGGGAGCAAACACCGTGGGCAGCCGCATCATCACCCGCGATGGCGTCGAGATCTATTACAAGGACTGGGGTCCGAAGGATGGACCGGTCGTCGTGCTCAGCCACGGTTGGCCGCTGTCGTCGGACAGCTGGGAAGCGCAGGCCTTCCACCTTGCGGCCAACGGCTTCCGCGTCGTCACCCATGACCGTCGCGGCCATGGCCGTTCGTCGCAGCCCTGGGACGGCAACGACATGGACCATTATGCCGACGACCTTGCCGATCTGATCAATGCGCTCGATCTGAAGGACATCTTCCTCGCCGGGTTTTCGACCGGCGGCGGTGAGATCAGCCGCTATATCGGCCGCCATGGCACCAGCCGGATCGCCAAGGCCGGTTTGATCTCGGCGGTGCCCCCGCTGATGGTCAAGATCGACAACAACCCCGGTGGCCTGCCGAAGGAAGTCTTCGACGGTTTGCAGGCGGCGAGCCTCAAGGATCGCTCGAAGCTCTACCGCGATATCGCGTCCGGTCCGTTCTTCGGCTTCAACCGGCCGGGTGCGATTGCCTCGCAAGGCATGATCGACAGTTTCTGGCTGCAGGGCATGATGGCCGGCCACAAGAACACCTACGACTCGATCGTCGCCTTCTCGCAGACCGACTTTACCGAGGACCTGAAGAAGTTCGATGTGCCGACCTTGATCATCCATGGCGACGACGACCAGATCGTGCCGATCGATGCGGCGGCGAGAGCCTCGAAGACGCTGGTGCCGCATGCGGAGCTCAAGGTCTATGCCGGCGCACCGCACGGCATCACCGATACCCACAAGGACCAGCTCAACGCCGACCTGCTCGCCTTCGCCAAGGCCTGATGGTTGTTCGCCGGTGCCGCCCGCAGGCGGCACCGGCGCCCTTTGTCGAACGCTCCAGCCAAGGATCAGAGCCATGACCTCTTCCCAAAATCCCACCGATGCTTCCGGCCCCGATCGTCGTGAATTTCTTGCAGGTTCCAGTGCGGTTGCCGCTGCCGCCCTTCTCCCAAAAGGTGCCTATGCCGCTGACATCAGACGTTTCCGGCATGGCGGCTTCGATATCTCGGTTGTCAGCGATGGTTTCATCATGCTGCCGGTCAGCATCGTTCTGCCGGATGCAACGGCGGAAGAGCGGCCGGAGATCATGCGCCGTCTTGGCGGCACGCCGGAACGCGCGCCGTTTCACACCAACATTCCGGTCATTCGCAGCGGCGACGATCTGATCGTGGTCGACGACGGCTCGGGCACTCGGTTTCAGGAAAGTGCCGGCAAGCTTCACGCCAACCTGCTCGCAGCCGGCATCGACCCGAGCGCTGTGACGAAGGTGGTGCTGACCCACGCCCATCCCGATCATGCGGGCGGTACCGTTGGCGCCGATGGCAAGCTCACCTTTCCGAATGCGCAGTATTTCGTTTCGGAGGGAGAATGGCAGTTCTGGACCGATCCCAACTTCGAAAAGGCGATGCCGCAGGTGCTCCATGGCTTTGCCAAGGGCGCGCAGCGCGATCTCTTCGCGGTCAAGGACCGGCTGACTCTGGTAAAGCCCGGCGACGAAATCGTCAGCGGCATGCAGGTGCTCGACACGCGGGGACACACGCCCGGCCATATCTCGCTTCAGCTTTCCGGCGGTGACGGCGCGGGACATGAGGGGCTGGTGATCACGGGCGATGCGGTCACCAGCAACATCGTCTTCTTCGAGCATCCCGATTGGCATTTCGGTTTCGACACGGATGCAGACATGGCCTTGAAAACCCGCAAGGCCCTGATCGACCGGGCGGCATCGGAGCGGCTGGCGCTGCTTGGCTATCACTGGGCCTATCCGGGTATCGGGCGGGCCGAGCGCAACGGGGCGGCCTATCGTTTCGTAGCGGCGCAATGATCGCTGGAGCCGGTCATCGCTGGGACAGCTGACGGGCACGCCTCCTGCGAGGCGCGCCCGCTTCTTTGCTTTCAGAGAGCCAGTTCGCTGTCCTTGATGTCGCTGATCGGCGAAAGGAAGGGCAGCTCGAGCGGGCGCAGATCGCTGCGTTTGGCGGCGAGCCGCGGCCAGTCGGGATTGACGAGCGCACCGCGGCCGAGCGCGATCATGTCGGCACCGGCTGCCATCACCTCCTCGGCGCGGGCGAGATCGTGCAGGCTGCCGTTGGCGATGAGGAAAAGGCGCGGCGCGTGGCGGTGCGCCAGCGCGACGAGCGAGGCGTCGCCACCCTCGAAGGCCGGCTGCCAGGCTTCGAACTCGGTCACGTGCACGAAGTCTGCCGGGCTTTCGGCGAGCGCCGCGAACACGCGGGCAGCACCTTGTTCGCGTTCTGCCCATTTGTGCCTGAAGTCGTTGACCTTACCCTGGGAGAGCCGCAGCCCCAGCGGCACGTCGGGGCCGATCGCAGCGCGCACCGCCTTCAGCACCTCGAGCGACAGGCCGAGACGCTGAACGATATCTCCGCCCCAGCGATCCGTCCGCCGGTTCGAAAAGTCCGTGAAGAACTGGTCGAGCAGGTAGCCGTTGGCGCCGTGGATCTCGATGCCGTCGAAACCGGCAACCTCTATCGCAAGGCGAGCGGCACTGGCGAAACCCTCGATCGCCTCGGCGATTTCGGCGTCGCTGATCTCGCGCGGCAGGGCATAGGGTCCGTCGCCGTGATAGCCGGTCATCTGGCTGCCCTGCGGGCGCACGGCGGAAGGGCCTACTGTCTCGGGCCGGTGCGGATTGCCCTGTGCCAGCGCGCCGCCGTGCATGAGTTGCGCGAAGATGCGCCCGCCTTCCGCATGGACCGCCTCGACGATGGGCCGCCAGGCGAGGGCCTGTTCCTGGTCGGTCAGGCCTGGCTGGTCCTTATAGGTCTGGGAATAGGCCTTGTCGGTGTAGATGCCCTCGGTCGTGATCAGGCTGAATCCGCCGCGGGCGAAGCGCTGGTAATAGCGCCGCATGCGTTCATTGGGCACGCCGGCCGGAGAGGCGCTGATGCGGGTCATCGGCGCGACCGAGAGGCGATTGACGAGGTCAAGCCCCTTGAGACGGGTGCCGGTAAAGGCGGGGGACGCGATGCCAAATGGTGCGTTCATGTCACTTGCCTCCATCGAGCGCGATCGCTTCGATCTCGATCAGCGCGTCCGGTGAATAGAGCGAGGAGACCTCGATGATGCTGTCGGCCGGATAGGGGGCTGAAAACCACTTGCGGCGCAGTTCGATGATTTTTCCGAAATTTTCCATGGAACGCAGGAAGATCGTGACCTTGACGATCTTGTCGAGCCCGGATCCCGCGGCCTTCAGCGCCCGGTCGAGGTTACGGAAGGCCTGTTCGGCCTGGCGGTCGAAATCGCCGACACCGACCAGATTGCCGTCGTCGCCGATTGCCGCCTGACCGGAGACGAAGACGAAGCCATTGGTCTTGATTGCCTGGGAAAGCAGGAAGGGTGCATAGGGATCCGGCTGGGTGACGACCTGTTCGAGAGACATGGGATGTCCTTTCATGCTTGAGATTTTCTCAGCTTGGCGCTGTTGCCTTGGCTGTTGATCCCAATATGCTAGGGCAAGCATCGGCTGACAAAGAGTGATTTCTCAGCCAATGGATGAGGTGAATTCATCTATGAGGATGGAATGAGGAAGTTGCCGCCGCTCGGTGCACTCAGGGTTTTTGAAGCGGCCGCGCGGCGGATGAGCTTCAAGCTGGCGGCCGAGGAACTGAACGTTTCTGCCACTGCCGTCAGCCACCAGATCCGACAGCTGGAGGAGATTCTGGAGGTCAAGCTCTTCGAGCGCGAAACACGGCAGGTGCATCTGACGGCCGCCGGCAAGGCGCTGTTTCCGGTGCTGCGCGATGGGCTCGACCGTTTCGAGCAGGCGATTGCCGATGTACGCCGCCAGCAGGCGGGCAAGGTGGCGCGCCTTACCTCCACCGTCGCCTTCGTTGCCAAGCGGCTGGCGCCGCTCGCCGGGTCGTTTCGTGAGGCCTATCCGGACTGGACCTTGCGGCTCGACGCCTCCAACAGGACGATCGACCTGGAGGCGGATGCGGACGCCGCGATCCGCTTCGGCGGCGGGCACTACCCGGGGCTCGTCACCGAGCCTTTGTTTGCCGATCGTTTTGCCCCGGTTTGCGCGCCGAGACTGGCGCCGGCAAGTGTGGCTGATCTCAAACGGGAAACGCTCATTCACTTCGACTGGGGCCCGTCACGCCGCAATGATCACCGCGCGCCCGTCTGGCGGCAATGGCTGGAGCGGGCGGGCGCGCTCGATGTCGATGCCAGCGCACAACTTTCCTTTACCGATGAGATCCACGCCGTCCAGGCGGCGGTTGCGGGGCAGGGCATCGCACTCCTGAGCCTGACGCTCGTGGCGGACGAACTCGCCTCGGGCATCCTCGTTCAGCCTTTCGACCTGACGCTGGAAAGCGACCGATACGACCTCGTCTACAGTCCGCGCATGGCGGACCGGCCTGCAACTCGCGTGCTTCGCGATTGGGTGCGCGCGCAGTTTAGCGGCGATGCCTGATCCGTGAGGTGATCTCGCTCAGTCGTCGAAGCCGAGGAAGTCCGGCGCCCAACGGCGGCTGGTGAGGCGCAACGAACGGTCGGGCTCGATGATGTACGTCTCGTAGACCTTGCGGCCGTAGGAATCGATGAACTGGTGCGGCACGATGCTGCCGACGGGCGCCTTCTTCAGCTTGGTGCGTGGCTGGCCGCCATAGGTGATGCTGCCGGGGATGGGCTGGAGGTTCGGCGAGTAGCCGTAGGTGAGGTTGGAGGGGCCGGTCGAGGCCGTGCAGCCGCTGAGAAGCAGCACGACGGAGAGGGCGGCAAAAGCGTGTTTCATGTCGGCGATCCTCACATGGCTGGGCCAGGCCTGCATGGCGCTGAGCGTCAGGCGGAAACGCCTTGGACGATCGTTGCCGGTGCGGTCCAGCACTCTCTTCTAAAGTGTAGCGCTTAAACGGAAATTTCCAAGTTCTGTCATGCGGATTCCCGCAAGCAGTGCTTGCAAATGTTCACGGCTTGTCCCAGTTGTGGAAAGCTTGGCCGCGACAGTTGCTGCCAGCTTGCGTGCAACCTAGCGTTCGGGAGCGTTCCGCGCGTTCTTGGGCGCGCCTTGGGGGTGAAATGGCAGCGTGGCATTATACGATCGGGTCGGAGCGACACGGGCCCGTGAGCGACAACAGACTGTTGGCGATGATCGCGCGAGACGAGCTTTCACCGGATGTGCTGGTCTGGCGGCAGGGGCAGGCGGAGTGGACTCCGGCCTGCGACACGGCCGACATCAAGGCGGCCGTCCGCCGCGCGATGCCGGGACCCGGCCCGGCCGCCGACGCGCCGCCGCCATTGCCCGAATATCCGCTTGCGCGGCCATGGCCCCGTTTTCTGGCGCGCATTTTCGACATGCTGGTGCTTTACATACCGGCTGCCTTGGTCGCAACTCTCGCGGCACTCGTGCTGCCGAAGGATATCGTTGATATCGAAATGTTCGCCGCGCCTGGCGCGCTCGATTTTCGGTCCAGCCTTTCGCTGTTGCTGCTGCTGCACCTGTTGATCTTCGCCATTCTGGCGCTGGTCATGGCCGCCTTCGGAACGTCGCTCGGCAAGCTGATCTTCGGCGTGCGCGTCGTGCCGTTGGTTGGTCAGAACCGGCTCGGCTTCCACCTCGAACGCGAATTTACCGTCTGGCTGCGCGGGCTTGCGCTTTCCATCATCCCGGCCTCGATCGTCACCGCGATCCTTCAGTACCGCCGGGTGGCCGAGGGCCAGCCCGCCGGCTATGACGAGCGCAAGGCACGGGTCGAGGGCAGTCCGATCTCCAGTGTGCGGCTTGCCGGCGGTATTGTCGCCATAGCGTTGGCGCCGGTCCTCCTGATCATGTTGCTTACGGTCGGTCTCAACCAGTTCCCTATGTCCAAGAAGGATTTGGAGGTCACGGCGTCGACCCGATGGGTGAACCCGGAAACGCTGGGTGAGGCGCGTTTCGATCGCCCCTTCAAGGCAGATACATTGAAAACGCCGACAAAGGTGAACACCTTTTTTGATGCGCAGGACTCTTCGGTCAGCATGTTCTTCGAATACGACGTCGATGTCGCAACAGGCATCGGCTCGGCGGAGTATGCCAAGCGCTGGGCCACGGACCTCAAGGATCTCTTCACCGTAGCGTCGCCGTGGCGGCCTCTGACGATCGACGGAAAGCGTGCCTATCGCGCAGCGGCCGCGCGGGTCGACAATGCTGCGGGGGATGCCGAGCTCACCTTCGTTTTGAGCGATGCAGGGGCCTGGCGGATTGTTGTTTACGCCGATGCTGCAAAGCTCGCCGATCTCGACATGGAACGAAACGTGACGGCGCTGTTTGAAACGATCGATTGAATGAGGCGCCTGCGCGAACTGACGTGCCGGTTCGCAGCGCATGAATCTATCCGCGCAACGTGCGTGAGGTTTGGGGGAAGAAATGACGCTCTGGCATTATGCTGTCGGCGGCGAGGTAAAGGGCCCGATTGACGAAACGGAGCTCCTTGCTCTGGTCAGGACGGGCGCTTTGGCGCATGACACGCTGGTCTGGCGATCGGGCAGGGGCGACTGGATGCGCATCGCCGATGCGCCCGAACTAATGGCGGAACTCGAACCGGAGCAGCCGGCGAGCGAGGAGGGTCACGAGACGTTGCCGCCGATCCCGAGCCTGCCGCTGGCGCGGCCCTGGGCGCGATTTTGGGCAACGTCGCTCGATCTTGGACTGCTGTTCTATGCGGCGAACCTCATGGTTACCTTTGCGGTTCTTCTTCTTCCCTGGCCGCTTCTGCAGTTCTACTATCAGGAGTGGCGCATCGCCATCCTTGTGGCAGCGGTATTCGCGAGCGCCACGATGGCTGTTCTGCTGCGCGCCGTCATCATGTCGCTGTTCGGCACGTCGCCCGGCAAGGCGCTTTTCGGCATTCGTGTTGTGCAGCTCAACGGGCAGTCCCGGGGGCTGTTCCATCTTAACCGCGAGCTGATGATGTGGCTGACGGGCCTGGCGCTGCATATCTTCCCGCTGGTTTTCGTCACGCTGATCCTGCAATACCGCCGTGTCGCGCACGGCCGGCCCGCTGGTCATGACCGGGGGCGGGCCCGGGTGGAGGGGCGCCGGATTTCGGGGACGCGCTTTGCCGTCGGTGTCGGGGTGGCGCTGCTTACTCCGGTCGCATTGGGCAAGGCCATGGACCCGGCGGCGACCTGGATGGTTGCCGCCCTGACCCCGCCGCCACCCATGCAGACCTTCGTCAATCCAGTGACCGGCAGGCAGGCGACGTTCGAGGCGGCCTGGGTCGTCGAGGATCTCTCGCGCGACAACATGTTCTTTATGATCGGTTCGGATCAGGCAGGCGGCGGCATCTATTTCGGGCACGAGCAGATCCCGGCAACAATCAACGAACGGCAATATGCCGAGAGGCTCGCCGAGCTGCAGGTGAAGGCGGGATTCGAGGCGAGTGCAGACTGGCAGCCGGTGATGATCAACGGCCAAATGGCGATACGCCTGGCGATGAAGTCGATCAAGGAACCGGACACCACCGCCGAGATAACCCTTGCGCTGCGCGGGCGAGACGCCTGGCGAATGCTTACCTTTCTGATGAAGGGCAAGCAGCGGGACGAGGCCATCGATACGCTGGAGACGGCCGTATTCGGGACCATCGAGTAGCGGGGCGGCCCAATAGCTGGGCGGCCACCTTGCCGCCGGGCGACGCCGCGCAATCGATGCGCTTCGCACTCATGCCCAGATTTGTCGCTGAGGTGAATTCCGATTTGCCGAAACATGGGTTACGTCTTGCGTGAACTTCTGCGCGGATCGCGCGTTTCGGCTTTTGTCAGCCGCACGTTCCGTCCCGCCCAGTCCCTTCGCTGAACCCGGATATTGCATGACCGCCGATCAGTCTCTCGCGTTTATCGTCATCGGCGCCATGATGGCCTTCTTCATCTGGGGGCGGTTTCGATACGACGTGATCGCCTGTTCGGCGCTGATGCTGGCGGTCGCCGTCGGTATCGTTCCCTACGATCATGCCTTCGATGGTTTCAGTGACGACATCGTCATCATCGTCGGCAGCGCCCTGATCGTCAGCGCCGGGGTGGCGCGCTCGGGCATCGTCGACGCCGCCATCCAGCGGTTCCTGCCGAACATCTCCTCGGTCCGCGCACAGCTCGCCCTGCTGGTCATCACGGTGACGGTGCTTTCCGCCTTCATCAAGAATATCGGGGCGCTGGCGATCATGCTGCCGGTCGCCTTCCAGTTTGCCCGGCGATCGAATGTTCAGCCTTCCGCCTTCCTGATGCCGATGGCCTTCGGCTCGCTGATCGGCGGGCTCATGACCCAGGTCGGCACGTCGCCGAATATCGTCGTCTCGCGCGTGCGCCAGGAGCTGACCGGCGAGAGCTTCACGATGTTCGATTTCACGCCCGTCGGCGCGACGCTGGCGCTGGTCGGCTGCATCTTTCTGCTGTTTGCCTACAAGCTGGTGCCGCAGCGCACCAGCCAGCAGATTTCCGTGCATTCGGCGATCGAGATCACCGATTACACCTCCGAGGCGGTGGTCGCCGCCGGTTCGCCGGCGATCGGCAAGGCACTCAGCAATCTGGTGAAACTCGGCGACGGCGGTGCCGTCGTCATCGCCATCTTTCGCCGCGGGCTGCACCTGGCGCCGCTGCCCGACGTGACGCTCGAGGCAGACGACATCCTGCTTTTCGAAGGCGGCCCGGGGGCGCTCGATCGTATCGTCTCGCAAGGCAAGCTGAAGATTGCCGGCGACCGCGCGCCGCATGGGCGGGAAAAGGCCGGTGACGAGATCGAGGCGATCGAAGCCGTGGTCGGCAGCGGTTCGCCGCTCGAAGGCATGTCGGCGCAGCGCCTGGCGCTGTTCAACACCCACAATATCAACCTGTTGGCCGTCAGCCGCCAGGGCGAGAGGCTGAAGCAGCGGCTCGGCAGCATTCGCTTAAGGGCCGGCGACATCATCGTGCTGCAGGGTGCACGGCGCGAGTTGACGCACTTCCTCCAGGACTTCGGTTGCCTGCCGCTGGCGCAGCGCGAGATCCTGCTCGGCACCACCCGCAAGGCGCCGCTTCCGCTTCTGGTTCTGGCGGCCGCCATGGGCTCGACGGCGGTCGGTCTCGTGCCGGTGCCGATCGCCTTCTTTGCGGCGGCTCTTGCCATGGTCGTCTTCCGCATCATCCCCTTGCGCGACTTCTATCGCTCGGTCGATGGGCCGATCCTGGTGATGCTGGCGGCGCTGATCCCGGTCAGCGATTCCTTGCGCACGACCGGGGGAACCGATGTCATCGCGCAGTGGCTCGGCACGGTTGCCGCCGGCTTGCCGCCGGCCGGCGCGCTGACGATCATCCTGCTCGCTGCCATGGGGGTGACGCCGTTCCTCAATAATGCCGCGACCGTGCTGGTCATGGCGCCGATCGCCGCCAGCTTTGCCGGTGCCCTCGGCTACAAGCCGGAAGCCTTCCTGATGGCGGTTGCCATCGGAGCGGGTTGCGATTTCCTCACCCCGATCGGGCACCAGTGCAACACGCTGGTCATGGGGCCGGGCGGATACAAGTTCAGCGACTATCCGCGCCTCGGCCTGCCGCTGTCGATCGTGATCGTCATCGTCAGCATCCCGGCGCTGATGCTGGTCTGGCCGCTGCGTTAGGTGTTTGGCAGCTGCGGACGCGTGCTCTCGCAGAAATAGCCGTTACCGTGTACAGGTAGACGCGCGGTAGTACCGCCGCAGGCTTGCCTATCCGTGAGGACCAAAGGGAGAAGACGGTATGAGCCCCAAGCCCACCGGCCACGTCAGTGGCAACGACCTGATCCTGACGCGCACGTTTCGTGCCCCCATCGACGACGTCTGGACGAGCGTGACAAGGTCCGAGAGCACCGCGCTGTGGTTCGGGCGCTGGGAAGGCGAAGCCGGTCCCGGCAAGACCGTGCGGCTGCAACTGCTCCATGAGAAAAGCCAGCCATGGACAGATGTCTTGATCGAGGAATGCGCCGCGCCGCACCGCCTGGTCGTGGTGATGAAGGATGACGCCGGCGATTGGCGCATTGCGTTGACATTCACGCAGAAGGGCGATGAGACCGAGTTGCAGCTGCTGCAGACGCTGAGCGACCCGAAGCTCGCTGGAGACGTCGGGCCGGGTTGGGAATACTACCTCGACATGCTGGTCGCGGCGCGCGCCGGCAAGTCCCTGCCGTCATTCTCGGACTATTATCCGTCGCAGAAGGCGCATTATCTGGAAGGCGTGTAGACCGAGCAGGCCGCCAGTTGGACGGTCGCGTTCCATACACCGTTGGTGGCGTTGCCAATGCGGGCCGCGCTGTTGTGCCGTAATGAGCGCGCGCGCCGCGACAGCAGCCGTTGTCCAGGGCGCTCGCTCACGATCGCAATTCGCTCCGAGCGGCACCGCCCCGAGCCTCCCCGATTACGCCAGCACGGTGACGAGCACCGCGCCCCAGAGTGCGAGGAGTACGTTGCCGATCGCGTAGCCGAGACCGTAGCCGAGGGTCGGGACCTTGCTTGCGGCCGCCTCCTGCACGGCGGCAAGCGCTGGGGCCGACGTGCCGGCACCACAGCAGGTGCCGGCGAGCACGCCTTCGTTCATGCGGAAGACCCAGCGGCCAAGCGCGAGTGCCGCGACATGCGAGATCGCGCAGATCAGGAAACTGGCGATGACCAGTGCCGGGCCGGACTGGACAAGGCCGGCAACGAAGCTCGGGCCGGCGGAGATGCCGACGCAGGCGATGAAGGCGCAGAGCCCGACGCTGTCGAAGAACCAGAGCGTTGCCTCCGGCACGAAGCCGAAGGTGCGCCGCACCGAGCGCAGCCAGCCGGCGCAAAGGCCGGCAATCAGCACGCCGACGGCGACGCCGAGGCCGATTTCAAGCGCGCCGAGCTTCAGGGCGGGGATGCCGATGAGGCCGCCGAGGAAGATGAAGACGCCGACGAAAACCATGTCGGTCGCCGTCGTCTCACGGTCGGCATAGCCCAGAAGCGTGGCCGCTTCCTCGACATGGCGCCTGGCGCCGGCAATCGACATCACATCGCCGCGGCGCACCGTCAGCCCAGGAAAGATCGGGATCGGCTGGCCGGCGCGCAGAATGCTGCGCAGGAACACCGAGCGCGATTCCGGCTGCTGCCGTAGCTGCCACAGGCGTTTTCCGGCGACATCCTTGTTGGTCACCACCACGTCCAGCACTTCGACGGGAATGTCGAGAAGGGTGCGGTCGTCTATTTCGGTGCCGATCCGGCTGGAATATTCGACCAGGAAGCCGCGAAGGCCGGCAACGGCGATGACGTCGCCAGCCTGCAGCCGCTCCTTGCGGGCAGGGGTGATGATCTCCTGGCCCCTTCGGATCTGTTCGATATAGGCCTTCTGGTTTTCAGGCACCCTGGCTTCCGCCTCTTCGACGGTGAGGCCCACGAGGTTGTCGCTGATCACGAAGGCGCGCGCCTCGATTTCGCGGCGGGCGCTGTCGCCACTGTTTTGCGGGGCGATGTTGAGCTCGGCCTCGAGCTCGGCGCAGGCGTCCTTCAGGCTGCGGCCGAACATCCGCGGCGCCAGCTGCGACTGGACGAGGATCGCGGTGACCACGCCGACGAGATAGGCGACGGCAAAGCCGGTCGCGACGGCCGATTCGAACTGGCTGGCAGCCTCCGGTGTCGGCGCGGTCTTGCGGAAGGTGTCGATCGCAACGCCGACGGTCGCCGATTCCGTCGCGCCGCCGGCAAGAACGCCGGCCGCCGTGCCGAGGTCGAATCCGAAGAGCATGGAAAGCACGATCGCCACGCCGAGGGCGACGACGCAGAGCGTTACGGTCACGGCGATCTGCGGCAGGGCATCGGCGTTGAGGCTCTGGAAGAATTGCGGACCGGTGCGGTAGCCGATGGCAAAGAGGAAGAGCAGGAAGAACGCCTGCTTCACGTCGTTGGAAAGCTCGGCGCCGGTCTGGCCGATCAGCACGCCGGCGAGCAGGCAGCCGGTGACCGCGCCGATCGTGACCCCGAAGACGGTGATCTTGCCGATCGCGTAGCCGATGCCGAGCGCCAGGAACAGGGCGAGTTCCGGATGCGCGCGCAGAATGCTGAACAGGTGATCGATCACGCGGCGTTTCCTCTCGGTGCCAAGCCGAAGAATGCCGCTTCAGCTGGATGATGCGCTGGTTGCTGAGCCGGCGGAAGACGGTCGCCAGCCGGAAATGCGGGGATGCTTGCAGGCCGAAGGAAACGCCGGCCGGGCGTTGGAAGGGCGACCGACTGTTTGCCGGCCGCCCTCGGTGGTCAGCTGATTTTCAGGCCTTTCGCCGCCTGGTAGGTCTGGACGTAGCCGCGCGCCACCGAGCGCACGGCGCGGCCGATCTGCGAATAGGCGTCGTCGTTGAGGTTGGCGAAGGAGACGCGCGCCGACCAGCTCGGCGCATCGAAGCCCGAACCGTTGAGCAGCACGATGCCGTGGTCCTCGGCAAGCCGGAAGGGGATGTCGAGCGGGTGGATGTTCTCCTTCACCCAGGCGACGACGTCCTCGCCGACATATTTTCGCAGCCAGAACTCGAAGTCGATGATGCCGTAATAGTGGTCGAAATAGATGCCGGGGTTGGACTCGACGCCCATGCCCTCGATCAGGTTCCAGAACCGCTTGGTGCAGATGGCCATGCAGGCCTTCTGGTAGACCTTGTCGACATCCATCAGTTCGACCAGGCTGAACAGCGACATCATCACCTGTTGCGGCAGCGACAGGCCGGCGGTGTGGTTCAGCGCCACGTCGCGGCTGTCGGCGACGATGCGGTCGATGAACTTCACCTCGCGCGGCTTCGGGGTCATCGCCTTGTAGCGCTTTTCCAAGAGCTTCTGGATCGGCTCGCCATGGGCCTTGATCTTCTCGTCGAAGATGTTGTCCTGCGCTACCGCGATGACGCCGAGACGCCAGCCGGTGCAGCCGAAATACTTCGAGTAGGAATAGACGCCGATGGTGTTGCGCGGCAGATGGCCGAGAATCGACTGGAAGCCCGGAACGAAGGTGCCGTAGACGTCGTCGGTGAGCACGATGAGGTCGGGGCGCTTCTTGTTGACGAGATCGACAAGGCGCTTGATCGAATCCGGATCCATTGCAACGGCCGATGGATTGCCGGGGTTGACGAGAAACAGCGCCTTCACCTTGGGGTTTTCGAGCGCCTTGATGTCTTCGTCGGTGAACTGGAAGCGATCCTCCTGCTCGGCGCTGACATTGATCGTCTTGAGGTCGTAGTCTTCCAGTTCCGGCATTTCGAGATAGGGCGTGAAGATCGGCGTGCCGAGTGCGATCGTGTCGCCGGCGTTAAGCAGGCGGGCGTTCTTCAGGGCCTTGAAGATGTAGCACATGGCGGCGGTGCCGCCTTCGACCGGGTAGAGGTCGAACTGCGCCTTCGGCCGGTGGCCGGCGCACATCGCCCACATCAGATATTCATGGGTGATGATCTCGTTGTGATGCAGCGCCCGGTCAGGAACCGGATAGTTGTCGCCGATGATCGAATCCGTCAGCTCGTGCACGAAGGCGTCCGCATCGAAGCGGAACGTGGTGATGGCATAGTTGACGGCGTCGGAGAGCGTCTTTGCCGGCGGCACGCCTTCATCCTCTTCGTCCCAGTCCGCCGTGTTTTGCAGCAGCTTCTTCGTCCACTTTTCAAACCGGGCATGGGCGCCGTCCTGCGGCGGCATGCCGGCCACACCGGCCTTCGGGTCGTAATAGGCGCGCTTGGCTTCCGTCAGCGCGAACTGGCCGAGCAGGAAGAAGGCTTCGCGGGCGCGCGTCGCCGTCCAGTTCGGGTTGCCGCGGCCGGCATTGAGGAAGGCCTTGGCGGATTTCTGCGAGCTCGTCTTGGCGAGCTTGATCAGCTCGTCCTTGATTTCGAACGGGCTCAGATCGGAGATACTGTCGTAGAAATTTCTGTCCAACATGATCCACACTCCCTGTGATCAATAAGCGAAGGTCTCGGTTTCTGAAGCCCGCCTCAGGCGAGCATGATGACGATGACGAGACCGAAGATGGTGAGTAGCGTGTTGCCGATGGCGTAGGGCATGCCGTAGCCGAGCGCCGGCACCTTGCTCTTGGCCGCCTCCTGGATCATGCCGAGCGCTGCCGTCGTCGTTCTGACGCCGGCGCAGGCGCCAAACAGGATCGCCGGATGGAACTTGAAGACGTAATGGCCGATAAGTACCGAGGCGATCATCGGGATCGAGGTTGCGACCACGCCCCAGATGAAGAGCGAAATGCCGACTTCCTGAAGCCCGGCGACGAACCCGGGCCCCGCGCCAATGCCGACCACGGCGATGAAGATGTTGAGGCCGAGCGTGTTCATCAGCCACAGCGCCGGTGAGGGGATGCGGCCGAAGGCGGGGTAGGTGGTGCGCAGCCAACCGAGCACGAGGCCGGCCAGAAGCGCGCCGCCGGAGGTCGAAAGCCCGATCGGGATGCCGCCGATGGTGATCGTGAGCGCACCGATCATCGCGCCGATGAAGAGGCCCCAGCCGAGGAAGGCGATATCGGTGGTCTCGACCGGCCGGTCGGCAAAGCCGAGCGCCTTGATCGCCGTTTCGACATGATGCTTGGCGCCGCCGATGGTGACGATGTCGCCGCGCTCGACGGTCGTGCCGGGCAGCACCGGGATCTCGACCAGCGAGCGGATGATCTTTCGGGCATAGACGCCGCGCGCCCAGTCCATGGTGCTGACCTCGGCCAGCGTCTTGCCGGCGAGCGCCTTGTTGGTCACGTAGACGTCGACCACCTCGGCTTCGGCGTTCAGCAGTTGCTTGTCCTCGACCTCCGTCAGCTTGGTGTCGAGGTTCTCGACGAGCAGGGCACGCCGGCCGGAGAAGGCGACGACGTCGCCCGGCTGCAGCACGGTGTTGCCGTCTGCTTCGATGATCTCGCTGCCGCGCCGGACCCGCTCGACATAGACGCGGATGCCGGGAAGCAGGTTCTTGACCGGCGTCCCGGTCAGGCCGCTTGCCGCATCGATCCGGTAGGCCCGAAGACCGAAGTCGTGGTAGGCGCTGGTGATGCCGGGTTCGCTGCTCGACGTGCCGCCGCCAAGCTTGGCCTCATATTCCTTGCAGGCGGCCGGCAGATCGATGCCGAGCAGCCTTGGCCCGAGTTGGGCGAGAATGATCGCCGAGCCGATCGTGCCCCAGATATAGGTCACCGCATAGGCGATCGGGATCTGGTCGGCAAAGGTCTTGGCCTGTTCCGGCGTCAGCCCGAGCGAATTGATCTGGTCGGTCGCAACGCCGATCGCAGCCGAGATCGTCTGCGAACCGGCATACATGCCGGCGCCATAGCCGAGCGGCAGCCCGGCAATCAGCGCGCAGAGATAGGGAACGATCAGGCAGAGCACCAGCACGGAGAGCGCAAAGGCGATCTGTTTCGGTCCGTCGGTGCTAAGCCCCCGCACGAATTGCGGTCCGACGCCGTAACCGACGGCGAAGAGGAAGATCAGGAACAGGGTGGATTTGAGGTCACCGGACACCTGGATGCCAAGCTGCCCGATGAGAACGCCGGCCAGAAGCGTGGCGGTGACATTGCCGAGGTTGAACCCCGCGACCTTGATCGGACCGATGAGGAAACCGATGCCAAGCGCGAGGAAGACGGCGACGGGTGGATAGGTCCGAAGCGTGTCGACGAAAAAATCGATGGGATTCACTGCTGCTATTCCCTTCAGAAAGTTGAGTTGCCATCACTTCATTTCGGGATCTGCGCGGCTAAGTTGAGCTTGTTTTCGGATCTTGTCGATGCCCAATCTTAATCCCGGCAATTGTTGCCTCGGTCGTCGAAATTCTCAACCGGCATAGGGTTACGTGAGCGTAACGTATGTTACATTTCAGCGGTTTTACTTGGGTGCGCGCTTGGCGGGCGCCACGATGCGTCCGCCGCATGCGATCGAAACACGGATGCGCGCGGCCGGGTCGCGCCGGCACTTCAACTCTGGTGTTGTAATTCGTAATGTTATCTCGCAACGTGAGGCATGAGGCGTTTTCTCTTGGCTATGCTTGAACATACGGCTGGAGGCGCAAGGAACGGTGGGCCTTACTGCTTGCGATAGGGGCGACAGAACTGCGAAGGGTCGAGATGAAAAGCGGCATCGTCTCCGCAAGGAGGCCGGTTCGTCAGGTGACGAGGAGGGGGAGCAATGATGGATGAGGTTATCCGTAGGCTGGGGGCGCTTGGCGTTCAGCTTCCAACGCCGCCGAAGCCGCTCGGCGCTTATCGCGCGGTGATCGAGGCGGGCGGGATTCTTCATGTCTCGATGCAGGGGCCGCTGCTCGACGGGCGCTTCGTGCATACGGGGCTGCTCGGGCGCGACGTGACGATCGACGAGGGGCGCAAGGCGGCCGAGTTGGCGGTGCTCAATGCGCTGGCGCAGATCCACGAACATCTCGGCCGTTTCGAGCGCATTCGCCAGATCGTCCGGTTGGAGGGGCATGTCGCCTGCACCGAGGATTTCCTCGACCACCCGAAGGTGCTCGACGGCGCCTCCGAGTTTCTGGCTGCCGCCTTTGGCGAAAGGGCCGGCCATATCCGCTCCGTCTGCGGCGTGCGCAACCTGCCGGGCAACGCCGCGGTGGCGGTGACGCTGACGGCCGAGCTCTTTCCGCCGGAGTTCTGAGGCGACACGGCTGCCTGTCGGTCGTGAGGCGGATTTTGGCTGTAGGGCGTCGGATCGTGTCCGACGCTCAATTTTCGGCTTGCGCGACGTAATGTTATTTAATAACAAACTGCGCATGACGATACGCCGCATGTTGATAGATCCTTCCCGCCTGTGCCGTGCGGTTGTCTCCCCCGCCGATTCATGCGAGGAAGGCGGTGATGGTGCTGCGTCCGCGACAATGCGGAGGCGGCTGAAAAGGGAACACGGAACGGACGACCCTGATGGGGCCGAGACCGTGGCTGCCCCCGCAACTGTGAGCGGAAAGCGCATTCACACCATGTCACTGGCGATCAGCCGGGAAGACGTGGATGCGCCACGACCCGCGAGCCAGGAGACCTGCCATCGAACCGATCAACCACAACGGACGGGGTGTTCCGATGGAAAAGAACTGGCTTTCGCACGACGGCTATCCGTCCTTCTGCCGTTTCGCCATCTCTTGCCGTCAGTCCGGCGGAGGGCAGGAATGGCTGAGCCGAATTTCCGACAGCACAAGATAACGGTCTGCACCGATTGCCGCTTCACCGGTGGCCCCTGCGCGCCCGGCGCCGAGCTGATCAAGCGGCTGAACGGCAGCATCGCTGCACTCGGCGCACCGCTCGATCGTGACTTCTCGATTGCCGGCACGGTGTGCATGGCGGCCTGCACGCGGCCCTGCACCATCGCCTTCCAGGCGACGGGAAAGGCAACCTATCTCTTCGGCGACGTCTCGCCGGACGAAGACATCGACGATCTCGTACGCTTTGCCACAACCTATGCCGAGCGTGGCGATGGCATGACGCGGGCGGCCGAGCGGCCACGCGGGTTGAAAGGCAAGACGCTTGCCCGCATCCCCGCAGCGATGCTCGTTTCCGAAGACCTCGGCGGGCACTTCCAATGACGGCGCAGGGAGGGATCAACCCATGAGCTGCACGGCAACGGGAGCGGCACTCAAGGTCGAGGGCCTTCACTGGGGGCCACGCGCGGGGCTGACGCTGGTCAAGGACATCGGCTTTTCGATCGCGGCGGGCAGCCGGCTTGCGATCCTCGGGCCGAACGGTGCCGGCAAGACCTCGCTTCTGCGCTGCCTCTACCGGGCGGTGCAGCCGAATGCCGGCCGTGTTTCGGTCGATGGCATCGATCTGTGGTCGATCTCGGCGCGCGAGGCGGCAAGGACGATCGCCGTCGTCCTGCAGGAAATGCCCGGCGACTTTCCCTTCAGCGTGCGCGACGTCGTGATGATGGGGCGCATTCCGCGGCGGGAAGGCTTGAGCGGCTGGAGCGATTTCGACCGCGATCGGGTGCAGCATGCACTCGCGCATCTCGATCTCGCGCATCTTGCCGGTCGCCAGTTCGCCACGCTTTCGGGCGGTGAGAAGCAGCGGGTGCTGATCGCCCGCGCGCTGGCGCAGGAGCCGCGCATCATCATTCTCGACGAGCCGACCAACCATCTCGACATCCGCCACCAGCTCGAAATCCTCGAGTTGCTGCAGACGCTGAAGCTGACGATCGTCTCAACGCTGCACGACATCAATCTCGCCGCCGAGTTTGCGACCGACGTCGCGATCCTGACCGCCGGGCGGCTGACGGCGTTCGGCACGCCCGAAGAGGTGCTCAGCCCCGGCGAACTTTCGGCCGCCTTCGGCGTCACTGCCACCGTTCACAATGCCGCCGCCGGCGGCGCCCGCTTTTCCTTTTCACTTCCTCGACAGGGATCTATTTCATGAAGATCAATATTGCCCCATTTTCCCTTCTTTTCGTGCTGGCCGCCGCAACCCCGGCGCTCGCCTATCCGGTCACGGTCAAGAGCTGCAACCGAGAGGTGACCTTCGACGCGGCGCCGAAACGCGCGATCGCCAACGACGTCAACTTGGTGGAGATGATGCTGGCGTTGCGGCTGCAGGACCGCATGGTCGGCTATACCGGCGTTTCCGGCTGGAAGACGCTGGACGAGAAGCTGCGCGAAGGCGTCAAGGAACTGCCGGAGCTTTCGGAGAAGTATCCGACCAAGGAAGTGCTGCTCAACGCCGACGCCGACTTCTTCTTTGCCGGCTGGAACTACGGCATGAAGGTCGGCGGCGAGGTCACGCCCGAAACCTTGGCGCCCTTCAAGATCGGCGTCTACGAGCTGACCGAATCCTGCATCCACGTGATGGCCAAGGCAAAGCCAACGATGGACGACATGTTCGTCGATCTTCTCAATCTCGGCCGCATTTTCGGCGTCGAGGATCGCGCCGAGACGCTGGTTGACGGCTACCGCCGCCAGCTTGCCGAGATCACCAAGGCGAACGCCGGCAAGGCAAAGCCGACACGGGTCTTCGTCTATGATTCGGGCGAGGAGAAGCCCTTCACGTCCGGCCGCTTCGGCATTCCGACGGCGATGATCGAGGCCGCCGGCGGCGCCAACATCATGGATGATGTCGACAAGAGCTGGGTGGAGATCTCCTGGGAGCCGGTGATCGAGCGCAATCCGGAAGTGGTCGTCATCGTCAACTACGGCGAGGTGAAGGCCGAGGACAAGATCGCCTTCATGAAGACCAATCCGGCATTCAAGAATGTCGATGCCGTCAGGAACGATCGCTTCGTCGTGCTCGACTATGTCGAGGCGACGCCGGGGCCGCGCAACATCGACGCCATCGCCCGTCTCGCCAAGACCTTTCACGGCGAAGGCCTGTAACCGATGCTGGCTGAGGATACGTCGGCTGACACCGTTGCGGTTTCGCGTGCCGCGTCTCAACGGGTGGCCCGCAGCGGTTTCGGCCTTGCCGCCGGCCTGCTGCTGCTTCTCCTGACGGTGACGGCCGCCGTATCGCTCGGCTCGGCGCAGATCCCGGTTGCGACCGTCTGGTCGATCATCGCCAGCAAGATCTCGCCCGGTAGCGTCGAGGTCTTCTGGTCGGCGGGCCGCGAGAGCATCGTCTGGGACGTGCGCCTGCCGCGGGTGATGCTGGCAGGCCTCGTCGGGGCTGGGCTGGGGCTGACGGGCGCCGTGCTGCAGGCGGTCACGCGCAATCCGCTCGCCGATCCGCATCTGCTCGGCGTTTCCTCCGGTGGCGCGCTCGGCGCGATCGTGGCGCTGCTGCACACCGGCATGATCCTCGGCCTTGCCACGGTGCCGCTCTTTGCCTTTGCCGGCGCGCTGCTCGCAACCGTGCTGGTCGCTTACGTCTCCCGCGTGCTCGGCAGCAGCGCCGACCGCCTGGTGCTGGCCGGCGTCGCGGTCGCCTTCGTCTTAACGTCCGTCGGCAACCTCATGATTTTCCTTGGGGATCCGAGGGCGACCCACACGGTCATCTTCTGGATGCTCGGCGGTCTTGGCCTGGCGCAATGGTCGCAGCTCGTCTATCCCGGCGGGGTGCTTTTCGTCTCGCTCGCCTGGCTGATGATCCGGGCGCGCGAGATCAATGCGCTCGCCATGGGCGACGAAACTGCGATGACGCTCGGCATTCCCGTGCGCCGCTTCCGGCTGACGCTGTTCGTCGTCACCGCACTTCTGACCGGGGTGATGGTCGCCTTTTCCGGCGCGATCGGTTTCGTCGGGCTGATGGTGCCGCATTTCGTGCGGCTCCTGGCCGGCAGCGACAACGTAAGGGTCATTCCGCTTTCGGCCTTCTTCGGGGCGCTGACGCTCATCCTTGCGGATCTGACGGCCCGCGTCATCATGGCGCCGGAGGACATGCCGATCGGCGTCGTCACCGGTCTCGTCGGCGGCATCGCCTTCATTGCCATCCTGAAGCGACGCGCGTAAGGCGGGTAGGAACAAGTTATGGACAAGGGCCGGTTCCGGCCTATGTGTTAGCGGGGGCCGGGCGATCGGCCATTGGGCCGCAAGAGGAGCATATGGCGAACGAAGCTGACATTTGCACGCCGCAGGACGTTCTCGACTTCTGGTTTGGCGAACTCACCTATGACGACTGGTTCGGGACGAGCCACGAACTCGACCAGGCCTGCATCCGCCGCTTCCAGGCGTCGCACCTGGCGCTGGCCCGGGGCGTCGACGAGATCTGGCGGGCGAGCCCGGAGAACCGGCTGGCGGCGATCGTGCTTTTGGACCAGATGCCGCGCAACATGTTTCGCGGCACGCCGCTCGCCTTTGCCACCGATTGCCTGGCGCTGCACGAGGCGAAGCTTGCCGTCGGCACCGGCGCTGACATGGCGATCAAGCCGGAATGGCGCGCCTTCGTCTATCTGCCCTTCGAGCACTCGGAAAACCTTACCGACCAGACCATGTCGGTGAAGCTCTTTACCGAACTCGGCGATGCCGATTATCTCGACTATGCCATCCGGCACCGCGAGGTGATCGAGCAGTTCGGCCGCTTCCCGCATCGCAATGCCTTTCTGGCGCGCGGCTCGACGGAGGCCGAACTTGCCTATCTGGCGCAGCCCGGCGCCGGCTTTTAACGGGAAAGCGGGCGCCGGCGACGATTTATCGCCGTTCTTTGCATCTTTCCGCCGTCTTTCGTATTCACATCGAAACGTGAAGACGGCCGGAGCGATTCCGGGCCACGGTCTCAATCTGCAAGGATCATGAAATTGCGTTCTGTCGGAAAACTGCCCGCCATTCTCGTCTGCCTGCTGGCGCTTGCCGTGGGCGGCCCGGTCATGGCCCAGAAGGCGGCGCAACCGGCACAGGCAACCGCACAGACAAACGCGCAAGGGGGCCAGAAATCGGCGCAGCCGGCGCAATCGCCGCAAACGTCTCAGACCGCCACCCAGCCCGCTGCCGGCAAGCCTGCGACCGAGGAGAACGGACAGCCCGCCGCAGCCGACACGACGTCCGATGCCACCACCACGCAGCCCGCTCAGAACGCTCCGGCTCCCGCGCAAGCGGCCCCTCAGGCCGAGGCGGCCGCGCCTGCCGAAAACCAGGCGGCGGAACAACTCGCGAAGGCCGGCGACGAGCTCAAGAAGCTGACGGACCAGGTCGCGAAGGCCAAGGACGACGACATCGTTCTTGCCGACCTCAAGGTTCAGGTCGACGCGCTCGCCAAGCAGATCATCGGCGTTTCGGTTTCGACCCGTCCGCGGCTCGACGAGATCAAGGCGCGGCTCACCGAACTCGGCGATCCGCCGGCCGAGGGGCAGCCGCCGGAAGCCGACATCGTGACCGCCGAACGCAAGCGGCTGATGGCCGAGCGCGGTGCGATCAACGCGCTGACCGGCGAGGCCGAAGGCCTGTCGGTGCAGGCGACGAAACTCTCCAACGCGATTACCGCGACGCGTCGGGCGCTGTTTTCCAACACGCTCCTGAAGAACACCGAAGTCTCGACGGGCATGTTCGACGACGCACTCGTGGCGACCGCGGATGAAACCCGGGTGCTGACCCGCAGCGTCGGAAGCTGGCTGAGCTTTGCCTGGAACTACAAGCGCGTGCCGCTGCTGACGGCGCTGTTCCTGTCGCTGCTGGCGGCGCTGGTATTCCTTTCCGGCAGCCGCAGACTCTTTCGCCCACTGATCGAGCACGACATCACGGATGAGGAGCCGAGTTACTTCCGGCGGCTCTCCGTCGCATTCTGGTCGACACTGATCCCGACCATCGCGTCCGCCGCCTTCGCGGTCTCGAGCTTCCTGTTCCTGCGCGGCTTCAACGTGCTGCGGTCCGACATCGCGCCGATCATTGCCATCACGCTCGGGGTCGCCGTCGTCGTCTTCTTCGTGACGAGGCTCGCTCAGGCCGTGTTGTCGCCGCGCGATTCGCGCTGGCGGCTCGTCCGGGTGTCCGATCGTGGCGCCCGGATGCTGATGATCGCGATCTTCGCCATGGCGCTGGTCAACGGCCTCGATTACCTCTTCGGCGGCGTCAGCGAGGCGCTCGGTTCGCCTGTCGTCCTGACCGTCGTCAAGAGTTACATTGCCTCCATCGTCATCGGCCTCATCATCATGGCTTCGGCCTGGATCAAGCCGACGCTCAGGAAGGATGAATCCTTCGATGCCCATGGTCGCGCCTGGCCGCGGGTGGTGTCCTTTGCGCTGCTTGCGACCGGCGCCTTGCTCATCATTGCCGCTGTGTCGGGCTATGTCGGTCTTGCCCGCTTCATCGCCACGCAGATCATCATTACGGGCGCGATCCTCGTCACGATGTATATCGGCATCCTCACCGGCCGGGCGGTTGCCAAGCAGGGCGCCTTTGCCGAGACCGCCGCCGGGCGTTATCTCGAGCGGCGCTATAATCTCGAACAGGTGGCGCTCGACCAGATCGGCCTTGCCGCGGGCCTCAGCATCTACGCGCTGGTCGTGATGTTCTTCATCCCGCTGATCCTCTTGCAGTGGGGCTTCCAGGTCGCCGACATCGAGTCCTGGGCCTACCGGATGGTGACCGAGATCAAGATCGGCTCGATCACGATTTCGCTGGTCGGCATCCTCGCCGGCATCCTGTTCTTTGCGCTCGGCTACGCCGTCACTCGTTTCGTGCAGCGCTGGATCGACGGCAACATCATGGCGCGCAGCCGGGTGGACGCCGGCGTGCGCAACTCGATCCGCACCGGCATCGGCTACACCGGCGTCGGGCTTGCGGGGCTGATCGGCCTGTCGGCGGCCGGCATCGACCTCTCCAACCTCGCGCTCGTCGCCGGTGCTCTCTCGCTCGGTGTCGGTTTCGGCCTGCAGAACATCGTCTCGAACTTCGTTTCGGGGCTCATCCTGCTTGTCGAGCGTCCGTTCAAGGTGGGGGACTGGATCGTCAGCGGCACGACGGAAGGCTTCGTCAAGCGCATCTCGGTGCGCGCGACCGAGATCGAGACCTTCCAGCACCAGTCGATCATGATGCCGAACTCGCTGCTTATCAACGCCTCAGTCGGCAACTGGACGCACCGCAACAAGCTCGGCCGCTCCGAAATCGCCATCACGGTGACCTATGCCAGCGAGCCGCGCCGGATCATGGAGCTGCTTTCCGAAATCGCGGCCGCCCATCCCATGGTCTTGAAGAACCCGTCGCCGAGCGTCGGCTTCACCGCCTTTGGCGATGACCGCATGACCTTCGAATTGCGCATCTACGTCGCCGACGTCCTCACCGGCGGCGGCGTGCGCAACGATCTGCGCGTCTCCATCTACGAGCGTTTCCGCGACGAGGGCATCGGTGCGCCGTTCCCGGTCAAGATCGAGGACGTGCCTGTCGAGGACCAGACCGGCATCGAAAGCCATCACCCGGAAGAGGTGGGCGAGCCGAAGGGCGCCACCTCCGCCGAGGCAAGGGCCGCGGCCAAGTCTGCCGCTTCGGACAAGAAGACCGCCGCTGCGGCGCCGCTCGACGAGGAGCGCGACGCGGAGGAAACGGGCAGTCGCCGGGTGGCCAGCCGCCGGACAAACCCAAACCGCTGATAAACGGACCGTTCAGCCACTATTCAGCCGGCCTGCCATAAAAAGCATGCAATTCTTCTGGTGACCGACTACGCTGGTCATCGGCTGAAGAGGTGGCCGGCGCAGCGTCGCGAACCGACGGGGCGGCCGGCTCGGCAAGAGGGCGGCGCGTCTGGCGTCGATGGGCGATGAAGAAATTTGTGATTGCTTTGCTTTCCGGTTTGCTGATGGCCGGCGCGCCGATGGCCGGTGCTGCCAGTGCCGCGACTGTCACGAACAAGGACAGCGAGACCGCCGTTCTGATCGTCGTCGAGGGCGAAAGCCGTGTGGAAGTGGCGATCGCATCCGGAGCGACTGAAATGATCTGCCCGAGCGGCTGTTTCGTCACCGCACCGAGCGGCGACCGCATCGGCCTGCAGGGCGACGAAAACGTCGAGATCGTCAACGGCAACGTCGTCGTCAAGTAACCTTCCATTCCGCTCAAGCGGTGCGACAGGCGCGCCGCTGACAGGCGGCTCCATCCTTCATTCGACATTTGCGCAGCGCCGTTGCTGACGGCGCCCGAAAGCCCTTGCGAGCGATCGCGGCTGCTCTTGCTAATCCCAAGGGATGGGCGAGGGCGGCGACCGCCTCACTCCTTCGGGCGGGCAAGGGCCCGTCAGAGCTGCCGGACACCCTCCTTGCATTGACAGGCCGCATTGCCGGTAGCACGCTTGGGCGTTGGGGCTGACGCGTGGTCGCGATCATCCGCGCATTGTCGGGGGGAGCCATGCCATTCCTTCGCATCGCCTTGTCCGTTCTGCTGGTGCTTTTCGCATCGGAGGCGCTGGCCGAAAAGCGCGTGGCGCTGGTCATCGGCAATTCCGCCTATCAGCATGTGGCCACCTTGCCCAATCCCGGCAACGACGCACACGACATGGCGGCAAAGCTCGAAGGTCTGGGCTTCGAGGTGGTGACCGGTGCGGATCTCGACCTTGCCGGGGTGCGTCGCGCGGTGCGCGACTTCGTCGGCCGGCTCGACGGCGCGGATCTCGCCTTGTTCTTCTATGCCGGCCACGGCCTGCAGGTGAACGGCGAAAACTACCTTGCCCCGGTCGATGCCACGCTTGCTTCCTCGGTCGATCTCGAATTCGAGGCGGTGCCGATGAACCTGATCCTGTCGGCGATGGAGCGCAGCACGCGGGTCAACATCATCCTGCTCGACGCCTGCCGCGACAATCCTCTGGCGGTCAATCTCGCCCGTTCGATGGGCACGCGTTCCGCCTCGGTCGGCCGTGGCCTTGCCAAGGTCGGCACCGGCATCGGCACGCTGATCGCCTTTTCCACGCAACCCGGCAATGTCGCCCTTGACGGATCGGGGCGGAACTCGCCCTTCACATCGGCGCTGCTGAAACATCTCGGCCAGCCGGGCCGCGACATCACCCGCGAGCTGATCGACGTGCGCCGCGACGTGCTGGCGGCAACCGGCGGCAAGCAGGTGCCCTGGGACAATTCCTCGCTGACCGGCGAGGTGGTGCTGAAGCCGGCAATCGGCGGCAAGCCGGCGCCGGCTGATGCGCCCGCGACAGGGCAGGCGGCCGAGCTTGCCTATTGGGAAACGATCAAGGATGCGACGGACCGCGACCTCTTCGACGCCTACCTGCAGCAATATCCCGGCGGTGCGTTCGCTTCGCTCGCCAGGGCGAAGATCAAGATCATCGAGCGGGCTTCAGCACCGTCATCCGAAGGCGTGCCCGACGGAGCGGGTGGCCAGGCCGTAGCGGCCATCGATCCGGCGCTGGCTGTGCCCAATGCCGATGACACGACATTGGCCCGTTCCGTACAGGTCGAGCTCAACCGGCTGGGCTGTCGCGCCGGCAGCGAAGACGGGGTCTGGGGCGAAGGTAGTCGCAAGGCGCTCGAAGCCTTCTCCAAGTTCGGCAAGGTCGACCTAGCGACGCTCGAACCCTCCAGCGATGTGCTCGATCGCCTGAAGTCGGAGAAGGCGCGGATCTGCCCGCTTGCCTGCGGCCGCAGCCAGGAGGCAAAAGACGGCCGCTGCGTCGCGATCCAGCGCGAGGCGAAGCTGCCGCAGCCGAGCGAGACGCAAGGGACCATCAAGACACCGCAGAAAAACACCGGCACCCGCGCGATCAGCCCGCCGGCCGAACTGCAGAAGAAGAGTTTTTCGAGTTGCCCCGAGAGCGCGAACGTTGCCTTCCGGCAGATGTTCTCCCGCGGCTCGGGCCGAGGCCGGACGACGATTTCCGCCACCCACTCCTGCGGCCGCGCCTATGCCTGCCACCGCACGGCCAGAGGACAGCCCTGGGATTGCGGCTGGCGGTGAGGGGGCAAGCGGGTGCAGCTGCAGCCGTCGCGGCTGAGGTCAGTTCCTGCGCCCGAAGTTCTTTCGTGATTTCGCCGCCATAGGATGTGGCTCGATCGGACCGCTATCCCGCTCGCGGCTCACATATACGAGATAAGCCGAAGCGGTGAGGAACATTGCAACGGGCAGCACCGGATAGAGGGTGATGGACTTGATGGGGATGAGGATCATTTGGACGATTGCTGCGAGACTCATTGATCCTAACAGCAGCATCGAAGCCAGACCGAGAAGATTGCACACTCCGACCACCATCAAGAAAACGAGCAGGGAGAACCACAGGCGATAAGCCCGGGCATGGCGCTCGTTGAGCAATCTGCGCCTTTCGCGCAGCAGTCCGAGGGTGATCAACGCGGCAATGGCGGCGATCAGCAGATAAGGGGCAAGGCCAATGCCAAGCATACGGCTCGCATAGAGCACGGCCGTATCGGCCATGGCTCCAAACGCACTGAAGGCGATGCCGACCGGAACATCCGAGAACGCAAGCAGAGCAACGTAGATACCGACAAATGGGGACATGCCGACCTGCTCGGCCCGCTCGCTGGCGATCATGGCGATGCAGCCGGCGAGGATCAGGTAGATGACCGGCAGTGCGTAGGCCGCAGCAAGAAACACGAAGATCGTTGTTTCCAGTGGGTCTGAGGTTTCCTGAAAGTGAGCGAACGCGCGAACTGCAAAGGGAAATACGAGCGTGACGCCAACGAGCGTGCCAATGCAGAGTATCGATTTTCTTGTGTAGCGCACGGTGTCGTTGGTATCGTTCACTCCGGCTCCTCTTCTATCGCAGAACGCCCGTATGTTTGTCGGTAGAACGTTAAAGTTTTTCTCACTCCGTGGTTGTGTTTCTCGCTTTGGCTGGACCACATTTCAGGGCTTGATTTCATCACGGCTTGCGCAAGGATCGCGGTCACTGCCGATTTCCGGCCAGGGAGGACACCCATGAAACTCCAGCTTATCCGCAACGCCACCCTCAAGCTCGACTATGGCGGCCATACCGTGCTCATCGATCCCTTTCTTGGGCCGAAGGACAGCCTGCCATCCTTTGCCGGGCGGGCGCCCAATCCACTGGTCGAGCTGCCGTTCGACACCGATACGATCCTTGCCGGCGTCGAGCTCGTCATCATCTCGCATCTGCACGAGGACCATTTCGACGACACTGCCAAGCATCGCTTGCCGAAGGGGCTGCCGATCTTCTGCCAGCCGGGTGACGAGGAGGCGATCCGCGGGGCCGGTTTTCGCGACGTCACGCCGCTTCTCGGCAAGGCGCAGTGGCAGGGCCTGAAGCTTACCCGGCGCGACGGCAGCCACGGGCTTGGTCCTGTCGTTCAGGACATGGGGCCGGTCATGGGTTTCAGCCTCGAGGCCAAGGGCGAGCCGACGGTCTACTGGGCCGGCGACACGGTGCTCTACCCGGCGATCGAAAAGACCATCCACGACACGAAGCCGGATGTGATCGTTACCCATTCCTGCGGCGCGCGCTGGGACGGCGCCCTGATCGTGATGGATGCGGCGCAGACGATCGCGGTCTGCGAGGCCTCCAAGAAGAGCATCGTGGTTGCGACCCACATGGAGGCGCTCGACCATGCGACGGTCAGCCGAGGCGACCTGCGCGCCGCCACCAGCGCCCACGGCATCGCCTTGACCAGGCTGCTCATTCCGGATGATGGCGACGTGCTGACGTTGATACCGCCTGTCGTCTAAGGGTCGGCAGGTCTCAGCAGGGCAAGCTCTCACGCCGCGGGGCGCGCGTTATTGCTCGGCGGTGGCTGTCATCCGCTCTCGCTTGCCACTGGCATCTGTGAATATTCTAGAATTCGCGCATATTAGGCTCAGCGAAATCCTCCGCCGCAGGAGCGGTCACCGTCGTGGATCGAAAGCTCGCAGCCATCCTTGCGGCCGATGTCGCCGGCTTCAGTCGCCTCGCAGCGCTCGACGAAGAGAACACGCTTCGCGCGCTCGATCGGTGCCGGGGGCGGATTGCCGAATTGGTGGGTGACCATGGCGGCCGCATCTTCGGCAGTGCCGGCGATGGTCTCGTCGCCGAGTTTCCAAGCCCGGTTCAGGCGGTCCGCTGCGCGGTGGAAATCCAGCGCGGTCTTCTCGATATGGAGGATATGCCCGCGGAACGCCGCCTGCAGTTTCGCATCGGCATCAATCTCGGCGACATCGTCGTGTCGGGAGACGATCTGCTCGGCGACGGGGTCAATATCGCCGCGCGCCTGCAGGAGATCGCCGCTCCGTCGGGCATCTGTATTTCCGGGGCGGTGCGCGAACATCTCGACGGCAAGGTGCCCTTCGCGCTGACCAGCCTTGGCGAGCGGAACTTGAAGAACATCCCCCGGCCCATTCTGGTTTTCCGGGTCGACTGGCAAGATGAGGTCGCTGTCGGGGGCGGCATCCTCGACGGGGTGCCGCCGGCCGGTCGCAGCAAGGACCAGCCGTCGCTTGTGGTCATGCCCTTCGACAATCTGAGCGGTCCAGGCGACGACTACTTCGTCGATGGTGTCGTGGAGGAAATCACTGCGGCGCTCTCGCGCGTCCGCGACTTCTTCGTCATCGCGCGCCAGTCCGCCTTCACCTATAAGGGGCGCTTCGTCGATGTGCGGGACGTCGGCAGCGAGCTCGGCGTCACCTATGTGGTCGAAGGCACCGTGCGCCGCGGCGGCGACCGGCTGCGCATTTCCGTGCAACTGGTCGACGCCGAGACGCGGACCCAATCCTGGTCGGATCGCTACGAGGGCGCCATCGAGGATATTTTCGAATTCCAGGATCGGATCGCTGCGCAGGTGGCTGGCGCCATCCACCCGGCCATCCGCGAGGCCGAGATCGAGCTTGCCAGGCGCAAGCCGCCGGCCAGCCTGCGCGCCTATGATTTCGTCATGCGCGCCTTTCCCAATCTCTGGGGGCGCCGCAAGGAGACCAACAACCAGGCGATCGAACTGCTTCGGCAAGCGATCTTGGTCGATCCCGGCTACGGCCGTGCCCATGCGCTTTTGGCCTGGTGCCATGCCTCGAGCGCTTCCTATCTGTGGACCGACCAGCCGGAGCGCGAACTGGACCTGGCACGGGCGGCGATCGAAGGCGCGGGCGCGATCAGCGACGATCCGACGGCTTTGACTGCGGCTGGTGCGACAATGAGCATCTGCGGCGATCAGGAGCGTGCCGCCACCTTTATCGAAAAGGCGCTGGCGCTTGATCCGAACAATGCCTGGGCATGGGCGCGCCTCGGCTGGCTCGCGCTTTTCACCGACGATCCCGCGCGTGCGACGGAGCGGTTCCGGCGTGGGATGACGCTGAGCCCGAGGGACCCGCTGGCATTCAACATGAAACTGGGGATGGCCTTTTCCATGGCGATGCAAGGGGCTCTCCCGCAAGCCATCGCGATAGCCCACGACGTCGTCAACACCTATCCCGATGTGACTTGGTCCTATCGCCATCTGGCGGCCTGGTCGGCGCTATCAGGGGACATGGAGACCGCCCGATGGGCGGCGCAGAAGCTGCTGGCAGCGGAGGCGGGGTTCACGATCGAGCGGTATCGGGCGCTGCCCTGGTTTCAGAGGATACCGCAGTGGCGGGATCGGATGGCCGAGGGGCTACGGCAAGCCGGAGTGCCCGAACGCTGACCGCCGCTTGCGGGGATATGCGAATTCCGGTGCCGGCAAGCTTCACGGGATCGAGAAGATGCTGATCTCGTTGGTGATGCCGCGCAGCGCGACATTGTGCGATTGCGGATTGAGGCCGCGATCGCTGAGCAGGCTTGAGGCGCGCGGATCGTCGAGCACCGAACCGGTCGCAAAGATTTCGCGCGAGCTGGCAAGGTGCTGGACCCGAGAGGCGATGTTGACCGTCTGGCCGAAATAGTCCTGCCGCTCATTGAGGCTGACGGCGATGCACGGTCCCTCATGGATGCCGATTTTCAAGAGCAGGTCTTCCGAGCCGCGGTCGTCGTTCAGCTTTCGCATGGCGTCGCGCATGCGCATGGCGGCGGCAACCGCCCGATCCGGCGTCGGGAAGGTGGCCATGACGGCGTCGCCGATCGTCTTGACGACTGCACCTGCTTCCGCCGCGACGATCTCGTTGACGACGCTGAAATGGGTCTTCACGAGATCGAAGGCGGCGAGGTCGCCGACCCGCTCGTAAAGCTCGGTCGAGCCGCGCAGGTCGGAGAACAGGAAAGTGAGGCTGGTGATCTTCAGCCGCTGGTCCACGTCGATCGTGTCGGTGCGGTAGATGTCGCGGAAGGTCTGGTTGGAGAGCAGCCGTTTGGCCGTCAGGAAAGGCCGGCGCCGGCCGAGAATGCCGTGCAGCGCGTCGTTGGCGATGCAAACCGAGGGCAGGGTGCGCACATCCGTGTGGTTTTCCACCTGGATACGCAGGGGACCGGGCTGCATGGTCAGCGCTTCGTCGTGGCGATGGCCGCGGTCGAAGACCAGCGACAGCGTGCGTCGCTCCTTGGTCGGCTCGCCCTTGACGTCGATGAACTGCGCGGCATGGGTCACCGGCTCGAAGATGATGATGAATTCCGGCGGCATCTGCAGCGAGATCACCGCCTTTTCGCCGGGCGGCAATTCCAGCGCCTCGATCATGAAGTCGTCGACCTGGGCCTCGTAGCCCTCCTCGGGCAGTTCAATGCCCGAGCCCCAGTAGATCTGCCGGAAATATTCGAGCGGCGGCAGTTCGTGCGGGCTGTGGGCCTCGATGTGGCGTATGCGCGGGTTCACGGTGAAGGTCACCTCCACCATCTCGTCCAGCGTCGGCTCATAGCCGGCAGCACAGAGCGAGCAGGTATAGGTGTCGCTCTGCACGGTCTTCAGCGACGTGTTGGCATCGAGCACGCCGCCGCAGCCGGGACAAAGCACATTCCAGGAAAGCTCGAAAAGGCCAAGGCGGGAGGCATGCAGGAAGGCAGCGATCGCCTTTTCCTCGTCGAGCCCGTGTTCGGCGGCAAAGGCGAGTGCGTTGATGCGGCCGAGCTTGCGGTCCGGCGCTTCCCGGACAAATCGCTCCAATACGCCGGCGATTTCAGGCTGCACGGTCTGGCGCAGCATATCGAACAGAGGCTGGGCTTCACTCATGGTAGTATCTTATACCGAAATTCCGGCGCGGGGGAGAGGTTTGTCGTGGCCGTCGCGCGCCGCAAATCGGCATGAATTGGTTTTTGTAACCGTTACGTACTTCCTTCAACGCGGCGACTGCGGTCAACTCGAAGGAGATCGTCCGCGGTGTGGGGCAAACGCAATGAGGTTGCCAATGAACACTTTTTGCAAATGCCTGCTGGCGAGCGCGGTTGCACTGTCGGTGCCGCTCTGCTCGGCTTCGCTGCCATCGGTGGCGCTGGCCCAGACCTCGGAAAAGGCCGTACCCGACGAAACGACGATCGAGGATGCCTACATCTATCTCCTTGGCCGGTTGCTGGTGATCCGTCAGGAACAGATGGATACCAAGGCAGAAGGTTTCGCCTGGAACTCCATCAAGTACAATCCCCTCGGATCGGCCGATTTCGTCAACCCGAACTTCGACGTCGCCTATCTTGAGGCCTGGTATACGACCGATGACGATGGCGGTGTGCTGCTCGAAGTGCCTGAAATCAAGGGGCGCTACTACACTGCCCAGATCCTCGACGAATGGGGCGAGGTCATCGTCAATATCAACGAACGAACCTTTCCATCGAAACCCTTCGGCAAGTTCGCGCTGGTGAAACCGGGTTCCGCCGTTGCTATCCCCGCCGATGCCGCCCGGATCGAGCTGCATTCGGCCAAGGCGAAGATGCTGGCCCGGGTCGAAATCAAGGGCGATCCGGAAGGAGCGCTGGCGCTGCAGAAAGAGTTCAAGGCGACGCCGCTCGGCGAGGTGACGCCCGCGCCAGCGCCAGCGATACCGAACTTCGACAACCAGAAGCTACTTGGTGCCGAAGCTTTCGGTAATGTGGACGCGATCCTTGGCAGCGCGCTCGACGTTTCGCCGATCGCCGCGCAAATGCAGCAGAAGGTTCGTTTCGTCGCGGCCTATGTCGCCAGCAATCCGCAAGCGCGTGCAGCCGTGGACAAGGTGCTTCGCGAAAAAATCGTGCCGGACTTCGTTCAGCACGGGATCGCCAGGACCGTCGAGGTCAAGAGTGGCTGGGGCGTCGGAACCCATATCGGCATCTACGGCTCGAACTTTCTCCAGCGAACCGTCACCAACTATGCCGGTATCTGGGGCAATTCCCCCGATGAGGTCGTCTACTTCTCGCTGGTGAGCGACGCGGCCGGTAAGCCGGTCAATGGATCCAACACCTACGTCATCCATTTCCCGGCCAACGACCTGCCGTCGGCTGTCGTCAACGCCTACTGGTCGGTGATCCTCGTCGGTGTGCCGGACTACCGAGTCGTGCCAAACGACCTCAAGCGGTACAATTTCAACAGCAATTCGAATCTGGCGAACGAAGCCGATGGTTCACTCAAGATCGCCATTGGTCCGAAGCCGGTCAAGGGCGTGCCGGAAGCAAACTGGCTGCCTTCGCCGGAGGGAAAGCCGTTCTCGCTGACATTCCGTGCTTACGTGCCGAAGGATGTCGTGAAGCAGGGGCGCTGGGTGCCGCCGGTGGTCGAGGAGGTGCGGTGAGGCTTTCGGCACAGGTCGGTGTCGAAGGAACCGAACACACGTGCCGCCGTTTTCGTGATGCGTCAAAGCAGATCAGGTGACCATCATGACCATTCTCTCGGGACAATGCCTTTGCGGACAGGTGCAGGTTTCGGTTCGCGGCGAGCCGCTGCGCGTCGGCATCTGTCACTGCATGGATTGCCGCAAGGAAAGCGGCTCGGCCTTCACCTTCTATGGCATCTGGCCGGCGGACCAGTTTGAATACACCGGCGAAATCTCGCAGTTCCAGGGGCGCTGCTTCTGTTCGCATTGCGGGTCGCGGGCGTTCTCGGCCGATGAACAGGAGGCGGAGGTTAAACTCGGGCTCCTGTCTCAAGCGCCCACGCCGTTGAAGCCGAGCTACGAGCTGTGGATCAAGCGCCGCGAGCCGTGGCTGAGACCGGTCGAGGGGGCCGAACAATTTGAGGAGGATCGCGTGCGTCGAGACGATGGCGATCCGGTCGGAACGCGCTTTTAGCGCGTGTGCCCTCCTCAATTCACCACTCTTAATTAAGCGTCGATTCAGAAATGGATTGTGCTTAAGATCAAGGCGTTACTGCGCGCTTGACATGTCCGGCCGAGGCATGGCCGGAAGGCGCGGGGCTCTTGGGGGAGTGAATGTCGGCACGGCCTTTCCTGAAAATCTCCGCGCCATTGAACGCGCTTGTCGCGGCGGTTGGGCTCGTCGCCGTTGCCGCGCTGACGGCGCGGGACCTCGATGCGACGGCGAAGCTGTCGCTGGAGTTCCTGCTGGCCGGTGTCTGGGCCATCTATGTCCTGCAACTGGTCGATACGGTCATCCGGCGTCGGGACGATCGCGGCCGCACGCCGGCACTTGTCATCGATCTTCTGGCCGTGGTGGTTCCTCTCGTCGGATTTCTGATCGCCGGCTCGCGTGACCAGAGCCTCTATTGTGGCATCTGGCTCTTGAAGCCTTTGCGTCACTTCACCTTCTTTCGCCTGCTCGGCCGGGTGGTGGCGCGCGCCGCGCCCAATCTCGTCGGCGTCACCTCGCTCTTCGGCATCGTGCTCTTCGGCGCATCGCTGGTCGCCTATCTGATCGAGCGCGACATCCAGCCGGACAAGTTCGGCAGCATTCCGCAGGCCATGTGGTGGGCGGTGGTGACGCTGTCGACCACCGGCTATGGCGACGAGATCCCGCAGACGCTCGCCGGCCGGGTGCTTGCGGGTCTGGTGATGATGAGCGGTATCGGCATCTTTGCGCTCTGGGCAGGCATTCTTGCCACCGGGTTTTTCGAAGAAGTGCGCCGCCAGGATTTCGTGCGCAACTGGCAACTGGTCGCGGCGGTGCCGCTGTTCGAAAAGCTCGGCTCGGCCGCCTTCGTCGAGATCGTCCGGGCATTGCGCTCCCGCGTGGTGCCGGCGGGTAGCATCATCTGCCGCAAGGGCGAGCCGGGCGACCAGATGTACTTCATCGTCGAGGGGCGTGTGACGATCGCAACGCCGTCGCCGACGCCGGTCGAGCTCGGCCCCGGCAGCTTCTTCGGCGAGATGGCGCTGATATCGGGCGAGCCGCGCTCGGCGACCGTGACCGCCGCCACCGAGGTTTCCTTGCTGTCGCTCTATTCGGAGGATTTCCAGATGCTGTCGAGCAGCAATCCGGAGATCGCCGAGGTCATCCGCCGGACCGCCGAGACGCGGCGTGGACGAACCCCGGAGGCATGAGGAATGCAGGCGTCCGGAGCCGTTGGCGTCTCAAGCCGGCACGCCCATCTCATTAATTCGCCGGCCGCCCATTAACACCGAAGAAAGCCTTTCTCCTCTAGCATAGAGCCTGCAAGTTACAGCGACTAGGCGGGCATGAAGAACGCGCGGAGCTGTAGGGGGACACTCTTTTACATAGGCGTTCAATGTCATTTTTTGGCGTTTCCGGGATGTATTATTCCGGCGAATCCCTTGCCGAGCACCGCATCGTGCTCGCCGAGGACTCCAACCTTTTTTCCTCGATGGTCTCGAAGCGGCTGAAAGAGCTGTTCGACATCGATGTCATCGTCTGCCGCGACTATGACGATCTGCAGTTCGCCGTTGAAAACGCGACATTCCCGGCTTCGCTCGCCATCTCCAACATCAACCTGCCGGGGGCGGAAAACGGCGAGGCGCTCAACTATCTGATCGACATGAGCGTGCCGACGGTCGTCTTTACCGGCTCGTTCCAGGAATCGACGCGCGAGAAGATTCTCGCCAAGGAGATCGTCGACTACGTCATCAAGGACAGCGTCTTTGCCGTCGACATGCTGGCGGAATCGGTCTGCCGGTTCCTCACCAACCACAAGCACCATGTGCTGATCGTCGACGACAGCCCGACGGCACGTGCGCTGCTGACGACGCAGCTCAAGCGCTACAACTTCCGCACCAGCTCGGCCGAAAACGGCGCGATGGCGCTGGAGCTTCTGAAGAACAATCCGGATATCGGCCTCGTCATCACCGACTACAACATGCCCGATATCGATGGCTTCGAGCTGACGCGGCGCATCCGCGGTTCCTACGGGCCGCACCAGCTGCGCATCATCGGCGTTTCGTCGTCGACCAACCGGCTTCTGTCGGCGCGGTTCCTCAAAGCCGGCGGCAACGACTTCGTCGTTCGCCCCTTCGTCAACGAGGAGTTCTACTGCCGCGTCAACCAGAACCTGGACACGTTGACGAAGATCCGCACACTCAGTGAAAAAGTTAGGGTTCCTGCTTAACCATCAAAACAAGAAGGGCGAAAACCCCTTAGAATTATTGGGCACGTGCATCAAAAATGCCGCGCACAGGTTGCCGTATTAACGAAATTGCAATCCGATCGGTCTTCAATCCGCCGCAGCAGGAGCGGGGAACCCGGTCACACGGATCACGCCGGCCGAAAGGCCAGGCGCGGCAAGTGGCCGGGTTGAAGATTTCGGGAGCCAGCGTCACCCCTTGAGGGAAGCACGCCTGCGGCTCGAGAGGGGTTGCAGGGACGTGAGATTGCGCCGCACGCCAGGCCGGGTGAATTCTGTGCAAAAGCACAGCGACAAGCGCATGCTGCTTGTCGAGGACTCCCGGATGTTCGCGACGGCGCTGAAGTACGGGCTCGAATCCGTCCACGGCATTCGCGTTATCCATTGCAGCTCGCTGGCGGCGCTGAGAGAAGCGCTGGAACTGGCGCCTGACAGTTTCTCTCTCGCCGTTCTCGATCTCAATCTTCCGGATGCGCCCAATTGCGAGGCGCTCGACTTCATCCTCGACAACCAGATTCCGGCCGTCGTCTTCACCGCGGCCTTCAACGACCATACGCGCGAGGAGATCCTCAGGCGCGGCGCGCTCGATTGCGTCATCAAGCACCAGCCGGAATCGATCAATCTTCTGATCGGCGCCGTCGACCGGGCGTTGACCAACGGCAAGACGACGGTGCTGCTTGCCGATTCCGATTGTGCCTCACGCAGCGAACTGGCCGGCATCTTGAGGCGGCAGCGGATTTCCGTCTGCGAGGTCGCGTCCGCCGCCGATGCGCTGCAGGTGCTCGATAGCGGCGAAGCGGTCGATCTCGTCGTCACCGACCTTGATCTCTCCGACATGTCCGGTGCGGCGCTACTTGCCGAGGTGGAGCGGCGGCGGGGTGATGGTGCGGTGCCGGTCATCGGCCTCTCCGACAGCGGCGACCGGCGCGCCGGCGCGCGCTTCCTGGAAGCAGGCGGTACGGATTTCATCCAGAAGCCCTTCCTCGAAGCGGAGTTCAACGGCCGCATTGCGCAGGCCGCCGGCGTGCAGAAGCGGCTGCAGACGCTGCAGCGGCAGGCGGCCAGCGACTATCTCACCGACCTCTACAATCGCCGCCACTTCTTCGTGGCTGGTCCGCGGGTGGTCGAGCAGTGCCTCAGGCGCGGCGAGCCGACGGCGATCGCCGTGCTCGACATCGATCATTTCAAACGCCTCAACGACACCTATGGCCACGAGATCGGCGACATCGTGCTGAAGCACGTGGCCAAGCGCCTGTCCGCGCTTGTCGGCGAGGATCATCTGCTTGCCCGCCTCGGCGGCGAGGAGTTCGGCATTCTCTTCAACGGCTGCGACGTGCGGCGCGCCTTCGCCTTTTGTGACGCGCTGAGGCTCGAACTCGCAAAATCCCGCATCGTCGCCGACGACGAGGAACTGACGATCACGGTCTCGATCGGCCTTGCCACCATCGAGAGCTCGGAAGCCTTCGAGAACTACCTGCACGCCGCAGACCAGTTTCTCTACATGGCCAAGCATGCCGGCCGGAACCGGGTGATTTCCGAGCTGGCCCTGCTCGACGCGCTGGCGTCGTAAACTACCGGGCAAGCCGGCGGGCCCACCTTCAGAAATAAAGATCCGCCACCTGTCGGCTTGGAACGAAGTCGATCGTCCTTCGGTTACCGCACATGATCAGGCGGCACGAGGAGGACCAAATCATGACCAATGTCGTTTCAAATCTCTGGTTTGCGAAAGAGGCGCGCCAGGCGGTCGACTTCTACATTTCGCTCGTTCCCAATTCGGCGATCATCCGCGTCACCACCTTGCCGGCGGAAAGCCCGAGCGGACCACCCGGCAGCGTGACGACCATCGAGTTCACGCTCGGCAATCAGGAATTCCTGGCGCTGGAAGCCGGGCCGCTCGATCCGTTCAACCATGCATTCTCGATCATGATCCAGTGCGACACCCAGGAGGAGATCGACCGGATCTGGAACGCGATCAGCGAAAACGGCGGGCAGATCGAACAATGCGGCTGGATCCGCGACCGCTGGGGGCTGTGCTGGCAGATCGTGCCACGGGTGCTCGGCGACATGGTCGCCCATTCCGACCGTGCGCGCGCCAAGCGCGTGACGGAAGCGATGCTCGGCATGATCAAGCTCGACATCGCCGAACTGGAGCGGGCGTTCCACGGCTAGGGTCACGCGCGTTTACGGGCAGGTCGTCACGCGGAGGCAGCGGAGAGCGAGGCGTCTCACGGATTTCAGACTGCAACTGCAAGGCGGCTTGCCCGCGCAATCATGAGGCGCTTTCTGCCGCGATGAAATCTAGACGTTTATTGACTGGCCTTCTATATGCAGGTCGGGGCCAACGAGCGCGGGGCGCGCTTGGATTCGGATAGGCCGGTAGGGAGGGGACGACGTGAATTCACAAACCTTTACGAGCGCCGATGGCCGCATCGGACGCCAGACCTGGTGGTTGGCGCAGATTGCCGTCTGGATTGCGACGGCAGCGGCGGTGTTTGCCGGCGGGGCGTTGTTGGCGCTTTCGGGCGTAGATAACTATGCGCCGGGCTTCAGCCTCATGCACTTGCTCGTTTTCGTCATCCTCATCGCAAACCTCTATTTCAGCTTCACCGTCAACACCAAGCGCTGGCACGACCATGGTCGTTCCGGGTGGTGGAACCTTGCGCTTTTCGTTCCGATCGTCGGGCCGCTGCTCGGCCTCGTGATGCTGGGTTTCCTTCCGGGCGAAGAGGACGCCAATCGCTTCGGCCCGCCGGCCACCGGCAATACCGGAGGAGCAGCTCAGGCCTTCGGTCGCGCCGGCCAGTGATGCGAGCACGGCGCAGGCGCCCCGGTTATTTCCGCCTCTGCGGATAGATCGTTTCGCCGCGTTTCAGCATCTCGACGAAGGTCTCGATCTTCTTCCGGCGGCCGGCCTCGGTCTTCATGTTGTGGGTGCGGAAGGCGAGCGCGAAGCGGTTCTGGGCGCTGAGTCTGGCGAGCATTTCTTTCGCCTCGGGCTCGGCGTCGATCGCCGCCTGCAGGTCGTCGGGTATCTGCAGGTCCTTGCCGCTCGCATAGGCGCGGTCCCAGCGGCCGTCGGCCTTGGCGGCATCCACCTGCTTCAGGCCGTGTTCGGTCATGCGGCCCTCGGCGATCAGGCGGGCGACGTTGTCGACGTTGATCTGGCTCCAGATGCTCTTCTTGCCGCGCGGCGTATAGCGCTGCAGAAAGCTCCGGTCGTCGAACCCCTTGCGGACGCCGTCGATCCAGCCCCAGCACAGCACCGCGTCGATCGCTTCCTTTGGCGTGATCGAGGCGAGGCCGGATGAGACCTTGTGGGTCTTGATCCACACTTCGGTCTCGCTCTGGTGGTGGGCGGCGAGCCACTCGTAGAAGCTCTGGAAATCCTTGAATTCGTGAACCTTGGCGGGATCGATCTCCACGGGGGCCATTGTTCGGTGTGCTCCTCGCTCTCCTGAAACGCCGACCATTCAATCCAAAACAACGGCGCGTGCAAGTGCCAGGACGGCACAAGCGGAGAGTGTCACCAACGAAAAAGGGCGGATCGCTCCGCCCTTTGAGTGTTCCTTCTATCGGCTGTTACCGCGCCATCTGCAGCGTCAGCTTGCGGTCGGCGCGCTCCTGCTGCGGCGACCGATTGTAGAGTTCGCGATAACACTTGGAGAAGTGCGAGGCGGAGACGAAGCCGCAGGCAACCGCCACCTCGACCACCGGCATCGACGACTGGATCAGCAGGTGCCGGGCCCGGTCGAGGCGGATCTCCAGGTAGTAGCGGGCAGGCGAGCGGCCCATTTCCTGGCGGAAGAGGCGTTCGATCTGGCGCCGCGAAAGGTCGGCGCCCTCGGCTATTTCCAGGAGCGACAGCGGCTCTGCGAGATTGGCCTCCATCAGTTCGATGATCGACAGCACCTTGGCGTTCTGTACGCCGAGGCGGGCGCGCAGCGGCAGGCGCTGGCGGTCATGCGGCCCGCGCACGCGGTCGGTCAGCGCCTGTTCGCAGACGCGGTTGACGAGGCTCTCGCCGAAATCCTGGTCGATCAGGTTCAGCATCATATCGAGCGAGGCGGTGCCGCCGGCGCAGGTGTAGATGTTGCTGTCGATCTCATAGAGATCGGCATAGACGTCGACCTGCGGGAAGCTCTCGGAAAAGCCCGGCAGGTTTTCCCAGTGGATGGCGCAGCGCTTGCCGGTCAGAAGGCCGGCGGAGGCCAGCACATGGGCGCCGGTACAGAGGCTGCCGACGGCCACGCCGCGGTTATAAACCTCGCGAAGCCAGGCATTGACCGACTTGTTGTTGAAGTCCTCGACATAGATGCCGGAACAGACCAGCACCATCGAGGGGCGGTTTTCGCCGCCGAGAAACTTGCGCTCGTCTGCAAGCGACGAATTGACCTCGAGCGCGATACCGCTCGACGACAGGACCTTTTCGCCGTCGGACGAAGCGAGGCGCCAGGAATAGGCCTCGTAGCCGAGCATGCGGTTGGCGATGCGGAGCGTTTCGATCGCCGCCGAAAAGGGCAGCATGGAAAAGTTCGGCACCAGGAAGAAGACGAGAGAACGCTTTTTGGTCAGTGGCTTGTTCATGAGGCTTCCCATGCTTGGCGATGCGGGTATATTCGTCGCTTGGAAGATACTCTTCGGCTTGTCTGTTTGCGACATTCGCATGGATAGCAGCGACCGCAAAGAGATTTCGCATTGCGACATCGCGCGGCAAAAGGCGGTTCGGCCAGGCTTTCAGGCTTTTGTAAGGAAAGCGACAGTTTTTACAGTGCCGTTGACGCTATCGGACAAGAACTGCCAGAGATACGCAACATCTGCAAAGCGCGCGCAATGGTTGTGTTTGCCGATTGCGACTCTTTTCGCGGATACTGCGGGTGTCGGTAAGAGACAAGTCGTACGGCGATGGCAGAAGATGGCGTGGAGCCGGCAGTGCCGCGATCGGCTGCAAGAAATCTCGGGAGCGGTCTTGCGGGCAGATCACGCCCTTGGGGAAGTGCATTTCTACACTACATGCAAGGTTGCGGGCACATCGGAGAGGGTAATTTTGCATGAGTGACGACAGGGCGATCGCCACCCGTCTACTGTCGCTGGCCCAGATTCTGTGGACGGTTTTGATCACTTTGGCGACGATCGCCCTCGGCGCCTATATCGGCTGGCAGGGACACGGCATCGTCGGGGCGCTGGCGCTCGGATTTTTGGGACTGGTCGCCGGTTGGTTCCTCAGTTCACCGACACTTCTTCTGCAACTGCTGCAACTGCTGCCTTAAGCGGTCGTCCTTGTGCGCGAAGGGCGGAGCCATCGCCCATAACGAAAAGGGCACCGCCATTCCGGCGATGCCCCCTCTAACCCGTGATGCTCAGAAAGAGAGCTCACATTACATTCATTGCTCGGTCTTATGCACCGCATCGTCCACCGACGGGAAGCCGATGTCCTTCAGCGTGTCATAGGACAGGTTTTCGAGAGCCCGTTCCTGGCGATGACGCTTCCACGCTGCCCAGGCACGAACCTGCAGATTGAAGAGACCCGGAAGGGACGAGTGGGAGGATGCCCGTTCCGAGGCCGATGAAAGATGAGTGTTGGACATTTCATGGCTCCTTCTGAGTGTCTCAGCAGGTCGCGACCATGATGATATGTATGGCCTAACCTGACTTATCATTCCAACGAATATGTTTGATGCCTTCCATCAAACATGGTGATTGATTAGCGGGTCCGCAAACATCACGTCGTCACGGACTCTCTGGGGCAGTTTGGCGAGTTCGCGCCGGGCTTCCACCCGATTCCGCGCGATCTGTTTTTCGCGTCGTTGCCGTGCAACACCGTCGAGGACGGCGATCATCTGGTTGAGGGCGTTGAGGACCATGTCGTTGCTCCTGCTATGCTCCTTTTTTACCACTGCCTGCGGCAGGCAGCTGTTACGGAGGGAACTCTTCGAAGCGGCGATAACAAGGGCTGCGGTGGACATGCGTTTCTCCTTCCTGCGTCGTCCTTGAGCTTGACTATCGGCCATCGCTGATGTTCAATCAAACGAAATGAAGTGAAGCTTTCTTTCAGTTTTTTTGAATGAGGTTGACGCCATGAACATGCTGATGCGCCATGCGCTTCCGCTTCTCGAAATGGACGTGCTGAAGACTTTCATCGCGATTGCCGAGACCGGCAACTTCACCACCGCCGCCGAAACCGTCTACCGCACGCCGTCGGCTGTCTCGATGCAGATCAAGAAACTCGAGGAAATGCTCGGCTGCACGCTGTTCCTGCGCGACGCGCGCTCGGTCACCTTGACGCCCAAGGGGGAGCTGTTGCTCGGCTTTGCCCGTCGGCTCCTCTCGCTTAACAACGAAACGGTGTCGCGCTTCCTGCTGCCGGACATGAACGGCGTCGTGCGCGTCGGCGCGCCCGAGGACGTGGGTGAGCGTATCCTGCCCGAGGTGCTGAAGCGTTTCGCCGAATCCTACCCGAACGTCACGGTCGACGTGTCGATCGGCATGAGCAACGCCATGCGCAAGAAGGTCGACGAGCACCGGCTCGACATCGCCATCTTCAACAGCCTGACGGAGGGTGTGCCGAGGAACGGTGAAATCCTGATGCAGGAGAAGCTGGTCTGGGCCGGCGCCAAGTGCGGCAGCGCGCACCTGAAGGATCCGCTGCCGGTGTCGATGTGGGAGGACGGCTGCGTCTGGCGTGCCGATGCGGTGGAAAAGCTGGCGCGTGCCGGCCGCAAGTTCCGCATCGCCTTCCTCAGCGCCTATACCACCGGGCAGCGCGCCGCCGTGCTTGCCGGTCTCGCGATCGCGCCGCTGCCGCGTTACCTCGTCCAGGGGGAAATGGTGCAGCTTGGCGAGCGCGACGGCCTGCCGGATCTCGGCCACTACAATATCGGCCTGCAGGTGATCTCGGATGCGCCGGCGCCGGTGCTGGCGGTTGCCGACCATGTGCGCGACGCCTTCGCCGATCTGCAGGTCCAGTAAAGGGAGGTATCGCGGTTGCGCGCTTCCCGGTCGCTGCCCGCCATCTTCCTGTCGTCCCGGTCACGTTCAGAGAGTGCCCGGGCATGAGCGAGCGGTCGCGCATTCTCGATCCGATCGATCGCCTGTCGGAGATCATCTTCGGGCTCCTGATGGCGCTGTCCTTCACGGGAACGATGAGTTCGGTTGCGGGCGGCGAGGGCGGGGTCAATGCCGTGCTTGTCGCCGCCCTCGGCTGCAACATCGCCTGGGGCATCGTCGATGGCGTCATGTATGTGCTGACGACGGTGGTGGAGCGGGTGCGACGGCGTGGTTTCCTCGATCGGCTCAGGCATGAGCGGATCGATCGCGCCCGCGAACTGTTTCTCGAAAGCCTGCCCGACGATGTGCGCCGCGTCTCTTCGCCCAAGGAAACGGAAGCGCTGCTTGTCCGGGTGAGGGCGCTTTCCCCTGATCCCAGGCACAGGGTCGTGACTGCGCGCGACCTGAAGGCGGCCGTCGCGATCTTTCTGCTCGTGGTCGCCTCGACGCTGCCTCCAAGCATTCCGTTCCTGCTGACGGACAATGTGGCGCTCGCCATGCGCGCCTCGAACGCCATCGCGCTCGCCATGCTCTTCGTCATCGGCGCGCGCCTTGGCCGTTACATGGGCCGCAGCCCCTGGCCGATGGCCTTCGCGATGGCGGCGATCGGCGCGGTGTTGGTGGCCGTGACGATCCTCTTTGGCGGGTAGTCAAGTCCAGCGCGCCGCCAAGGCTCAGGTCTTGATCGGCGCCTGGCGGATGTGGATCTCGATCAGCCGTTTCAGTTCGGGCAGGTCCCGGGCTTCCAGCGCATCGACCATCAAATGGTGCTCGCGGGCTGATTGCTCGATGCGGGCGCGGGTGCGCCATTGCGACACCGGGGCGGATACGGTGCGCTGGCGGATTTCGGCGACGACGTCGACGAGTTCGGAATTGCCGGCGAGCATGAGAAGCGCGCGATGGAAGGCGAGGTTGGCGTCGTAATGCTCCATGATGGAGCCGCGAAACGACATCTCGTCGAACTGCCGGGCGAGTTGCCGCAACTCGGCGATCGTGGCGGGCGTTGCATTGGCGACCATGCGGTCGGCGACCCCGGTTTCGAGAATCACGCGGATGTCGCTGATTTCCTGCGTGCGCTGGTCGTCGAGTTCGTAGACCTGGTAGCCGCGGTTGGGGTTGTGCTGCACCAGCCGGCGCTGCGACAGCCGGTCGAGCGCCCGCCGCACCTCCGGCCGCGTGCAGTCGTAGCGGCGCTCCAGGTCGATCTGCTTCAGCCAGGCGCCGGCCGGCAAGGTCCCGGTCAGAATGTCGTGCAGCAGGAGGTCGGTAACGTCCCTCTTGTCCTCGGGCTTTTCCTCGGGCGCCAGCATTTCCGTCAGATCGTCGCTCATTCCTGCCTTACACTCTCTTTTCCGCCTGTCGCCGGCTTCCGGCGCATGGTTCTGGTGCATGTCCCAGGCTGCCTGCTGCAGCGGAATTGGCTCCATTTTTGGAGAAACTATGATGCCGTTCCGAACAATTCAATGCGCGAGAGCGGCGTTCCGGGCCTGCCTCTCGCCGTTGTGCCCATTGCGCGAAATGTTTCAGGACCCTCTTGTGTATCCAAAAATGTTATCATAAATTGGCGCCAATTCTGGTTACTATTGTTGCGGAAGTCAAGAAACGATGAAAAATGCCTGTGACGTCTGGGACCTCCTCGAAGCCAAGCGCGACCGGTTCTTCGTGCTCAGCGACCGGGTCTGGGATACACCGGAGACCAATTACGAGGAGTTTTCCTCGTCGGCCGAACACGCCGCGTTGCTGGAGGCCGAAGGTTTCCGCGTGTCGCGCGGCATCGCCGGCATGCCGACGGCTGTCATGGGCGAGGCGGGCGAGGGTGGACCTGTTATCGCCATCCTCGGCGAGTTCGATGCGCTGCCGGGCCTCAGCCAGGTGGCCGGCGTTGCCGAGGAGCGGCCGCTGGTCGACGGCGGCAACGGTCATGGCTGCGGCCACAACCTGCTTGGCGCCGGCGCGATGATGGCGGCGACGGCCGTCAAGGATTATCTCGCTGCCAACGGCATCAAGGGGCGGGTGCGCTATTACGGCTGCCCGGCGGAAGAGGGCGGCTCATCCAAGGGCTTCATGGTGCGTGCCGGCGTGTTCGACGATGTCGATATCGCGATCTCCTGGCACCCGGCACCGTTTGCCGGCGTCAACAACCCGATCTCGCTGGCTTGCAACGAACTCGACTTCCGCTTCAGCGGCCGGGCGTCGCATGCATCGGCTGCCCCCCATCTCGGCCGCAGCGCGCTCGATGCACTCGAACTGATGAATGTCGGCGTCAACTATCTGCGCGAGCACATGCCCTCATCGGCGCGCATCCACTATGCGGTGACCGATACGGGCGGCAATGCGCCGAACGTGGTGCAGGCCCGCGCCAAGGCCCGCTATCTCGTGCGCGCCCGCAGCTTGCCGGAACTGCTCGATCTCGTCGAACGTGTCCGCAGCGTCGCCAAGGGTGCGGCGATGATGACCGGTACCACGGTCACCGACGAGATCGTCAGCGGCGACGCCAATCTCATCGGCAACACCCCGCTCGAAGCGCTGATGCACCGCCAGCTTGAGCATCTGGGACCGCCGCAGTTCGACGAGGACGATCGGCAGGCGGCGGCAAAGTTCCAGGGGACCTTCACCGGCGAGGATATCGCCTCCGCCTTCGAGCGTTTCGGGCTGAAGCTGCGCCGTGGCGTTGCCCTCTGCGATACGATCTTTCCGCCGGAAAACGGCGCCGGCACGCTCGTCGGTTCCACCGATGTCGGAACCGTCAGCTGGGTGGTGCCGACCGTGCAGATGCGCGGCGCGACCTATGCCATCGGTACGCCGGGCCATTCCTGGCAGCTGGTTGCGCAAGGCAAACTGCCGGCGGCGCACAAGGGCATGGAACACGCGGCCAAGGTGATGGCGAGCACCGCGGTCGAACTGATCCTCGATCCCACGCTGATTGCCGCCGCCAAGGCCGACCACGCGGCACGGCTGGAAGGCACGCCCTTCGTCAATCCCATTCCTGACGATGTGGACCCACCGATCCCCGGGGTGAGCCATGGTTAAGTCATCGATCGACAAGCGAAGGGAGGCGCTGCGATGACTGAGCCTGGTTTCCTTGACATCATCAGCGTCGGGCCGGACGGCTGGGGGCCGGCGCTTGCCGCCGGCGCCTGGATGACGATCCTGATCGCCGTCGCCGGCTTTGCGATCGGCGGCCTTATCGGCACCTTCGGCGCCTGGGCGAAGATCTCCGGCGGCCCGGTCGTTCGCGGCTGCGCCGAGGCCTACACGACCGTGCTTCGCGGCATTCCCGACCTCCTGGTCATCTATCTCTTCTATTTCGGCGGCAGCGCCGTGGTGACGGCGGTCGGCCAATTGTTCGGTGCGGAGGGCTTCGTCAGCTTTCCAGGCTTCCTCGCTGGCGCGCTTGCGGTCGGCATCACCTCAGGCGCCCAGCAGACCGAGGTCTATCGCGGCGCCTTCCGCGCCGTGCATCCGGGCGAGCTGGAGGCGGCAACCGCCTGCGGCATGGGCCGGCTCCTCAAGTTCTGCCGGATCACCGCGCCCCTGACGCTGCGTTATGCGCTGCCGGGCCTCGGCAACGTCTGGCAGGTGGTGTTGAAGGAATCCGCACTGGTCTCCGTTACCGGCGTCGTCGAACTCTTGCGCCAGGCGCAGATCGGGGCGGGATCGACCAGCCGGCCCTTCGACTTCTTCTTCATCGCAGCGATGATCTATCTCGCGATTTCCACCGTCTCGGGCCTCATCCTTCAGGTCACTGAGCGTCGGTTCTCGCGCGGCGTCAGGAGGGGCTGATGGATATCAAATTTGCCCTCGAAACCTTCTGGAGCTTGGCGGCAGCCCTGCCGCTGACGCTGGAGCTTGCTGCGACGTCGATCGCGCTCGGTTCGGTGCTTGCACTCGGGCTGGCGCTCGCGCGTCTGTCGGGCATCCTTGCGCTCGATCTCTTTTCCCGCACTTACGTGTTCCTCTTCCGCGGCACACCGCTGCTCGTGCAGATCTTCCTGATCTATTACGGCCTCAGCCAGTTTCCGGCGGTGCGTCACAGCATCTTCTGGCCGCTTCTGCGCGAGCCCTACTGGTGCGCCGTGCTGGCGCTGATGCTGAACACGGCCGCCTATGCCAGCGAAATCATCCGCGGCGGGCTGCTCTCGGTACCGCACGGACAGGTGGAGGCGGCAAGGGCCTGCGGCATGGGTCGCCTGATGATCTTCCGCCGCATCGTCATGCCGCAGGCGCTGCGCCAGGCGCTGCCCGGTTACGGCAACGAGATGATCTCCATGGTGAAGGCGACCTCGCTCGCCTCGATCATCACGCTGATGGAAATCACCGGCGTTGCCGCCAAGCTGATCTCGGAGAGCTACCGGGTGATCGAGGTCTTCGTCGTCGCCGGTCTCATCTATCTCGCCATCAACTTCGCGCTGACCCGGCTCGTTGCGTTGGCCGAACACCGGTTCAACCCGCAACTGCGCGCGCCGTTGCCGATCGTCGCCGAACTCAAGGGAGAAACCCATTGAACATGTCCGCCGCCGTTACCACGCCGGTCGCGATCCGCGTGCACGACCTTCACAAGAGTTTCGGCCCGGTCGAGGTGCTGAAGGGCGTGTCGCTCGACGCGCGCGAGGGTGAGGTGATCTCCATCCTCGGCTCCTCCGGCTCGGGCAAGTCGACGCTGCTTCGCTGCATCAACATGCTGGAGGTTCCGAATTCCGGCACGATCGAGGTGGCGGGCGAGGCGATCCGCCTGAAGACGTCGAGCGACGGGCGCAGCCGCCCGGCGGACCAGAGACAGGTGGACCGCATCCGCTCCGAACTCGGCATGGTGTTCCAGAGCTTCAATCTCTGGTCCCACAAGACCGTGCTCGAAAACGTCATCGAAGCGCCGGTGCATGTGCTGAAGCGCCCGCGGGCGGAAGCGATCGAGGAGGCCGAAGCCCTGCTTGCCAAGGTCGGCATCGCCGACAAGCGCAACCACTATCCCTCGCATCTCTCCGGCGGCCAGCAGCAGCGCGCCGCAATCGCCCGCGCGCTGGCCATGCGCCCGAAGGCGATGCTCTTCGACGAGCCGACCTCGGCGCTCGACCCGGAGCTCGTCGGCGAAGTGCTGCGCGTCATGCGCGGCTTGGCGGAGGAGGGGCGCACCATGCTGGTGGTCACCCACGAGATGGGCTTTGCCCGCGACGTCTCCAGCCGCGTCGTTTTCGTGCACAAGGGCACGATCGAGGAGGAGGGGCCGCCGCACGAGGTCTTCACCCATTCGAAGTCGGAGCGCTTCCGCCAGTTCATCAAGAGTTGAAGCCTGCCGTGATCGGCGGGCCGAAAAACAAAGCAACCAACATCCACAAAAGGGGAATGCTGCAATGAAAAAGACCACCGCAATCATGGCATCGGCGCTTGCCGTTGCCGCGGGGCTGATGTCCATGCCGGCGCAGGCCGAGGACAAGAAGTGGACGAAGGTGACCATCGCCACCGAAGGCGCCTTTCCGCCCTATAACCTGACCAAGGCGGACGGCACGCTCGACGGCTACGAGATCGAGCTCAGCAAGATCCTCTGCGACCACATGAAGGTCGAGTGCACCGTCATCGCGCAATCCTTCGATGGCATGATCCCGGCGCTCAACGCCGGCAAGTTCGACGCGATCATGGCCGGCATGTCGGCCACCGAGAAGCGCAAGGAAGTCATCGACTTCTCGATTTCCTATGGCAGCACCGGCCAGGCCTTCGCGACGCTGAAGGGTGGCGACCTCGAAACCCTGCCGATGAAGGGCGAGCTGTTCTCGCTCGCCTCCAACGAGGCCGGCGCGCGCAAGGCGGTCGACGAGCTGAAGCCGCTGATAGAAGGCAAGACCATTGGCGTCCAGACCGCCTCGATCGCGGCGCGCTTCATCGACGAATATCTGAAGGACGTCGTCGAGGTGCGCGAATACAAGACGACCGAGCAGCACGATCTCGATCTCGTCGCCGGCCGCGTCGATTTCGTCATGGCGTCCATGGGCTACCTGAAGACGACTGTCGAAAAGCCTGCCAACAGCGACATGGTCATCACCGGCCCCCGCTTCCAGGGCGGTTTCCTCGGCGCCGGCAGCTCCGTCGGCCTGCGCAAGTCCGACCCGGAACTGAAGGCGCTGTTCGACGATGCCATTGCCGCCGCCAAGGCCGATGGCACCATCAAGCGCCTGTCGGAGAAGTGGTTCGGATTTGACCTGACGCCGCAATAGGCCGGATCGGTTCGCCCCCTCAACCGAAGCGCCGCGTGTTCCGCTAACGCGTGGCGCTTTTTGTGTTTGGCGTGTCCGGTGCTCGTGTGCTTGCGAGGCGGTTTGGCCGGGCTGCTTTATTTATAGCAACGCGCAGCGCGTGCGGTCATCTTTCGGACACAATCGCTGCGTACAAGCCCATCTGTCGACGTTTGCTTATGAGCGCTGAATGTGTTCGCCGCTCGCAACTGTCGCGTCGCTTTAGACTTTTGACCACGGATGTACTGGCACTGGTGTAAGAGCGATGATGAGGAAGGTCGGTGCGGTTTCGCCCCGGCCTTTTTTATTGCCGGATGATCACTTCAGCGTTTTCGACGCCAGCACGAAGTCGACCAGGTCGCCGACCGTGATGAGCTTTTCGGCCGAGTCGTCGGTCAGGTAGATCTCGAACTCCTCCTCCACCAGCATCGCCAATTGAGACACTTCGAGCGAGTCGGCGCCCAGATCGTCTTCGATCTCGGCATCGTCGGTCACTTCGGACGCCTTGACGCCGAGCAGCTCGACGAGGATCGCCTTCACGCGTTCGGAAATATCGGATCGTGTGGGTGCCATGGATCTACTCCCTCCCATAAAGCATAACACAAAGGACGGTGAACGACCGTCTAGGCCTATCGGATCATTCGCCGATTTCGCCATGATCCAAATGGGTTAGGCCACTTCGGTCAGGGAGCTTGACCGGCCGTTATCGGTGCATGGCCCGGCATTTTGAAACGCATTTGCAATTACATTAGCGCTAATGTATTTCGATGGCATGAGCACCAGACACAAACCCGGGCTCGGCGAACTCCTGCGATATGTCGGCGAACTCGTCGACCAGGGAGCGGCCGAGCGATATGAAACCCTGAAGATCGATTACCGGCCGCGCTATACGCCTGTGTTGCGCGCGCTTGCCGCGGGCGCCGAGACTGTCACTGAGATCACCAGCAGCAGCAGTCTCACCCAGGGCGCGATCAGCCAGACTGTCAGCCTGATGCTGAAGGACGGGCTCCTTGCCCGGCACGGCCTCGACGATGGCAGGAAGACCGGCCTGCGGCTGACGGAGAAGGGAGCGGCGCTCCTGAAGCTTCTGGAGCCGCACTGGCAGACGACATTCCTGGCGATCCGGGGCCTCGAGGAGGAAATCGGTTATCCGGTCCTCGAGGTGCTGCAGGCGCTCGGGGCGGCGCTGGAGCGGGAAGGGTTCGCGAGCCGCCTGGAGGCAGCCTCGCACCGTCAGGAGAAGGAGGTTTCTGATGGTCGCTGAAGTCGGGACCAGAAACTGGTTCGATGCCGGAGGCAGCGCCTATGCCCTGTTCCGGCCGGAATATCCGGCGGGCTTGTCGACGTTCCTGGCGAGCACGGTGAAGGGGCAGGGCCGCGCGGTCGACGTCGGCTGCGGCAACGGCCAGCTCACTTGTCAGCTCGCCGACCATTTCACCACGGTCATCGGGATCGATTCAAGCGAGGACCAGATCGCGAATGCGACGCCGCATCGATACGTCGACTACATCTGCGCGCCCGCGGAACGCCTTCCCCTTGCCGATCGGAGCGTGCACCTCATTGCCGCAGCACAGGCTGCCCACTGGTTCGACCGGCCGGCCTTCTACAGGGAAGCGCGCCGGATCGCGGCGGAAGGAGCGGTGATCGCGCTCGTCAGCTACGGTGTGTTGCAATTGGAACCGGCCGAACTGCAGGCGCGGTTTGCAACCTTCTACACGGACGAGATCGGCCCCTACTGGCCGCCCGAGCGCAAGCTGGTCGATGGCGGCTATGCCGGCATCGAATTCCCGTTCGAAGAGCTGGCTTGCCCGGACATGAACATCGAGCGGGCCTGGGATTTCGGCGAATTCCTTGGCTATCTCTCGACCTGGTCGGCGGTTCGCCGCGTCAACGAGGCCGGGCGCGACGACATTCTCGACACCTTCGTTCGCGACCTCTCGGATATATGGGGCGATCCGACGAAGAGGCGCCCCGTGTCGTGGCCGATCAAGATGCGATTGGGGCGGATATGACTGAGCTCCACCAGCCTCCGGTGCTCACCACCGGTTTGCGGCGTGCCGAAACCCTGGTGGTGGCGCCGCTGCACACGGTTCCGGAAATCGATGACACATGGCCGGGATTCCGCGACATGCCGCCGGTGTTCGCAACGGCCATGATGATCGCCTTCATCGAGGAGACCTGTGTGCGGGCCTTGCGCCCCTATCTCGGCCCGCACCAGAGAACCGTCGGCACATCCGTCAATGTTTCGCACGTGGCAGCCACACCGGTCGGCATGGCAGTCACGGCCGAAATCGAGCTTGTCGAGATTTCAGGACGGGTGCTGTCGTTCAAGGCAACCTGCCGCGACGAGGCCGGCCCCATCGGCGAAGGCACCCACCAGCGCACGATCATCGACTATGGCCGGTTCATGGGGCGGCTGAAGGAAAAGTCTGCCTCGAGCGGGCGGTGAGGAAGGCGCTGCAACCGCAGCGCCAAGTCAAATCCAGCGGCAAAGCCGCTCCGGTCACCTTGCGACGATGGCCTACTTCGTCGGAGCAGGCGTCGGCCGCACCAGCGAAACGACGCGGGGCTTGGACGGCGCGTCCAGCCATTCGATCCACTTGTCGCGCTCCTCGGTCGTGTCGAAGAACCGCCAGAGCTTGTAGTCTTCTTCGGTGGTCTGCAGCATCTCGCCGATCGAGACGAGTTCCATCGGCAGTTCCACCTCGTTGCCGTCGTAGCGGATGAAGTAGATGCCTTCGGCAGCAAGCCGGATGATCTGGCCGGTGCCATAGGTGCCATCGGGATCGTCGACGGTGAAGTACATGCCGGTGAGAGTGTCGAGAATCTTGTCGTTCATAGGTTTTGGATGCCAGTTCAAGGAATAGGTTTCATCAGACCGTCGCCCGCCGCCGGAATTAAGGCAAGCTCAAATATCGAGTGTCCACGTCTGGTGAGGGCAGGGTGGCGCTAGGCCGGCCAATTGCATGCGATCCAGCCACTGCTTGTGAATTTTCTGATCGGCGATCAGGTATCCTTTGTCGCGACGTTCCGTCTACGCAACGCGCGTTCGCGTCCGATAAATTTTCTCCGTGTTCCATTAGTAACGTCTAAATTCTTCTTGCGGGTATATGTTGTAACTCATGAACAGACCAAATCTGTTCATCCGCTTTGTAGTGGCGGTAGAGGATAAGTAAAAAACGTTGCCAACACTATTTGCGATCTAGGGAGAAAAATCATGAACAAGATTATGGTCTCTATGGTAGCTGCGTGTTCTCTTCTTGGAAGCGAAGCTTCCGCTAACTGTTCACCAGGTTTTCTGGCTGACGTTCTGTGCCAAGCGGGCGTCATCAATCAGGACACTGCAAATGGCCTCGATCAGGTTCACCAGGGTCTTGGCAATCCATTGGACAATGCCGTTCCGAGCGTGCAGGGCGGCTTCGCGCAGCCGGCCGGCGGAGGGCAGTTTCAACCGGCGCCGATGAACAATCGCTTCCCCCAGTTGGCATGGGGCAACTATTGTGTGACGCCGTGGGGTGCGGTCTACGGTCCGCCAAACCCTATAGGCACACCGTGCACCGCCAATTTCAACGGTGTTCCGGTTCAGGGCCTGGTCGCCCGCTAACGCCAAAAGCGCGCAGCGCAGCCCCATGCAGCAACCTGCACGGGGCTGTTTCAGTTTAAGGGGGTGTGGATCGGGAACCTTTACTCGGTGCGTGTCCCGACCTCTCGAGCCTACTCCCGGCTTCTCCGCCGCCGCCTGCCACCGCCTTCGCCATCATCAGCGCTCACCTTGCGCTCCGGCAACGTCACCACCGTCGCGAGCTTGGGGAAGTTGTCGACCTTGTTGGGCATCGCCATGGCGTTGACGAAATGCTCTTGAAATTTTGATTCAAGCGCCGTCTCTATCTTCTCGATTTTGCTGACGGTTTGTTCGATTTCGCGGCGGTGGCCGCGGTTGAGCAGCGCCATCAGCGCGCCGGTGCCGGCGGCGTTGCCGACGGCTTTCACGTCGTCGAGGTCGCAGTCCGGGATGAGGCCCAGGACCATGGCGTATTTCGGGTCGATGAAGGAGCCGAAGGCGCCGGCGAAGCGGATGGTGTCGACATGGTCGACGCCCTGCTTTTCCATCAAGAGCTTGATGCCGGCATAGAGCGCTGCCTTGGCGAGCTGGATGGCGCGGATGTCGTTCTGCGTCACGGTGATGCGCGGCTCGCCGTCGTGCAGCAGGTAGGAGAAGGTCCGGCCGTTCGGGATGATGCGCGGGCTCTTTTCCGCCATCGCGCCATCGACCACGCCGTCCTGGGAGATGATGCCTGAGAGATACATCTCGGCGACGATCTCGATGATTGCCGAGCCGCAGATGCCGGTGACGCCGACCGAGGCTGCGGCTTCCGCGAAACCGTCCTCGTCCGACCACTTGTCGACGCCGATGACGCGGAAGCGCGGCTCCAGCGTGACGGGATCGATGCGCACGCGCTCGATCGCACCCGGCGCCGCGCGCTGGCCCGACGAGATTTCAGCACCCTCGAAGGCGGGGCCAGTCGGCGAGGAGGCGGCAACGACCCGGTCCTTGTTGCCAAGCACGATCTCGGCATTGGTGCCGACATCGACGAGCAGCATCATCTTGTCCTGGCGATAGGGACCTTCGGCGAGCGTCGCCCCCGCCGCATCTGCGCCGACATGGCCGGCGATGCAGGGCAGCATGTAGAGCCTGGCGCCGCGGTTGACGTCGATGTCGATCTCATGCGCCCAGTATTGCAGCGCGCCGGAGACGGCGAGCGCAAACGGCGCCTGGCCGAGCTCCGTCGGATCGATGCCGAGGAACAGGTGGTGCATGATCGGGTTGCCGACGAAGACCATGTCGAGGATGTCGTGGCGGTCGACTTCGCCTTCGGCGCAGACCTTGCCGATCAGCCCGTTGACCGCCTCGCGCACCGCCTTGGTCATGGCCTCGCGACCGTCCGGGTTCATCATCACGTAGGAGACGCGGCTCATCAGGTCTTCGCCGAAGCGGATCTGCGGGTTGGAGGCGCCGGACGAGCCGACGATGCGGCCCGAAAGCAGCGACACCAGATGCATGGCGATGGTCGTCGAGCCGATGTCGCAGGCAACGCCATAGGCCTCGTTCTTCAGGCCCGGCCAGAGGCCGACGATGAAGGGGCGTGATGAGTCCATGTCGCGGTGGATCGCGGCGGTAACGGCCCAGTTGCCCTTGCGCAGGATGTTCTGCACCTGCGGGATCAGGTGCGGCGCGATCAGGAGATCCTTCCAGCCCCAATCCTTCTCCAGCATCACCTTCAGGCGATCGAGATCGCCGAGCGGCTTGTGCATGTCGGGCTCGTCCACCTCGACATAGCAGAGCTGGACGGCGGCATTGCGCTCGATCACCCGGTCGGTCGCGGCCTTGCGCACGACCTGCGCGTTGATGACGGTGTCCTGCGGCACGTCGATGACGAGATCGCCGAGGATCTGGGCGGAACAGGAGAGGCGGCGGCGCTCTGGCAGGCCGCGGATCTTTTCGTAGCGTTCTTCCTTGGCGCCTTTTTCCGAAATGTGCTCCAGCGAGGAAACGATCTTGTGCTTGGCGAAATTGCCTTCCTGCACCTCGATCTGACAGCGCCCGCAGGTGGCGCGGCCGCCGCACACGCTCTCGACATAGACGCCGAGCTTGCGCGCCGCATCGAGAACCGGTGTACCCACCGGGAAGCGGCCGCGCTTGCCCGAGGGCATGAACAGCACCAGAGGTTCCTTTTGCGCGGCTTCGCTCATGTTGGTCTCGATCTCGGAAGTGCCTTCGATGCGCATGCTCTCAAGTCTTTCGTCAGGTCCGCTTCAACAGGTCAAGCGAAGCACGGGTAAACGGTTTCAGACTGCACCGGAACGGCGCCCGATAGTTGTCCAATCCCGACATGGAGCGATCTCAAAGCATCATTTCGGGAGGCTGTTGCGATGACGGGAAAATTGCTTACGGCTTCTTGCGCTGCAGACGCCGAGCGTTGCTGCGCACCCGCTTGCCATAGGGCCTCAGGGCCGCCGAAGCAATCGCCGTTCCATGGCCCGATGCCGTGGCGCCGGTCATCATCCGTATCGTGTTGTCGAAGGCGGCTTTCCAGAGCGCGACATTGACGGCAACGACGCTTTCGGCGGTCGCCGCGATCTTCTCGGAGATCATGCGCTGAAGCTCGGTCACATCCTGTGACTTGCCCGTCAGCGCCGCCATCTGCATTTCCTGCAGTCGGACGGCGATCACGAAGGGGGCTTCGAACCAGAGGCTGGCGGCATCGAGGCGAAGGCTGCGTGTCATGATGATCTCCACGTTTGCGTTGCCGGATGAACTCTCGAAATCTGTCGGTAGCGTTGCTGAAGGCTGGCTTATCAACGGCTAAAGGGAGAAGGACGGCAATGAGGCATGGCTGCCTTTCAACGTCGTTCTCCCTTCCTTGGTTCAGCTAGATGCTGAAAAAAGAACCTATTCGCTTGCGGCAGCGCCACCCGTGCGGGCCGCGCGGCCACCGCGACGACCGCCGCCGCTGGCGGCCGCCGGCGCGGCGGCAACCACATGGCCGCCCTCGGCCGGCTTGTGGTCGCGGTAGGTCTTGATCCAGTGGGTGCAGTTCGGGTCGGTGCCGTTCAAGACGTTCGCCGCACGCACGGCTTCCATCTCCTGCGGACGGCAGGGATTCATGATCGCCGACGTCATGCCGGCGCCGATGACCATCGGGATGAAGCCGGCATTGATGCCGTGGCGGTGCGGCAGGCCGAAGGAAATGTTGGAGAGGCCGCAGGTGGTGTTGACCTTCAGCTCTTCGCGCAGACGCCTGAGCAGCGCGAAGACCTGCTGGCCCGCAGTGCCCATGGCGCCGATCGGCATGACCAGCGGGTCGACGACGATGTCGTGCGGCTTGATGCCGAAGTCGGCGGCGCGCTCGACGATCTTCTTGGCAACGGCAAAGCGCACGTCCGGATCTTCGGAAATGCCGGTCTCGTCGTTGGAGATGGCAACGACCGGCACGTCGTATTTCTTGCAGAGCGGCAGGATCGCTTCGAGCTTCTCTTCCTCGCCGGTGACGGAGTTGACGAGCGGGCGGCCCTTGGCGACGCGCAGCGCCGCCTCGATCGCAGCGGTAACCGAGCTGTCGATCGACAGCGGCACGTCGACGAGGCCCTGGACGATTTCGAGCGTCTTGACGAGCAGCGGCGGCTCGGTCTCGTTCGGGTTGACGGCGGTGACCCCGGCATTGACGTCGAGCATCGTCGCGCCCGCCGCAACCTGCTCCAGCGCGTCCTTGATGACGGTGTCGAAGTTGCCCTCGATCATCTCGGCTGCGAGCTTCTTGCGGCCGGTCGGGTTGATGCGTTCGCCGATGACGCAGAAGGGCTGGTCAAAGCCGATGATGATCTCGCGGGTGGCGGAGGCGACGATTGTGCGGGTCATTAAGGGTCCTTTGTCCTGGCGGTGGGCTATGTAATCACGCCCTGGAGATCGATGATAGGCGTCGGAGACCGGCGCCGGTTTTGTCTGCTGTCTCTTCAGTGCGGATGGTGGGCTGCCGCCTCGGCCATCTGCTGCTGGTTTTCTTCCTTGCCTTCGCGGATCTGCTCCAGACGTTCGGCAACGAGCTGATCGGCCGGCAGCGTCTCGCGTTTCCAGGGCTGGCGGCCCTTCAGGACGCCCGATTCATGCACGATTTCTGCGACATATTCTTCCTGGCGGTAGGCCATCACGTGGATGCCGGAGACGCCTTCGATCTCCTTCACCTCGTTGATGATGTCGATGCAGAGCTGCTTGCCTTCCTTCTTCTGGTCCTGCGCGCCTTCGAGACGGGTAATCACGCTGTCGGGAATATGGATGCCCGGCACGTTGGAGCGGATCCAGCGGGCGGTCTTGGCCGACGCCATCGGCCCGACGCCGACGAGGATGTAGCATTTCTCGTGCAGGCCGAGATCGCGCACCTTCTTCATGTATTCGCGGAACATCGGCACGTCGAAGCAGTACTGGCTCTGCACGAACTGGGCCCCGGCCTCGATCTTCTTGGCGAGACGATAGGGGCGGAAATCATAAGGAGGCGCGAAGGGGTTGATGGCAGCGCCGAGAAAAACCTGCGGCGGGGTCGTCAGCTTGCGGCCCGAGAGGAACTTCGAGTTGTCGCGCATGATGCGCACGGTTTCGAGCAGCGACATGCAGTCGAGGTCGAACACCGGCTTGGCGCCCGGCTGGTCGCCGGCCTGCACGCCGTCGCCCGTCAGGCACATGATGTTCTGCACGCCCATGGCAGAGGCGCCGAGCACGTCGCCCTGGATGGCGATGCGGTTCTTGTCGCGGCAGGCGATCTGCATGATCGGCGCATAACCCATGCGCGTCAGCAGCGCGCAGATGCCGACCGAGGACATGTGGCAGTTCGCGCCTGACGCGTCGACCGCGTTGATGCCGTCGACCCAGCCGTCGAAGATCGCCGCGCGCTCGTAGACGTCCTGAGGATTGGCGCTGTCGGGCGGGTTGAGCTCGGCGGTGACGGCGAACTCGCCGCGGCGCAAGACCCGTTCAAGCCGGCCGCGGGAGGAGTGGCCAGGCAGCGGATCGAGCGGCGCGCCGGGATCGTGCGGGTTGTAGTCGGGGCTCATGCCTGGCCTTCCTTCGATGCCGCATCGCGGCGCGCTGCTGCTTCCGCGGTCACGCGCAGCCAGGACGAGGTCTCGCGCAGCGACTGGTTGACCGGCTTCTGCACGTTCATGATGGCGTTGCCCTTCTCCATGTTCTGCGAACCCTTCCAGGCCTGGACCCAGACGCAGGGCATGTCCGGCTCGACCTCGCAATTGCCGTTGGCGCGCACGCCGCCGCAGGGGCCGTTGCGCAGCTGCTTCGGACAGTTCATCGGGCAGGACATGCCCGTCGACGACAGCGCGCACTGGCCGCACATGCGACAGTCGAAGAGGAAGCCTTTGACGTGGCGCTCGACGAAGGTGACGGGACGCTCGACGCGGCCGTAGCCGATGGCGTTCCACAGCGGATGAAGCAGCAGGAACAGGTCGGCGAAGCGGTGGTAGAACCATTCGAGGAAGCGCGAGTTGCGGACCGCCCAGAGGCGCACTGTGTATTTGTGGCGCGAGCGGCGGCTCGGCGACACGCCCGACGGCGTAAACGCGCCGGTGGCGGCTTTTGCCGCAGGTGCGGCGTTGCCCTTCATGATCTTCGGTCCGCCCTCGGGTTTGGCGTCAGCCATTGTCGCGGCCTCCGGCCTTGACGAGCGCCACCAGACGTTCGCGGTCATAGGCGGCTTCGAGCTCGGCGGCGGCGCTATCGGCTTCCGTTTCCAGATCGTCGGAGACCGGTACCGGATCGGCCTTGCGCCATTCGGCGAGGTAGTCGTCGGTTTCGGCAGCACCGGTGCGCATGGCGCACATGTCGATCGCTTCGGTGAAGCGCAGCGACAGTTCACGCTTTGCCGTCGTGCGGCCCTTCTTGATGATGACCTGGGCCGGAATGTCGCGCCAGTAGACGATAATGCGATCTGCCATCGGGTGTTGTTCTCCTCCCCCTGCATGTTTGCTTTGATCGGTGCCGATCAAAGGCCGAAAACATGCAGCACTCCTAAGCGCTAAAGCGACCTTTGTGCGTCTCATCAGACGCGCGGCGCTGTAGTGCGACAATGCGCATGTCCCGGCGTCCGGGCTCATCTCGCCACGACGTCGGATATGTCCAAAAACGACGCTCGCGCAGATGCCATATCAGACGTCTTGGCGGTGATGCGCAAGTCGCAGTTGAGCCGCTTGTTGTGGGCAGGAGCCGCGGTCGTGGATTGCCCGCAGTATCAGGCTTTTAGGCTGCAGCCGGCTGATGCAAGCGAAGGGATTTCGCCTACCAGATCCGACGCGTCAGGCCGTTCCATACCCAGGTCCAGATCGGCGGGTGATACCATTGCCGTGACGGACCTGCGACATCGAGGGTCCGCAGATTTCGATCGAGCGCATTTGCGACCGCGGCAATCGCGATCTCCGTTGAGGCGGCCGTCTGCAGCAGCGGATAGGTGTGCATCGTATCGTCAGGGGCGGGCTTCTGGCGCGACTGGTAGAGCACGCCGCCGGTGTCGACGCCCGCATCGACCAGATGCACGGTCGCCCCGAAGTTTTCGAGGTCGTTGTTGACCCGCGCCCAGTAGCCGCCCATCAGGCCGCGATAGGCGGGATTGATGCCGGCGTGGAAATTGAGGACCGGGCAGGGCATCGCCGCCAGCGTCGCTGCTTTCAGCATGCGGCAGCTGATGAGAAAGACAACTTCGGGTTCGAGCGCGCGGATCTGCGTTATGGCGTCGGCGTCATTCACCGAGGTGACGGCCTTGATCGGGATTGAGGGGTCGGGTTTTCCCGAGACCTTGTAGGTCGCGAGGATCTCTTCGGCGCGTTTTCGGGTGAAACGCTTGCCGAATCGCGAGGCGATCATGGTCGCAAGCTGCCCCAGCGCCGTCACCCAGCCGAGTTTGCGGGCGCGGCGGCGCAAAAACAGGCCCTTCGATTCCGGTTGCTCCTCCACGACGGCCACCTCGGCAAAGCGGCTTGCGAGCGCGTTGATCATGATCCATGGATTCTCGCCGCCCGCCGTCACCACGACGACACGGCCCGGGCGCTTGCCTACGGCTTGGTTCTGGCTGGCGATTTCGGTCATGGCGGCCCCGCGGATGAACAGGGCCGAGTTATGAAGGCTTGCCCGTTACCGCCGGCTTAACTGGTTCCAGTACCATTCGGCGACACCGCCGCCGAGCACGACGAGCGCCACGGATTCGACCATCTTCACGTCATCCGAAAGGCTGCAGACCGCGCCGACGACCAGCGAGAGCAGCAGCCCGGCGGCGCAGCCGATGGCGTAGGGCAGGTAGTCTAGCAATTTCACTGGCGCCTCCCGTCCCAGACGCAGCTGTTGCGCACCGGGATGTAACGTAGGGTAGCGCAGATATGGGGATTAGGAAGGGCTTATTTTTCGTTGCAGGAGCGAGCGCTCACGTAAGCCGCTGCGCTTCGCTCAGCATCGGTGGACGAGGTTCGCCGGAGTACTTGCAAACAGGATTGCCCCTCACCCTAACCCTCTCCCCGCAGGCGGGGAGAGGGGACGTGCCCCGACCTTGTTTCGCCAAGCATACCGCAGCCGGGCCGGAAATGGTGGCGCTTATCGTTGGTGGCGTCGGTGCCGAGAATCTCCTTCGCCCCGCTCGCGGGGAGAAGGTGGCCGGCAGGCCGGATGAGGGGCATTTTTCAGGCGATTCGGATCGTCACGACGCCGCGGTGATCCGCCGGTGTATGGCCCCGAGACTTTCCCTGAACTTTTCGAAGGTGCCGTGCTCCGTCAATTCCCGCAGCACCTGTTCGTTGATACCGCCGCGGGTGGCGTAGTCCTCGGCCAGATGGGCGAAGCTTGCGTCCGGCGTCGTTGCCGGTGCTTGGCCGAGTGCGCCAAACAGGCTGGCCACATAGTCGCGGCCCTTCGCGTCGTCGACGCCGTTGTCCTTTAGCCAGCTATGGATCGTTTCCAGGTATTTGAAGTAGCTGGCATAGGTGGCGGTCGCCACACTCAGCGCATCGAACTCGCTTTCGCTTGCAACCTCGATTGCCGTGCCGAGCCGACCGAAGAAGGCTGCCATATCCGGATCCGGCGGGAAGATGATCGTCGGCCCCTGACGGATCGCGATCATCGGCATCGGCAAGGCTTTGGTCACCCGCTTTGCCGGGCCGACCATGGCGGCGATCTCGTCGCGGGAGAAGGTCGCGATCAGGCTTACGACGTGGTGATCCGGGCGGAAGCGCAGGGCGGGCAGGACATCACGGGCGATCTGCGGTCGGACGCCGAGCATCACCGTGTCGCATTGGTCGAGCACCGCCTGGTTGTCCGGGGCAACCCGCACATCGGCAAATCGGGCGGCAAGGCCGGAGGCGATCTCTTCGTTGCGGGGCGATAGCACGACCGAGGTGGTGTCGCCCTCAAGCGTCTTGAGGCCGGTGACGATCGCCGAGGAGAGGGCGCCGGTGCCGATGAAGCCGAGTTTCATGGGTAATCCTGTTGCCTGAAATTGCGTTGGTTCGACCAGTCTGTGCGTCTATTTCATATAGGCGCGCACCACGTCCACCAGTTCGGCTGCCGCTTCATCCCTGTCCTTCTGCGACAGGTCGGCTGCGGCCAGATGCATGTGGATATGATCTTCGACGACTTCCGCCATCAGCCCGTTGACCGCGCCGCGAATGCCGGCAATCACCTGCATGACCTCGGCGCAACCCTTCTCCTCTTCCAGCATCCGCTCGACCGCCTCCATCTGGCCGCGCAAGCGGCGGACCCGGTTGATGAGTTTCTGCTTCTCGCGGATCGTATGAGTCATCGGATACTCCGGTTTCGGGCGCTATGCGGCCCTTGGTTCCACCTCGACGGTCACATGCGACAAATCGTGGATGGCGGCAAGCTTCTCGCGATAATAGGACGGCGCCCGCGGATTGTCGGCGACGATCGAGACGATCGCGCCGTGGTGGCCGGGCCCGAGCTGCCAGATGTGCAGGTCGACGATTTCGGCATCTTCCCCGGCAACGATCTCGCCGATCTCCTCAGGCAGGTCTTCGCCTTCAGGAATGTAGTCGAGCAAGGTCGCGCCGGTGTCGCGGATGAGGCCGAAGGACCAGCGGGCAATGACGAGCGCGCCGACGATGCCCATGGCGGGATCGAGCCACAGCCAGCCGTAGATCGCGCCCAAAGCAAGAGCGACGATCGCAAGGACCGAGGTCAGCGCGTCGGCGAGAACGTGCAGATAGGCGGCGCGCAGGTTGCGATCCTGGCCGCCTTGATGCCCCTGGTGCCCATGATGATGCCCATGGTGATCGTGGTGGTGATGGCCGTGGTCGTCCTTCAGCAACCAGGCGCAGACGAGGTTGACGATGAGGCCGGCGACGGCAACGAGGATCGCCTCGCTGAAATCGATCGTGACCGGAGAACCGAGGCGGCGCAGGCTTTCCCAGCCGATCAGAAGCGCGATCAGCGCCAGCACGATAGCGCTGGAGAAGCCCGCGAGATCACCGAGCTTCCCGGTGCCGAAGGTGAAGCGGCGATTGTTCGCGTGCTTGCGCGCATAGAGATAGGCAAGCGCTGCGATCAGCATCGCCGCCGCATGGGTGGACATGTGCCAGCCGTCGGCAACCAGCGCCATCGAGCCGAAGACCTGTCCGGCCGCGATCTCGACCACCATCATCGTTGCGGTGACCGCGATGACGATCCAGGTCCGCCGCTCGTTCCGCTCATGATCGCCGCCGAGGAAGACATGATCATGGCTGGCCGCGAGCACGCGCGCGTCGTCATGCGAATGCCCGTGGTGTCCGTGGTGGTGATGATGGTCGCGGTCGTGATTGCCCATGTCGATGCCTCCAATATGATATAGGGGGGTACCCTATCTGGAGATCAACGTAAAGTCTCTGTTTCGGGTCTGCGATTTCAAATTGATGACGTCGCTAATTCAAGCTTTCAGAAGCGACGTCGTCAGATCGCCGTAACCGGTGAAGCGGTACTCGTATTCGAGGCCCAGTCGCTCGGCCGCCTTCTTGGCCTTCTCCTGCAAGCCTGCGTCTTCCAGCTGCGAGAGATAGACCAGCTTGCGGTAATGGCCGAAATACATGTCCCGGAGCTCCGGGTGCCGGTCGAGGCCAAGCGGTTCGATGACGAAGGCTTCGAACTGGCGGGCGAGGAAGTCGGTGAGGAAGAACGCGGTGATGTCGTCGTCCCAGCGGCGGGCGAAATCGTCGTTGCCGGCAAAGAAGGAATAACAGTGCGGGCCGGGGATACGCTCGACCTGTTCTTCCTCCAGCAGCCGGTCCAGCTGGCCACCGGTGCCGCAGTCGGCATAGGCGACGAAGATGCGCTCAAACCCTTGTGCCCGGGCCTTGGCGATAGCGTCGCGAATGCCAGGCGTGATCTTGCCGGGGGTGTTGTGCCAGATGGCGGGCAGACAGTTGAGGTCGATATGGGCGAGCCCGTTCGCCTCGCAGATCGCGAGGATTTCGCGGGCGATGGCGCCGCAACCGATCACGTGAACTTTTTTAGGTTGTGCACGTTCTATTGGCGGCGATATTTTTTCCATCTTGATTCCACTTGGCTCTCAACGGGAAGGAACCTGACCATGACAGTAAAGACCCTTGCGATCGTCGGCGCCGTCCTCGTCGCCCTCTCTACGCTCACTGCCTGCGGCAACACCATTCGCGGCATCGGGCAGGATACCGCAAACACGGTGAACGCGACACAGGCGGCCGGCAAGAAGGTCGCACACTCCGTCAATTAACGCTGCCTCGAAGAGCGCCGCTTCCCAGCGCTTGTCCGTTCCAGGTTTCGGTGAAACGGTGAGCGGATAGGGTGCATTGCGCCCGGGCAGCGGGCCTGCCGGACATTAAAAAGCCGGCCGCGGAGTCATCTCTGCGGCCGGCTTTGTCATTTCGGATCGTCCGAAGCTCAGCCGGCCAGGCGGTTGTGCTTGCGCTTCATGAAGTCCTTGGCGGTTTCGACGGCGATCGCCGCATCGCGGCAATAGGCGTCGGCGCCGACGGCCTTGCCGAATTCCTCGTTGAGCGGCGCGCCGCCGACGAGAACGACGTAATCGTCGCGCAGGCCCTTTTCCTTCAGCGTGTCGATGACGACCTTCATGTAGGGCATGGTGGTGGTCAGCAGCGCCGACATGCCGAGAATGTCCGGCTGCTCGCGCTCGATCGCTTCGAGATAGTTTTCGACCGGGTTGTTGATGCCGAGGTCGACGACGTCGAAGCCCGCACCTTCCATCATCATGCCGACGAGGTTCTTGCCGATGTCGTGAATGTCGCCCTTGACGGTGCCGATCACCATCTTGCCGAGCTTCGGCGCGCCGGTTTCGGCGAGAAGCGGCCGCAGGATCGTCATGCCGGCCTTCATGGCGTTGGCCGACAGCAGCACTTCCGGCACGAACAGGATGCCGTCACGGAAGTCGATGCCGACGATGCGCATGCCTTCGACCAGCGCCTGGGTCAGGACGTCGTAGGGCGTCCAGCCGCGCTTGAGCAGGATGTTGGTCCCGTCCTCGATTTCCTCCTTCAGGCCGTCATAGAGGTCGTCGTGCATCTGCTGCACGAGTTCTTCGTCGGAAAGGTCCTCGAGAATGATTTCATCGTCTGCCATATTGGGGTTCCTCGGTTCCTGGCACGGTCGCGCGAAATTTTCGGACGCGTCCATCAATCCATAGCGGTCGATGTCTAAAAATCTGTTTTCGAAAGCGACGTCGCATATGACAAAAAGCGACGGGAGGGCGGCTTCTTTTGCCGCCTGTATATTCTTAACAAAAACAATATATTCGCGCCACGCGGTTTTTGCGCCCGCTTGTCGCCGCTCGGCAGTGTTCGAGTTGCGCCACGCCTTGGCGCATTGAGACCCGCAAGGCCCCCGATGCTTGGTAGCATTAGGGCAAATTGATGCTTGAAGGCGCAAAAAGTGATGCGCGGGAGAGGAAAAGCGAATGAGCGACGTGACAGATCAGGGCGCGGTTGAAGGTGGCGGTCGCCGCGCACGCGGCGAGGGACGGGGAGCAGCGGCGCGGCGCGCATCGCGCACCGGCGGCGGCCCGGGGCCGTCTCTGCCCTATATCCAGCGCAAGATTCGCGAATACGAGGTGCTCGACGAGGAAGGCCTGCAGCTGATCGAGCGCAATGCCGACACGATCCTCGAGGAAATCGGCATCGAGTTCCGCGACGATGCCGAGGCGCTCGAACTCTGGAAGCAGGCCGGCGCCGACGTGCGCGGCCAGCGCGTGCATTTTCCGAAAGGTCTTTGCCGCGAACTCCTGAAGACCGCTCCATCCGAATTCACCTGGCATGCGCGCAACCCGGAACGCAGCGCCCAGGTCGGCGGCAAGGCGACGATCTTCGCGCCGGTCTACGGCCCGCCCTTCGTGCGTGACCTTGAAGGTGTGCGGCGCTATGCGACGATCGAGGATTTCCGCAATTTCGTGAAGCTCGCCTATATGGCGCCATCGATGCATTCGTCCGGCGGCACCGTCTGCGAGCCCGTGGACATTCCGGTGAACAAGCGTCACCTCGATATGGTCTACAGCCACATCAAATATTCCGACAAACCCTTCATGGGCTCGGTGACGGCGCCGGAACGCGCCGAAGACACGATCGCCATGGCGAAGATCGTCTTCGGCGACGACTTCGTCGAAAACAACTGCGTCACGCTCAACCTCGTCAACGCCAACTCGCCGATGGTCTTCGACGAGACCATGGTGGGCGCGCTCAAGGTCTATGCCCGCCACAACCAGGCCTGCGTGCTTTCGCCCTTCATCCTGTCGGGCGCCATGAGCCCGGTAACGGTCGCCGGCACCTTGACGCAGATCCTTGCCGAAGTTCTCGCTGGTGCCTCCTTCACCCAGCTCATCCGCAAGGGCGCGCCGGTTCTGTTCGGTACCTTTGCCGCCTCGATCTCGATGCAGTCGGGCGCGCCGACCTTCGGCACGCCGGAGCCGTCGCTGGTCTCCTATGGGGCGGCCCAGCTCGCCCGTCGCCTCAAGCTTCCCTTCCGTACCGGCGGTTCGCTCTGCGGCTCCAAGGTTCCGGACGCGCAGGCGGCGCACGAATCGGCCAACACGCTGAACATGACGCTGCTTGCCGGCACCAATTTCGTGCTGCATGCGGCAGGCTGGCTCGAAGGCGGTCTGATTTCCTCTTACGAGAAGTTCATGATCGACCAGGACCAGCTCGGCATGATGCAGAAGATGGCCGAAGGCGTGGACCTTTCGGAAAACGCCCAGGCGCTGGACGCGATCCGCGAAGTCGGCCCGGGCAGCCACTATCTCGGCTGCGCCCATACCCAGGCCAATTTCCAGACGGCCTTCTACCGTTCGCCACTCGCCGACAACAATTCCTTCGAGCAGTGGGAAGTGGAAGGCGAAAAGCGCATCGAGCAGCGCGCCAATGCGCTCTGCCGCAGCTGGCTGGAACATTACGAGGCGCCTTACCTCGATCCTGAGATCGACGAAAAGCTCAAGGCCTTCATCGAGAGCCGCAAGAACTCGATGCCCGACGCTTTCACCTGAAAGGGTCCCGAGCGAGCCAGGGAGCAAGGCGGCGCGGCGCAGGTGGCTGACATGATCCAGAAGGAGGTCTGGCGCCCGCATTATGAACATCAGGGGCCGAAACCGAAATGACGGCGCCTTCCGCAAATGCGGACAAGACACTCGAAACGATCCGTGCGGCGCTCGCGCCGCACGGTCTTTTTTTGCGCGGAACCGTGAACTTCGCCTCCGGTGAGGCTGCGCCGCTGCTTTCCGATGGCCGTCCGGCGGCAAGCGTGGTGCTGATCGGCAATATCGGCGGCTCGCTGTGGCAGCCCTTCAGTGCCTGGTGGGATGGTCTCTCCGATCGCGGCGGTGCCGATCCTCTGGACACGTGGTCGAAGGCGGTGATCCAGCCGATCGCTGCAGCCTGCGGTGCGACCGCCTATTTCCCGTCCGACCCGCCCTGGCAACCCTTCCAGCAATGGGCGATGCGGGCCGAGGGCCTGAAGCCGTCGCCATTGGGCATCCTCATCCATCCGCGCTTCGGGCTCTGGCACGGTTATCGCGCAGCGCTCGGCTTCGACATTCCGCTTGATTTCACGGGTGAGCGCGCGACGGAACACCCCTGCGACCGTTGCTCGACAAAGCCCTGCACTTCCGCCTGTCCGGCCGCAGCGCTCGCCGGCGAGCGCTTCGACGTCGCGCTCTGTCGCAGCCATCTGCGCACGGATGCGGGCAGGGCAGGTTGCCTCACAAGCGGCTGCATCTCCCGGGCGGTCTGTCCCGCCGGCAGCCAGTATCGCTACCCGCCTGAGCAGTTGCGCTTCCATATGTCTGCGCTTGAAGTGTGAGCGCCGGTCTCCACTCTGGCGCGCAAAGATGGTGCAAATCTCCAAAATGACTAAAATTGGAGGTGTCGTGGAAAGGTAATATTATCGAATTTATAACGATCTGGACGGCGTGGCGTTGGAGTCCATCGTATGAGAGGTAGCCCAGTCGTATCCGTGAGCAACTATCCTCCGCACCTGTCGCGCGAGGACGTGCAGGCGCAGATATCTCGGCTTGACAGTATTCACGCGGCCAACAGCCAGGTTCTGGAGGACGCTTTCAAGCGCCTGCTGGCGATCGGCGCCGGCCATGCGGCCGTCATCACCGCCTGTATCGCCGGCTTCGATGCACTGGTCGACCGCTCGGTTCTCGCCGGCGATCTTCTGCCCGATGCGATCGACATCCTGAGGAAATTTGCGCTTACCGTCAGCGCGCTCGGCCTGCTTCTCACCTTTCTCGCGATCGGCAACAATTACGGCGAGGTCCAGAAGGAAGCCAGGCGCCATGCGGTGAAGGTGGCAACGACGCTGCGCGAAAAGCGGCTGCTGCTTTCGCTGTCGCAGGACGTGCTCACCCGCGACGCCAAGTCATACCTGCTTGCGGGCGTCGGTGGCTTTTCCTGTCTTTGTGTGATCTTCGGGCTCGCGGCTGCCGCTGGCTGCTACGGGCTCGTAATTGCCATGGGGCTGCTTGCGGGCAGCTAGTGGCAGGTCTGACCTTAGCCAGCGATCCTCACCAAAACAGAGCTTGCGATCGCCTTTCAAGTCGCGTTTGACATTGCTTCAATGCAACCGAATAAGTGTAAGCGCGAGAGTATTTTTCTCGATCAGTTGTAATGGGTGCAATGCTCAAAACATTCTCGTTACAGGGTAGGCTTAATCGTCTTCGCTATTTGCTGTTCAACGTGGCAGTTGTTTCTATCGCTTCGGTCGCGGTATCCGCGCTCACTCGCCTGATGGCGCTGGTCGGAGATCGACAAGCGCTTTCAATCATTCATGGAATGGTCGCCCTAACCTATGTGTTGGCTATCATTGCCAGCCTGTGCTTGATGGTGAGGCGACTGCATGACTTCGATCAGAGCGGCTGGTGGACTCCTTCAGTCGTGGTGCTTCACTTGGTCTACGGCTATTACGAGGCCGATGACTCGCTGACCGGGACAATTCTCATGGGCACCTTGGTGCTGGCGGTCCATGTTGCAATCATCGTTACCCCTGGCTCGAAGAGCCCCAACAGGTTCGGCGAAGTGCCAGGCTCCGCTATAGCGCCCGTTTAGGTTATCCCGGCGGATAATGACCCTCGCGCGCAACCTCGGCGTTGCGGAGATCAAGCGGCCGCATTGCTACTTCCGACGATTTCCGCCGCGATCCTGTGATCTTGGACCCATTGGGGAGCCGCCAGGCGCGGTTGCCTGTGCACTTGGGGCAATTAAAGCCGTTTCTCCACCTCTTCCTCGCCAAACAATCGGCGCAGGCGTAGTCGTCGGCGAAGTCCGACGTGAACTTGTCCAGCGATGATGGCGGTCGTAATGCCTTGCTTCCGATCCTGCGCCAGAACCGCCGCAATCTCCGTCATGCTTGAGGCCTGATTCGATTGGACCTTTCGCCATGCCGCTTTTTCCAAAACCCTTTCTCGTCGGTGCCGTTCTGTCGGCCGGTCTTGCTGGGCCTGCGCTCGGCGCCTGCCGCGATGTCAGCCATCTTGGCCAGGACTATGTCGCCTGCAGCTTCGATCCCGCGACAACCGATATCCGCCTCTACAACAAGGACCAGGCCGGCGTGCCGTTCCGTTCCTTCCGGGCGCTGTCGCTCGAACTGCGCCATCGCGAAGAATATATGAGCTTCGCCATGAACGGCGGCATGTATCACGACGATCTGTCGCCGGTCGGCCTGCATATCGAGGAGGGGCGCGAGCAGGCGCCGCTGAACACCAACTCCGGCTGGGGCAATTTCCACCTGCTGCCGAACGGGGTGTTTTTTGTCGGTGACGGCAAGGCCGGGGTGATGGCGGCGGATGCCTATCGCGACGCCCAGCTTGCGCCACGGTTTGCCACACAGTCCGGGCCGATGCTGGTCATCGACGGGAAGCTCCATCCGCGCTTCCTGCCCGACAGCACCAGCTACAAGACCCGCAACGGCGTCGGCGTGACGGCTGAGGGCGAGGTGGTTTTCGTTGTCTCGAAGCGCCCGGTGCGCTTCCACGATTTCGCGACGCTGTTTCGCGATACGCTGGATTGCCCCAATGCACTCTTCCTCGACGGCACGATTTCGAGCGTCTATGCGCCTGATATCAACCGCCACGATCGGCTGTTTCCCATGGGCCCGATCATCGCCGTCGTCGGAAAATTTCCACGCTGACTTTCTTTGGGCGCGGGATGCGGGCGGAAAGCCGCACACTTTTCCTCCTCCCGCGAAAAAAAGTGTGCCGACCACCCAAGGAACGGGCAGCCTGCAACGTCTAAGGTTCAAATGAGGTGAGGGCGGGCACGGATTTGGACGCTGAACTCGTCGAAAAGGCGGTAGGGGGAGACCGGCAGGCTTTCGGCCAGCTGGTCGAGCGACACTATGATTTTGTCCATGCGGTCGCCTGGCGCTGGTCGGGCAACGTCTCTGACGCAGAGGACATCGCCCAGGATGTCTGCCTGCGGCTGGGTGCCGCCATTCGCGGCTTTCGCGGTACCAGCCGGTTTCGCACCTGGCTTTATACGCTGACGCTGAACGCCGCGCGCGACCATCGGCGGCGGCAGGTGCGCGATAACAGCCGCATGCAGGCCTATGCCAGCGAGCAGGCGACGGCAGCACGCCTTGAGGATCCCGACGAGGAACAGCGCGAGGCGCTCTGGACCGCGGTCCGGGAGCTGCCGGAGAAGCAGTGCGATGCGGTGCTGCTCGTTTATGCCGAAGGCTTGAGCCATGCGGCAGCGGCCGACGTGCTCGGCTGTTCGGAGGCAACGATTTCCTGGCATGTGCACGAGGCGCGCAAGCGCCTGAAGACATTGCTCGGCAAGGAGGCCGTGTGACCATGAGCGACGATTTCGAAAAGCTTGGCCGGATCAATCCGCCGAAGGCTTCGCCGGAAGCGCGCGCCCGTGCGCTTGCCTTGGCCATGCAGGCCTTCGACGAAGCCGAAGAAAATTCGAATGCCACCCAAGGATCGGTTCGGCCGGTTCGTCAAAGCTCCATCTTCAACCGGATATGGAGCCCTATCATGAACCGGAAACTGCTTGCAGGATCGGCGCTGGCAACCCTTCTCGTCGTGCCCGCCGCCGCCTTCCTGACGCTGGAACTGACACGCGACGGTGCGCCCTTCGGCGAACGCGCGCAGGAAATCGCGCTGAAGGACGAGGCGAAGAAGGAAACGGAGCGCCAGAAGCCGGAGCCGCAGATGGCGGCCAAGAAGGCGGCTGCCGAAGAACGTGCGCGCCAGCAGGAAGCGAAAACTGTGGAGGCGCCAGTGACCGTAGAGGCCGAGAGCGAGGCTGCGGCCCCTGCTGCGCAGGCCGATGCGATGGCCAACAGTGTTGCACGCGACAGCGTCGCTCCGCTCTCGGCCGTCGGCAGTGCGCAGCCGCAGATGACATACCTGCCAGCCCCCGTGGTTCAGGAGGAGCTGATCGCCGCCCCACCGGAAAACCGCGAGCGCTTCGGCAAGGCCGACGCCAATCCGGTGAAGAGCGTTGCGACCGATCCGGTCTCGACCTTCTCGGTCGACGTCGACACGGCATCCTATGCCTTTGTGCGCCGTTCGTTGATGGAAGGGCAGGTGCCTGAGCGTGATGCCGTGCGGGTCGAAGAGATGGTCAACTACTTCCCCTATGACTGGCCGCGGCCTGCGAGCGCTGCCGAGCCCTTCAAGGCGACGGTGACTTTGACGCCGACGCCCTGGAATGGTGGCACGCGGCTGATGCATGTGGCGATCAAGGGTTACGACGTCGTGCCGGCGGAAGCGCCGAAGGCGAACCTCGTCTTCCTGATCGACGTGTCCGGCTCGATGGACGAGCCGGACAAGCTGCCGCTCCTGAAAGGCGCATTCCGGCTGCTGGTCGAGAAACTGAAGCCCGAGGATACGGTCTCGATCGTCACTTACGCGGGCAACGCCGGGACGGTGCTTGAGCCGACGGCGGTCAAGGACAAGGCGAAGATCCTCGCTGCCATCGATACCTTGCAGCCGGGCGGCTCGACCGCCGGCGCGGAAGGCATCGACGCGGCCTACGGGCTTGCCGAGAAGGCCTTCGTCAAGGGCGGGGTCAACCGCATCATGCTGGCGACGGATGGTGACTTCAATGTCGGCCCGTCGAGCGACGAGGACCTGAAGCGGCTGATAGAGGAGAAGCGCAAGAGCGGCATCTTCCTTTCGGTGCTCGGCTTCGGCCGTGGCAACTACAACGACGCGCTGATGCAGACGATCGCCCAGAACGGCAACGGCACGGCCGCCTATATCGACACGCTGGCCGAGGCGCAGAAGACGCTGGTGGAGGAGGCGGGGTCTTCGCTCTTCCCGATCGCCAGGGACGTCAAGCTGCAGGTGGAGTTCAATCCAGCGGCGATCGCCGAATACCGGCTGATCGGCTACGAGACACGCGCCTTGAAGCGCGAGGACTTCAACAACGACAAGGTGGACGCCGGCGACATCGGTTCCGGTCACAGCGTGACGGCGATCTACGAGGTGACGCCGAAGGGCAGCCCGGCGGTGCTGAACGACGACTTGCGCTATGCGACGGCGGAAAAGCCGGCGGCTGAAGCGACAGGAAACAGCGGCGAGCTCGCCTTTCTGAAGATCCGCTACAAGAAGCCGGATGGTGATGCGAGCGAGCTGATCACCACGCCGGTGACCGAGACGAATGCGGTGCCGTCGCTTGCCGAGGCGTCCAATGATGTCCGCTTCTCGGTGGCCGTGGCCGCCTTCGGGCAGAAGCTTGCAGGGGTGACGGCGCTCGCTGACTATTCCTATGACTCAGTCATCGATCTCGCCGTAGCCGCCAAGGGCACCGATCCGTTCGGCTATCGCGGCGAATTCGTCAATCTGGTGCGGCTGGCCAAGGGGCTCAGCGGTTCCGGGAAATGAGCTGAGGAAGCCCCCGCGGCGAGGGCGTGCCCCTCATCCGCCTGCCGGCACCTTCTCCCCGTCATGACGGGGAGAAGGGACAAGCGGCGACCGTTTCGCCCACGTGAAGGCTCAGACTGCTCCTGACGTTGAGGTCTGTCCGTGGAGCGTGCGTCCAGCGGCTCTCTCCCCGCTTGCGGGGAGAGATGTCCGGCAGGACAGTGAGGGGCATGCCTCAGGCGCGAGCGTCGATCGCAGCGAAGATGAATTAACACCTGCGATCTGGCACCCAAGGGGCGCCCAGCGGCTCTCTCCCCGCTTGCGGGGAGAGATGTCCGGCAGGACAGTGAGGGGCACACTTCACGTGCGAGCGTCGATCCCCTGTCGTCTCACGCCTTCGGAAAGGCGCGATCCAGCCCACCGGCCTTCGACAGGCCCGCCTTGAACGCCTGGTAGGCTGCATGCTGGCTGGAGCGGCCGGCTTCCATCAGGCGCATCTGCAGCCGCGCCGGGGCATGGCTGCCGAGCCATTGGCCGAGCTTTTCGAGCTTCAGAGAATTGAGGAACTTCGCCTCCGAGGAAATGTCGAGGTGGCGGTAGAGCCCGTCCATCAGTCGCTCGTCCTGCTCGGGATTTTCCATCAGCAGGCGCAGGAAGGACTGCTCGGCTTCGCTGAAAGTCCCGAATTTTTCGGCGACGGTGTCCCGGTCGGGAAAGGAGGCTGGGCCGGCGTTCATGTCACTGTCTCCCGTCTGCGGCCGCGCGGTGCGTTCTGCGAGACGCAAAGGGGCGCTGTGGCACGTTGAGCTGCTGCACGATCTCGTCCTTTGGCGGCGGAAACAGGCAGCAGCGAATCTCTCTTCCATCGGGGATAGGCCAGCGGTCACGGGTGTGCAAGCGGTGGCGAATATGCAGGTATTGAACATATAGTCCAATATTGACAAATAATCCAAGTGTGGGCATATGCGGCCCATGACCATTGCACCCGCCTTCGCCTCCATCCTTGCCACGCACGCGCCGACCGCGGCTGCAATCAGCGCGCTTCTTTACCCGCATGGCGAAGTGGTGCTGCACGACCTGAAGACCGGTACGATCGCGGGGATCTGGAACGGCTTTTCCGGCCGGGCGGTCGGCGAGGATTCGCTGATCGAAGAGGAGTTCGCAGCCCTCGGCAGCACCGACGCGGTGCTCGGTCCCTATGAGAAGACCGGTGCGGATGGCCGGCGCTTCAAGTCGATCTCGGCCGTTTTGCGCAACGGCGCGGGAGAGGCGATCGGTCTGCTCTGCATCAATCTCGACATGTCGATGATCGATCAGGCGGTGAAGCTGCTTTCTGCTTTTGCCGGTGCCGAGCAGCCCAAGCCGCAGGCACTGTTTTCGCGCGACTGGCGCGAGGAGATCAACGCGACGCTGCATGGCTGGCTGAAGGAGCGGGGGCTGGCGCTTTCGGCGCTCAAGCGCGGCGATCGGGTGGCGCTGGTGGCAGCGCTCGACGAACGCGGGCTGTTCCAGACGCGCAACGCCGTCGATCACCTTGCGGGCCTCATCGGCGCCTCGCGCGCCTCGATCTACAATTATCTCGCTGCCGCCCGCGGCGAGGCGCCCTGATTGCTGCGCGCAATATTTCGGACGGAGACCGCTTCGCGGCTCTCCGGGCTTGCCTGACCCATAACCGTTCGCGTGCGTCTCAGCCGCGCGAGGAGGAACTATCGATGACGACCTTGCCCGATTTCCGGCTCGAAACCCATTTCTCCCGCTGGGAGTTCAGCGCCCGCCACCATATGACCGCGAGCGACAGCCAGACGACCAGCATGCGCGATCTTCTGGCGCTCGCCGACGATGACGACCGCGCCGCCTGGGACAACATCACGCTCGGCTATACCGAGACCTATGGCGCCCCGGCGCTGAGAGCAGCGATCGCTGCGACCTATGAAGGGCTGACGGCTGCCGATATCCTCTGCTTTGCCGGCGCGGAGGAGGGGCTTTATTGCGCCATGCTGGCGCTGCTCGGGGCTGACGACCATGCGATCGTGACGGTGCCGAACTACCAGTCGATGGAGACCCTGCCGGTGACGATCGCCGGCGCGGTCACTGGCGTGCCGCTTCGCCCGGAAAACAACTGGCGGCTCGATATTGCCGACGTGCGCGCCGCGCTGAAGCCAAACACGAAGCTGATCTGCGTCAACTTCCCCAACAACCCGACCGGCGCGATTGCCGACCAGGAGACCTTTGCGGCGCTCGCCCCGCTCTGCGCCGAGCGCGGCATCCATCTCTTCAGCGACGAGGTCTATCGCGGTCTGGAGCGCGACGCCTCGTTACGCCTGCCGCAGGCGGCGGAACTTTTCGAGCGTGGAATCTCGCTCAACGTCATGTCCAAGGCCTACGGGCTTCCGGGTCTCCGGATCGGCTGGATCGCCTGCCGCGATCATGCGCTTCTCGAGCGCATGGAGAAGATGAAGCACTACCTGTCGATCTGCAATTCGCGGCCGTCGGAAGTGCTGGCGACGATCGCACTCAAGGGGCGTGCCGTTATCCTTGATCGCAACCGGGCGCTGGTCGCCGCCAATCTCGAGAAGCTCGGTGCCTTCTTTGCCGAGTTCCCCGACCTCTATGAATGGCGTGCGCCGGACGGCGGCTGCGTCGGTTTTGCCCGGTATCTCGGCGCCGATGGCGTTGAGAGCCATTGCCGGGGGCTGGTGGAGGAGGCGGGCGTGCTGCTCTTGCCGTCGAGCCTCTTCGTCTCCGACCTGCTGCCGGTCGCGACCGATCGCTTCCGCGTCGGTTTCGGCCGCAAGGATATCGAGATCGGGCTCGAAGCCTGGCGCCGGCATATTCGCCGATAGCCCCAGTGTCGCCATCTTCGGCCTGCCTGTTACCGCAGGTCCCGCTCCGGGGTACATGCCCCGGCGTTTTAGAACGCACGCATGTGGATACGGACCGCGCGACAATGGTTCCATTGTCAAGATTGTGTTAACGAGCGGCCCCCGCCACCCGAGTGTTTCCTCTGCTGATGCGATACAGACCCGAAATCGATGGACTGCGCGCGCTTGCCGTCGTCCCGGTCCTGCTGTTCCATGCCGGTTTCGGCCTTGTCTCTGGCGGCTTTGCCGGCGTCGATGTCTTCTTCGTCATTAGCGGCTACCTCATCACCGCCATCATCCAGCGCGAAATCGGCGACGGAAACTTCAGCATCGCCCGTTTCTACGAGCGGCGTGCCCGCCGCCTGGCGCCGGCGCTGCTGCTGGTCTGCGCCGTCTCCGTCCCCTTCGCGCTGATGTGGATGCTGCCGGGAGAGCTCAACAGCTTCGGCAAGAGCCTCTACGCGGTGAACCTGTTCGCCTCGAACTTCTTCTTCTGGGACCAGACCGGCTATTTTGCGCCAAGCACCGCGCTGCTGCCGCTGCTGCACACCTGGTCGCTTGCGGTTGAGGAGCAGTTCTATCTGGTCTTCCCGCTGCTTCTCTTGCTCCTTCACCGCTACTCGCAGGCAACGCTGCTGAAGGTGGTTGCGGCGCTCGTGCTGCTGAGTTTTGCGGCAACGCAGATCTTTGCGAACCTGGACCCGGCCGCGAATTTCTACCTGCTGCCAAGCCGCTTCTGGGAACTTGGCGTCGGCGCGCTGCTTGCGCTCGTCGGCGTCGAAAAGCTCGATCTTTCGAAAGGCAGCCGTGAGCTTCTCTCAGGCCTCGGTCTGCTGGCGATCGTCGCGAGCTATGTCTTCGTGGTGGAATCGGCCTTCTATCCCGGCTGGACGACCGTGCCGGTGGTGCTGGGCACGGCGCTGGTTTTGGCCTTCGGCCGCAGCGATACCGTCGTTGGTCGGTTACTGTCGCTGAAGCCGCTGGTCGCAATCGGGCTCATCAGCTACAGCCTTTATCTCTGGCACCAGCCGGTCTTTGCCTTTGCGCGGCTGAGGGCGATCGAGGAAATCCCGGCTCAAGGTTACGCACTGCTGGTCGCGCTCTGCTTCGCGCTTGCCTATCTCAGCTGGCGTTTTGTCGAGCAGCCCTTCCGCAAGCCGGGCCGCTTCAGCCGCCGCGCGGTCTTCGGCGCGACATTTGCCGCCGGATCGGTCGCGATCGCCTTCGGCTTCACGCTCGACGGTTCCGACGGCCTCGCTGCCAGGAACCGCGCGCTTGCGCAACTCTCGGAGCCGAGCGTCGGCCTCGGCAAGAAATGCGACGCCGTCGCCGACTTGCGCTGCGCCTCAAGTCCAGAACCCGAGGTCGCCGTCTGGGGCGACTCTTTCGCTCGGCACCTTGTCGACGGCATCATCGCGTCGAAGCCGGACGTGCGGCTGGTGCAGCTTGCCAAGAACAATTGCGGGCCGTTTTTGAACCTGTCGCCGATCATGCCGCGGCTCGGTCGCGACTGGTCCGACGATTGCGCCCGCTACAACGAAGAGGTCCGCCGTTTTCTGCTCGCGAACCGGTCGATCCGCTACGTCGTGCTGTCCTCGCAGCTCAGCCAGTACCTGAAGGAAGACAAGGTGCTGGTCGACGGCCGCAACGAAGTGACGACCGAGACAAAGCTTCTCATCGACGGCCTGCGGGCAACGTTTGCCTGGCTGCGTTCGAACGGCTTCGATCCCGTCTTCGTCGCGCCGACGCCGCATGATGGCCGCGATACCGGGCTCTGCGTCGCAAGAGCCCGTCTGCTCGCCCTGTCGGACCAGCAATGCGAGCCGGCACTGAAGACCGTTCGCGAATATGACCGCGATGTCCTGAACGTGGTTGCGGATATCGCCGACGAGTATCCTGTCGTCAGCTTCATGGACTATCTCTGCGACGACGACAGCTGCAAGATCGAGGACAAGGGCGTCGCGCTCTTCGAGGATTTTGGGCACTTCTCCAAGGAAGGCTCCCGCCAGATGGGGCGCGCCTTCGATTTCTACCGCGCCTTCATCGAGGCGGCGAAAGGCAGGCCCGTGGCCGAGCGGGCAACGGACGCCAAAGCCTTCGACAACGCCGCCCTTTAGGGACAGCCGCCACATCGACGCGCAAACGAAAACGCCCCGGATCTCTCGATACCGGGGCGTTTGCTTGTTGGTCTGCCGTGCCTGGCTTGATCAGGCGCGGCGGCTGCGGCGCTCGCGGGCGGGTGCGGCCGCCGTTTCGTTGGCGGTCTTGTTGCGCAACGGTCCGATCTTTTCGATGATCAGTTCGAGCGTCGGGCGCTCGCGGCGCACATGCTCGTCGAGCGCGACACGCATGGCGGCGAGGTGGTCGCAGGTGGTGCCGCAGCAGCCGCCGATGATCTTGGCGCCGGCATCGGCCGCAAGCCGCACATATTCGGCCATCAGCGGCGGCGTGCCGGAATAGTGGATCTCGGAGCCGCGGAATTCCGGAATGCCGCAATTGCCCTTGACGATCACGGTCGCGCCGGGTGCGGCCTCGGTCATGTCGAGCAGCGAGGAAAGAATGTCGGAGGCACCGACGCCGCAATTGGCGCCGACGGCGACCGGGCCGTCACCGAAGTCGGTCGCAACGCCATGGATGTCCTTCGGATGCAGGCCCATCATCGTCTTGCCGGCGGTGTCGAACGAGCCGGTATAGACGTAGGGAAGGCCGACCTTGGCGGCAGCTTCGGCGGCAGCACGGATTTCGTCCGGCGAGGACATGGTCTCGATCCAGGCGACTTCGGCGCCGCCGGCCTTCAGGCCCTCGATCTGCTCGACAAAGGCTGAAACCGCATCGTCATAGGAAAGCGCGCCGAGCGGGATCAGCAACTCGCCGGTCGGGCCGACGGAGCCGGCGGTGATGACCTTGCGCGATGCCTTGTCGGCAACGGCACGGGCGATCTCGGCGGCGCGCTTGTTCAGCGCATGCACGCGGTCGTCGGCCTGGTGCAGTTTCAGGCGATGGCGGGTGCCGCCGAAGGTGTTGGTGAGGATAATGTCGGCGCCGGCATCGACAAAATCCTGGTGCAGCTTGGTGATGTTCTCCGGCTTCGTCTCGTTCCAGAGTTCCGGCGCTTCGCCGGCCTCGAGGCCCATGGCAAAGAGCGACGTGCCGGTGGCACCATCGGCGAGAAGCACGCCTTTTTCGGCAAGCAGAGCGGAAAGGGCATTGGATGCTGCGGTCATCGGTTTTTCCCGGGTAGATCACGACGATCCTGGGTCGGGCCGACCTAGGATCGTGAACGTGATCGGTTTTAACAAGTCCGAGCGGGTCGCGGGCGGAAAACCGCAAACACTTTTCCTCGACCCGCTCGGGAGAAGTTGCAGCAAGATATAAAGATATCTTTATGTCTTGGCAAGCGTTCAGCGATGGGAGGTTTCCGGTTCGGCGCGCATGCTCATGCGGCCGGCGAGCCCAAGGCCGAAGACGGCGAGCGCCGTCAGCAGCCACATCGGATCGGCGCGGTTCAAGAAGAAGCTTTCGAGCATGGCGTTGTAGGTCATGAAGATCACCACCATGACGCAGAAATCGGCAAAGATGCGGCCCTGCGGCCGGCGATAGGCCCGCGCATAGTCGAAGAGCGGTTTGATAAAGAGCAGCGCGGTCATGAGGATGCCGCCGGGCAGGCCGAACATCAGTACCGCATCGAGATAGCTGTTGTGGCCGGTAACGATGCCGCGCACGTCCCAGCTCGCCTCGAAATTCGCCTCCATGCCCATGATCACCGGCGAGAGCCAGAAGCTCGCATAGCCCTGGCCGAGCCAGGGGCGCTCGGCGATGCTGGCGCTCGCAAATTTCCAGATGTCGTCGCGACCGGTGAAGGTCGCATCGTCGAGCAGCAGCTTGGTGATTGAGAGCAGCGTGTCGGAATAGATGGTGCCGAGCGTCAGGCCGAAGACCAGCACCGACATGGCGAGGTGTGCGAGGATCATCAGCCCCGGGCTGCGCACCGCACGACCGGCAAGGACGAGGCCGATCGCGATCGGCAGGAAACCGATCGTCGTCTTCGACCCCGTGTGCAGCACGAAATTTGCGGCAAGCAGGGTGATCGCCCAGCCGCGAAGCGGCGCGCCGGCGCGCAGGCAGTAGATGCCGAACATGCAGAGGATGGAGAAGACCGGCGCCGAGACGTTCTTGTGCAGCAGGTGGCCGCGCCAGAAGCCGGCGTGCCAGGGCTCGTCGCCGAAGGCCGAATGGATGGCGCGGTCGGGCGCCACGAAGAGAGCGGCATAGTCGATCAGGATCAGAAGCAGGATCGCATTGGCGCCGGCATTGACGAAATCGCGCTCGCTCTTCGGCAGCACCAGCACGCCCGCCACCATGATCATGGCGACGAGGCTGAGCGTCAGGCCGCGGGCCGAAGCCGCCGGGTCGTAGGACTGCAGGCAGGAGAGGTAGGCGATGGTGAAGATCGCGATCCAGGCCGGAGAGACGAGGCGGGCGAGCACCCGCCGATCGACGGTGAGCAGCATGGCAAAGAGATAGACGGCGCCCAGCACCAGGTAACCGACCTGGTTGATGATGTTGCCTTCGTTCGCCGCGTTCGGATCCGTCGTCACCGTGCCCTGAAACGGGATCAGGGTGAAGACGATGAGGAACAGGCCAAGGCCCGAGAGCAGCGCGGCAAGGCCGTTGACGAGTTCCGCCAGCCCGGCATCGAACGCCTCCGGCACGCGCTGGCGCGCGGTGGAGGTATCTGCCGTGGCGGTGTTCGGGTGCATGGCGGCTTAAAACGAATGACTGGGACGCGGTTCGGCATCGGTGATCATGGCCCCGGGCCGTCCTGCCGTTCGGGCATGGCCGGCCGTGGGAGATCCGCACCTTGGCGCAATCAGGTTAAACCTCGGTGAAACGGCGGGCGGGCCGCTCGGCCCGGATAGGTCGTCGCGGCGTCGCTGGCCCTGTTATTTGCGCGCCGATTGCCGCAGGTGCTTGCCGCCCGGTCGCCGGGCCCTTAAAAGGCTAGGGTATATCGGCCGTGTGGAAAACGCGGCCTTGCCGTATTTCGCGGTCCGTCTTCCATAATTCGATCACGATTTTCGTCCCGAGGTCGTTCGATAGCGTCGAAACGAGAAAACACGATATGCAGTCCCTTATCCGTATGGTCGCGTCCGCCGCGGTCTCCGTGAGCCTGCTGCTTGGCAGCGCATCCTTTGCCGCCGCCGGGCAGGCCCATTTTGTCGTCAACGCCGACACCGGCTCGATCCTCGAGGCCGACAATGCCGACGAGCTGAACTTCCCGGCCTCGCTGACGAAGATGATGACGATCTATCTCGCGTTCGAAGCGCTGCGCAACGGCACCCTGCAATGGGACCAGAAGCTGACGGTTTCCGAGCGCGCAAACAGCCTGGAGCCGTTCAAGCTCGCTGTCGGCGCCGGACGCCAGATTACCGTGCGTGAAGCCGTCATGGGCATGGTCGTGCTTTCGGCCAACGATGCTGCCGTCGTCATCGGCGAGCAACTGGCCGGAACGGAAGCGGCCTTCGGCCAGATGATGACGAGCAAGGCCCGGACGCTCGGCATGACCAGCACGGTGTTCAAGAATGCCAACGGCCTTCCGGATCCGGCGCAGGTGACGACCGCGCGCGACATGGCAACGCTCGGCCTTGCGCTGATGCGCGACTTCCCGCAGGAATTCCAGCTCTTCTCCAACAAGACGATCGAGTTTCGCGGCATGAAGCTGCGCGGCCACAACGGCGTGATGAAGCGCTACGAGGGCGTTGACGGCATCAAGACCGGCTACACCGATGCTTCCGGCTACAATCTCGTAACCTCTGCCAAGCGCGGCGACACCCGCCTCGTCGCCGTCGTCATGGGCGGCAAGACGGCGCAGTCGCGCGACGACGACATGATCGCGCTGCTCGACAAGTTCCTGCCGCCGAAGGAAGACGCAAGCGCTGCCAGCATCGCCGAGCCCGCGGCCGCGGCGGCAGCGACGACCACGACGAACTGATCGCACGAACTGTCTTGTCAGGCGGCTAGGCTCTTTTCTCGAGGCGCCGTCGTCTGCCCGTTCCGCTCGGCGATGAGCGTGAAGGTTTGCCCCTCACCCTAACCCTCTCCCCGCAGCCCCTCACCCTAACCCTCTCCCCGCAGGCGGGGCGAGGGGACGAGCACTGTCGCGGGCCGCCAGAACCTGGCCTGGCGATTCACAAGATCTTGCTGGAGGGATTGCGGCCTCTCCGCAAATGCCTTCTCCCCGTCAAAACGGGGAGAAGGTGCCGGCAGGCGGATGAGGGGCAAGCGCCGGTCTCAGCTGAATTCGGCCAAGTCTCACGCCGCAGCGCGATCCTCGTGGCTGACCGGCGTCACCATCGCGGCGATGACCGTCGAAAGGTCGAGGGCGCCGATCGGGCGGCCGTTTTCATCGACCACATGGGCAACGCCAACGCGGGCGGCCGTCATGGTGCGGGCAGCCGATTCCAGCACCGTTCCGGTTACAAGCGGCACGCCTTCGGCATTGCCCGAGATCGGCCGCATGATGGTCTCGACATTGATCACCCGGCCGCGGTTCACTTCCTTGACGAAGGCGGTAATGTAGTCGTCGGCCGGCGACAGCACGATTTCCTGGCCAGTACCCTGCTGCACCACGCGGCCATCACGCAGGATCGCGATCTTGTCGCCGAGGCGCAGCGCCTCGTCGAGGTCGTGGGTGATGAAGACGACGGTCTTCTTCAGTTCCTTCTGCAGGTCGAGCAGCACCGTCTGCATGTCGACGCGGATCAGCGGATCGAGCGCCGAATAGGCTTCGTCCATCAACAGGATGTCGGCATCGTTGGTGAGTGCGCGGGCGAGACCAACGCGCTGCTGCATGCCGCCCGAAAGCTGGTTCGGATAATGGTTCTCGAAGCCCTTGAGACCGACGCGCTCGATCCAGCCGCGGGCACGCTTCTCGCTTTCCTTGCGATCCACACCCTGGATTTCGAGGCCGTAGACCGTGTTGTCGAGCACGGTGCGGTGTGGCAGCAGCGCAAATTTCTGGAACACCATCGCCGTCTTGTGGCGGCGGAATTCGCGCAGGTCGTTGTCGTTCATCTTGCAGACGTCGACGCCGTCATAGAGCACTTCGCCTGATGTCGGGTCGATCAGCCGGTTGATATGGCGGATCAGCGTCGACTTGCCGGAGCCCGAGAGACCCATGACCACCATGACGCTGCCGGCGGGCATGGAGATGTTGATGTCCTGCAGGCCGAGCACGTGGCCGTGCTGCTCGTTGAGCTCGGCCTTGCCCATGCCTTTCTTGACGGCATCGACGAAGTCGACGCCGCGGGGGCCGAAGATCTTGTAGAGGTTCTTCACCTCGATCGCGTGACTAGCCATGAATAACCTCCGAGTGCTTTTGCAGCCGCTTGCCGAAGGCCTGGCTGGTACGGTCGAAAATGATGGCGATACCGACAAGGGCAAAGCCGTTGAGGAAGCCGACGGTGAAGAACTGGTTGGCGATCGCCTGCAGCACGTTCTTGCCAAGGCCGCCAACGCCGATCATCGATGCGACGACGACCATCGCCAGCGACATCATGATCGTCTGGTTGATGCCGGCCATGATGGTCGGCAGCGCCAGCGGCATCTGCACGTTCTTCAGTTTCTGCCAGGTCGAGGAGCCAAAGGCGTCGGCCGCTTCCAGCACTTCCTTGTCGACGAGGCGGATGCCGAGATTGGTGAGCCGGATCATCGGCGGCACCGCATAGATGACGACGGCGATCAGGCCCGGCACCTTGCCGATGCCGAAGATCATGACGACCGGGATCAGGTAGACGAAGCTGGGCATCGTCTGCATGACATCGAGGATCGGATTGACGAAGGCCTGGACCCGGTCCGAGCGCGCCATCAGGATGCCGATCGGAATGCCGATGAGGATGGAGATCAGCGTGCAGACGGTGACCATGGCGAGCGTGACCATGGTGTCGTTCCAAAGCCCGACGAGGCCGATGGCGATCATCGACAGCGCCGTCCCGATGGTGACGTTGATGTTGCGGCTGCCGAAATAGACGATCGCGATCATCACGGCCAGGATCACGATCCAGGGCGAACCGACGAACAGGCTTTCGAGGTAGTTCAGGAACCATTGAAGCGGCTGGACCACCGTGTCGATGGCGTTGCCATAGGATCGCACGAAGCCCTTGAAGCTATCGTCGACAGCCTTGCGGGCGAGCCGGATCGTGCTCTCGTCAATGGCAGGGAACTTGCAAAGCAACGCTGGCAAGACACTGCAGATGGAGGCCATTTGTTTCCCCTTCTTGGCCGGAAGTTTTTTTAAAGCCGGCCGCGTCTCGTCATCGAACGGGTCGATGACGGCGCACACTTGGGTGACCTCTTTGGGTCCCGGCACTTAAACTGTGGCAGCGAAATGTGGCGTCCGCTTACCTGATAGCGACGCGAAGGCCCGTGGTTCGCCGCCTCTGGGACGATGAACGTTCAAACGAAACCCGCAAGGACGCCCCATCGTTCCCTGTCCCGGCATCAAAGCCGAAACGGGCAGGCGGCCGATTCGGCGGTCCGCCTGCCGTCACTTTCGATCAGAGCGCTGCCTTGACCTTTTCGGCCACTTCCGGGCTCACCCACTGGGTCCACATGTCAGGGAACTCGGCGAGGAAGTGCTTGGCGCCGTCCTCGTTGGTGCCCTGGTTCTGGTCCATCCAGGCAAGAACCTTGTTGACCGTGCCGTTGTCCCACTTGCGCGCCTTGACGTAATCCATGGCGACGCCGGCCTTTTCGGAGAAGGACTTGGTCACAACGGTGTAAACGTCGGAAACCGGGTAGGAATTGACCTTCGGGTTCGGGCAATCCGGCACGGCGGTGCAGGCGTCCCAATCGGCCTTGTCGTGATCGACGCCGAAGGAGAGGCGGGTCATTTCGTATTTGCCGAGGATGGCGGTCGGTGCCCAATAGTAGCCGAGCCAGCCGGTCTTCTTTTCGAACGCATTGGCGATCGAGCCGTCGAGGCCGGCGGCCGAGCCGGTGTCAACCAGCAGGAAGCCGTCCTTCTCGGCGTTCAGCGCGCGATAGAGATTGGCGGTCGAGACCTGGCAATTCCAGCCCGACGGGCAATTGTGAACGGCGGCCTTCGACGAGTCTTCGGGCGCCGGGAAGAGTTCCGGATGCTTCAGCGCGTCCTGCACCGTCTTGATATCCGGGTGCGCATCGGCGAGGAATTTGGGAATCCACCAGCCCTCGACGCCGCCTTCGCTGAGGATCTTGGCGGCTTCGATGAGGCGGCCTTCCTTGACCGCGGCGTCGAGCGGCGTGCGCACGGCGTTGACCCAGAGTTCGGGCGCCATGTCCGGCTGAGACTTCTCGTTCATCGAGGCAAAGGTCGGCATGGTATCGCCGGTGACCAGCGTCACCGTGCAGCCGTAGCCGTTTTCCAGGATGAACTTGTCCACCTGGGCGGCAACGCCGGCGGAAGCCCAGTTCATTTCGGCAATGCTGACTTCACCGCATTCCGCGGCCTGCGCGGAACCCGCCATGGCGTAAAGGCCAGCGGCGAGAATGGTGGAAGCGAGGAGTTTCTTCATGTTGCAAGACCTCCCAGTCTTATTTTGCAGCCAAGATCCAAACGGGAGTCCACGGCGGACGCGACACATCCTCCGTCACCCGAAACAACGATGCAGCCGGGGGTTCGGCATCAATCAAGCCAAGGTTCACCCTTGCTGCGGACGGTGCGGGAGTTCGTTTTCAGCCCTGGCCGCGGAACCCTGTCGCCAGCCAATCTCCTCTTATACCGCAAGCCAAGCCTAAGGTTTCTCGCTGAGAAATCAACCTCTTCAATCGGTTGACCGGGAGGCGCGGGGTCTCGCGCGTTCTGTCTGCGACATCGCGGGAGCGCGCATTTTGTAGGTGAGGGACCCCGAATTTAAGCAATAGCGACAATTCTTGCCGCAAAAAATGGCGCTGGGCGCCACCGACCTCAAAACCCTGTCGAGATCCTGACGTTTCCTGTCGTGATTGCGTCATGCCAAATGGCGCGCATGTCGCGAAAAATTTACAAAAAAGTCCGGAATTCATCTTTGGTTAAATCCTCAATAACCATCCGGTAACGATGTCCAGCTAATTGTTCTTCTCGCGGCGGGGGACTGCCGCCGGTCCGGATCAGGTTTGTGCGTCCCGGACTTTGAGCGAACCTTCGGTGTGTTTTTCCGAAGTGACCAGGCGTATTTTGGCGGCCGCATCCCTCTTGGCGAGGTTGATGCGGCCTTCGCATTTCAGGGCCAATGCTAGGCATAAAAAAACCGCCCCGGAGGGGGGCGGTGGAGGAGGCTCTGGGAGGAGAGCTCGAAGGGGCATTCGCCCCGATCGCTGGCCTTAGCCGACGTTCGACGTGCGGATGACGCCGAGCGGACCGAAGGGCGCGTCGACGACGAGGTTGCGCACGCGCGACTGGCTGGACGGAACCTTGGAGTTCCAGGCGATCTGAACGAAATTGGGCTTGCTGAAAATATACAGCATGGACGTGAACCTTGAGAGGCCGGAGGCCTATCCTCCGGGGCGTGTTGCTATGCCGTTGATATAGGTGTGCGCTGCAAAAAAATGAATGCCAAACTCGCCACGCCATGTCGCATTCTGGCTACCGGGCGCGACATTTTCGACAAGCCTTGCGAAAGCGCGAAACAATGCGTGAAAGGGCTTTGTCAATTGCGGCGAAATCGTGTCGAAACAGACCTTTGCCGCTCATCGTTTCAGTGTTACCGATGGCCGCATGACACGCAGGATCATGTTGCAGGGAACCGGCTCGGATGTCGGAAAATCGGTATTGGTGGCGGGGCTCTGCCGGCTTGCCGCCAACCAGGGCCTGAAGGTCCGTCCGTTCAAGCCGCAGAACATGTCGAACAACGCCGCCGTTTCCGACGACGGCGGCGAGATCGGCCGGGCGCAATGGCTGCAGGCGCTGGCGGCACGCGTGCCTTCGTCCGTGCACATGAACCCGGTTCTGTTGAAGCCGCAATCCGATGTCGGCAGCCAGATCGTCGTCCAGGGCAAGGTGGCCGGGCAGGCCCGGGGGCGGGAGTATCAGGCGCTGAAACCCAAGCTGCTCGGCGCCGTGATGGACAGTTTCGAACAAATAGCGGCCGGTGCCGATCTCGTGGTGGTCGAAGGCGCGGGCTCGCCGGCCGAAATCAACTTGCGTGCCGGCGACATCGCCAACATGGGCTTTGCCACGCGCGCCGACGTACCGGTCGTGCTTGTCGGCGACATCGACCGTGGCGGGGTGATCGCCTCGCTGGTCGGCACGCATGCGATCCTGCCGGAGGAAGACCGGCGCATGGTGACCGGCTATCTCATCAACAAGTTTCGCGGCGACGTCACGCTGTTCGACGACGGCATTGCCGCTGTCAACCGCTTCACCGGTTGGCCCTGCTTTGGCGTCGTGCCCTGGCTGAAGGCGGCGGCACGGCTGCCGGCGGAAGATTCCGTCGTGCTGGAGAAGCTGACGCGCGGCGAGGGGCGGGCCCTGAAGGTGGCAGTGCCTGTGCTGTCGCGCATCGCCAATTTCGACGATCTCGATCCGCTGGCGGCCGAGCCGGAAGTCGACCTCGTCTTCGTGCGGCCGGGCAGTCCCATTCCCTCGGATGCTGGTCTCGTCGTCATTCCCGGGTCGAAGTCCACCATCGGCGATCTCATCGATTTCCGCGCTCAAGGGTGGGACCGCGACCTTCAACGCCACGTGCGGCGCGGCGGCCGGGTCATCGGCATCTGCGGCGGCTACCAGATGCTCGGCCGGTGCGTCACCGATCCGCTCGGCATCGAAGGTGGCGAACGCGCAGTCGATGGCCTCGGGCTGCTCGACGTCGAAACCGAGATGGCGCCGGAAAAGACCGTGCGCAACAGCCGCGCGTGGTCGCTGGAGCATGATGTGGCGCTCGAGGGCTACGAAATCCACCTGGGGAAGACGCAAGGTCCCGACTGTGATCGGCCGTCCGTGCGCATCGACAACCGCGCCGATGGCGCGCTTTCGGCCGATGGCCGGGTGATGGGCACCTATCTGCACGGGCTCTTCACCAGCGACGCCTATCGCGGCGCGCTGCTGAAAAGTTTCGGCATCGAAGGCGGTGCCAACAACTACCGCCAGTCGGTCGATGCGGCGCTCGACGATGTCGCGAGCGAACTGGAGGCGGTACTTGACCGGCGCTGGCTGGACGGGCTGCTCGGTCGTTAGCCGAGAGAACGGTATCGATTGCGATCGACGGAGGCTTGCCGGTGTCAGCAAAGGCCCCGACGGAAACCGCCCAACGTCACCGGGCAATCCGCTGTAAAATGGATGGAGGAAGGTGGGAGCGCCCGTCACGGTCGTGCGTTTCCAGGCAGGCAACACGATGCAGGACGAAACCAGACGAGCCCATTGGGACAAGGCCTATCAGTCGAAAGGCGAGGCGGGCGTCAGCTGGTTTGAGGACACGCCTGCCGTCTCCCTCGATCTCATCCGCCGGCATGCGCCGATGGCTTCGACATCGCTGATCGATATCGGCGCCGGCGCTTCGCGGCTGGTCGATGCGCTCATCGCTGCGGGCATGAGCGATATCACTGTGCTCGATCTGTCGCCGGCCGCCCTGGATGCCGCCAGGGCAAGGCTCGGCATCCGCGCCGATGACGTGCACTGGATCGCGGCCGATGTCACCACGTGGAGGCCGGACCGCCGTTACGACCTCTGGCACGACCGCGCCGCCTTTCATTTTCTCACCGGTGCCAGCGACCGGGCTGCCTATATCGAGCGGCTGACCGGTGCCGTCGTGCCCGGCGGACATGCCATCATCGCCACCTTTGCCCCCGCTGGTCCCGAGCGTTGCAGCGGCCTGCCGGTGGTGCGCTACGACCCGGCAGCCCTTGCCGAAGTGGTCGGGCCGTCCTTCCGCCTGGTCGAGCATAACGAGCACCAGCACCGGACGCCGGGAAATACGATCCAGTCCTTCCAGTTCAGCGTGTTTGAGCGGGTATAGACCGCGTGGGTTGATCCCGCGCCTTTCAGCCTTTGCGCAAGCGTGCGCGATACTCGACCATCTTCATACGTGCCGTGCACGCGTCGGAGCAGTACAGCTTCGACCCATTTCGCGTCACGTCGATGTAGGCGCGGTCACATCCGTTCGCATGGCACCGTCCAAAGCGTCGGCTGCCGAACCTGTCCATGAGCAGCGCCAGGGAAACCACGAACTCGGCTGCCAGCGCCTCGATGATCGTTTCGCCATCTCCATGGAAATGCAGATGGTACGGTTGCTCGACATCGGCCACGAGATAGGGACGAGGGGCGTAGCGCTTCATCAGGTGGTTCAGCGTCGCCGCAGCGGTCTCGTCCGTGGCGGCCTCAAACACCGGGCCGAGGTCCGTTGCGACCGATCGCAATCGCGCGCCGCCATCGATGACGGGCAGAACGCGCTTGCTCATCGATGGGTTGAGCTGTTCGGCAAACGCCTGCTTCAGCGCGTCGGCTGTCAAGCCAGCATAGGCGCGGCCGCCCGATTGACCGTCCAGTGCGAGGTTCACCAAAGTCGCGGCCAAGGCGGCCTGGCGTTGTGAGTTACTTGTAAGCTGCATTTGACAGGTAACGGTCCGGTTGTGTACTCGTTACTAACTATTCGGATTACGAAGGTAACGCAAGAATGGTCGGTGAGAGCTATGCTGCAGTGCTGCGCGGGGATGGTGTCGTCCGTCTCGTGATCGCGACATCGATAAGTCGAATGACCACGTCGATGCTGAGCCTATCCCTTCTGATCGCGGTGTCGAAAAGCACGGGCTCAGTCGTGGATGCGGGCGCGGTCCTGTTCGCGCACGCCGTTGCCTTGGCTTTGGTCGCCCCCGCTGCCGGCCGCCTCGTCGATCGTTTCGGTTCGCGGCGAACTCTTTTTGTGTTCGTCGGGTTTCACACCCTTTCCTATGTGGCGGTGGTCTTCGCGCTCGTTCATGAGTTGCCGGCCGCCTATCTTCTCTTGGCTGCCGCGGCCCTGGGTGCCACGACGCCGCCATCGGGGTCCGTCGTCCGGGCCAGCTGGCCGCATCTCGTGCCCGAGAGCAATCTATCGAGTGCCTACGCGCTCGATACAGTCATCAACTCGAGCACCTTCATACTCGGGCCCATCCTGGTCGGTGCCTTGCTCTATGTGATGCCGCCAAACATGATCGTGGGGTCGTGCGCTGTCGCAAAGGTCATTGGCGACATGCTGATCGCCAACAGCCCCATGGCAAGGAAGGCCACGGAGCGTCGTCCGCGAAGGCTGTTTTCCGTCCTGGCGAACGCTCCGCTGGCGCTGCTTCTGGCGATCGTTGCCCTCGACACCTTTACGATTGGTGCCATGCAGATTGGCGCGGTGGAGAGCGTCACGGCCGCCCTGGCAGGCGTTCTTCTCGGTGGATTTGCTGCCGGCGAGGTTTTCGGCGGCATTTTCTATGGCGCGCTGCGCGCGCAACCTTCGGTGAAGCGCGGCATGATTGCCTTTCACCTGGTGACGGCCTGCTTTTTCATCTTGATGAGCATGACCTCGGACCATTGGCTTCTGTTGCTGCTCTATCTCGGTGCCGGGGTTTTCAGCGGAGCCCGGGATGCGCTCGGCCAGCTCGCTGTCGGGCTGAGTGCCCGACCGGAGGATCGAACCGAGGCGTTTGGCTGGCTTACCAGCTTTATGTGGGCCGGCTACGGGCTCGGCACGCTTCTGTCCGGGAGCCTCGGTGAAGGCTGGGGGGCGAGCGCCATTTATCTGGCCGCAGCCGCAGTCTCCACCACAGCGGTGATCGCGACGTGCTGGCTGAAGATCGTCAACCCTCAACCGAAAGCCTAGCGCTCCCGTGGGGTCGATTACCGCACGGTCCACAGGACCATGCGGTCGAACGCGCGACCGCCGAACCATTTGCGGATGTCGATCATCATCCCGGCGAATTTGCCTCGGAACAGAGGTGCGCCAGAGCTTGAGGGCGCATTGGCGCATTCTGATAGCGATTTGGCACAAAATGAGAGTGAGCCACGGGTGGAAGGCAGGCGGATGCATTGCCGTTCTTGGCGGGCCGCGGCCGTCCGTTCACGGCTCGACAAATCGTCGCGTGGCGCAACTCGGCCGGGGAGGCGTCGCATGCGTCGATTGACTTTGCGCGGTCCGGTTCCTAATCATCGGCTGTTGGATGGTTCCTCCTTGTCGTGGCGACACGGGGGAATAATTGGGAATGTGACGGATGGACCCAAATCGGGCATCCTTATCGCAGCCGACCCCGCGACTGTAGAACGGTCAGGGTTCGCCATCGGGTTTGGTGCCGGGCTGTCGGCCGGTTGCATGGGCAGCCGGGGCAGATCGGGGATCAAGCCGGAAAAGCCACTGGCGTGGCATCGTGATCAGCCGGGTTGGACGCCTCTTCTTCTACGAATCGTCCGCCTTTCACGATACTGGAAAACGCCGGGAAGGTGAGGCGGGCCGTTCGGGTCCTGACATCGCAACCTCGCCCCTTAAGGGCGAGGCGATGTTCGGCCCCGTGACGCCGTGAGCCAGGAGACCTGCCATCCGACATGGGCATTCCGCCCGAGGGGACGTTTGTCTCCAACGCCATCACGGAGGTTGTTTTGGCTCGCAGATGTTTTCAAGAACGCGCCCGCGGCGCGCCCGACGGCCGTTGCCGCCTGCCGCTGATCTCGGCGTGTTGAGGCGGCGACGATGAGCAGTCTCAGCGCCGGACCCGTGCTGGTTCTTGGCGGCGCCCGTTCCGGCAAATCGAGCTTCTCCGAGAGGCTCGCCGAAGCGTCCGGCCTCACCCGACATTATGTCGCCACGGGACGCGCCTGGGACGACGAAATGCGCGCGCGCATCGACCACCACCGGATAAGCCGTGGCGAAGGCTGGACGACGCATGAGGAGCCGGTCGATCTCGTCGGCGTGCTGAGAAGCATCGACGATCCTGCCAACGTGCTCCTGATCGACTGCCTGACGCTGTGGGTCACCAATCTCATGCTCGAAGAGCGTGACATGACGGCGGAGTTCGCCGCGCTTGCCGCGTATCTGCCTGAGGCGCAGGCGCGTCTCGTATTCGTTTCCAACGAGGTCGGCCTCGGCATCGTGCCCGAGAACCGCATGGCCCGCGAGTTTCGCGACCATGCCGGCCGGCTTCACCAGATCGTTGCGGAGAAATCCACTGAAGTTTACTTTGTCGCGGCCGGTTTGCCGCTGAAAATGAAGGGTTGAAAAATGACCACTGCGAGAGCCAACCAGGGCAAGATCCCGGCGACCGTCATCACCGGCTTCCTGGGTGCCGGCAAGACCACGATGATCCGCAATCTGCTGCAGAACGCCGACGGCAAGCGCATCGCGCTGATCATCAACGAGTTCGGCGATCTCGGCGTCGACGGCGATGTCTTGAAGGGCTGCGGTGCTGAGGCCTGCACCGAGGACGACATCATCGAGCTCACCAACGGCTGCATCTGCTGCACCGTGGCTGACGATTTCATCCCGACCATGACCAAGCTGCTCGAGCGTGAAAACCGTCCCGATCACATCATCATTGAAACCTCGGGTCTCGCCTTGCCGCAGCCGCTGATCGCCGCTTTCAACTGGCCGGATATCCGCAGCGAAGTGACCGTCGATGGCGTCGTCACCGTGGTCGATAGCGCCGCCGTTGCCGCTGGCCGCTTTGCCGACGATCACGACAAGGTCGATGCGCTGCGCGTCGAGGACGACAATCTCGATCACGAAAGCCCGATCGAGGAGCTGTTCGAGGACCAACTGACGGCCGCCGATCTCATCGTTCTCAACAAGACCGATCTGATCGATGCCTCCGGCCTCAAGGCCGTGCGCGACGAGGTGTCTTCGCGCACCAGCCGCAAGCCTGCGATGATCGAGGCGAAGAACGGCGAAGTTGCCGCTGCCATCCTGCTTGGCCTCGGTGTCGGCACGGAAAGCGATATCGCCAACCGCAAGTCGCACCACGAGATGGAACACGAGGCGGGCGAAGAGCACGACCACGACGAGTTCGACAGCTTCGTCGTCGAGCTTGGCGCGATCGCCGACCCGGCCGCCTTTATTGACCGCCTCAAGGGTGTGATTGCCGAGCATGACGTGCTGCGCCTCAAGGGTTTTGCTGATGTGCCCGGCAAGCCGATGCGCCTCCTGATCCAGGCCGTCGGCGCCCGCGTCGACCAGTATTACGACCGGGCCTGGGGCGCCGGCGAAAAGCGCGGTACGCGCCTTGTCGTCATCGGCCTGCACGACATGGACGAGGCGGCGGTGCGCGCTGCGATCACCGCGCTCGTCTAGATCGTTCCTTGAATGAAATGATCTAACGCATTGAAATGATGCAGTTCCGGATGGAAAACGCTCTTAGCGTTTTCGTTCGGAATTGCCCAAACGGACAAGACGAATGCATCTGCTTCTCGCCCAGAAAGGAACGATCGCCGACGGCAACGAAGCGATCGACCTTGGGCAAACGCCGGCCGATATCCTTTTCCTCTCGGCCGCCGACACCGAGCTCTCCTCGATCGCCGCAGCCCATGGTCGCCGCGACGGCGGCTTGAGCCTGCGCATTGCCAGCCTCATGAGCCTGATGCACCCGATGTCGGTCGACACCTATGTCGAGCGCACGGCGCGCCATGCGAAGCTGATCGTCGTCCGTCCACTCGGTGGCGCCAGCTACTTCCGCTATCTGCTCGAAGCCCTGCATGCGGCCGCCGTCACCCACCGGTTCCAGATCGCGGTGCTGCCGGGCGACGACAAGCCGGATCCGGGGCTTGAGCCTTTCTCCACCGTCGCAGCCGACGACCGCCAGCGCCTATGGGCCTATTTTACCGAAGGCGGCGCCGACAATGCCGGCCTCTTCCTCGACTATGCCGCGGCGCTGGTCACCGGTGCCGAGAAGCCGCAGCCAGCCAAGCCGCTGCTGAAGGCCGGAATCTGGTGGCCGGGTAAGGGCGTGATCGGGGTTTCGGAGTGGTTGGCGTACATTCAGCAAGGTTGCGGGCAAATGGTAGCGGGGGAGGGATTCGAACCCCCGACAGTCGCAATTTGCTTTTACCGCGCCCTCGTCCAGAGCGGCGAGACACGGCCGGTCGAGGCGCTGATCGACGCGTTAGCGAAACAAGGTGTCCGCGCGCTGCCGGTCTTCGTCTCCAGCCTCAAGGATGCGGTTTCCGTCGGCACGCTGCAAGCGATCTTTGCTGAAGCTGCACCCGACGTGGTGATGAACGCCACCGGTTTTGCCGTCTCGTCGCCAGGGGCCGATCGCCAGCCGACCGTGCTGGAATCGACCGGTGCGCCTGTCCTGCAGGTGATCTTCTCCGGCTCGTCGCGGGCGCAATGGGAGACGTCGCCGCAGGGGCTGATGGCGCGCGATCTGGCGATGAACGTCGCGCTGCCGGAAGTCGACGGCCGTATTCTTGCTCGCGCTGTCTCGTTCAAGGCGGCGTCGATCTACGACGCCAAGGTCGAGGCCAATATCGTCGGGCACGAGCCGCTCGAAGACCGGGTGCGCTTTGCCGCTGACCTTGCCGTCAACTGGGCGAAGCTGCGTCGGGCAGAGCCGCCTGAGCGCCGTATCGCCATCGTCATGGCCAACTATCCGAACCGCGACGGTCGCCTCGGCAATGGTGTCGGGCTCGACACGCCGGCCGGTACCGTCGAGGTGCTTGGCGCCATGGCGCGGGAAGGCTATGCGGTCGGCGAGGTTCCCGCCGACGGCGACGCGCTGATGCGTTACCTGATGGCCGGCCCGACCAATTCGGCAGGCCATGATCGCGAAATCCGCGAGTGCATTTCGCTGAACGATTACAAATCGTTCTTCGATTCGCTTCCGAAACAGATAAAGGATCAAGTCGCGGGGCGCTGGGGTGCGCCGGAGGCCGATCCCTTCTTCCTCGACGGCGCCTTCGCGCTGCCGCTCGCCCGCTTCGGCGAGGTGATCGTCGGCATCCAGCCGGCGCGCGGCTACAACATCGACCCGAAGGAAAGCTACCATTCGCCGGACCTCGTGCCCCCGCATGGCTATCTCGCCTTCTATGCTTACCTCCGCCAGCAGTTCGGCGCGCAGGCGATCGTCCACATGGGCAAACACGGCAATCTCGAATGGCTGCCGGGCAAGGCGCTGGCGCTGTCTGAGACCTGTTATCCCGAGGCAATCTTCGGGCCGCTGCCGCACATCTATCCCTTCATCGTCAACGATCCGGGCGAAGGCACGCAGGCCAAGCGCCGCACCAGCGCCGTCATCATCGATCACCTGACGCCGCCCTTGACGCGCGCCGAGTCCTACGGGCCGCTGAAGGACCTAGAAGCGCTGGTCGACGAGTACTACGATGCCGCCGGCGGCGACCCGCGGCGCCTGCGTCTGCTCAGCCGCCAGATCCTCGACCTCGTGCGCGACATCGGGCTCGACAGTGATGCCGGCATCGACAAGGGCGACAGCGACGACAAGGCGCTGGAGAAGCTCGACGCCTATCTCTGCGACCTCAAGGAAATGCAGATTCGCGACGGCCTGCACATCTTCGGCGTGGCGCCGGAAGGGCGTTTGCTGACGGATCTGACCGTGGCATTGGCGCGCGTACCGCGCGGTCTCGGCGAGGGCGGAGACCAGAGCCTGCAGCGGGCGATCGCAGCGGATGCGGGGCTCGCCTTCGACCCGCTCGATTGCGTCATGTCCGACAGTTGGGCAGCCCCGAAGCCACCAATCCTCGGCGACGTCTCCGACGCCCCCTGGCGCACCGCCGGCGATACGGTGGAGCGGATCGAGTTGCTGGCCGCATATCTCGTTGCCGGCGAACTGGCCTGCCCGGAAAACTGGACGAACACGCACGCTGTGCTCGGCGAAATCGAAACCCGCCTGAAACCGTCAATTTCCAATTCGGGTGCCGCCGAGATGACCGGCTTCCTCACCGGCCTCAGCGGCCGCTTCGTCGCCCCCGGTCCCTCAGGCGCGCCGACGCGCGGGCGGCCGGATGTGCTGCCGACGGGGCGCAATTTCTACTCCGTCGACAGCCGTGCGGTGCCGACGCCGGCGGCCTACGAGCTTGGCAAGAAATCCGCCGAACTGCTGATCCGCCGCTATCTGCAGGATCACGGCGAGTGGCCGTCCTCCTTCGGGCTGACGGCTTGGGGCACGGCGAACATGCGCACCGGCGGCGACGACATCGCCCAGGCGCTGGCGCTGATCGGCACGAAACCCACCTGGGACATGGTCTCGCGCAGGGTGATGGGCTACGAGATCGTGCCGCTTGCGGTGCTCGGCCGCCCGCGCGTCGACGTGACCTTGCGCATTTCCGGATTCTTCCGCGATGCCTTCCCGGATCAGATCGCGCTCTTCGACAAGGCGATCCGCGCCGTCGGCGCGCTGGAAGAGGACGATGCCGACAACATGATCGCGGCGCGCATGCGGGCGGAAAGCCGGCGGCTGGAGGCCGAAGGCGTCGAGGCGGCCGAGGCAGCACGTCGCGCCTCCTACCGCGTCTTCGGCGCCAAGCCCGGGGCCTATGGCGCCGGCCTGCAGGCGCTGATCGACGAGAAGGGCTGGGAAACCAAGGCCGATCTCGCCGAGGCCTATCTGACCTGGGGCGCCTATGCCTATGGCGCCGGCGAAGAAGGCAAGGCCGAGCGCGACCTCTTCGAAGAACGCCTGCGCACGATCGAGGCGGTGGTGCAGAACCAGGACAACCGCGAACACGATTTGCTCGACAGCGACGACTACTACCAGTTCGAAGGCGGCATGAGTGCTGCTGCCGAACAGCTCGGCGGACACCGCCCGGCGATCTACCACAACGACCATTCCCGGCCGGAAAAGCCGGTGATCCGCTCGCTCGAAGAAGAGATCGGCCGGGTGGTTAGGGCGCGTGTCGTCAATCCCAAGTGGATCGATGGCGTCATGCGCCATGGCTACAAGGGCGCCTTCGAGATCGCTGCCACGGTCGACTACATGTTCGCGTTTGCGGCGACCACGGGGGCCGTGCGCGACCATCATTTCGAGGCGGCCTATCAGGCATTCGTCGTCGACGAGCGCGTGGCGGATTTCCTGCGCGAGAAGAACCCGGCGGCCTTTGCCGAACTGGCCGAACGTTTCCTTGAGGCGATCGACCGCAATCTCTGGACCCCGCGCTCGAACTCGGCGCGATTTGAACTCGCCGGCATCGGCATGGCCGCAACGCGGCGTCGCGCCGGCAACGAATAGAGCGGTTCCGGGCTGGCGGTTTTCCGTCCGGAATTGCTTGGAAACAAAGACCTGGTTCCGTTTCGCTGTTCAGTGAAGGAGCCGAAGCGGGACGAGGGCAGCTGCCCATCCCGACTTGAGAACCGAGGGAGTGATCATGAGCGACGAGACGACAGTAGGCGGCGAAGCCCCGGCCGAGAAGGACGATGCCCGCCACGCCATGAAGATGGCGAAGAAGAAGGCGGCACGCGAAAAGATCATGGCGACCAAGACCGACGAAAAAGGTCTGATCATCGTCAACACCGGCAAGGGCAAGGGCAAGTCGACCGCCGGCTTCGGCATGATCTTCCGCCATATCGCCCATGGCATGCCCTGCGCCGTCGTGCAGTTCATCAAGGGCGCGATGGCAACCGGCGAACGCGAGCTGATCGAGAAGCACTTTGGCGATGTCTGCCAGTTCTATACGCTCGGCGAAGGTTTTACCTGGGAAACGCAGGACCGCGCCCGCGACGTGGCGATGGCGGAAAAGGCCTGGGAGAAGGCGAAGGAACTGATCCGCGACGAGCGCAACTCGATGGTGCTGCTCGACGAGATCAACATCGCGCTGCGCTACGACTATATCGACGTCGCCGAGGTCGTGCGTTTCCTGAAAGAGGAAAAGCCGCACATGACCCACGTGGTGCTCACCGGCCGCAACGCCAAGGAAGACCTGATCGAGATCGCCGACCTCGTCACCGAGATGGAACTGATCAAGCATCCGTTCCGCTCCGGCATCAAGGCGCAGCAGGGCGTGGAATTCTGATGAGCCAGAGCTGGCAGTTCTGGGCACTGCTTTCGGCGGCCTTTGCTGCGCTCACGGCCGTGTTTGCCAAGGTCGGGGTTGCGCAGATCAACTCCGACTTCGCAACGCTGATCCGCACCGTCGTCATCCTCGGCGTGATAGCCGCCATCGTGGCGGCGACCGGACAGTGGCAGAAGCCGTCGGAAATCCCCGGCCGCACCTGGCTGTTCCTGGCGCTGTCGGGCCTTGCGACCGGCGCCTCCTGGCTTGCCTATTTCCGCGCGCTGAAGCTCGGCGACGCCGCCCGTGTAGCGCCCATCGACAAGCTCTCGATCGTCATGGTCGCGATCTTCGGCGTGCTGTTCCTCGGCGAAAAGCTCAACCTGATGAACTGGCTTGGCGTTGCCTTCATTGCGACAGGGGCATTGTTGATCGCAGTTTTCTGAATTTCTGCGCGCCTGCCTCTTGTGATTTTGTTCCCTTAATGTTCGCCTCAATCAAGCCGCAATCCCGATACACGAAATGGTTGTGGGTGGTGGGAGAGCTGCATGTGGGATGGTGACGATAGGTGCAAGCGCCTTGAAAGGGACTATCTTTCCTTTGCCGTGTCAGCGACGGCAGCGCTGGCGGTCATCTGGGCTGCCGTCCACCTCGTCACATCGGCTTCGCTCTGCCCCTTTAAGCTTATTGTTCCCCTCCTCAGTATCTTTCCGGCAATGGTCGCGGCGCGGTTGACGGTCGCGTTCAGCCGACCGGTTCGCAATAGCTGGCAGTTGCTGGCGCTTTCCTGCATCTGTGGTTTCTGCACGGTTGCCGGCTTTGTCGGCGTCTACACTCTGACCACGTATTTTGCGAGTTGGGATCCCGGTGGATATGCGGTGCCTTATGCGGTGCTGGCGCGTTACGGACCGGCGTCCGATCTGCTGGTGTTCTCGGTCGCAGGTGCGCTCATGGCCGGGGCGACCTTGGGGCTGTGGCTGCTGCGAGACAGGCGGGTGCAACGCAATCGCGCTGATGGCGGACCGGGCGGGACGGCCGCTTCGATGCCTTCGGTGGTTGTCGCGCGCGAGCCGTACATTCGCAGCCGCCAATCGCGGGCAGACGAACGCTACTTCTGGCTATCGATTCTCATCGGCCCCTTGGTCGTTATCCTGCCGCTGATAATTCTGGAGATGATTTTCTGGCCGCAAAACGCGATCAGCGCAGACAAATTACCGTGGGCGGCGCTGAGATACTATTTCGGTGGCACTTACGCCGTCGCAATCAGCGCGGTGCTGGTTCTTGCGTTCGTATCCAATCGCTCACGCCGCTCGGCCTGGCTTGCGGCCCTGTTTATCGGCTTGCACGTCGGAGCGGTCTTCACGCTTCTGTTTGATTATGCAGACAATACCGCCAGCAATCAGGCGTTTCTGTTGCTTTTCGGCGGCCTTCTCGGTGCTCTTTCGGCTGCCATCTGCGCCGCGATGTGGTTTCCCGATCGGCGTGGCCTTGGTGCGCAGACTGCGGAACAGACCGCCTCAGCGCGGGGTTTGATGCGCGCGCTGGTGATCGCCGGCTTTGCGGCACCCACTGTGGCTGCGCTTGTTTGCTGCCTTTTGGCCGTCGCCGCGCAAATGTTTGGTATCGCGCCGCAGGACCTGTTCAACGGTGGCAGGCAGGTTGGCGCGGCGGAGACGTGGGTCTTGAACTATCGGGTCTGGGCGGTTGTGGCCTTGATGACGATGATGCTCGACCAGTTTCTCAAAGACAGGGCCGCCCGGCCGGGCGTCGCCATCGTCATCCTCTCGCTTGCAGCCTTTCTCGTCGGCGGCGCAATGGCACATAGCCTGAGCGAGGACATTCTTCGGAAGATCGTGCCGATATCGGCGGCCACCTTCCTCGGGCTTGGTCTTACCAGCGTCGTTGCCGGCCTTTCGGCTGTCGTTCTGATCCGCCGCGGTCCTTTGCGCCGGTCGCTCCAAGTTGAGAATGCCGTCGCCTGAGGGTGGAACAGTGGCCGGCGGAAGGGCTACAACTGTTAACTAGCGGGGAGAGTAGAGCGGACAGATATGGCGTGTATACAGGCGCAATGTTCTTGAAATGTTCGCCTCAGTCAAATAGCAATCGTGCTGCACGAAAAAGTTGTGTCTGGTGGGGGGTAGCAGCATGCAGATAACGAATGATTGGCGCGAACGTCTGGCACGGTCGTACCTTCCTTTCGCGACATGGATTACCGTGGCATTGGTGGCGATTGTTACTGGCGCCCTCTTCCCCCTGACCGGGCAGACTGGCGCATATATGGTCTTGATCGCGTTTCTGTGCGCCTCGCCAGCGATGATCAGCGCGCGGTTGACAATCGCGCTCAGTCGCTTTGTTCGCACGAGCTTGCAGCTTCTTGTCCTGTCGGCGGGGTGTGGTTTCGTAACCGTGATCGGTTTCGCAGCCGCCTATCTCCTGTGTATCGTTGTCGGGAGCTGGAACCCCGCCGAAACGGCTCCCACCGATGTTGCGCAGTCAGCCAAGGCGGGCATTGTTTCCAGAGTCTTCCAGGGATCTCTTTTCTTTCTTATCTCGGCTGCCGCCGGTGGACTGGCGTCCAGCACCAGTGCAGGCCTGTGGTTGTATCGGGAATGGCGCCTGCGCCAGGGCCGTGGCGCGGCCAAAGTGGCGACGGGCAACGCGTTGCCAGCCACCGACGCTGGAATTGGCGACGGCCGTATGCACCGTGGCAGGCGGGCCGCTTCAGACATGCGCTTCTTCTGGTGTACGACCGCCTGTGGCCCCATGATCGTTGCGCTGATGTTGGGGTTATTCCTCAACTCCCTTTCTGGTCCGTCGATGCCTGTCGCGCCTGAGCAAGTGCTGTGGCTCGCGCTTAACGTCTATTACGGCGGTTCGTTTGCGGCGGCCGTGGCTGCGGCATTGATGCTTACGCTCGTCTATGATCGCGGGCGCCGCTCTGCCTGGCTCGCAGCACTTTGTGTCGGCTTGCACGCCGGCGCCATGCTTCTGGTTCTGTTTGTTCCGGCGAGTACCGATGGCGAAGCCGGCGCCATTGTTTTTCCGATGCTTTTGGGTGGCCTCGTCGGCGCCTTGTCCGCTGCGATATGTACGGCATTCTGGTTTCCCGATCGCCGCGGACTGGTGCCTTCGGATGTCACAGCCGAGGCGGGAATGAACGGATGGGCGTTGGTGCGGCCATTGATCGTCGCCGGTTTCATTGCCCCGCTTGCCGCCGCGCTTGCCTATGGTCTCTTCGTCGGCCTCGTTCCGTCAGCGGGCACGTCGCCGGACAGCACGTTCATCGGTCGGTTGCGCAGCTTCGATCCGTGGACTTGGGCCATTGCCTACAGGGTCTGGGCCGTCGTGGCGCTGCAAGCGCTGGTGCTGCGCCATTTGTTGCCGATGGCGCATGTCCCAACGTCGCTCGCCATGGGGATCACGGTCGTCCTTGCTTTCCTGTTTTCCGGTGGCGTGGGCCACAGCCTCGACGACTACGTCATGTCGGGGTCTACAGTGGTCTCGTTCTCTTCCTTCCTGGAATTTGCGTTGCCCGGTCTCGTGGCTGCGCTTGCGGCCCTCTATTTTATCGACCTTGAGCGACCACGCCGCGCAGTCGAGGCGGGCAATGTTGCCGCCTGAGGCGGCGGCATTCCGAGGTCACACCCACCGGCGGACACGCCTGCAATAGGCATCGTAGGCGTCGCCGAAGGCGCGGGCGAGGTGGGTTTCCTCCATGCGGATCTGGTAGGAAATCGAGATCCAGGCCGAGAGCACCAGCGCCACCGAGACGACGTTAGGCACCGCCAACACAGTGCCGATGAGCGCGGTCACCATCCCGACATAGATCGGGTTGCGCGAGAAGGCATAGAGGCCGTTGGTCACAAGCGGCGTATCCTGCTTTTCAGGGATGCCGATCTTCCAGGAGTGGCGCATCGCCCATTGTGACAGCATCGTCAGCCCGCCGCCGAGCGTCATCAGCGCCAGCCCGGCGGCGTGAAGGAGGGGCGTGTCGAGCGCCGGAATCCGTCCGAGGGCGGCATCGACGGATGCCGGGAGCATGGCGACCGCCAAAAGGTGGATCACCAGCGCCGCGACGATCAGGCGGAAAAGCTTGCCCGCAAACCCCTCGGCATCGTCGTCATAGGTCAGCACGACCGGCGAGCGGCCGGATTGTACGCGGCGGAGGATCGCCAGCGCCAGCGTGGACAGTCCGACGACGAGCATCAGCATGGCGGGAAGGGTGGTGGACATGAAACCTCTGGAGCGAGCGGAGTGACAAGACAGGCGCGTTCGCCGGGTAGGCTCTCCCTGTGAGCGTCTGCCTGGCGAAGCATTCTGGATCATCTTGAAATCTCTAGTGACTAGAGGTGCAAGTGCCGGGCTTGTCCGACTTTCGTCATGGTTACCGGATCTTTTGCCGAGGTCTGGAGGCTGTCCTCGTCGTCCGCCGTGTCGGAAGGGTGGCAAAATACGAGCCTTGATGGCTGCTCCTTCCGCCGGGCGATTGTATAGGCAGGAGGCCGCACCCATGTTAGAGCGTCGACAGGCTAAATACGGGTGAACCTTGAAGAATACTCTCAAAGCTGCACTTGGTGTCGCATCGATCTTGCTGTTCTTGTCATCAGGCGTGGCGGGGCAGGCGCAAACCGTGAAGAGCGGTGCGTCACGGGCCCAGGAAACGTCGGCCAGCCAGAAGGCGAAACCGAAAACCAAAACGACGCGCAAGCAAAGGGCCGCGGATGAAGCCAAGGCTAAGGCGCTCGCCGAAGCACGTCGCCCACGGCTCTGCAAGACTCGGGACAACGAATGCGGCTATGGCGCAGGTCCGGTCGGAGAACAGTGCTCGTGCTGGTCGAAATCCGGTGCGCCCGATCTTGGCATAACGGTCAGACGTTGATCGCCCGCGACATTCGCGCGGGCCGGCAAGCGCGCCGATCGATGCAACCTGACGCGTTAGAACGCGCAGGTCGCCTGGTTCGTCTCTAAAGGCTTGGAATTGGGTTTGAGTGATGGAAGCCAGCGTTGAACGCAGAAAAATGACCGACCTCGAAAACAGTGCGCTTCAGTTCGCGACCCGAGCACATGGGGAGCAGAAGCGCAAATATGACGGTCGGCCCTATATCGTTCATCCGGTTGCTGTGGCGGAGATCGTTCGAAGCGTTCCCCATACGCCCGAAATGATCGCCGCAGCGCTGCTTCACGATACGGTCGAGGATACCGACGCGACCCTGTTGGAGATCAAGGAGGCGTTCGGCCCCAAGGTCGCAACGCTGGTTGCGTGGCTCACCGATATATCCACCCCGTTCCACGGCAACCGACAGGTGCGCAAGGAACTGGATCGCCAGCACCTTGCACTGGCGCCAGCGGCGGCGAAAACCATCAAGCTCGCCGACCTGATCGACAACGCGACGGCGATCAAAACCGGCGATCCGAATTTCTGGAAAGTGTTCGGCGCCGAGATGAAGCGCCTACTGGAAGTCTTGGGCGACGGCGACGAAACCCTTCTCGCAAAGGCCCGTGCCTTGGCGCCGGAATGAGAGTTCTGCCGTTTATCGGCAAGCCTCTCCGCGCCCTGTCGATCCGGCTCGCCGGTCATCGAGGATTGCAGAACCGACGTGCGCTTGCGGTCTCTGCCCGCCGGTGTGGCCCACGCGCCTCGTAGGCTCGACCCGCGCGCCCATTAGGACGGCGCAGAACTTGCCGACCGCGCCGGCGCCTCAAAGCCCCAGCCAGATCCTCAAGGGATGCATCGGATCGGCGAGCAGCCGGATCGCGAGTGCGATCGAAACGATGACGAGCAGCGGCTTGATGATCTTGGCGCCCTTGGCCATGGCATAGCGCGAGCCGACCTGGGCGCCGAGGAACTGGCCGAGCCCCATCAGCAGGCCGACCTTCCAGAGGACGGCGCCGAAGAAGAGGAAGACGCCGAAGGCGCCGACGTTGGAGCCGAAGTTGAGGAACTTCGTGTGCGCCGTCGCCTTCAACACGCCGAAGCCGGCAAGCGTGACGAAGCCGAGCATGAAGAAGGAGCCGGTGCCGGGGCCGAAGACGCCGTCGTAAAAGCCGATCAACGGCACCAGGGTCAGCGTGAAGACGAAGGGCGTGACGCGGCTGTGCTGGTCGACGTCGCCCATGTTCGGCTTCAGGCCGAAATAAAGCGCAATGGCGATCAACAGGAAGGGCAGGATCGCCTTCAGCACATCGCCGGGAACGATGGTCGCAAGCAGGGCGCCGAGCACGGCGCCGGCTGCCGACATCAGCGCCATCGGCAGTTGCACTTTCAGGTTCACATGGCCGCGCCGGGCATAGGACAGCGTGGCCGAGCCTGAGCCGAACAATCCCTGCAGCTTGTTGGTGCCGAGCGTCTGCAAGGGCGGGATGCCGGCAATCAACATGGCCGGAATGGTGATCATGCCGCCGCCGCCAGCGATCGAATCGATGAAGCCGGCAATGAAGGCGGCGACGAACAGGAAGGCGAGCAGGTGGAAGGCGAGATCTTGCACGGCGGGGACTCAAAGGGGGAGATGTCAGGCGGGATTTTCCGCCTTGTGTCAGAGCCCGGCGCGATTTGCAAAGCCTTCTGTTGCGGTGTCGCAGTTCAAGCAGGCTTCGGAACTGCGAAACCGGCAGAGATTCAAAGCCTTGTCCTGAGTCGCTGGCTTTCTGGATGGAGGCGCTCTTGCGCGCACCGCCGCCGAGATGGGCTGTCATTGCGATAGGGCGCGCGGATGACGATGTTCCTCAAACGCGACATGGCGATGGCGCAATCCGGTTTGACCGGCCTTTCGCGCTCCGGTAAAAATGAAGGATATGCGACGGCGTCCGCTTCGGCGGACTGAAAGAGCGTCCGGTGCGGCCGACCCAGCCAGGGGGCCATCAGCCGGTGCTGTCCAGATCGGCCGGGACCATTCGTCCCAGCCGGCGCTTCGTTAAGGAGAACCGACGAAGGGAGCCGGCCGCCGATGCCATCGGGCCAACATGCTGCACAGACGACAAGAGCAGGAGCCGGGCTGGTGCTCGGCCTCGGCTGCGAGCGTCGCACGCCGGCCGATGAGGTGATCGCCCTTGCCGAGCGCGCGCTTGCCGATGCCGGTGCTGTGGCCAGCGATCTGCGGCTGGTCGCCTCGCTCGATGCCCGCGCCGAGGAGCCGGCGATCCTGGCGGCGGCCGAACATTTCGCGGTTCCGGCCGCGTTCTACGATGCCGCCACGCTCGAAGCCGAAGCTTCGCGGCTCGCCAATCCCTCGGAGATCGTCTTTGCCTACACCGGCTGCCATGGTGTCGCCGAAGGGGCAGCGCTCGTCGGCGCCGGCAGCGAAGCCGTTCTGATCGTGCCGAAGACCGTCTCCGCCCATGCGACGGCGGCCCTCGCAGGGCCGGCGACCTTGCGCGCTGAAAAGCGCATTCCGGCGGCGGAGGCTGTCTGATGCGCGCCTATGTTGTTGAATTGAATCAATCTTTTGTCCGGGTTTGCTCAGGAATGGAATCCGGTTCTTTAGAGATCGCGTCAGGCGCGCCGTTGGGCGGCGCCGAAATACAGGTGGGACAGCACGCATGATCGACAACCTCTTTGCCGGATTGCCGGCGCTCGAAAAAGGTTCGGTCTGGCTGGTCGGCGCCGGCCCGGGCGATCCCGGCCTGTTGACGCTGCATGCGGCCAATGCGCTGCGCCAGGCGGATGTGATCGTGCACGATGCGCTGGTCAACGAGGATTGCCTCAAGCTCGCGCGGCCGGGTGCCGTGCTGGAGTTTGCGGGCAAGCGCGGCGGCAAGCCATCGCCGAAGCAGCGCGACATCTCGCTTCGCCTCGTCGAGCTCGCGCGCGCCGGCAACCGGGTGCTGCGCCTCAAAGGCGGCGATCCCTTCGTCTTCGGCCGTGGCGGCGAGGAGGCGCTGACGCTGGTCGAGCATCAGGTGCCGTTTCGCATCGTGCCCGGCATCACCGCCGGCATCGGTGGCCTTGCCTATGCCGGCATTCCGGTGACCCACCGCGAGGTGAACCACGCCGTCACGTTCCTGACTGGCCATGATTCCTCCGGCCTGGTGCCGGACCGCATCAACTGGCAGGGTATCGCCAGCGGATCGCCTGTCATCGTCATGTATATGGCGATGAAGCATATCGGCGCCATCACCGCCAACCTCATTGCCGGCGGTCGCTCGCCGGACGAGCCGGTCGCCTTCGTCTGCAACGCGGCAACGCCGGAGCAGGCGGTGCTGGAAACGACGCTGTCGCGCGCCGAGGCCGATGTCGCAGCGGCAGGCCTGGAGCCGCCGGCGATCGTAGTCGTCGGCGAGGTGGTGCGACTGCGCGCGGCACTCGACTGGATCGGCGCGCTCGACGGGCGCAAGCTCGCCGCCGACCCCTTCGCCAATCGCATTCTCAGGAACCCGGCATGAGCGGATTGCTGATTGCCGCCCCATCGTCCGGCTCCGGCAAGACGACGGTGACGCTCGGGCTGATGCGCGCGCTGAAGAAGCGCGGCGTGGCGATCGCGCCCGGCAAGGCGGGGCCGGACTATATCGATCCCGCCTTCCATGCGGCGGCGACCGGGGAGCCCTGCTTCAACTACGACCCCTGGGCCATGCGCCCGGAACTGCTGCTTGCGAATGCGTCGCATGCGGCTGCCGGCGGGCGCACCTTGATCGTCGAGGCGATGATGGGGCTGCACGACGGGGCTGCCGACGGTTCGGGAACGCCGGCTGATCTCGCCGCGACGCTGAACCTCGCTGTCATTCTGGTGGTCGATTGCGCCCGCATGTCCCAGTCGGTTGCCGCACTCGTCCGTGGCTACGCGGATCACCGCGACGATATCCGGGTGGTCGGCGTCATCCTCAACAAGGTCGGCAGCGACCGGCATGAAATGATGCTGCGCGATGCGCTCGCCAAGGTGCGCATGCCTGTGTTCGGCGTGCTCCGGCAGGACAGCGCGCTGCAACTGCCGGAGCGCCATCTGGGCCTGGTGCAGGCGGGCGAACATTCGGCGCTCGAAGGCTTCATCGAGGCGGCGGCCGCGCGCGTCGAGGCTGCCTGCGATCTCGACGCGATCCGCCTGATCGCGACGATTTTTCCGCAGGTGCCCGCAGCCGCCGATACCAGGCGGTTGCAGCCGTTCGGCCGGCGCATCGCGGTCGCGCGCGATATCGCCTTTGCCTTCTGTTACGAGCACCTGCTTTACGGCTGGCGGCAAGGCGGCGCGGAGATTTCCTTCTTCTCGCCGCTCGCCGACGAGGCGCCGGATGCAGAAGCCGATGCCGTCTATCTGCCCGGCGGCTATCCGGAGCTGCATGCGGGGCGCTTAAGCGCCGCCGTCCGCTTCCGCTCGGGCATGCATTCGGCGGCCGAACGCGACGCCCGGATTTTTGGCGAATGCGGCGGCTACATGGTGCTTGGCGAAGGGCTTGTCGCTGCCGATGGCGCACGCTACGACATGCTCGGCCTGCTGCCACTCGTCACCAGTTTTGCCGAGCGCAGGCGGCACCTCGGCTATCGCCGCGTCGTGCCTGTCGACAACGCCTTCTTCGATGGACCCATGACGGCGCACGAATTCCACTATGCGACCATCGTCGCCGAAGGGGCGGCCGATCGGCTGTTTGCGGTCAGCGACGCCGCCGGCGAGGATCTCGGCCAGGCAGGCCTCCGGCGTGGCCCTGTCGCCGGTTCCTTCATGCATCTGATCGATGTTGCAGGTGCTGCATGAGCGCACCGATCGTTCACGGCGGCGGCATCACCGAAGCCGCAGCGCGCTATGGCGGCCGGCTCGAAGACTGGCTGGATCTCTCGACCGGCATCAACCCATGCCCAGTCGCCTTGCCTGAAGTGCCCGAGCGCGCCTGGCACCGGCTGCCGGACCGGCAGACGGTGGATGACGCGCGGCGCGCGGCCGCCGACTACTACCGCACCAACGGCGTGCTCCCGTTGCCCGTGCCGGGCACGCAATCGGTGATCCAGTTGCTGCCGCGTCTTGCTCCGGCAGGCAGGCGCGTCGCGATCTTCGGGCCGACCTATGGCGAATATGCCCGCGTGCTGGAGGCGGCCGGCTTTGCCGTCGATCGCGTCGCGGATGCCGACGCGCTGACAGCCGAACATGGCCTTGTCATCGTCGTCAACCCCAACAACCCGACCGGCCGCGCCTTGACGCCGACGGAGCTTTTGGCGATCGCCGCAAGGCAAAAAGCGAGCGGCGGGCTGCTGCTCGTCGACGAAGCATTCGGCGATCTCGAGCCGGAGCTGAGCGTCGCCGGCCATGTGCCGGGGCAGGGCAATCTCATCGTCTTCCGCTCCTTCGGCAAGTTCTTCGGCCTTGCGGGCCTGCGCCTCGGTTTCGTCGTTGCGACCGAGCCGGTGCTTGCGTCCTTTGCCGACTGGCTCGGCCCCTGGGCCGTCTCCGGCCCGGCGCTGACCATCTCGAAAGCGCTGATGCAGGGCGATACGAAGGCGATCGCAGCCGGCATCCTCGAGCGCCGCGCCGGCCTCGACGCGGCACTCGATGGGGCAGGGCTCCCCCGCATCGGCGGCACGGGGCTTTTCGTATTGGTCGAGCATCCGCGGGCGGCTCTGCTGCAGGAGCGGCTCTGCAAGGCCCATATCCTCACGCGCAAGTTCGACTATGCGCCGACCTGGCTCAGGATCGGTCTTGCGCCTGACGCGGCGGGCGACCGGCGGCTTGCGGACGCGCTTGCCCGCATGGAGCTCTGAGTGTCGGAGACCATCCTTTTCATCCTCGCGCTGGCGCTGGTGATCGATCGCGTCGTCGGCGATCCGGACTGGCTCTGGGCGCGCGTGCCGCATCCGGTCGTGTTCTTCGGCAAGGCCATCGGCTTTTTCGACGCTCGGCTGAACCGCGAGGACCTGGAGGATGGCGCCCGCAGATTTCGGGGCGTCGTCGCGATCCTGCTGTTGCTTGGCCTCAGCGCCTGGTTCGGCCATCTGCTGCACCGCCTGTTCGCCGTCTTCGGGCCGCTCGGTTTCCTGCTGGAGGCGGTTCTGGTCGCGGTCTTCCTGGCGCAGAAGAGCCTTGCCGATCACGTGCGTCGCGTGGCCGAGGGCCTGCGACAGGGTGGGCTTGAAGGCGGACGTGCCGCCGTGTCGATGATCGTCGGCCGCGATCCAAAAACGCTCGACGAGCCGGCGGTCTGCCGCGCGGCGATCGAGAGCTTGGCCGAGAACTTTTCCGATGGCGTCGTGGCACCGGCCTTCTGGTATGCCGTTGCCGGCCTGCCGGGGCTTCTTGCCTACAAGATGCTGAACACGGCCGATTCGATGATCGGCCACAAGTCGCCGAAATATCTGCACTTCGGCTGGGCTTCGGCCCGGCTCGACGACGTCGCCAACCTGCCGGCTGCCAGGCTCTCGATCCTGTTGATCGCAGCCGGCGCGCTGATCCATCGTGGTGCCAGCGCTGCCAAGGATGCTCTGACCGTGAGCCTTCGCGACCACGGCCTGCACCGCTCGCCGAACTCCGGCTGGCCGGAAGCGGCCATGGCGGGTGCGCTTGACCTGCAGCTTGCGGGCCCGCGCATCTATGGCGGCGTCAAGGTCAGCGAGCCGATGATCAACGGTCCGGGCCGGGCGGTTGCGAAAAGCGAAGACATCGACGCCGGTATTGCTGTCTTTTACGGCGCCTGCACGGTCATGACCGGGCTTGTTCTTGCAATCGCAATGATTTGATCGCGGAAGTTGACCTTCGCATTAAGACTCTGCTTTCCATATGTATTAAGATCGTATCATATTCGATCAGTTATTCTCCTGGAACGTTTGGTTCCACCGGTACGTGTTCGTCTTCCCGGAGAGAGAAGCATGCGCAAAAGCCTTCTGACTGCGCTGATTGCCGCCCTGCTGCAGTTTACCGTTCAACCCGCGAACGCCGCCAATCTGATTGCCGATATCAGCCTGTCGTCGCAGACGATGACCGTCAGCCAGAACGGCATCGTGATGTATCGCTGGAAGGTCTCGACGGCGCGCAAGGGCTATGTGACGCCACGCGGCAGCTGGAGCGCGAAATGGCTCTCGCGCAACCACCGTTCGCGCAAGTACGACGATGCGCCGATGCCTTACGCCGTGTTCTTCAACGGCGGCTATGCCATCCACGCCACCTACGACATCAAGCGGCTCGGCCGCCCGGCCTCGCACGGATGCGTGCGATTGCATCCGAACAATGCGGCAGAGTTTTTCGCCCTCACGAAGGAGCACGGGCTGGCGAACACGCGGATCGTGATTACGCGGTGACGGCATAGGGCTGCCGGCTCTCGTCAAGACTTGCGCCCCTCATCCGCCTGCCGGCACCTTCTCCCCGTTTTCTACGGGGAGAAGGGATGTTGCAGCACCCGCTCGTTCTCCACAGGCCCGTTTGATTTTCAGCTACGGCGGCGCCGCGGAAGGCGGCGCTGCGGCCGTCCTCGTTCCCTCTCCCCGCTTGCGGGGAGAGGGTTAGGGTGAGGGGCAATCTTGTGCAGATGTTTTGTGCGACGTCGAGCCAGGGCGCCTGAGAGCCGCCGAGCGCCGCTCAGTCGATGCCCGCCACATGCATCAGCCGGTCGAGGCTCGGCACGGTGACGTGGCGGCTGTTTTCGATGCGGATGACGTTCTCCTTGCGGAGCTTGGTGATCTGGCGGCTGACGGTCTCGATGGTGAGGCCGAGATAGTCGGCGATGTCGGCGCGCGACAGCGGCAGGTCGAACTCGTTCGAGGTGCCGTTTTCCGGGTCGATATGGGTGGCGATGATGTAGAGGAAACTCGCGACCTTTTCCTGCGCGGTCTTGCGGCCGAGCGTCAGCATCCAGTCACGCGCCTCATCGAGCTCCTTCAGCGCCTGCTCGTGCAGCCGGTGCTCGAGGTTGGGCGCTTCGGAGACCAGGCGATCGATGACGGTGCGCGGGAAACAACAGATGTCGGTATCGACGGCTGCTTCCGCCGTCAGGGCGCTCTCGCGGGTAAAGGGCCGGCCCATGAAATCAGGGGCAAACTGCAGGCCGACGATCTGCTGCCGGCCGTCGGCCAGAACCTTGCTGAGCTTGACGACACCGTTGATGATGTTGGCATAGCTCTCGGTCGCTTCGCCTTGGCCGATGACCTCGCGGCCGGGCTCGATGCTGCGGCGAGTCGAATGGCGGCTGAGGTCGAGCAGCTGATCCGGGGTGAGCGTGCCGCAAACGCCGCCATGGCGCGCCTCGCAGGCGGCGCAGACGGCTGGAACCTCCGAATTATGGATATCCTTGCGACGATGTTCGTTCACGATCTGCAATTCTTTCTACCTGCATGCCGTTGGTCTCTGGATGACCAAAGAGGATGCGGGTCGTTAAATCAAGAGTTGACAGGTGCTAATTCCGAAAGCGCGAAACAATGTCTCATGCCAGCTTGAGCATTGTCAATTTTAACGTGTTAATTCGGCGACTTGATCAAAATCAAAGGCCTCTTTGCCGATCCGTCCTAAGCCGTCTTCATGACAGCGGAGAGACTTATGGACGACGCGCTCATCCTCAAGCATGCGAGCCCTGTGCCGCGCTACACCAGCTACCCGACCGCACCGCATTTTTCCGAGGCGGTGGGGCCGGTTGACTATCAAGGCTGGCTCGGTGCGATCCGTGCGGGCGAGGCGATCTCGCTCTATGCGCACGTGCCCTATTGCGACAGGCTCTGTTGGTTCTGTGCCTGCCATACGAAGCAGACGCTGCGCTATGATCCGGTGGCAACCTATCTAACCGGCCTGCATCGCGAGGTTGCAGAAATCGGCGGGCGCGTGAACCGCGAGGCCAGGGTGACGGCGCTGCATTTCGGCGGCGGCTCGCCGACGCTCGTCAGGCCCGACGACATGGTCGCGCTGAAGCGTGCTTTTGCCGAACACTTCGCCTTTGCGCCCGATTGCGAGATCAGCGTGGAGATGGACCCGAACGATCTCGATGAAGCGCGCCATGACGCGTTGGCCAAGATCGGCATGACGCGGGCGAGCTTCGGCATCCAGGATTTCGATCCGGTCGTGCAGAAGGCGATCAACCGCATCCAGACCTTCGAGCAGACGCGCGACGCGATCGAGGCGTCCCGGGCACGGGGCGTGCACTCGGTCAATTGCGACGTGCTCTATGGTTTGCCCTACCAAAGCCTTCAGTCGCTGGAGCGGACGATGGAGGCGGTGCTTTCGCTCGCGCCTGATCGCGTCGCACTCTTCGGCTACGCCCATGTGCCGTGGATGAAGACGCACCAGAAGATGATTCCGGACGAAAGCCTGCCCGACATCGTCGAGCGTTTCGCGCAGATGAGCCGCGCGGCCGAGATGCTGGTTGCTGCCGGCTACGAGGCAATCGGTATCGACCATTTTGCAAAGCCGGACGACAGCCTGGCGCGGGCCAATCGGGAAGGGCGTCTGCGCCGCAATTTCCAGGGCTATACCGACGACGCGGCCGAAACGCTCATTGGTCTCGGCGCCTCGGCGATCGGTCAGTTTCGTCAAGGTTATGTTCAGAACATGCCGGCCACCGGCGAATATCTGCGCCATGTGGAAAACACCGGGCTGGCAGCCGTGCGTGGTTACCGCTTCACACCGGACGACATCTTGAGAGCAAAAGTGATTGCCGACGTCATGTGCCGCTTTGCCTTCTCTTTCGACGAGATCGAGCGGGACTTCCCGGCGCTTGCCGGCGCGGTGATCGAGGAGGCGCGGCTCTTCCGGGCACGCGATGTGGACGGGCTGACGACGATCGAAAGCGGGATTTTCCGCCTGACCGAACGCGGCAGGCCCTTTGCCCGCTCGGTTGCGGCCACCTTCGACGCCTATCTCGGCAATGGCCGCGGCCGGCATTCGGTGGCGGTCTGAGCCATGCTCCGTCGCAACACCGTTTTCCAATTTGAAAGCCTTTGGCATCAAGGCCATTGGCTTTTGCGGCGCATTTACCTATAGGATCGCCGAGACTCGACTTTAAAATATTAGAGGTATGCGCGTGACAGCTACATTCGACAAGGTTGCCGACATCATCGCGGAAACGAGCGAGATCGATCGCGAGACGATCACGCCGGAAAGCCACACGATCGACGATCTCGGCATCGACAGCCTGGACTTCCTCGACATCGTGTTTGCGATCGACAAGGAATTCGGCATCAAGATTCCGCTCGAGCAGTGGACGCAGGAAGTCAACGAAGGCAAGGTTTCGACCGAAGAATACTTCGTTCTGAAGAACCTCTGCGCCAAGATCGACGAACTGCGGGCTGCCAAGGGCTGATCGGGCTTTCGCCCGAGCCTTGCCACTCGATTTCCAATGCCGCCCGTCGCGCCCCGCGCTTGACAGGCGGCATTGGCGTTTTTACTTGAGCCCGAAACCAACGGGGTGAGCCTCAATGCTCCTTGAATACTTCCAGATGATCGATCGTGTCGAAACGGTCGATCTTTCGGCTGGCCGGCTGACGGCGCGGTCCGTCGTGCCGGGGAAGAGCCCGGTATTCGAAGGCCATTTCCCGGGCTACCCGCTGGTGCCCGGCGTGCTTCTGATCGAGACCATGGCGCAGGCCTCCGGTTTCCTGGTGCTCGCCGCTACCAATTTTGCCGCCATGCCCTTCCTGATGTCGGTCGACGGCGCCAAGATGCGGACCTTCGTCGAGCCCTCGGCCGAACTCGAGATCGAAGCCTTCCTCGAGCACGAAGGTTCGGGCTTCGCCGTCACCAAGGCGAAGATCACCTCTGCCGGCAAGAAGGTCTGCGACGCCCAGCTGAAGCTGCGGACCATGCCGTTCGATCAGGTTCCGCTCGGCGATATCGTGCGCAAGCGGGCTGGAGAAGTGGGTCTGATGGCGGCGCTTTCAGCGGCAGCCGGTTCGGAGAAGTAAGATGAGCAAATCTGCAAACGACGTGGTCATTACCGGCATCGGTATCGTCACCAGCCAGGGCGTCGGCGTCGAGCCGCATCTGGCGATGCTTACCGCCGGCACGTCGCCGGCCGCGCGCGTCGAGACCGAGAAGTTCAGCCCCTATCCGGTGCATCCGCTGCCGGAAATCGACTGGTCGCAGCAGATCGCCAAGCGTGGCGACCAGCGCCAGATGGAAAACTGGCAGCGTCTCGGCGTCTTTTCCGCGGGCCTGGCGCTGGATGACGCCGGTCTCAAGGACAATCTCGAAGCCTGCGGCAGCATGGACATGATCGTCGCTGCCGGCGGCGGCGAGCGTGACATCAACGTCGATTCGCTGATCGTCGACGAGGCGCTGAAGCGCAACGACCGCGAACAGCTCCTCAACGAAAAGCTGACGACCGAACTGCGCCCGACGCTGTTTCTCGCCCAGCTTTCCAACCTGCTCGCCGGCAACATCTCGATCGTGCACAAGGTCACCGGTTCGTCGCGCACCTTCATGGGTGAGGAAGCGGCCGGTATCTCGGCAATCGAAACCGCCTTTGCCCGGATCAAGGCCGGCCAGTCGACGCATACGCTCGTCGGCGGCGCGTTTTCGGCCGAGCGCCTGGACATCATGCTGATGATCGAGGCGATCCAGGGCCAGGCAACCGGTGACTGGCACCCGATTTGGTCGCGCAGCCGTGACAACGGTGGCGGCATGATCCCCGGGTCGGTCGGCGCCTTCCTGGTGCTGGAATCACGCGAGTACGCCGAAGCCCGTGGCGCCCGCATCTATGCGACGATCGACGCGATCGGAAGCGACCGCGGCAGCCGCACGGACGGCAAGCTCGAAGCACGCCTTGCGGACCTTGCGAAACCGGCCGAGAAACTCGATCCGGCAGGCACGGTGGTCTTTTCCGGCACGTCCGGCTTTCATGACCTCGTCGCCAGCGAAAAGGCGTTCCTGCAGGCCAATCTGGCCGGCGCGCCGGTGCGTGCCTATGGCGGCATCGTCGGGCACAGCATCGAGGCGCAGTTTCCGGCGGGCCTAGCACTTGCAGCGCTTACGCTCGGCCACGGCGCCAAGGTGCCGGCCTTCGACGCCAGCTTCGAAAAGCCGATGGCGGCTGCTGCCCGGTCGGCGGTCGTGACCACCGTCGGTCATTCACGCGGCGAAGGCGTCGCGGTCCTTTCGGCCGAATAAGAGGAACGATTGATGAGCAACGCTTACAAGGATCACCTCGGCCGCCCGATCGTCGCCGTTACCGGCATGGGCGTCATTACCTCGCTCGGCCAGGGTCTGGAAGACAACTGGTCGGCGCTGACCGGCGGCGTCTCCGGCATCCGCAAGATCACCCGTTTCCCGACGGAAGGTCTCAACACCCGCATCTCCGGCATGGTCGATTTCATCGAGGTGCCGGCGGCCAACTCCGTCGAGCGCTCCTATGCCATGGCGCGCGAGACGACGCTGGAAGCGCTGGCGCAGGCCGGCCTTTCGGGCGATTTCAACGGTCCGCTGTTTCTCGCCGCACCGCCGATCGAGCCGGAATGGAGCGCGCGTTTCGAGCTTGCCGACCGTTCGCCGCCGTCCGAACAGCCGGGCGATGCCTATAACCGTTTCCTCGCTGCGATGCGCCAGAAGGCCGATCCGGCGTTCCATGAGGCCGTGCTCTTCGGCTCGATCTCCGAGCGCCTTGCCGATCGCTTCGGCACGCGCGGCCTGCCGGTGACGCTGTCGACAGCCTGTGCTTCGGGCGCAACGGCGATCCAGCTCGGCGTCGAGGCGATCCGCCAGGGCCGCACCGATCGCGCGCTGACGGTTGCGACCGATGGTTCGGTCAGCGCCGAAGCGCTGATCCGCTTTGCGCTGCTTTCCGCGCTCTCCACCCAGAACGACCCGCCGGAGAAGGCGTCCAAGCCCTTCACCAAGGACCGTGACGGCTTCGTCATCGCCGAAGGCGCTGCAACGCTGGTGCTGGAATCGCTGGAAGCGGCCGTTGCTCGCGGCGCCCGCGTCTACGGCATCCTCAAGGGTTGCGGCGAGAAAGCCGATCTCTTCCATCGCACGCGCTCCTCGCCGGACGGTGGCCCGGCCATCGCGACGATCCGCGCGGCGCTTGCCGACGCCGGCATCGATGAAACCGGCATCGGCTACATCAACGCGCACGGCACCTCGACGCCCGAGAACGACAAGATGGAATATCTGTCGATGTCGGCCGTCTTCGGCGATCGCCTGCCGTCGATCCCGGTCTCGTCCAACAAGTCGATGATCGGCCACACGCTGACGGCCGCCGGTGCGGTCGAGGCAGTGTTCTCGATCCAGACGATGCTGACCGGCACGCTGCCGCCGACGATCAACTACCAGAACCCCGATCCGGCGATCGTGCTCGACGTCGTGCCGAACGTGAAGCGCAGCCAGCAGGTTTCTGCGGTGCTGTCGAACTCCTTCGGCTTCGGCGGCCAGAACGCCAGCCTGGTGATGACGGCCGAGCCGGCCTGAGCCAACTCGAGGGCAATACGATTTGGCGCTGCCCCCTTGTGCCCTGCCGGGCATCTCCCGCACGAGGGGAGATCGGGTGTAGCGCTGTCCTGCTCATCAGGGGTGTCCCGACGCGGAGCCCTCCGTTGAAGCGATAAGCTTGCCGCGGGTCGATCTCCCCTTTTGGGGGAGGTGGCCGGCAGGCCAGAGAGGGGTGCTGCGCCACTCTCCCAAAGTGTATATATGCCAGTCAGCACGGCCCAGCCGCTCGACTATGTAAAGAGATCTAAAGGAAGAACCATGCGCGCCCTGCAACTGCTCGATGACCGCAAGCTCGAAATCACCGACATTCCGGAACCGGAAGCACCCGGCCCGGGCGAGGTGACGCTGCGCGTCAAGGCGGTTGCGCTCAACCACATCGACGTCTGGGGCTGGCGCGGCATGGCGTTCGCCAAGCGCAAGATGCCGCTCGTCATCGGTGCGGAAGCCTCCGGCGTCGTCGATCAGATCGGTCCTGGCGTTTCGAGCGTGCTTCCGGGCCAGCTCGTCTCGGTCTACGGTGCGCGCACCTGCGGCCTCTGCCGTCCGTGCAAGGAAGGCCGCGACAACCTCTGCGAACATGTGGGCGGCGTTCACGGCTTCCACCTCGACGGCTTTGCGCAGGAAAAGATCAACCTGCCGGCGCGCCTGCTGGTACCGGCCCCTCCGGGCGTCGATGCGGTTGCCGCCGCCCTTGCTCCGGTGACCTTCGGTACCGTCGAGCACATGCTGTTCGACAACGCCAAGCTCGAGCCCGGTGAAACCATCCTCGTGCACGCCGGCGGCTCCGGCATCGGCTCGGCGGCGATCCAGCTTGCCAAGAAGATCGGCTGCACCGTGATCACCACCGTCGGCTCGGACGACAAAATCGAGAAGGCCAAGGCGCTCGGCGCCGATCACGTCATCAACTACCGCACCGACCGCTTTGAGGGCGTCGTGCGCAAGCTCACCAAGAAGAAGGGCGTCGACGTCGTGTTCGAACACGTCGGCAAGGACACCTGGGCCGGCTCCATGCTCTGCATGAAGCGCGGCGGACGTCTCGTTACCTGCGGCTCCACCTCGGGCGTCTCCACCGACATGAACCTGATGATGCTCTTCCAGCAGCAGCTGAAGCTGCTCGGCTCGTTCGGCTGCCGCATGGAGAACATGGCGAACGCCATGCAGAAGATGGCGCGGGGTCTCGTGCATCCGGTCATCGACACTGAAATCACCCTCGACCAGATCGACCGGGCACTGGAGCGCATGGAGTCGCGCCAGATCTTCGGCAAGATCATCCTGAAGATGGATTGATCGACTGTGCGCATGGTGATCACACGGCTGGTGCTGGCTGCGGATCGTTTCCGCCAATGGCTGATTGCGCAGTTCGTGTTTCTGCTTCTGACGATCCTGAAGATGTTTCCCGCCGATGGCGCGATCAGCTTCATGGATCGCGCCCTGCGGTTCATCGGCCCGAAGACCAGCCGCCAGAAGCTGACGCTGACCAACCTGCGCAACGCGTTCCCGGAAAAGAGCGATGCGGAGATCAACGAGATCGCCCTCGAAAGCTGGGGCAACATGGGTCGCATGGCGGCCGAGTACGTGTTCCTCGACCGGCTCTTCGATTTCGATCCGGAGCGCACGACGCCGGGCCGGGTCGAGGTCTCGGGCATTCCTTTGTTCCTCGAGCTTCGCGACAATCCGCGCCCCTTCATCGTCTTTACCGCGCACAGCGGCAATTTCGAGATGCTGCCGGTCGCCGGATCCGCCTTCGGGCTCGACGTGACGGTGCTCTTCCGTCCGCCGAACAATCCTTACGTGGCTGAGAAGGTCTTCAACTTTCGCGCCGAACGCATGGGCAAGCTCGTGCCCTCGCACGCGGGCTCGTCCTTTGCGCTCGCCCGCCAGCTGGAGCGCGGCCAGGGCGTCGGCGTCCTCGTCGACCAGAAGTTCCGCAAGGGGCTGAAGACCAAGTTCTTCGGCCAGGACGTGCAGACCAACCCGCTGCTCGCCAAGCTCGTGCGCCAGTTTAACTGCGAGGTCTATCCGGCCCGCTGCATCCGCTTGCCGGGTGGCCGTTTCCGCCTGGAAATCGAACCGGCGATCGCCATTCCCCGCAAGGCCGACGGCAGCGTCGACGTCACTGCCACGGCGCAGGTGCTGAACGACAAGGTGGAGAGCTGGGTGCGGGAATATCCGGGCCAATGGCTCTGGTATCACGACCGCTGGCACATCAAGCGTTATCTGAAAGACTGATTCTCTTTCGCATCAGAACAGCGCCTGATTGCGCCTAGCGCAAGCAGGCTTGACGTTCCTGCAAGCCCGGCACCCCTGGTGTCGGGCTTTGCGTTTTGCCAGCTACGCGGGGACATCGGCGCCGAGTCTCCCTCGAAAACGTGCGTAAGCGTTAAGTTTTTCTTTCTGCTGTTGAACGCTATCGCAATGAGTGTAAACTTATGCCTGTCGCGTGAGAAAATGCCTGCAAGCGCTTTGGATGACCCGAGCGGTGCGGTTTTACGCGAAAGGGGTGGGGGAAACGTCAAGAACCAGATCAGTGTCCTGAGCATCTACGCCTGTTTTGTAAGTGCATCGAAGCGGCTTTGCCGTGGGGGAATTGGGGTTTCGAATTGAACGCACTGATTGAGCTGTTCTGGTTCAAGTATTCGCAGCTGCAGTATGCCGTACGTACGGCAGACGAGCATTTGATCGGGATTCTGGATCGCGAATTGGATCCGATCCTGAGGTCCGTCTACGACGAGAAGGCGGTGAGCGTCGAAGACGCCCGGCTTCAGTTCCAGTTCCTGATCGACATTCTGCGCGTCGAAGCCGACGACATTTCCTGCGTGCTGCGCCATTCGCAGTTGCTGCAATCGCTGATCAACCGCTACTTCGCAGCGACCGGCGCGGAGAACCTTGACGACCTGCAGCTGGAGCGCCTGCCGGCGCAACCGAACAAGGGCAGGGCGGACGAAGGGTTGCTCAACGAGGCGATCCTCGACAGCTTCCCGGACCGGTTGGCGGTGATCACGCCCGACTACCGCTATCTCTACACCAATCCGCGCAATGCCGAGCATCTGGAAAGCCGCCCGATGGACCTGATCGGCCGGCATATCGTCGAGTTCATCGGCATCCAGCGGTTCGAGCTCAGGGTGAAATCCTATCTCGACCGGTGTTTTTCCGGCGAGGTGGTGGACTACACCTTCGCCAAGACGGTCGATGCACGCACGGTCGTCGTGCGCTGCCGGCTGACGCCGTGCATGTCGAGCACAGGCAAGCTGATCGGCGCCATCCTGGTGATCCAGGAACATGCCGACCGCCGCCGCGCGATCGCGGCCTGAAGCGCCGGTTCCGGCGGCATCAATCGAAAATGCAGAAGGGGATGCGCGGCCGGGTAACGGCCGCGAGACGTGTCGGCATTGCGGCGCGCTGCGCGGACGGCCGGTCTATCCGACCGGCGCGGTAATGCTGCGCAGACATTCCTGCTCGAAGCCGACGTGCCGCCTGAGGCTCGTGAAGAAGCCGCGCAGCATGTAGCCGGCGGTCTCGGCATTGACCGTCTCGTCCGCGGCGCCGAGGCGCTCCAGCATTTCGGTCAGTTCCTCGGCGAAGCACTCGTCCTCGCAATGCTCGTATTTCAGCCGCTCCAGCGTCGCGCCGAGCGTCGGGTCCGAGCGGTAGGTGCGCTCGATCCAGGGGAAGACCAGGTTTTCTTCGCCCGAATGCATCTCGCGGATCAGCGGCTCCAGCACCTTGGCGGCATAGACGCATTTCTGCCGGTCGATGTCGGCCGGCAGGCTGTCGGCGATTTCCTCCAGGCAATTGCAGAGCGCCAGCTGCTCCTCGTGGGCGCGGGCAAGCCAGGCAAACGGCTCGGCCACGGGTTCCCGCCGGGGGGCTGGGTCCAGTCGGCTGCGGATTCGTCCGTCTTCAAAAGTCTTTTTCATCGGCTCCAGACGCCAACTCCCACGGCGCTCCCTATTGTTTGCCGAGGATGATCCAAACGAGGTGGCAAAGCCTTGATCTGAATCAAGGCCGGCTTGCCCCGATTCTGACACTTTCCGGCAAGCTGCGGTGACACCCCTCGTTTCGGGGTGTCGTTGCGTGCGTTCGGACCAAGTTGGGGACCCAACCATGAAATACACATTCGAGATGATCCTGCTCGGGGTCGGTGCATTCCTGGCGCTCGTCGGCGCCGGGCTTGCCCAGGACCGGCACTTCGAAGCCCATATGTGGGTGCTGTTCTTCACGCTTCTTGCCGGCACCATCCTTTTGATGCGCCGCATCGAGTTCAGCCCGGCTTCCGCGGGCAGGGCGTCACCGCCGCCACCCCAGTCGGAGTATTTTGACGAGGTGGTCAAATACGGCGTGATCGCCACCGTCTTTTGGGGCGTCGTCGGATTTCTCGTCGGGGTCGTGGTTGCGCTCCAGCTTGCCTTCCCGGACCTCAACATCGAGCCCTGGTTCAACTTCGGCCGCATGCGGCCGCTGCACACCTCGGCGGTCATCTTCGCCTTCGGCGGCAACGCGCTGATCGCAACGTCGTTCTACATCGTCCAGCGCACCAGTCGCGCGCGCCTCTTCGGCGGCAATCTCGGCTGGTTCGTGTTCTGGGGCTACCAGCTCTTCATCATCATGGCTGCCACCGGCTATCTGCTGGGGATCACCCAGTCGAAGGAATATGCGGAGCCGGAATGGTATGTGGACCTGTGGCTGACGATCGTCTGGGTCGCCTATCTCGCCGTCTTCCTCGGCACGCTTCTGACCCGCAAGGAGCCGCATATCTATGTGGCCAACTGGTTCTATCTCGCCTTCATCGTCACCATCGCGATGCTGCACATCGTCAATAACCTGGCGGTTCCGGTCTCCTTCCTCGGTTCCAAGAGCTACTCGGCCTTTGCCGGCGTGCAGGATGCGCTGACGCAATGGTGGTACGGGCATAACGCCGTGGGCTTCTTCCTGACGGCCGGCTTCCTCGGCATGATGTATTACTTCATCCCGAAGCAGGCGAACCGCCCCGTTTATTCCTACCGCCTGTCGATCATCCACTTCTGGTCGCTGATCTTCATGTACATCTGGGCAGGCCCGCACCACCTGCACTACACCGCGCTGCCCGACTGGGCGCAGACGCTCGGCATGGTGTTCTCGGTCATGCTCTGGATGCCCTCCTGGGGCGGCATGATCAACGGCCTGATGACGCTTTCGGGCGCCTGGGACAAGATCCGCACCGATCCGATCATCCGCATGATGGTCATGGCCGTTGCCTTCTACGGCATGGCGACCTTCGAAGGCCCGATGATGTCGATCAAGACGGTCAACTCGCTTAGCCACTATACCGACTGGACCATCGGCCACGTGCATTCGGGCGCGCTCGGCTGGAACGGCCTCATCACCTTCGGCGCGATCTACTACCTCGTTCCGAAGCTGTGGAACCGCGAGCGCCTCTACAGCGTGCGCATGGTCAACTGGCACTTCTGGCTCGCCACCCTCGGCATCGTCGTCTACGCGGCGGTCATGTGGGTCGCCGGCATCCAGCAGGGCCTGATGTGGCGCGAATACGACGACCAGGGCTTCCTCGTCTATTCCTTCGCGGAATCGGTCGCGGCCATGGTTCCCTACTACGTGCTGCGTGCCCTTGGCGGCGCACTCTTCCTCGCCGGAGCTCTGCTCATGGCCTTCAACGTAACCATGACCATCCTTGGCCGCGTGCGCGATGAAGCTCCGATCTTCGGTGCGACGCCCGCGCTCAAGGCTGCGGAATAGGAGGGCATAGAGAATGTCCATTCTCGACAAACACGCGACGCTCGAACGCAACGCGACCCTGCTGCTCGTCGGCTCTCTGCTCGTCGTCTCCGTCGGCGGCATCGTGGAAATCGCGCCGCTGTTCTATCTCGAAAACACCATCGAGAAGGTGGAGGGCATGCGTCCCTATTCGCCGCTGGAGCTTGCCGGCCGCGACATCTATGTGCGTGAAGGCTGCTATGTCTGTCACAGCCAGATGATCCGTCCGTTCCGCGACGAGGTGGAGCGCTACGGCCACTACTCGCTGGCGGCGGAATCCATGTACGACCATCCGTTCCAGTGGGGCTCCAAGCGCACAGGGCCGGATCTGGCGCGCGTCGGCGACCGCTACTCCAACGAGTGGCACGTGCAGCACATGATCGAGCCGCGCTCGGTGGTGCCGGAATCTGTCATGCCGAGCTACGCCTTCCTCAAGGCGACCCCGCTCGACGTGAACAATATCGCCGCCAACCTCAAGGCGAACAAGGCGGTCGGCGTTCCCTACACGGACGAGATGATCGACAACGCGCTTGCCGACATCAAGGCGCAGGCCGATCCGAACGCCGACACGTCAGGCGTCGAGGGGCGCTATCCGAAGGCCAAGCTCGGCGACTTCGACGGCGATCCGCAGAAGTTGACGGAGATGGACGCGCTCATCGCCTATCTGCAGATGCTCGGCACGCTGGTCGACTTCTCCACCTACGACGACACCACCGGTTATCGCTAAGGAGATCAGCACATGGAAACCTACACGGCCATGCGCCAGTTCGCCGATAGCTGGGCGCTCCTTGCGATGACGCTCTTCTTCCTCGGCGTCGTTGCCTTCATCTTCCGGCCCGGCGCCAAGAAGGCCGCCGATGATGCCGCAGCCATCCCCCTGAAGGAGGATTAATAGAATGGCGGACAAACACGTCGACGAAATCAGCGGCGTCGAAACCACCGGCCACGAATGGGACGGTATCCGCGAGCTCAACAACCCGATGCCGCGCTGGTGGGTCTATACCTTCTACGCGACCATCGTCTGGGCTGTCGGCTACATGATCGTCTATCCAGCCGTGCCGCTCCTGACCGACGCCACCAAGGGCGTGCTCGGCTATTCGAGCCGCGCCGAAGTGAGTGCGGAGCTTGCGAGCGCCAAGGCGGCGCAGGCCGGCAACCTCGAGAAGATCGCCTCGAGCTCGCTTGCCGACATCATGGCCGATCCGCAGCTGCAGCACTTTGCCGTGTCCGGCGGTGCCTCGGCCTTCAAGGTCAACTGTGCCCAGTGCCACGGCTCGGGTGCGGCCGGTTCTGCCGGTTTCCCGAACCTCAACGACGACGACTGGCTCTGGGGCGGCAAGCCCGAAGAGATCTACCAGACGATCGCCCACGGCATCCGCTACAACGGCGACGACGAGACCCGCGTCTCGGAGATGCCGTCCTTCGCGGAAATCCTCAAGCCCGAGGAGATCAAGCAGACGGCAGCCTATGTCGTCAGCCTCACCGGCACGCCGTCGGATGCATCCATGGTGGAGCCGGGCAAGGCGCTGTTCGAGACCAACTGCGCCTCCTGCCACGGTGCCGACGCCAAGGGCAACCGCGAGTTCGGCGCGCCCAACCTTGCCGACGCGCTGTGGCTGAACGGCTCGAGCGAGCAGGCGATCGTCGCCCAGATGAAGGCGCCCAAGCACGGCGTCATGCCCGCCTGGCTGCCACGCCTCGGCGACACCACGGTCAAGCAGCTCGCCATCTTCGTGCATTCGCTGGGTGGCGGCGAGTAGGCGTCAATTTCACGCCGGGCAAACTCGCTCGAAGGAAGGCCGTATCGGAAGATGCGGCCTTCCTTTTTTGTCTAAGCGAGTATCGACTGCAAACTCCTCTCGACTCCACCACTGATTGAATGCATCCTGCGAGGCGGAGACAGTTCTGCATGAGCTCAACTCGTTGGAAACCGACGAATGATTGAGCGGGGATCTTGTTTGGTTGGGGGACTAATTGACTGCTCCAGACTACGAGTTTGTAGCTTACATTGACGAGTCAGGAGATCCGGGGCTCAAGCGTGTACGTCCTATCGACGATAGGGGAAGCACTGAGTGGATGACCGTATCCGCAGTGGTCGTCAGCAGATCACGAGACTCTAGCATTAAAGGGTGGGTCGCTGACATCAACAAGTCCGTTGGTGAGAGCAACACCGAGATCATCCACTTCAAAGATCTGTCTGATGGGAACCGGCTTGTAGTTGCGAAAGAGTTGGCGAAACTACCTGTCCGGCTCTTCGTGGTAGCCTCGAATAAAAAGAATATGCGGCGGCATAGAAATGAGCGCGCCGAAAAAGTTCTATCAAAGCAATGGTTCTACAACTGGCTTGTTCGTATACTTATTGAACGAGTTACGCACTGGTGCTCGCGTCGGGCGGTGCGTCAATTTCTGCCACGTCGCCACGTGAAGTTTGTCTTTTCCCAGTCCGGCGGCCATTCCTATAGCCAAACAGCTGCCTACCATCAGCTTCTAATGAGGCAGGCCCGGGGCGGAAGACCGGTCTTGGACAAGTGGGTTCCAAGATGGGAGGTTATGAGCCCCCACCTCGTAGAAAATTACCCCCATTATCAGAGGGCGGGATTGCAATTAGCGGATGTGGTTGCGAGTGCATTTTATCAAGCGATAGACAATTTGGACACTGGCCCATGTGAGGGGAGCTACGCGCGTGCATTGGCCCCCAGGATGGCCTTCTCGGACGCCGGGGCGTATCACGACTACGGGGTTGTACTACAACCTACGCCTTGCTGGTCGGCAGACATAAGCTCGGATCAACAAGAGATCTTTGAGTTCTATGGATACGATTTCACTCGGCCATTATGGTGGTAGGCCCCGGCTCCTGTTTCGTTCGGCGTTGCTAGGCTGCTTCCTAGTGCAACCATACCCCGAATAAGACGCCCAGCGTCGGGAGTGATCGGCGGACCTACCGTGTAGAAGATAGGAATTTTATCCGATTCCGGCAACTGGGATCTTGTGAGTAGCCCAGGCTGCCGAGGAGTGACTCGCAAACTCAGCCCATCGCTAGCAAATGGATACTCATCAGGGTTTCAGTTCCTTGGCTGGACAAACATGCCTTAGAGTCACAGCCGCTAGGATGGCCATGATGGCGATGGCGAAGGCGCAAATGGTGGCGGCTGCGTTGAAACCGGTCATGAAGGCGGCCTGGGCTTGCTCCAGCATGCCCCCCGGTAGCTCGGTCGCGACGGATACGGCGCCGGCGAGGCTGTCCGACAGTCTGTGGCCGATATCGCCGGCAACCTCTGTCTGGCCGGACATTTCGGCGCGGTAGACCGCCGTCGTCAGGCTGCCGAGCGTGGCGATACCGACCGCAAGACCGAGTTCCTGCACCACTTCGGAGAGGGCCGAGGCCGAACCGGCCTTTTCGGCGGGCGCTGCGCTGACGACGAGATCGGTGCCAAGCGCGGCAATGGTGCCGAGGCCGAGATAGACGAGCGCGAATGCGGCCGTCACCAGCCCGACACCGCCTGGGGAGGAATCGAGTAGGGCGAGCAGGAGGTAGCCGACCACGGAGAGCGCCAGCGCCGTTGCGATCACGGGGCCGGGGCCGAAGCGCCGGGCGATGAGCGGTGCGGTGATGCCGGCCAAAAGCATGGCGAGCGCCGAGGGTCCCATTCTGAGGCCTGCCGACAGGGGAGAAAGCCCGACGACGAGCTGCAGATACTGGGTGACGAGCAGCATCGTGCCGCCGACGGCCGTCAGGCCGACCAGGAGGATCAACAGCGCTGTGCGGAAAGCGCGGTCGGAGAAGAGTTCGAGGTCGATCAGCGGGCTTCGCAACCGGCGTTGCCGCCGGATGAAGAGCAGTGTGGCGACGAGGCCGACGGTCAGACCGAGCACGGCAGCGAGTCCGAAGCCATCCTTGGCGATCTGCTTGATACCGTAGACGATGGGAAGCAGCCCCGCCAGCGACAGCGCCACGCTCGTCATGTCCAGCCGCTCCGATTGCGGGGCACGGTATTCCGGCAGCAGGAACGGCGCGACGATGAGCAGCAGCCCGACGATCGGCAGTGCGACGAGGAAGGCCGCACCCCACCAGTAGCGTTCGAGCAGGATGCCGCCGACGATCGGCCCCGCCGCCATGCCAAGCGCGAACATGGTTGCCCACACCCCGATCGCAAGCGCCCTCTGGTGCGGGTTTAAAAACATGTTGCTGATCAGCGCCAGCGTCGGCGGCATCAGCGTTGCGCCGGCAATGCCGAGGGCCGCGCGTGCGGCGATCAGCATGGTGGCGCTGATGGAATAGGCCGAAAGGATCGAGGCGACGCCGAAGGCGGCGGCACCGAGCATCAGCAGCTTGCGCCGACCGATGCGATCGCCGAGCGTTCCCATGGTGATCAGAAAGCCGGCGATCATGAAGCCGTAGGCATCGACGATCCAGAGCGCCTGCGTGCTTGTGGGCTTCAGGTCTGCCGCCAGCGCCGGCAAGGCCAGATGCAGCAGCGTCAGATCGAGCCCGAGCAGGATGGTGGGGAGTGCGAGCAGGGCAAGGCCGGCCCATTCCCGCAGGCCCGCGCGCGGTTCTGCGGGGGCCGCATGGACGGGGTGTCCCTCGGTGAGGTGGGGTGGTCGGTCGCTGAGCATTGTCAAAAGTGATCTCCGTCTTCGCTTGGGCTGGTTGCGGAAACCACATCTTCAAGGCACACTAGTCCTGTTACAATTTAAGTATTTATCCTATTACTAAGAGCAATAGCGTGAACGAACGAAGCCTTGAGCGAAGCAAGAACGAGCTGTCGGAGTTTCTGACGCGGCACCGGGCGAAGCTGACGCCGGCCGATGCTGGGCTCGCGTTCAACGGCCGGCGGCGCACCCCCGGCCTCAGGCGCGAGGAGGTGGCAGCGCTCGCCGGCGTCGGGCTCACCTGGTACACCTGGTTCGAGCAGGGGCGCGACATCAAGGTGTCGGAGGCGTTCCTGTTGAATGTGGCGCGGGCGCTGAAGCTCGATGACGCCGAATGCAGCCATCTGTTCCTGCTGGCCCACAAGCGGCCGCCGCCGCCGGAGGCGCATCATCGCGTCACCGTTTCGCCTTTGGTCCAGCAGTTGCTGGATGAGCTGACGGCGCGGCCGGCCTATGTGGTCAACCTGCGCTGGGATGTCGTTGCCTGGAATGCGGCGGCGGACGCGCTGTTCGGCTTCAGTGCCCGGCGGCCGGAGCTTGGCAATATTTTGCAGATGGTGTTTGCCGATCCCGAGATGCGGCGGCGTATGCCCGCCTGGCGCGAAGACGCGCCGAAGCTGCTCGCCCAGTTCCGATATGATTTCGCCGTGGCCCCGGATGATCCGTCGATGCTGGCCCTGGTCGAAAGCCTCAAGGACCTTTCGGCCGATTTCAGGCGCTGGTGGGCAGCCCCCGGCGGCGACGAGGCCCGGCGCGGGATCGGATCCCTGATCGATGCTGCAGCCGAGAGCCTGCGTTTCCGCCACGAGACGCTGGTGGTGGACGAACACCGGCATCTGCGCATGGTGGTCTATTTCGCCGAGCCGGCGCTCGCCCGGGAGCGATAACCGAAGCTGCCGGCGCTTTGGCGCGTCCTATTCGAGAGCTGCGGCGATGGTGGCGCCGACGACAACGCTCGACAGCGCCGTGCCGAGAAGCAGCGACGTGTTGACCGGCCGCTTCACGACCGTGCCGAAGTTGAAGAGGTTCATCGGCAGGAGGTGAAAACCGCCGCTTTCCGGCTTGCTTGACGGCGCTTCCATGAAACACTCGTCGTCGAACCAGACCCAATCGTCGCGCCAGGTCCAGCAGCCGTGCTGGCGATAGATGTTGGCCACCTGCTCGGCAAAACCCTTGTCAGCCGGCAGGCGGATGTAGTTTTGCGGCCGGCGGCTGAAATACTGCATGGCGAGCGGCATGGAGCGCTCGGTGCAATAGTTGGACATCCAGAGCTTGAAGCCGATCTCGTCGCGCAGGCGGTCGAGGACCCGGAAGACCTGCACGTGATCCTCGTGGCCATACTCGCCCCAGGGATTGTGGGTGAAGACGTTCATGTCGGGCTTCAGCAGCGGCAGCAGCGTGCGGTAGAGCGTCTCGTAATTGTCGCGGTAAGCCTGGGCGATCGGCCGGGTCGAGTGGCGGAAGCTGCCGGGCATGATCTGCGACAGCGACTTCTTGACGATGCGCTTGGCTTCGCGGCGCGTGCCTTCGGTGCCGAACTCCATGCCGAAGGGGCCGGGCTTCGGGTTCGTCCAGTCGGCGCAGTCAAACGAGCCGGTTTCCTCCATTTCGAGGAAGCGCACGTTGCCGCGCGGATAGGCCTTGATCGCAGCGGTGCGCGCGTCGCCCATCTGCGGCTCAGACCAGATGTCGCGATAAAGGATGATCACCTCATCGACCTTGTTGAGGATCGAGGTGAACCACAGCAACTCGTCATCGGGATGGGCGCCGATGATGACGGAGTTCTTCAGAAAATCATGCGTGTCGGCCATGCTCTTGCGCGCCCTCGTGTTCGTCGCGCGCAATTCTGACGTGTAGAGATTAAACCGGCGTAAAGCGGGAGGGCCTGTCCACAGGTTACGGGGGCGACACAGTCCCGGACGTATCGGTTGATTGCCGATTACGCAGCGAGGCACGCAGCGCGAATGGCACGCGCGCTGCCGTCTCTTCAACTTCCCTCATTTCTGTGCTTGTCACAGAAATCCAGCCGCGCCGCGTCGGCGGCGCGACAAAAGCGGCCGGCGTGTTTTGGCTCAGCGCCTCTTGCCGTGCGGACGAACGGCCGCTGGATCTCTGTGACAAGCACAGAGATGAGGGTGGAGAGGAGGCGGCCACTGCGCCCGTGAGGCGACGCTGCCGCCATCTTCCCCGCTCTACCTCCCTGAGTGTCTCAGCCTTACTGCGCCGACCAGACCGCCAGTTCGTAGCCATCCGGGTCGGCGAAATGGAAGCGTCTTCCGCCGGGGAAGGAAAAGATCGGCTTGACGATCCTGCCGCCGGCCTTTTCGACGCGGGCGAGCATGTCCTCCAGCGTGTCGGCATAGAGGATGATCAGCGGTCCGCCGCTGCCGACAGGGCCGGTGGTGGTGAAGCCGCCGGTCAGTCGGCCGTCCTGGAACTCGCAATATTCCGGACCGTAATCGGTGAAGGTCCAGCCGAAGGCGCTGCCGTAGAAGGCCTTGGTGGCGGCGATGTCGGAGACGTTGAACTCGACATAGTCGATGCGGCTGTCGTTGCCCTTGTTACCCATTTTATCTGTCTTCTCCGGATTCCATGATCGATTTCAAGGTGGCGAGGTCCTTCGCCACCCAGCCGGCGTCGCCGGCAAATTGTTCCGCGCTCATGCCCGGCTGGCGCAGCAGTGTGAACATCACCTCCGCGCCGTCGCCGTTCGGCACGACGCGCAACGCATTGTGGACCTCTGTGCCGTCTTCCAGCGTGACGAGATGATCGACGACGCCGAAGTCGTTGTCCGGCGCAAAGCGCACGCGGGCATTGCCGAGAGGGCCCGGCGCCAGCCAATGGTCGCCGTCGCGGATTAGGCCCGATGAGAGACCGGACGCCCAGCGCGGCATGTTTTCGGGCTTTGCCATGAAGGCATAGACCTCGCGCCAGTCGCGGCTGATGGTGGTGTGAACGATCCTTGCTTCCAGTGTTGCCATGCTTTGTTCTCCTGAGCGAAGCAGTAGCATGGGTGGTCTCACCGGTCTTGAACGAAACGGCCAGTCAGGCCGCTTGCCGGTCAGCTGCGAGCTGGCGGCGGATTTTGGCGGGCGAGAGCGAGGTGAGTTCCCGGGCCTCGCGCGACAGATGCGCCTGGTCGGCATAGCCGGCATCGAGCGCAAGCACGCCGAGCGTGGCGGAGGGTTCCCTTTGGCATGCGCCGAGGAAGCGCTGCAGGCGCAGGATGCGGTCGAGCGTCTTGGCGCCGTAGCCGAAATGCTCGTGGCAGCGGCGCCTCAGCGTCCTTTGGCTGGTGCCGGTGGCGGCCGCGAGGTCGCGGATGGGGTTGTCGGACGAGCCATGGCACTGCCGCAGTTGGGCAAGGGTGGCGGCGATATCGCCCGGTGGCGACGAGACGGCCGGCAGGCGTTCAAGCACCGCTTCCGCCAGCATCGCGGCGCGGCTGGCCGCATCGGGTGCATCCTCAATCCTGGTTTCGAGTTCGCGCGCGGCACGGCCCCAGAAGGCGTCGAGCGGGACGACCTCGCCGAGGATCTGCGAAAGCGATGTGCGCAGGAAGGAGGCTGCGATGCCCGGGCGGAAGCGCAGGCCGATGATATCGGTGCCGGGCGCAAAGACCGGGAAGGCGGCTACCCGGTCGGGCCCGGCAACCGCCAGGCCGTGCCGGGACCAGAGGATATCGACGCAGCCGTCGGGCACGACCGCGATGGGGGCGGCCGTCCCTTCCAGCAACTGGTGGCGCCAGAGGCATTCGACATGGCGGCCAAGTTCGCCGGGCGCGGCATGCTCTTGATAGATGCCGCGCCGCTTGGCCAGCGTCGGTTCTGGCGCAAGCAGCTTCGTCTGTGTCAGCGGCCCGAGGGCGCCGTCCATGCCTTTTCCTCCAAGCTTCGCCCGGTGCCGATCGCCTCTTCGCGCGACCAGATCTCGCCGTCGATCTGGCCCTGCAGTTCCGGATAGTCGGCTGCATGGAAGACCGGATCGAGACCCTGCCGGCGCTGGGCGAAATAGTCCTTCGTCAGTTTGGCAATGGTACCGGAGAGGAGCACGATGGCAATGAGGTTGATCGTCGCCATCAGGCCCATGGAGGCGTCTGCCGCGTCGAACACCGTTGTGATGCTTTCGGACGCGCCCCAGACGACCATGACGAGCACGGCGCAGCGCATGACGAGAACGCCGGCGCGATTGGCGCCGCCGAGATAGGTGAGCGCGTTCTCCGCATAGGAATAGTTGCCGATGATCGAGGTGAAGGCGAAGAAGAAGATCGCGACCGCGATGAAGTAGCTGCCGGCCCAGCCGATATGCACGTTCATCGCCGCCTGCGTCAGCTGCGTGCCGGTGACGCCGGAGCCCGGTTCCAAGGTGCCCGACAGCAGGATCATGACCGAGGTCGCGGTGCAGATCAGGATGGTATCGATGAAGACGCCGAGCGACTGCACGAAGCCTTGCGACGCCGGGTGATGCGGCACGGGCGTGGCAACGGCCGCGATGTTCGGGGCCGAGCCCATGCCGGCCTCGTTGGAGAAGAGGCCGCGCTTGACGCCGTTCATCATCGCCGCCGTGACCCCGCCGGCAACGCCGCCTGCCGCCTCCTGCAGGCCGAAGGCGCTGGAGATGATCGTCCACAGCACGCTCGGCACGATCGATGCGTTGACGACGAGCACGTAGATCGCGGTCAAGAGATAGGCGATCGCCATGAAGGGCACGACGATTTCGGCGACGCGGGCGATCTGGCGGATGCCGCCGAAGATGACGATTCCGGAGATGGTTGCAACCGCGACGCCGACGGCGATCTTCGGCACGCCAAAGGCGCCCTGGACGGCGTCGGCGATGGAATTGGCCTGAACGGCGTTGAAGACGAGGCCGAAGGAGAGAATCAGGCAGACGGAGAAGATCGTCGCCGCCCAGGGCGCGTTGAGGCCGCGGGCGATGTAGAAGGCAGGACCGCCGCGATACTGGCCGTTTTCGTTGCGCACCTTGTAGAGCTGCGCCAGCGCGCTCTCCGCATAGGCCGTTGCCATGCCGACGAGCGCCACCATCCACATCCAGAAGGTCGCACCCGGACCACCGAGATAAAGCGCCACGGCAACGCCGGCGAGGTTGCCGGTGCCGACGCGCGAGGCGAGGCTGACGGTCAGTGCCTGGAACGGGCTGATGCCGGCCGCATCCTTCGAGCCGCCGCTGCTCAAGACCCGGAACATCTCGCCGAAATGCACAATCTGCGGAAAGCCGAGGCGCAGCGTAAAATAGATGCCGACGGCGAGCAGGCCGTAGATCAGCACGTAGCCCCAAAAGATCGTGTTCAGAAAGCCGATGATCGCGTCCATGCGGTTCCTCTTTGGTATTGCAAGGTGTGGTGACGTGGCGAACCGCAATGCGGATCGGATGGGAAAGGCCGTTCACTTCGCTTGAGCCAGGCATCCTGCGAATGCCCGGACCTTTCGCCGCATGCTGGCGCTTTAGCCCGCAAACTTGACACAGATCAACGTTTTCGGCGGCCAAATCAGGCAAAACGTGGTGCAATACATGACATATCCGGGGATTTCCCACAAATGAGCCCACAATCCGCCGCAAATCCTGCCTCTGTCGAACGTCATGAGGCCGAACCGGTCAATGCGGCGCATGTGCGCAAGCCGCTCTACGAAAAGCGCAAAAAGATCTTCCCCAAGCGCGCCGAAGGCAGTTTCCGCCGCTTCAAGTGGCTGGTGATGCTGGTCACGCTCGGCATCTATTATCTGACGCCCTGGATCCGTTGGGATCGCGGTGAGCATGCACCGGATCAGGCGGTGCTCGTCGATATCGCCGCCCGGCGCTTCTACTTCTTCTTCATCGAGATCTGGCCGCAGGAGTTCTTCTTCGTCGCAGGCCTGCTCGTCATGGCCGGCTTCGGCCTGTTCCTGGTGACGTCTGCCGTCGGCCGCGCCTGGTGCGGCTATACCTGTCCGCAGACGGTCTGGGTCGATCTCTTCCTGGTGGTCGAACGCTACATCGAAGGCGACCGCAATGCCCGCATGAAGCTCGATGCCGGTCCCTGGACGTTCGACAAGGTCGTCAAGCGGGTGTCGAAGCACTCGATCTGGATCATGATCGGCATCGCCACGGGCGGCGCCTGGATCTTCTATTTCGCCGATGCGCCGACGCTTCTGAAAAGCTTCGTTTCGCTGGAAGCGCCCATGGTCGCCTACATGACCGTCGCTATCCTCACGGCGACGACCTATGTCTTCGGTGGGCTGATGCGCGAGCAGGTCTGCACCTATATGTGCCCGTGGCCGCGCATCCAGGCGGCGATGCTCGATGAAAACTCGCTGGTCGTGACCTATAACGACTGGCGCGGCGAACCGCGTTCGCGTCACCAGAAGAAGGCCGTTGCCGCCGGGGAGGCCGTCGGCGATTGCGTCGATTGCAACGCCTGCGTCGTCGTCTGTCCGATGGGCATCGACATTCGCGACGGCCAGCAACTCGAATGCATCACCTGCGCGCTCTGCATCGATGCCTGTGACGGCGTCATGGACAAGCTCGGCCGCGAACGCGGTCTGATCTCCTATGCGACGCTCAACGACTATGCCGCAAACATGGCGCTTGCCACCAATGGCGGCACGGCGGCGATCGATCCGGGCCGGGTGCGCAACGCAGACGGCGCATTTTCCGACAAGGTGCGCCACTTCAACTGGAAGATCGTCTTCCGCCCGCGCGTGCTCGTCTATCTCGGCGTCTGGACTCTGGTCGGTATCGGTCTGCTCTATGCGCTTCTGTCGCGCGACCGGCTGGAGCTCAACGTGCTGCACGACCGCAATCCGCAATTCGTCGTCGAATCCGACGGTTCGGTACGCAACGGCTACATGGTCAAGCTCTTGAACATGATCCCGGAACAACGCACGATTACGCTCGCCATCGACGGCATGCCCTCGGCGACCATGCGCATCGCCGGCCAAGCGCCGGGCGACGGACGCACCTTTGCCCTCGGTGTCGATCCGGACAAGGTGACGGCGGTCAAGGTGTTCGTGACACTGCCGAAGGACAAGTTGACCGAAGCGGCTGACGGTTTCAGCCTCATCGTCGAGGATCCGTCGAGCCACGAGCGCGACGTCTACAAGGCCAACTTCAACAGCCCGGGAGCCGCAAAATGACAACAAACCAGGCAGGGGCGAAGCCGGCAAAAGCACCGCGGCCTTTCACCGGCTGGCACATGCTCGGCGTCATGGTGCTGTTCTTCGGCACCATCATCACCGTCAACCTGATCATGGCCTGGAACGCCAGCAACAGCTGGAGCGGGCTCGTGGTGCAGAACACCTACGTTGCGAGCCAGCAGTTCAACGGCAAGGTGAAAGAGGCCAAGGCCTTTGTTGCCGACGGTCTCGATGGCAAGCTCAGCGTCGAAAACGAGGCGTTGCGCTACACGCTGACGCGCCGGGGCAATCCCGAGATGACCGCCGACAAGGTGGTCGCGGTGCTGAAGCGCCCGGTCGAGGAGCATGAGGATGTCACGGTCGAGATGGCGCATCAGGGCGAGGGCGTCTTCGTTGCCGCAACCGCGCTGAAGCGCGGCCAGTGGATCGCCGACATCACCGCGACATCGGGCGACACCGTCGTCTATCGCCAGGCGATCCGCTTCATGGTGCCGGGAGCCGCCCAATGAGCTGCTGCGCCCCCGGAACCGAAATGGCTCTGGAGATCGACAGGGCCGGGCAGGGACTGCCGACAACCGAAGAGCTCTGGCTGACAAGCCGTTCGCTCGGCGGCGGTCTGCGCCAGACGGATTTGAGCGTGCCCGGCGTGCATTGCGGCGCCTGCATCACCACGCTTGAAGGCGCCTTGAAGACGCGGCCGGAGGTCGACCGGGCGCGCGTGAACCTTTCGTCCCGGCGCGTGTCGATCGTCTGGAAGGAAGAGGTCAACGGCGCCCGTACCGATCCGCGGGAGCTGGCGCGGGCCATCCGTTCGCGCGGCTACGAAACCCATCTTTTCGCACCGGGCGAGGAAGACGGCGACCAGACGCTGAAAAAGCTGGTGCGCGCCGTTGCGGTCTCGGGCTTTGCCTCGGCCAACATCATGCTGCTTTCGGTCTCCGTCTGGTCGGGGGCGGAGGCGGCAACCCGCGATCTCTTTCATTGGATCTCGGCGCTGATTGCCGCGCCGACGCTGATCTATGCCGGACGCTTCTTCTACGCGTCCGCCTGGAACGCGTTGAAGCACGGCCGCACCAACATGGACGTGCCGATCGCGCTCGCGATCACGCTCTCCTATTCGATCTCTCTCTATGAGACGATCACCCACGGCACCCATGCCTGGTTCGACGGCACGGTGATGCTGCTCTTCTTCCTGCTGATCGGCCGCACGCTCGACCACATGATGCGCGGGCGCGCCCGCTCGGCCATCAGCGGCCTGGCGCGGCTCTCGCCGCGCGGCGCCATGGTGGTGGATGCTGAGGGCGGACGTGAGTATCGCCCCGTCGACGAGATCAAGCCCGGCGAAAAGCTGGCGATCGCTGCCGGCGAGCGCATCCCCGTGGACGGCCGCATTCTCCTCGGCGCCAGCGATCTCGATCGCTCGATCGTCAACGGCGAGAGCGCACCGGCGCCGGTCAAGGTTGGCGACACCGTCGAAGCGGGAACGCTGAACCTTACAGGACCGCTGACGATCGAGGCGACGGCGGCGGCACGCGACTCGCTGCTGGCCGAGATCATGGGGCTGATGGAAGCCGCCGAAGGGGGCAGGGCGCGCTATCGCCGCATCGCCGACCGCGCGGCGCAGTATTATTCGCCGGCGGTGCATCTGCTGGCGCTCTTGAGCTTCATCGGCTGGATGTTCGTCAATGGCGATTTCCACCATGCGATGCTGGTCGCGGTCGCGGTGCTCATCATCACCTGCCCCTGCGCACTTGGCCTTGCCGTACCTGTCGTGCAGGTGATTGCCGCCGGACGGCTCTTCCAGAACGGCGTCATGGTCAAGGACGGCTCGGCGATGGAACGGCTTGCCGAGATCGATACGGTGCTGCTCGACAAGACGGGCACGCTCACGGTTGGAGAGCCGCGCCTCGTCAACGGCCAGGACATTCAGCCTTCGATCCTCGCGACGGCGGCGGGGCTCGCCGTGCATTCGCGCCATCCGCTGGCGATGGCCATTCATGATGCGGCGGCGCTCGCGCCCGTCGTCAATGGCGACATCCGCGAAATCCCCGGTGCCGGCATCGAGGCGCAGACGGAGGCCGGCGTCTACCGGCTCGGCAGCCGCGCCTTTGCCTGTGGCGATGCCGGCGAGGCGACGGGGCAGTCGGAAGTGATCCTGTCGCTCGACGGCCGCGAACTCGCCTGCTTCCGCTTCGAGGATAGGCTGAGGCCCTTCGCCCGCGAAAGCATCGAGGAACTTGGACGCCTCGGCCTGTCGACCGGCATTCTCTCCGGCGACCGCGAGCCTGTCGTCGCGGCGCTCGCCCGTCGGATCGGCATCGAACGCTACAAGGCGGAACTGACGCCGCGCGGCAAGGTCGACGAATGTGCGGCGGCTGCCGAGGGCGGTCACCGGGTGCTGATGGTCGGCGACGGCATCAACGACGCGCCGGCACTCAGGGCGGCTCACGTCTCGATGGCGCCGGCAACGGCGGCCGATGTCGGCCGCCAGGCGGCAGACTTCGTCTTCCTGCACCAGGGGCTGAACGCCGTGCCGATGGCGATCGATACGTCGCGCCGGGCCGGGCGGCTGATCCGCCAGAACTTTGCGCTCGCGATCGGCTATAACGTCATCGCCGTGCCGATCGCGATCCTCGGCTATGCCACGCCGCTGATCGCGGCGGTTGCCATGTCGACCTCGTCGGTGATCGTCGTTGCCAATGCCTTGCGCCTGCGCGCGGCGACCGGCAATGTCGCGGAGGCAGCCGAACAGAAGGCAGCCGTCACGCTGCGGCCGGTCGGGAGCGCCTCATGAACACGCTGATCTATCTCATTCCCATCGCGCTGTTTCTCGGTGGGATCGGCCTCGTCGCCTTCCTCTGGGCGCTGAAGAGCGGCCAGTACGAAGACCTCGAAGGGGCCTCCTGGCGGGTGCTCGACGATGGCGACGGAAAGCCCGAAAAGAAGTGATTTCGTCAGTAATCACTTGTCCTTAATCGATTTGAATGCCAAAACAACCTCCGCCGTCGCTTCTCGCGCCCGGGCCTTCGACAGAGCCCCGCGCGACGGGGCGAAGTTCAATTCGAAGAGCCGGCTCTGACGCGCTTATCCCGATCGCGCCCGGCACTTCTGTCCAAGGAGACAATCACGTGTCACAGGCGGAAATCGGCCTAATCGGCCTCGGCGTCATGGGCTCGAACCTGGCGCTCAACATCGCTGAAAAAGGCAACAAGATCGCGGTGTTCAACCGCACCGTCGAGGCCACGCACAAATTCTACGCGGAAGCCGGCGAACTCCAGGGCCAGATCGTGCCCTGCGACACCATTGAAGAATTCGTCGCCGCCATCCGCCCGCCGCGGCCGATCATCATCATGATCAAGGCCGGTGAGCCGGTCGACCAGCAGATGGAAATCCTGAAGCCGTATCTGGCCAAGGGCGACATCATGATCGATGCCGGTAACGCCAACTTCCGCGACACGATGCGTCGCTTCGAGGCGCTGAAGGACTCGGGCCTGACCTTCATCGGCATGGGCGTTTCCGGCGGTGAAGAAGGTGCGCGCCACGGCCCGTCGATCATGGTCGGCGGCAAGGAAGAATCGTGGAAGCGCGTCGAGACCGTGCTGACCTCGATCGCCGCGAAGTACGAAAACGACCCGTGCGTCGCCTGGCTCGGCGAAAACGGCGCCGGCCACTTCGTCAAGACCATCCACAACGGCATCGAATATGCCGACATGCAGATGATCGCCGAAATCTACGGCATCCTGCGCGATGGCCTGAAGATGTCGGCGACCGAGATCGGCGAAGTCTTCGGCACCTGGAACAAGGGTCGCCTCAACTCCTACCTGATCGAGATCACCGAGAAGGTGCTGAAGGCCGCTGATCCGCTGACCGGTAAGCCGATCGTCGACCTGATCCTCGACAAGGCCGGCCAGAAGGGCACGGGCAAGTGGTCGGTGATCGAGGCGCAGAACATGGGCGTTCCGGCAACCGCGATCGAAGCGGCCGTTGCCGCGCGCAGCATTTCGTCTGCCAAGGAAGAGCGCGAAGCTGCCGAGAAGATCCTCGGCCTGCCTCCGGTCGGCGAATTCAAGGTGGCCGACAAGGCTGCCTTCATCAAGGATCTCGAAAGCGCGTTGCTTGCCGCCAAGATCGGCGCCTATGCGCAAGGCTTTGCCGTGATGTCGGCGGCGTCCAAGGAGTTCAACTGGAACCTGCCGATGCCAACGATTGCCAAGATCTGGCGCGCCGGCTGCATCATCCGTTCGCAGTTCCTGGATGAAATCACCACCGCCTTCACCAAGGCGCCTGATGCCGCCAACCTGATCGTCACGCCGGCCTTTGCCGCCATGGTCAAGGACACCGACGGGGCACTGCGCCGCGTCGTCTCGGCGGCCGTTCTCGGCGGCTTGCCTGTGCCGGCGCTTGCCTCGGCACTCGGCTATTTCGACAGCTACCGCCGCGGCCGCGGCACGGCCAACGTCATCCAGGCGCAGCGCGACTTCTTCGGCGCGCACGGCTTCGACCGCGTCGATGGCGCCGACAGCCACCACGGACCGTGGGGCAGCGGCCTCAACGCCTAAGTACCGGATATCGGTCATGCAGTGCGGGGCGGCCTTTCAGGTCGCCCCGTTTGCGTTTGGGCGATGCCTGGCTCGATCGGGTGTTAGACAGTCATCGAGACGGAGGCCGGTCCTTCGGCTGCTTCACCACCACCCGTCGCGCTGGGATTGGAGCAGGACTTGATCGGCAGGATGACGAACAGCGAGGCGATCATCAGCACAACGATGATCAACACCAGCCTGTCGGTGAAGGCGGCGCGAAAGATCTGAAAGACATAATGTTTCATCTTCATCGTGCCCACGCGCTTTCTTCGCCATCCATGCCGGATGACCTTCGTGCACCGTGGACGTCATGCGTCCGTTCCTGTGAGTATGCGTCAGGGGAACGGTCGAAGGTGCCGATTGTTCCTGCAGGGACGGTTTGCGACACGCCCATGGCTAACACATAAGCCAGTGCAGGCGGCTAGCGCCGCGAAGCGCGGCGGCGGTCTTGCGACCCGTTGTGCTTGCCCGAGCCCTGAGAGCCCCGCAGCGTTTCGCGCTCGTCGGTGCGCCGCACGAAGGGCGTGACCGTGTTTGGCCGCGGCGTGCGGCGGCGTCGGTCCCGCAGCTTGCCCAGCCGCTTCGGTGGGTCGACGAAGATCACCAGCAGAAAGCCGATGGCCATGAGCAGGTAGGCCGGAATATCGGTCGTCGCGCTGCCGACGAAAGCACAAAGCATGGCGAGCGCCAGATAGATGCCGGTGGTGAGGGGATTGGACAGGAAGTCCCACGCGCTATCGGTCAACCGGTCTTTCCATGCAATTTTCGATGTCATGCCGAACATCACCTATCTCAAGTGATTGGCAGCGTGTGCTTGCTGCGATGGTGCCCCAGCCGTCCCAATATGTGACCGGTGCATGGCGCGACAATGACACTCAGACCTTTGGCTGCGAGAGTCGGACCAAAGTCCCATCGATTTCGCGCGGCGATCCGTTAGGATCGGTGGGCTGCCACGGCAGCGCTTCACAAGAACCTAGTTTTTTCAGTTCCGATTTAGAGCGGGGTCGCGTTTTGCGTCTGGGCTCTGCTTGCAGGTCCTCGGTCCCCGCCGAGGAAGGCGGTGACTGCGAAATGCTGGGCGCCGGCGCGCGACGCCCAGCTCGCTTTAAATCTGTCAGCCCCGGAGACCCGGCGCTTCCTGGCCGGTGCGCTCGACATATTCCGTATAGCCGCCGCCATACTGATGGATGCCTTCGGGCGTCAGTTCCAGCACACGGTTGGAAAGGGCCGCGAGGAAGTGGCGGTCGTGCGAGACGAAGAGCATGGTGCCTTCGTAGTCCGCGAGCGCCTTGATCAGCATTTCCTTGGTGTCGAGGTCCAGGTGGTTGGTCGGCTCGTCGAGCACCAGGAGGTTCGGCGGGTCGAAGAGCATGATTGCCATGACGAGACGCGCCTTCTCACCACCGGAAAGCACCCGGCACTTCTTCTCGACATCGTCGCCGGAAAAGCCGAAGCAGCCGGCAAGCGCGCGCAGCGGCGCCTGGCCTGCCTGCGGGAAGGTATCTTCGAGCTGCTGCAGCACCGTGCGGTCGCCGTCGAGCACGTCCATCGCATGCTGGGCGAAGTAGCCCATCTTGACGCTGGCGCCGAGCGCAACGTTGCCTTCGTCCGGTTCGGTCGAGCCGGCGACGAGCTTCAAAAGCGTCGACTTGCCGGCGCCGTTGATGCCCATGATGCACCAGCGCTCGCGGCGGCGGACCATGAAGTCCAGCCCCTCATAGATGCTGCGGCTGCCGTATTTCTTGTGCACGCCCTTGATGTTGATGACGTCTTCGCCCGAGCGCGGCGCCGGGCGGAATTCGAAGTTGACCGTCTGGCGGCGCTTCGGCGGCTCGACCCGGTCGATCTTCTCGAGCTTCTTCACCCGGCTCTGCACCTGCGAGGCGTGCGAGGCGCGTGCCTTGAAGCGCTCGATGAACTTGATCTCCTTGGCAAGCATCGCCTGCTGGCGCTCGAACTGCGCCTGCTGCTGCTTTTCGTTCTGGGCGCGCTGCTGTTCGTAGAAACCATAGTCGCCCGAATAGGCATTGAGCTGGCCGGCGTCGATCTCGATGATCTTGGTGATGATGCGGTTCATGAACTCGCGGTCGTGCGAGGTCATCATCAGCGCGCCGTCGTAGTTCTTGAGGAAGTCTTCGAGCCAGATCAGGCTTTCGAGATCGAGATGGTTGCTCGGCTCGTCGAGCAGCATCACGTCCGGCCGCATCAGGAGAATGCGGGCAAGCGCCACGCGCATCTTCCAGCCGCCCGAGAGCTTGCCGACGTCACCGTCCATCATTTCCTGGGAAAAGCTCAGGCCCGCCAGCACTTCGCGGGCGCGGCCCTCGAGCGCGTAGCCGTCAAGCTCCTCGTAGCGCGCCTGCACCTCGCCATAGCGCTCGATGATCGCGTCCATCTCGTCGAGGCGATCCGGATCGACCATGGCGGCCTCGAGCTCGCGCAGCTCGGCGGCGACTTCGCTCACCGGTCCGGCGCCGTTCATCACTTCGGAAACAGCGCTGTTGCCGGACATCTCGCCGACGTCCTGGTTGAAGTAGCCGATGGTGACGCCCTTATCGACGGCGACCTGGCCTTCGTCCGGGATTTCCTCGCCGGTGATCATCCGGAAGAGCGACGACTTGCCGGCGCCGTTCGGGCCGACGAGGCCGACCTTTTCGCCACGGTTCAGCGCGGCGGAGGCTTCGATGAAAAGGATGCGGTGGCTGAGCTGCTTGCTGATGTTTTCGATGCGGATCATGTCTGCGGTAGCCTGAAGGGAGGAGCGGGGCGCGCTCGCGCCCAATTGTTGCCCCGGCCTGTCGCAGGTTTCTGCGTCACAAGCAAGACTTGAGGGCGTTTCCACGTCGTTTCGCGGGGCCGATGACGAGCTTTCGGATAGCCAAGGCAATGGGGGTAGGCCATCTACAAGGTCCTCATTCCTGTGCTTGTCACAGGAATCCAGCCAGCCCAAGTCCTTGGGCTGAAAAGACTCTTCCGCGCCGCGGACGCGGCGCTGCTGGATCCCTGTGACGGGGCACAGGGATGAGGGCGGAGAACTGTTCGCCGGCCCCTTACTCTCTTGTGTGTGCTCGATCGCCTCAGGCGCGCAAACCACGGGAGATCGGCGGCTGGAACTCCGGCTGGCTGAGGCTCTGCAGCGTTTCCGCCGGCTGGCCGTCGATGTGTCCGATGACGGCTTTTGCGAGTTCACGGCCGGCCACACGGATGTCCTCGTACATGGTCATCACTTCCGGGCGCAGCCAGCGCAGGAAGTCGCTCGGGGACTTCGAGACCATGTCGCAGTCTTCGACAAGCTTCTTCTTGGCCATCTCCAGGCCGGCGATCAGCGCGATGGCACCGGAACCGCTGCCCGAGACGATGCCGTCGGGTGCGTCTTCGGAGCGCATCAGCACCTCGAAGGCGTCGCGGATCTCGACCAGCGAATGGTCGATATTGGTCTGGTGGAAGCCGACCGCATCGGCCTGGAAGTCGCGCAAGCCCCGCTCGAAGCCGGCGCGCATGTGCGAATAGAAGGTGAGGTGCGGCGGCGGCTCCAGGAGCACCAGCTTCCGCCTTCCGCGCGCCACCAGCTTGCGCACGGCCTCATAGGCGAAGCGCTCGTTGTCGAAGTCGTGATAGGGATGCACGATGCCCATTTCGGTGCGACCGTGGGTGACGAAGGGTAGGCCGCGTTCGGTCAGCAACGCCACGCGCGGATCATGCGGCTCCGTTCGCGAGATGATCACGCCGTCGGCTGCACCCGTGTCGAGGATATAGCGGATCGGCGCCATCGCGTCCTTGACGGCGCTATAGGGTGTGACGACCAGGTGATAGGGCGTGCCGGCGAGGATCTCGGTGATGCCGACGACCATCGGGCTGGTGATGCCCATGATCTCTTCTTCGAGCGTCAGGACGAGGCTGATGACATTGGTCTTGCCGGTGCGCAAACGCACGCCGGCGCGGTTCGGCTGATAGCCGATCTGCTTGGCGACGAGGCGGACGCGCTCCTTGGTTTCGGCGCCGATATCGGGCGCGTCCTTCAATGCGCGCGAAACCGTGGTGATGCCGAGCCCGGTCATGAAGGCGATCGTCTTCAGCGTCGGCCGGGCCCCATCCGGCAGTGACTGCGGCCTGTTTTTCGTCTTGTTGTCCATTGCCGTCACCCGCCCACTCTCTCGTCCGCACGTCGCCGGTTTGCCCACCCGGCAGCGAAACGCGTCGGTTCAGTCCCGTCCGCCGCGCCGTCGCGCTGTCACTTCCTCGCCTTATATACGAAAAGTCATTGGCGGCTATGCTGCTTTGGACGGATCAAATTGCTTCAAATCTGTAACGATACAGTTGCGATGTCGAGCGTTTTCGTTGCTGCACTGCGAAAGATGGAGCGGGCAGGTTGAATCAGAGCCTTCGACGCGTGATTTTTGCACGTGCGAACTGGCGATCCCGGCGATGGAGTGCTTTTCTTGCCGAAAATACATGAATTTCAGCAGGATATAGGGATTTCCCGTTGGCCGGCAATGTGCTGGCAGGGGGTGCAAAGCGCTTTGGAATGCCTCCGCCATCTACACGCAATAGGTGTTTTTTAAGATTCTGTTTAAATCGATTGTGGTGGGTGTTGCGTCCTGTAATCGATTGCACTAAGTTTTTTACGGTAACGTTACAGTGAGGGAGGAGACTCATGAATTTACGTTCTTTCGCCGCGGTGCTTTCAGCCGCCGTGGCCCTGCCGCTCGGTGCGGCGAGTGCCGCCGATCTTGAGGTGACCCATTGGTGGACGTCCGGCGGTGAGGCGGCGGCAGTCGCCGAACTCGCCAAGGCCTTCGATGCGACGGGCAATCACTGGGTCGATGGCGCGATCGCCGGCTCCGGCGGCACCGCCCGCCCGATCATGATCAGCCGCATCACCGGTGGCGACCCGATGGGCGCCACGCAGTTCAACCACGGTCGCCAGGCCGAGGAACTGGTTCAGGCCGGATTGATGCGCGATCTCACCGATGTCGCAACCCGCGAGCACTGGAAGGACATCATCAAGCCGGCGAGCCTGCTCGATTCCTGCACGATCGACGGCAAGATCTATTGCGCCCCGGTCAACATCCACTCCTGGCAGTGGCTGTGGCTGTCGAATGCCGCCTTCAAGACGGCCGGCGTCGAGGTTCCGAAGAACTGGGATGAATTCGTTGCCGCCGCACCGGCGCTCGAAAAGGCGGGCATCGTGCCGCTCGCCGTCGGCGGTCAGCCGTGGCAGGCAGCCGGCGCCTTCGACGTCTTGATGGTGGCGATTGCCGGCAAGGATACCTTCCAGAAGGTCTTCGGCGACAAGGACGAGGAAGTGGCCGCGGGCCCCGAGATCGCCAAGGTCTTCAAGGCGGCGGACGACGCCCGCCGCATGTCGAAGGGCACCAATGTCCAGGACTGGAACCAGGCGACCAACATGGTGATCACCGGCAAGGCCGGCGGCCAGATCATGGGCGACTGGGCGCAAGGCGAATTCGCGCTTGCCGGCCAGAAGGCTGGAACCGACTACACCTGCTTGCCCGGTCTCGGCGTCAACGAGATCATCTCGACCGGTGGCGATGCCTTCTACTTCCCGCTCCTGAAGGACGAGGAAAAGTCTAAGGCGCAGGAAGCGCTCGCTTCGACGCTGCTCGATCCGAAGACGCAGGTGGCCTTCAACCTGAAGAAGGGCTCGCTGCCGGTGCGCGGCGACGTCGATCTGGCTGCTGCCAACGACTGCATGAAGAAGGGCCTTGATATCCTTGCCAAGGGCAACGTGATCCAGGGCACCGACCAGCTGCTTTCGGCCGACAGCCAGAAGCAGAAGGAGGACCTGTTCTCCGAATTTTTCGCCAACCCGTCGATCACGCCGGAAGACGCGCAGAAGCGCTTCGCCGACATCATCGCCGCGGCGGAGTAACCGCAACTGCCTTGGCCAGCCTTGCTTCGGTAAGGTTGGTCAGGCCTCCCATGCGGCACGGTGCGTCCGTGCCGGCAGTCGGCGCGTGACGTGCGCGCGGGCTGCCTGGGAGTGGTTGTCGCCCTGATGAGGCATGACGCCGGCGCCATTTTCGCGCAGCGCTGCCCATCGTCCGAAACCCAATGCAGTTCCGGAGGAACGAAACATGGCGGGTCACACACGGAGTTCGGGTCGGCCGAACCAGTGGCTGCGGAACCTGAACGCGAAGATTGCCTCCGTCCCGATGATCCTGACGGCCGTGGTGATCTTCCTCGGTGGCACGATCTGGACGGTCGTCTATTCCTTCACCAATTCCAAGCTCTTGCCGCGGCTGTCCTTCGTCGGCCTCGATCAATACGAACGGCTGTGGGCAGCGCCCCGCTGGCTCATCTCGGTGCAGAACCTTGCCATCTACGGCATCTTCTCGCTGATCTTCAGCCTGCTGATCGGCTTCGTGCTGGCGGCGCTGATGGACCAGAAGATCCGCTTCGAAAACACCTTCCGCACCATCATGCTCTATCCCTTCGCCCTGTCCTTCATCGTGACGGGCCTGGTCTGGCAGTGGCTGCTCAATCCGGAATTCGGCATCCAGTCGGTGGTGCGTTCGCTCGGCTGGGAAAGCTTCACCTTCGATCCGCTCTATAACGCCGACATCGTCATCTACGGCATCCTGATCGCAGCCCTATGGCAGGGCACCGGGCTCGTCATGTGCCTGATGCTGGCCGGCTTGCGCGGCATCGACGAGGACATCTGGAAGGCGGCGCGCGTCGACGGCATCCCGATGTGGAAGACCTACATCTTCGTCATCATCCCCATGATGCGCGGCGTCTTCATCACCACGCTGGTGATCATCGCGAGCGGCATCGTCAAGGTCTACGATCTGGTGGTGGCGCAGACGAGCGGCGGTCCCGGCATCGCGTCGGAAGTGCCGGCAAAATACGTCTACGACTACATGTTCCAGGCACAGAACCTCGGACAGGGCTTTGCCGCCTCGACCATGATGCTCATCACCGTCGCCATCATCATCGTGCCTTGGGCCTATCTGGAATTCGGGGGAGGGCGCAAGCGTGTCTGATATCGTTGCTTTCAATTCTGTGGCGGAAGAAGCCGCACCCAAGGCCCAGGCCGCGCGTGTCCTCGCCGGTCCCCGCGGCGCCAAGCCCCGCCGGGCGCTTTCGGGCCGCAACATCATGATCTACGGCACGTTGATCGTCGTCGCGCTCTACTACCTGCTGCCGCTCTATGTGATGGTCATGACCTCGCTCAAGGGCATGCCGGAAATCCGGCTCGGCAACATCTTCGCGCCGCCGGTCGAAATCACCTTCGAGCCCTGGGTCAAGGCCTGGGCGAGCGCCTGCACGGGGCTCAACTGCGACGGGCTTTCACGTGGCTTCTGGAACTCTGTGCGCATCACGGTTCCCTCGACGATCGTCTCGATCGCGATCGCGTCGGTCAACGGCTATGCGCTCGCCAACTGGCGCTTCAAGGGTGCGGAACTGTTCTTCACCATCCTGATCGTCGGCGCCTTCATTCCTTATCAGGTGATGATCTATCCGATCGTCATCGTGCTCAGGGAAATGGGCATTTACGGCACGCTCACGGGCCTCATCATCGTGCACACCATCTTCGGAATGCCGATCCTGACGCTGCTCTTCCGCAACTATTTCGCCGGTCTGCCGGAGGAACTGTTCAAGGCCGCGCGCGTCGATGGCGCCGGCTTCTGGACGATCTACTTCAAGATCATGCTGCCGATGTCGCTGCCGATCTTCGTCGTGGCGATGATCCTGCAGGTCACCGGCATCTGGAACGACTTCCTGTTCGGCGTCGTGTTCACCCGGCCGGAATATTACCCGATGACGGTTCAGCTCAACAACATCGTCAACTCGGTCCAGGGCGTGAAGGAATACAACGTCAACATGGCGGCGACGATCCTGACCGGGGCGGTTCCGCTCTTCGTCTACTTCGTCTCCGGACGGCTTTTTGTCCGCGGTATCGCCGCCGGCGCAGTGAAAGGGTAACAACATGCAAAACGTCAGCGTATCGGTCAAAGACCTGTCGTTGAGCTTCGGTGCCGTCACTGTGCTCGACACGCTCAACCTCGACATCAAGGACGGCGAGTTCCTGGTGCTGCTCGGCTCGTCCGGCTGCGGCAAGTCGACCCTGCTCAACTGCATCGCCGGCCTGCTCGACGTCAGCGACGGGCAGATCTTCATCAAGAACAAGAACGTCACCTGGGAAGAGCCGAAGGACCGCGGCATCGGCATGGTGTTCCAGTCCTATGCGCTCTATCCGCAGATGTCGGTGGAAAAGAACCTCTCTTTCGGCCTGCAGGTCGCGAAAGTGCCGAAGGAGGAGATCGACAAGCGTGTCGGTCGTGCCGCCGAGATCCTGCAGATCCAGCCGCTCCTGAAGCGCAAGCCGTCTGAACTGTCGGGCGGCCAGCGCCAGCGCGTGGCGATCGGGCGGGCGCTGGTGCGCGATGTCGACGTGTTCCTGTTCGACGAACCGCTCTCCAACCTCGACGCCAAGCTGCGCTCGGAACTGCGCGTCGAGATCAAGCGGCTGCACCAGTCGCTGAAGAACACGATGATCTACGTCACCCACGACCAGATCGAGGCGTTGACGCTTGCCGACCGGATCGCCGTCATGAAGAGCGGCGTGATCCAGCAGCTTGCCGATCCGATGACGATCTACAACGCCCCGGAAAACCTGTTCGTTGCCGGCTTCATCGGCTCGCCGTCGATGAACTTCTTCCGTGGCGAGCTGCAACTTCGCGACCAGCGCGCCTATGTCCACGCCAACGGCGTCGATTTCGACGTGTCGGCCTATCCGTCGCGCGCACCCTTCGTGCATGGGCAGAAAGTCGTTCTTGGCCTCAGGCCTGAACATGTGCGCGTCGACGAAGCGGCAAGCGGAGCAGCGGCGTCGCACCGGGCGGTAGTCGATATCGAGGAACCGATGGGCGCCGACAATCTGCTCTGGCTGAAGCTTGCGGGACAATCGATGTCGGTGCGCATCGCCGGCCAGCGGCGCTATGCCCCGGGCACGGCGGTCACGCTTTCCTTCGACATGGGCGTTGCCTCGATCTTCGATGCAACGAGCGAGAATCGCCTTTAAACAATGAGATGGCGCCGGGCGGAATGCTGCCCGGCCCATCCCGACAATGACTGTGCCGGCGCTGCCGGTCGACCCCATGGAATACGACAATGCTCTCTGAGGACTACACCCGCACAGCCATCCGCCTCGATCTCTCGGGGGATTGGCAGCTCTCCTCCGTCGACAACAGCCACACGCTGGCAATCGCGCTGCCGGGCGACGTGCACTCGGCATTGCAGAAGGCCGGCGTGATCGACGATCCCTATGTCGGCCGCAACGAGAACGACGTGCAGTGGGTAGCGCATAAGGACTGGGTGATCGAGCGCACGGTGTCGGTCGCGGCTGCGGACCTCGCTGGCCATTGGTATCTCGACCTCGAATGCCTCGACACGGTCGCGTCCGTCTTCGTCAACGACAAGCCGGTGCTCGAGGCTGAGAACTGCTTCCGCCGCTATCGACCTGATGTTTCGAAGGCGCTCGTCGCCGGTGAAAACCGCATTCGCATCGTGTTGCATTCCTCGATTGCTGAAGGCGCGCGGCGGCAGGCGGAGCAGCCCTTCTACGTGCCCTATCACCCTGGCAATTCACCGATCGCCAACGGCAATATGCTGCGCAAACCCCAGTGCCATTTCGGCTGGGACTGGAACCTCGCGATAGCGCCGCTCGGCGTCTACGGAGAGATCGCCCTTTGCCGGCTGGAGATCGCGCGCATCGAGCATGTGACGACGAAGCAGGTCTGGCTGGAGGATGGCAGCGTCGATCTGGTGGTGACGCTGACGCTCTTTGCCGATGGGCCGGGCATCGTGCCGGTGCATTTCTCCCTCGATGAGGACCGCGAACGGCTGGACTGCGCCGTCGGCAAGGGCGAGACACGCATCACCCATGTCTTCACTGTGAGCGAACCCAAACGCTGGTGGCCGGCCGGCAGTGGCGAGCAGCATCTGTCAAAGCTGACGGTCGAGGTGCCGCAAGAGCAGGTAACGCGCCAGATTGGTTTGCGCACCATCGAGCTTCTGACCGACAAGGACGAGGCGGGCAGCCGCTTTGCTTTCCGCGTCAACGGCCGGGAGATCTTCTGCAAGGGCGCCAACTGGATCCCGGCTGACGCGCTGGCGTCGCGGGTGACGCGCGAAGGCGTCGAGGATCTTCTGACCTCGGCGGTCGATGCCAACATGAACATGATCCGGGTGTGGGGCGGCGGATTCTACGAGCCGGACTGGTTCTACGATCTCTGCGACCGGCTCGGGCTCCTGGTCTGGCAGGACTTCATGTTCGCCTGCAATCTCTATCCCTCGACGCCGGATTTCCTCGAGAATGTCGCCGCCGAGGTGGACTATCAGGCCAAGCGCCTGTCGTCGCATCCGTCGATCGCGGTCTGGTGCGGAGACAACGAGCTCGTCGGCGCGCTGACCTGGTTCGACGAGCCGCGCAAGGATCGCGACCGCTATCTCGTCTCCTACGACCGCCTGAACCGCACCATCGAGGTTGCGCTGAAGGCGGCGCTGCCAGAGGCGATCTGGTGGCCGTCGAGCCCGGCGTCCGGCTATCTCGACTTCGGCGACGCCTGGCATGCCGATGGTTCCGGCGACATGCACTACTGGTCGGTCTGGCACGAGAACAAGTCGTTCGACAACTATCGGACCGTGCGGCCGCGCTTCTGCTCGGAATTCGGCTTCCAGTCCTATACCTCGATGCCGGTCATTCGGCAGTTCGCGGCCGAGAAGGATCTCAACATCGCGTCGCCCGTGATCGAGAGCCACCAGAAGAATGTCGGCGGCAATGAGCGCATCGCCGGCACGATGTTCCGCTACTTCCGCTTCCCTAAGGATTTTCCGAGCTTCGTTTATCTGAGCCAGGTGCAGCAGGGACTGGCGATCAAAACCGCCGTCGACTACTGGCGCTCGCTGAAGCCCCATTGCATGGGCACGCTCTACTGGCAGCTCAACGACACCTGGCCGGTCGCCTCCTGGTCGAGCCTCGACTATGGCGGCAGCTGGAAGGCGATGCATTACATGGTGCGGCGCTTCTTCCAGCCGGTGTCGGTCGCCGCCATTCCGTCTACCGACGGCAAGGAGATCGCCTTCTCGATGGTCAACGACATCGCCGAGCCGGTGACCGTCGAGCTACAGACCTTCCTCGTTTCGCTCGACGGACAGCGCACGCCGCTCGCGGCGGTCGCCGGTACCTGCAGCCCGGACCGGGCGGCAACGCTGGCGACGATCGCAGCTTTCGACATTCCGGAAGGCGACCTGTTGTTCTGGTCCTTCGAGGCGTCGAACGGCATGCGCGGCGAGGGGCACCATGTCAACGGCACCTACAAGGCGCTGGACCTCAAGCCCTCCGGCCTGACGCTCGACGTGGCGCCTGCGGGCGAGGGCGCTTTTGATGTCACAGTCAAGGCGAGCGGCCTGGCGCTGCATGTGATGATCGAGGCGGATGTCGCCGGGCGCTATTCCGACAATGCGTTCGACCTGCTCTCCGGCGAGACCAGGGTCATCCGCTTCACCCCGAAAGTGCCGCTTGGCGCGGGGGAACTGCCGCGCTTTGCCGCCTTCGATCTCGAATCCTGCCAGGGAAAGGGCTGACCGCCATGAAACGCAGCCACGTCAACGACATCATCGCCGAAAGCGATGCCTTCATGAAGAGCTTCGGCTTCACCCTGCCGCCCTTTGCCTACTGGTCGCCGGAGCAGCTGAAGGTGCGTGTCCGGTCCGACAGCCCGACGATCTTTGACGCCCGGCTCGGCTGGGACATCACCGACTATGGCAAGGGCCGCTTCGACCAGTTGGGCCTCGTGCTCTTCACCCTGCGCAACGGCAATGCCGCCAATCTGAAAACCGGCCACGGCATGGTCTATGCCGAAAAGCTGATGATCACCGCCAAGGATCAGGTCAATCCGTTGCACCGGCATGCGGTCAAGACCGAGGACATCATCAATCGCGGCGGCGGGTCGCTGGTGCTGCAGATGTATAACTCCAAGCCCGACGGCAGCGTTGACGAAGAGAGCGACGTGGTTGTCGCCACCGATGCGCGCCTGCGCACGTTCAAAGCCGGCGATCTCTTGAAGCTGAAGGCTGGCGAAAGCGTCACGCTGCTGCCTGGTAACTGGCACGCCTTCTGGGCGGAAGGCGCGGACGTGCTGATGGGCGAAGTCTCGACCGTCAACGACGATCTCACCGACAACTACTTCCGCGAGCCTGTTGGTCGCTTCTCGGCGATCGAAGAGGACGCAAGCCCCACCCATCTGCTGGTGTCGGACTACGACACCTGGCTCAAGTGATCCCAAGGCCCCGACAATCCCAAGCCGCCTTTAGCCCCCCAAGGACCCAAGACGAAATCGAGGAGGATTTCATGAAGGACGTCAGTTTCCAGCTCTATAGCGCCCGCAATTTCCCGCCTTTCGCCAATGTGCTGAAGGCGCTCGGCGATGCCGGCTACAGCCAGGTCGAAGGCTATGGCGCGCTCTATGCAGCACTCAGCGATGCCGAGATCGCGAGCTTCAAGGAAGGTCTCGACGAGAACGGCCTTGCCATGCCGACCGCCCATTTCGGTCTGGACATGCTCGAAAGCGATCCGGCCCGTGTGCTCGAAATCGCCAAGGCGCTCGGCATCAAGGCGATCTATTGCCCTTACCTGATGCCGGACCAGCGCCCGACCGATGCCGCCGGCTGGCGTGCCTTCGGCGAGCGGCTGCAAAAGGCCGGCAAGCCCTATCGCGACGCCGGGCTGATCTTCGGCTGGCACAACCACGACTTCGAATTCTTTGCCCTGCCTGATGGCAGCATCCCGCAGGATCTGATCTTTGCGGGCGGACCGGATCTCTCCTGGGAAGCCGACATCGCCTGGATCATCCGCGGCGGTGCCGACCCGATCGCCTGGATCAAGAAGTACGGCAACCGCATCACCGCCGTGCACGTGAAGGACATCGCGCCTTCGGGGGAGAAGAAGGACGAGGACGGCTGGGCCGATGTCGGTGAGGGCACCGTCGACTGGAAGGGGCTGTTCCAGGCACTTTCCGGCACCAAGGCCCGCTACTTCATCGCCGAGCACGACAACCCGAGCGATTTCCAGCGCTTCGCCAAGCGCTCGCTCGCCTCCATCCAATCCTATTGAGAAGCAGGTTCATCCATGACCAAGGAACTTGGCGTCGGCATCATCGGATGCGGCAACATCTCCACCACCTACTTCAAGCTTGCTCCGCTCTTCAAGGGCATCAAGGTCGTCGCCTGCGCCGACATCAATCCGGCCGCGGCCGAGGCGCGGGCGGCCGAATACGGCGTCGAGGCCCAGAGCATCGAGGCGCTGCTTGCCAATCCTGACGTCGACATCGTCGTCAACCTGACGATCCCGGATGCGCACTATCCGGTGTCGAAGGCGATCCTCGAAGCGGGCAAGCACGTCTATTCGGAAAAGCCGCTGGTGCTCTCGCTGGAGCAGGGCGAGGAACTGCGTTCGATCGCCAAGGCGAAGAGCCTTTCCGTGGGCTGCGCGCCCGATACCTTCCTCGGCGGGGCGCATCAGCTTGCGCGCAGCGCCGTCGATGCCGGCAAGATCGGCCGGGTGACCTCGGGCACCTGCCACGTCATGAGCCCGGGCATGGAGATGTGGCATCCGAACCCGGACTTCTTCTTCCTGCCCGGCGGCGGTCCGATCCTCGATCTCGGCCCCTATTACATCGCCAACCTGATCAACCTGATCGGACCGGTGAAGCGCGTGGCGGCTTTGACGACGATGGCCAATCCGACCCGCACCATCACCAGCGAGCCGCGCAAGGGCGAGGTGATCCCGGTCAAGACCCCCACCAACATCCACGCCTTGCTCGAGTTCGAGAACGGCGCGACGATCACGCTGTCGGCCAGCTGGGATGTCTGGTCGCATCGCCACGCCAATATGGAGCTCTACGGCACCGAAGGCTCGCTCTATGTGCCCGATCCGAACTTCTTCGGCGGCACGGTGGAAATCAGCGGACAGGACAAGAACGTCCAGCCGCTCGAGCCCTGGGACCATCCCTTCGGCATCGCCAACCAGGAGCACCCGCAGGGCCCGATGGCGAACTACCGCACCGCCGGCCTTGCCGACATGGCGCTCGCCATCCTTGAAGGTCGGGACGCCCGCTGCTCGCTCGACCGCGCGCTGCACGGCGTCGATGTCATGGTATCGATCCTGAAATCCGGCGAGGAAGGGCGGTTCATCGAGCTTTCCACCACCTGCACCCAGCCGGCAGCCCTCGGCATCGAGGAGGCGAGGGCGCTCTTGCGCGCCGTGGAAGAGGACGCATCGAGCGAAAGGCGTGCCGCCGCCTCGTAAGTCTACGACCTTGCACCGGGGCGTTTCCAAGAGTGGAGCGCCCCGGTGAGATGGACGGTGAGGACACATTTCCAACAGCGCTTAACACCTCGGCAATGCAGAGTGCGTATACACCCAAGATACAATCTGGGGGTGTTGGAATGCGTGTCGAGACACTGTTTTGGATCGCCGTTGTCGTCCTGAGTTGCCTGTTTCTTCTCTACCGGCATTTGGACCGGCGAAGGCTGAGCAGGGCACTCGGCAAATTGCCGGAAATCTACGGCGCGGCTCGTGCAAGCTTTCTGTCCGGTTCGCGCGCAGCGCCTTCCTCAAGTCAGCCGCGGCACGCCATGCTCGGTGCGCTGCAGGCGCTCTCCGAGACCAAGAACGGTGAGCCGCCGCCGGCATTTGCCGACCTCAGCAAGCGCGAGCGGCGTCTTTTCGAATTGTTGCACGCAACAACGTGCATGAACGATCGTGAATTCAAGCGGACGCTCGCCCGGCTTTCCAAGCAGGAGCAAAAGACGTTCCAACAATTGCGCGACATTTACGGTGGGCCGCCGCCACGCAGATCGTATGTTCGGCAGATGATCGATCACGTGGCCGTTTACAGGCGGGTTCGGCGCAAAGCCAAGCTCGACGCGGAGGCTAAACGGGCCTCGGATGCCCGTTGGGCGGCAGAATATTATTTCTGGGAGATTCCAGACATTTTGCAGTGGTTGAGGACTGAAGCGCCGCGAGATCCTGATCTGTGGCACCTGTTGCCTGGTCTCAATTGGGACTATCCGGAGCTCTACGACGTGCTGTTATGGGTTGTGACCCAGCCCGAATGCGATGCTGCAACGGCGATACTCATCCTTCATCTGATGGCGCCGGATGTCGCAATGGATAAAGCTTCGCGCGGTACCCGATGGCTCAAGCCTGGTGAAGTGGAGCCAGCGGAAATTACGGAGGTGAAGCTTCTCGCCATGATCAGCGTGCGATCGGAGGATTCCAGTTTCGCACGTCACGAACTGGCGCCGGATGGGCTTTGTACTACCGAGAGCAATGCCGGACTGCTTGACATGATGCTTTCAGAAAAAGAGCGCATCGAAGCGGCTGGTCGGAATGTGCCTTTCCCGTTGCCGGTGAAACTCCTGTCGACGCCAGTTCCTGTGACGGGGCGAATGCCAGCTACACCCTATGAAGCGCACGACGATCGCTTGCTCCTGGCGAAATCGAAAAATCTCCAGGCGGTTTAGGCAGCCTGAGCCGCAACGCGAAAGTGTGCAAATCACCTCGATATCGATTCCGGGTCTTCCGCATATGCGCTAGAGCTTTTCCTGTCGGGTATCCGCGAGCACTGCGGAGCCCCTTGAGTTCGCCGGATGGCTGTTCCCACGCCATCCGCACCCGATCGCGGAGGAATTGCGATGACCTGGCTACCGGCGGAAAACCGCTACGACACCATGAAGTATAACCGCGTCGGCCGTTCCGGCCTGAAGCTGCCGGCGATCTCGCTCGGGCTCTGGCACAATTTCGGTGGCGACACGCCGCATGACCGCAAGGTCGACATGTGCCGCACCGCGTTCGATCTCGGCATCACTCATTTCGACCTCGCCAACAACTACGGCCCGCCTCCGGGCTCGGCCGAAACCGCCTTCGGCGAGATCATGCGCACGGATTTCGCCCACCTGCGCGACGAGCTGATCATCTCGTCCAAGGCCGGCTACGACATGTGGGCCGGCCCTTACGGCGAATGGGGCAGCCGCAAATACATGATCGCGTCGTGCGACCAGAGCCTGAAGCGCATGGGCCTCGACTATGTCGATATCTTCTATTCGCACCGCTTCGATCCGGAGACGCCGCTCGAAGAGACCTGCGGCGCGCTCGACCATATCGTGCGCTCGGGCCGCGCGCTCTATGTCGGCATCTCCTCCTACAATTCGCAGCGCACTCGCGAAGCCGCCGCGATCCTGAAGGATCTTGGCACGCCGTGCCTTATCCACCAGCCGAGCTATTCCATGCTCAACCGCTGGATCGAGGATGACGGGCTGATCCACACGCTCGAAGACCTCGGCATCGGCTCGATCGTGTTTTCGCCGCTGGCTCAGGGCATGCTGACGACCAAGTATCTCGGCGGCATCCCGTCCGACAGCCGGGCTGCGCAGAACCACTTCCTCAAGAAGGATTTCATCCGCCCGGAAATCATCGACAACATCCGCAAGCTGAACGGCATTGCCGAAAAGCGCGGCCAGACGCTGGCGCAGATGGCGCTCGCCTGGGTGTTGCGGAACGGCCGCATCACCTCGGCGCTGATCGGCGCGAGCCGCTCGGAGCAGATCGTCGATTGCGTCAAGGCGCTCGAAAACGACACGTTCACGGCCGACGAACTGGCCGAGATCGATCTCTACGCGCGCGAGGCCGACATCAACCTCTGGGCCAAGTCGGCCGAGCTCTGATTTTGACCGAAAATATTGATTTGCCTGCATTTTGGGCAAATCTCATTGCTTTCCGGCGCATTAGACAAAAGTCGAATAGGTGCCGGAAAGCGGCTTCTGGACATGATCAGGTGTTTCTGTAAGGTGCGACAATGCCTGGCGGTTGCGATGCCTGTTTGCGTCGTCTTCGGCGGGTAACGAGGAGGAGAGCCACCCATCGTCCGGGAAGGGGCAGGGTGGATTGATGGGTGGAGGCGCGTCGTGCCCGCCCTTTTGGCGAGAACTAGGGGAGGAACCATGGATCGCCGTTCATTCATGAAAAACGCAAGCCTTGGCGGCTTGGCCGCAGCCGGTGCCGCAGCACTGGCGACGCCGGCGCTTGCGCAGGCAAACCCGAAGGTGAACTGGCGCCTGGCATCGTCGTTCCCGAAGTCGCTCGACACGATCTATGGCGGCGGCGAAGTGCTGTCGAAATACGTCTCCGAAGCGACCGACGGCGCGTTCCAGATCCAGGTCTTTGCCGCCGGCGAAATCGTGCCGGGCCTGCAGGCTGCTGACGCGGCTGCCGCCGGTACGGTCGAAGCCTGCCACACGGTCGCATACTATTACTGGGGCAAGGACCCGACCTGGGCGCTCGGTGCGGCCGTTCCTTTCGCGCTCAACGCGCGCGGCATGAACGCCTGGCACTACCATGGCGGCGGCATCGACCTCTTCAACGAATTCCTCGGCACGCAGGGTCTCGTCGGCTACCCCGGCGGCAACACCGGCGTGCAGATGGGCGGCTGGTTCCGCAAGGAAATCAAGACGGTCGCCGACATGCAGGGCCTGAAGATGCGCATCGGCGGTTTCGCCGGCAAGGTCGTCGAGAAGCTCGGCGTCGTGCCGCAGCAGATCGCCGGCGGCGACATCTATCCGGCGCTCGAAAAGGGCACCATCGACGCCGCCGAATGGGTCGGCCCCTATGACGACGAGAAGCTCGGCTTCTACAAGGTCGCGCCCTACTACTACTATCCCGGCTGGTGGGAAGGTGGCCCGACGGTCCACGCCATGTTCAACAAGGCGGCCTTCGAAGCGCTTCCGAAGAACTACCAGTCGCTGCTGCGGACCGCCTGCCAGGCGACCGATGCGAACATGCTGCAGAAGTACGACTACTTGAACCCGGCGGCGATCAAGCGGCTGGTTGCTTCCGGTGCCAAGCTCAGCCCGTTCAGCGCCGAAATCCTGTCGGCCTGCTTCGACAAGGCCAACGAAGTCTATGCGGAGATGGAAGCCTCGAACCCGACCTTCAAGAAGATCTGGGACTCGATCAAGGCTTTCCGCGGCGAGTACTACCTCAACGCTCAGATCGCCGAATACAACTATGACACCTTCATGATGATCCAGCAGCGCGGCGGCAAGCTCTAAGCTTTCTCCCTTGCTCACGGAAACGGGCCGCTCGCGATATCCTCGCGGGCGGCCTTTTCGTTGCGGATCGCACAGCGTGTCGCGCGCCGTCGCTTCCGCATTTCGTGATATGGTTGCTGCCTCAACAGGACGGAGGAAGAGCCATGCCAAGCGAAGGCCAATCCGTCGTGCTCGGTCCCGACGAGGGGCGGCGCTACGACATGGGCGCGATCCAGGCGGTGTTCAAAGCCGATGGCGCCGAGACCGCGGGGCGTTTCTCGATCTCGGAATGGTGGCTGGAGGCGCGGCATGAAGGGCCGGGCGCCCACAGCCATGACGACAATGACGAGATCTTCTATGTGATCGAAGGCACGGCGAGCGTGCTCGTCGGCGACACATGGCACCGCAAGCCGAAGGGTTCGCTGTTCGTCATCCCGCGCGGGACGATGCATGACTTCAAGAATGAGAGCCGGGCCCGCATGGGGCTGCTCAACGTCTATGTCGGCGGCCCTTTCGAGGAGGTGATGCCCATGATTGTCGACTGGTATCGGGACAATCCGGCCAAGCGGATCGAGTGAGGCGGGCGGGGTCGTTGGTCGGCTTGGTGACGACCGATTCTCCGGCGGTTAGGCCATTCCTGCCGAGTGCTATGAAGCCTCTGAGTGGCTTGTGACCTCGAGGTCGCCCCACTCTCCGTCATCCTCGCCCTTGTGGCGGGGATCCAGCGACCCGACGTCCGTCGGGTCAAAAGACCCTTTCAGCCCAACGACTTGGGCTGTCTGGATTCCTGTGACGAGCACTGGAATGAGGGAGATCTTGGCTTGTGCCCGTGTCTTTTCGGTGACGACGAGTTATGGTGTTCGACGGAAAAAGGGCGGCCGATGGGCCGCCCTTCATGTTTTCCGTCTGCCGACCGCCTTACTTGAACGACGGTGGCTGGCTGAGGTCGTTTGAAGGTGCTGTCTGCGGCTGGGCACCCGGGCTGCCAAACGACGGAGGCTGGCTGAGGTCGTTCGACGGAGCGGTCTGCGGCTGGGCGCCACCCTGGTCGGCCGGCTTCTGGTCGAGCGGGCTGCCACCTGGAAGCTGCAGGCCGCCGGGAAGGCCGAGGCCGCCGCCATTGTCCGGCAAGGTGAGGCCGCCGCCGGGGGCAAAGCCGGGCACCTCGATCTTGATCGTGTTCGGATCGACCGCGGTGCCCGTCCCCTTGTAGTGCATGACCATCTGCGGGAACATGATCGTCAGCGCCACCATCAGGATCTGGATCCCGACGAAGGGCACGGCACCCCAGTAGATCTGGCCGGTCGTGACCGGCTGGATGTTCTTGCCGGTGATCTTGTCGAGGTAGGGCACCTTGGCCGCGACCGAGCGCAGATAGAAGAGCGCGAAGCCGAAGGGCGGGTGCATGAAGCTCGTCTGCATGTTGATGCCGAGCAGCACGCCGAACCAGATGAGGTCGATGCCGAGCTTGTCGGCAGCCGGTGCGAGCAGCGGCACGATGATGAAGGCGAGCTCGAAGAAGTCGAGGAAGAACGCCAGGAAGAAGACGAGCAGGTTGACGGCGATCAGGAAGCCGGTTTCGCCGCCCGGCATCGCCGTCAGCAGGTGTTCGACCCAGATGTGGCCGTTCACGCCGTAGAAGGTGAGCGAGAAGACGCGCGCACCGATGAGGATGAACAGCACGAAGGCGGAGAGACGGGTGGTGGCCGTCAGTGCGCCGCGCACCACGTCCATGTTGAGCCGGCCCTTGGCCGCCGCCATGATCAGTGCGCCGACGGCACCCATGGCGCCGCCTTCGGTCGGCGTGGCGATGCCGAGGAAGATGGTGCCGAGCACGAGGAAGATCAGCGCCAGCGGCGGGATCAGCACGATGATGACCTGCTGGGCAAGGCGCGACATCGCATTGATCTTGAGACCACGATCCAGCAGGGCGACGACGTAGATGAAAGCGACGCCCACGGTTGCGCCGAGGATGTCGGCGTTCTCGCCGTGGGTCGGGTAGAGGTAGACGTGCGCCGCATAGGCAAAGGCGCCGGCGACGATGAGGGCGATGATCAGCGAGGTGACGCCCGAGCCGAGCGTGCGGGCTGCGAGCGGCAATGCCGGCATCGAGTCACGCCGGATGAAGGTCATGATCAGGATGTAGAGCATGTACAGCCCGGTCAGCACCAGGCCCGGGATCAGCGCGCCGGCATACATGTCGCCGACCGAACGGCCGAGCTGGTCGGCAAGAACGATGAGCACCAGCGACGGCGGGATGATCTGGGCGAGCGTGCCGGAGGCGGCAATCACGCCCGAGGCGACCTTCCGGTCATAGCCATAACGCAGCATGATCGGCAGCGAGATCAGGCCCATGGCGATGACCGAGGCGGCAACGACGCCTGTGGTCGCTGCAAGCAGCGCACCGACGAAGATGACCGCATAGGCAAGACCGCCGCGGATGGGACCGAAGAGCTGGCCGATCGTGTCGAGCAGGTCTTCGGCCATGCCCGATTTCTCGAGCACGATCCCCATGAAGGTAAAGAAGGGGATGGCAAGCAATGTGTCGTTCGACATCACCCCCCAGAACCGGTCGGGCAATGCATTGAGCAAGGGCCAGGAGAGGTTGATCGAGTCCGACAGGGGCGCGAGTTCGACGCCAATGATGAAGAACAGCAAGCCGTTGGCGGCGAGCGAGAAGGCGACCGGGTATCCCAAAAGCAGGAACACGATCAGCGACACGAACATGATCGGCGCCAGGTTTTCAGCAATGAATTCGATCATGGACGGGTCTCCGGAGACACGACATCGTCAAGCGGCGCATGGGTCGGCACATAGGGTGTCGGGTCGTCCATGTTTCCGGTCATGATCGCGATTTTCTTGATGATCTCCGACACGCCCTGGAAGGCGAGTAGCAGGAAGCCGAAGAGCAGGATGGCCTTGGCTGGCCAGATGATCAGGCCGCCGGCCGACGAGGAGACTTCGCCCGAGACATAGGACATCTTCACATACGGGAAGAGGTAGTAGAGCACGAGCAGCACGAAGGGCATCAGGAAGAGGAGGTGCCCAAGAAGGTCGATCCAGTGCTGAACGCGGCGCGAGAACTGGCCATAGACCACGTCGATGCGGATGTGCTCGTTCTGGCTCAGCGTATAGGCGGCCGCAAACATGAAGGCGGCGCCGAACAGATACCATTGCGCCTCGAGCCAGGCATTCGACGACATGTTGAAGATCTTGCGGATGATGGCATTGCCGGCGCTGACGAGAACAGCGGCCAGGATCAGCCATGAAACGCTCTTTCCGATAAATTCCGTGATCGTGTCTATCAATCGGCTAAAGCCGAGCAAAGCTCTCATCGATTTCCTCCCCGCGATGGCTCTTATGGTTCTTGTGCCAAGCACAGCAAGAGTGCCGATTTCAAGCGCGCGTTCAAGTCCGGGCCGCGATTTTCCCGTGTAGTTGGGCCGCTTCCGACTAAAGTAGAATAGGCCGTTTCGGCGCTCTGCTCATTGTTTGTGCAATCCAACCGGCCGGTGCCGGTACATGACGATCGTCAGCCATCTCTAGGGGCAGATCGCAGTCCGAATCGATGTGGATAGCTGGTCGCAAACAGCGGGGAGAGTGCTTTACTGTAACGTTGCAGGCTCGTATTTGTATGATTTTTGGGGTCGGATGGCGCCGCCAACGGAGGACGCCTAGACATGACCGCCATGATCCGAAACCCGATCCTTAAAGGGTTCAACCCGGACCCTTCGATTTGCCGCGTCGGCGACGATTACTACATCGCCACCTCCACATTCGAATGGTATCCGGGCGTGCAGATCCACCATTCGCGCGACCTCGTGAACTGGACGCTCGTCCGCCGGCCGCTGGAGCGGGCAAGCCAGCTCGACATGCGCGGCAATCCTGACAGCTGCGGGGTCTGGGCGCCGTGCCTTTCCTATAACGACGGCCTGTTCTGGCTGGTCTATACCGACGTCAAGCGCTTCGACGGCAACTTCAAGGACGCGCACAACTACATCGTCACGGCGGAGACGATCGAGGCGACCTGGTCGGATCCGGTCTATGTCAACTCCTCCGGCTTCGATCCGTCGTTGTTTCACGATGACGACGGCCGCAAGTGGTTCCTCAACATGCAGTGGAACCACCGCACCGAGAGCTTTGGCGGCTCGCCGAAACATCCGGCCTTCGACGGCATCCTGCTGCAGGAATGGGACGAGCGGACGAGGAAGCTCGTCGGCCCGGTCAAGAACATCTTTGCCGGCTCACCGCTCGGCCTCGTCGAGGGGCCGCATCTCTTCAAGAAGAACGGCTGGTACTATCTGACGACGGCCGAGGGTGGCACCGGCTACGACCATGCCGTCACCATGGCGCGCTCACGCACGATCGACGGTCCCTATGAAATGCATCCGGACATCTACCTGATCACGTCGAAGGACCACCCCGAAGCGCCATTGCAGCGCGCCGGCCACGGGCAATACATCGAGACGCCTGACGGGCAGGCCTATCACACCCATCTGACCGGCCGACCGCTGCCTCCCGGACGCCGTTGTACGCTTGGTCGCGAGACGGCGCTGCAGAAATGCGTCTGGCGCGAGGATGGCTGGCTCTATCTGGAGAATGGCGGGCCGGTGCCAGAGGTGCTCGTGCCGGCACCGGGACCGGTGGAGAAGGTGGTGGCTCCCATCGTCGTGGAGACGGAGTTCGACGACGGCGTGCTGCCGATCGACTTCCAGTGGCTGCGCACGCCGCAGCCGGAGCGCATCTTCTCGCTCGACCGGCGTCCGGGCCATCTGCGTCTCATCGGTCGCGAAAGCATCGGCAGCTGGTTCGAGCAGGCGCTCGTGGCGCGGCGGCAGGAACATCATTCCTTCCGCGCCGAAACGACAGTCGATTTCACGGCAGAAACCTATCAGCAGGTGGCAGGCCTGACGCATTACTACAACCGCCACAAGTTTCATGCGCTCGGCGTCACCTGGCACGAGACGCTGGGACGGACGCTGACGATCCTCTCGTGCCCCGGCGATTTTCCGCATGCGCGGCTGGAGTTTCCCGTCGGCGGTGGCATCGCCGTTCCCGATGGTCCGCTCGAGCTTGCGATGGAGGTCCGCGACAACGACCTGCAGTTCTTCTGGCGGGTGAGCGGCACAGCGGAATGGCAGCCGATCGGCCCGGTTCTCGACGCGGGCGTGGTCTCGGACGAGGGCGGCCGCGGCGAGCATGGATCCTTCACCGGGGCCTTCGCCGGCCTGTTCGCCTTCGACACGTCAGGCGCTGGCAAGGCTGCCGATTTCGACCGATTCCGTTACGTCAGTCTTGCGGCAGGTTGATCTTCAAACATTAGAAATGCGGAATAAGTGATGGATATCATTACGCATTTGTAATGTAGAGTTTCATATTCGGTTCAGGAAGCGGGGACTAATTTTCGGGTGCAGACAACGAAAGGACACCCGAATGAAACGTCTCCTGATCGCGCTCGTCGCCAGCTCCGTTCTGATTACGCCGGTCGCAGCCCTTGCCCAGCCGGCAGGATCCTTCGAGGTGGCGCAGAACTATGATCGTTCGCGTCGACCCGTCGATCGCGACTACGATCGTCACATGGACCGCCGCGTGGATCGTCACGTTGACAAGCACGTCACGATCGAAAAGCGGGTGATCGTCAAGAAGAAGGAGCGCTGGGCGCGCGGCCATCGCCTGTCGCCGGCCGAGCGTCGCCACATGGCGCAAGTGCGTGACTACCGTTACTACAAGCTTCGCCAGCCGCCGCGCGGCCAGCAGTGGGTGCGGTCCGGCGACGACTTCCTGTTGATCAGCCTGGCGACCGGCGTCATCGTCGGCCTGGCGGCAGCACGCTGATAACACCAACCGGGTTCAGCGAAGGGGCGGCGTTTTCACGCCGCCCCTTCGCCTTTTCGGTGACCGGTGCGTGGGTTTTGCCGGTCGCCAAACAGCAGCAGTTCGATGGCGCCTGCCGCTTCCGGCGCGTCCTCGTCCGCCGGCTCATCGCCCAGAAACGGATCGAACATCGGCACCGGCCGCCCGGCGGCGTTGAGCGCCATGCAGATGTAGCGCGGTCGGCGCGGTGCGCGTGCGGCATCGGCCATCAGGCGGCCCGTGGCGACCAGCTGGCGAAGGGGTCGGCAAGATCGCGCCAGCGTTCCGGACGAAAGCGCTCTTCGGCGATCAGGCAGGCATCGAGTTCGGCGCGAAGTTCCGCCTCGTCCATCGGGTCGGCGCCGATGAAGACGATCTCCTGGCGACGATCACCCCAGACTGGGTCCAGGTAGGGAGCGACCGCCTTCAGGAAGCTGGGTTCGCGCGGCCATTGCTCCTGCGGCACGGCCGACCACCAGAGCCCCATCTTGCCGGTGCGAACGAGCGGACCGGCCTGGCTGATCTCGCCGACATAATGCGGTCGGGTCGCCAGCCAGAAGAAGCCCTTGGCGCGAAGCACGCCCGGCCAGGAGCGGTTGAGAAAGGCCTGGAAGCGCATGGGATCGAGCGGACGGCGGGCGCGATAGACGAAGGAGCGGATGCCGTATTCCTCGGTCTCCGGGATATGATCCTTGAAACCGTGCAGTTCCTTGTACCAGAGCGGATGTTCTTCGGCCTTGGCGAGGTCGAAGCGACCGGTTCCAAGGACCTCGCGCAGGTTCACCTTGCCGAAATCGGTTTCGATCAGCTGCGCATCGGGGTTGAGCCCGACGATGATCTTGCGGGCGGCATCCACCTGCTCGGGCGTGGCAGTGCCGACCTTGTTCAAGACGACCACATCGGCGAACTCGATCTGCTCGACCAGGAGGTCGACGAGGGTGCGTGTATCGCCTTCGCCCGCCGTTTCGCCGCGATCGGCGAGGAAATCGAGCGAAGAATAGTCGGCGAGAAGATTTGCCGCGTCGACGACGGTCACCATCGTGTCGAGGCGGGCGACATCGGCCAGGCTTTCGCCGTCCTCGTCGCGAAAATCGAAGGTGGTGGCCACCGGCAGGGGCTCGGAAATGCCGCTCGATTCGATCAGCAGATAGTCGAAGCGGTTCTGTTCCGCGAGATTGCGGACCTCCTTCAGGAGATCGTCGCGCAGCGTGCAACAGATGCAGCCATTGGTCATTTCCACCAATTGCTCCTCCGTGCGCGACAGACCGGCGCCGCCGTCACGCACCAGAGCTGCGTCGATATTGACCTCGCTCATGTCGTTGACGATGACGGCGACGCGCAGGCCGTCGCGGTTGGAAAGCACGTGGTTGAGCAGCGTCGTCTTGCCGGCGCCAAGGAAGCCGGAGAGAACGGTGACGGGGAGCTTTTCCATCAAATGGTTCCTGCATGTTATATCGTTACGATTGCTATCGGTAAAAAAAGGCGAGCGATATCGCTCGCCAGATCCGACTGTGAAACTGGCTTCAAGCCGCGGCATGCCTCCGGTTGTTGCCTGGGCAGGTCTTCGCTTGACGTTTCTGTATTCCCGGTCGGCCGCGAGGCTCGTCATCCTCGGGTCGAGCGGCGGATGACGGATCAAGCCCGAAGGCAAGGAGAGGGTGGGCGCCCCCATAATCGAGCGACGCGAACGCCCACCGATACCGTCTTGGGAGGACGGGTCAGCTTGCCGAGGTGAGGCAGGTCTTCAGCGAAGTGCCGATCCCTTCCATCATCTGGAAATAGAGATCCGGGCCGGCCTCCAGCGTACCGGCTTCCGGGTCCAGCGTTCCGGATTTTGCCGGCGTTCCCTCGATCACCACATTGATCAGCTTCGGCTCGAACTGCGGCTCGGCGAAGACGCAGGTCGCGCCCAGTTCCTTGATCTTGGCGTGGATCTGGGACACCCGCTCCGCACCTGGCAGCACTTCGGGGCTAACGGTGATCGAGCCGGCGACGCGAACCTTGTAGCGGTGCTCGAAATACTGGTAGGCGTCGTGGAAGACGACGAAGGGCTTGTCCTTGATCGGCGCCACCGTCTCCGTAAGCTTGGCGTCGAGTGCGTCCAGGCGCTTGTTCAGCGCGTCCAGGTTGGCCTTGTAGGCGCCGGCATTGTCGGGATCGGCCTCGGTGAGCGTCTTTTCGATCGCGGCCGCCATCGCCTTGGCATTCATGGGATCGAGCCACATGTGCAGGTCGGTGTCGCCGTGGCCGTGATCATGGTCATGCCCGTGATCGTGCCCGGCTTCGCCCTCGGCATGCTTGTGGCCTTCCTCACCATGGCCTTCGTCGCCATGGTCATGCGCCTCGAACGCACCGCCTTCGCGGAACTTCAGTTTCTCGATACCGGGTGCTTCGCTGAGTTCCACCACCTTTGCGCCGCTTGTTAATGCGTCGAGTGGCTTGTCGAGGAAGGCCTCCAGGCCGGGACCGACCCAGAAGACCACCTTCGCCGCCTGCAAGGCCGACGCGTTCGAAGGCTTCATGTTGTAGGTGTGCGGGGAGGCCGCGCCCTCTACGATCAGCGATGGCTCGCCCACACCCTGCATGATCGAGGCGACAAGGGAGTGGATCGGCTTGATCGAAACCACCACATTGGGGCTGTCCGCTGCGGCGGGTGCCGCAAGAAGCATGGTGGAGGCAAAGAGCAGGGCGGATGTCGATTTCATCGGGTTCTCCGGGCTTGATTGACGCCCCTGTCCGCATCGGCCAGAGGTACTGCGGGCATGCAAAGCTCTCACGTCGACAGGCCGTTGATGGCCTTGAAGTCGTCATGTAATGTTATTACATCAATTGCGTTATGCTATAACGTGTGCGATAGCCAGTGGCAACCATGCAATCCGGAATTTTTTCATGTTGAATGTCCGCTCCCCAGAAACGCTGCCGCTGGTCAATCTCAGCAATGCCGGCGTGCGCCGCAACGGCCGCTGGCTGGTGCGCGGCGTCGAGTTCTCGATCAGCCCCGGTGAAATCGTCACGTTGATCGGGCCGAACGGTTCGGGCAAATCGACGACGGCGAAGACGGCGATCGGAGTGCTCAAGCCGGACGAGGGCTATGTCGAGCGCAAGCCGGGCCTCAAGGTCGGCTACGTGCCGCAGAAGCTCGCTGTCGACTGGACGCTGCCCCTGACGGTCGAGCGGCTGATGACGCTGACTGGTCCTTTGAAGGGGCGGGAGATCGAAGAGGCGTTGTCGGCGACCGGCGTGCTGCATCTGGCGAAAGCCGAGGTGCAGCATCTCTCCGGCGGCGAGTTCCAGCGCGCGCTGCTCGCCCGCGCCATTGCCCGCAAGCCCGACCTGCTGGTGCTCGACGAGCCGGTGCAGGGGGTCGATTTCAGCGGTGAGATCGCGCTCTACGAACTGATCAAGCAGATCCGTAACCGCACCGGCTGCGGCATTCTCCTGATCTCGCATGATCTGCACATCGTCATGGCCGAGACCGATACGGTCGTTTGTCTCAACGGCCATGTCTGCTGTCGCGGTACGCCGCAGGCGGTCAGCCAGAGCCCGGAATATCAGAAACTCTTCGGCAGGCGGGCGGCCAATACGCTTGCCGTCTACAGCCACAATCACGACCACACCCATCTGCCCGACGGCCGGGTGCTACATGCGGACGGTTCGATCACCGAACATTGCTATCCTGGCGACGGCCATCACCACGACGACGAGGAAAATGTGCACGACCACGGCGAGGATTGCGGCTGCGGCCACCATTCACGACTGCATGGCTATGACGTGAAGGAGAAGCGCGATGCTTGACGATTTCTTCGTGCGCGCGCTGATCGCCGGCGTCGGCATTGCCGTCATGGCCGGGCCGCTCGGCTGCTTCGTGATCTGGCGGCGCATGGCCTATTTCGGCGACACCATGGCCCATTCGGCGCTGCTGGGCGTGGCGCTGTCGCTGCTCTTGGAACTCAACCTGATGCTCAGCGTCTTCATCGTCGCGGCCGTCGTCTCGGTGCTGCTGCTCTTCCTGCAGCGGCGCGGGGCGCTGTCGACGGACGCGCTGCTCGGCATCCTCTCACACTCGGCACTGTCCTTCGGCCTCGTCATCGTCGCCTTCATGACCTGGGTGCGCATCGATCTCGTCGGCTTCCTCTTCGGCGATATTCTCGCGGTCTCCGAATCCGACATCGACATCATCTGGGGCGGCGGCATTCTGGTGATCTTTGCGATCGTCTATCTCTGGCGGCCGCTCCTGGCTTCGACCGTCAATCCGGAACTGGCGGAAGCCGAGGGGCTGAAGCCGGAGCGCACGCGGCTCTTTTTCATGCTGTTGATGGCGCTGGTGATTGCGATCGCCATGAAGATCGTCGGCATCCTGCTCATCACCTCGCTGCTGATCATCCCGGCAGCAACGGCACGGCGCTTCTCGACCTCGCCGGAAGTCATGGCGGTACTCGCCTCGGTCATCGGCGCGCTCGCCGTCACCGGCGGGCTTTTCGGCTCGCTGCACTGGGATACCCCGTCGGGACCGTCTATCGTCGTTGCCGCGGTTGGGCTTTTCGTTCTGAGTCTGCTACCGATCGGCCGCCGCCCGATCGAGGCGACGCATCATTCCACGCCTGGAGGGCACCACTAATGGCTACGCCGCAACTGACCAAGAACCAGACGCTGGTGATGGATGCGCTCAGCCATTCCGAAGGGCCGATGAGCGCCTACACCATCCTCGACAAGCTGCGCGATCATGGTTTTCGTGCGCCGCTGCAGGTTTATCGGGCGCTCGACAAGCTGCTTGAATACGGTCTCGTGCATCGCCTGGAGAGCATCAATGCCTTCGTTGCCTGCACCTGCCCGCACGATCACGAACACGACCATGGCGTCACGGCCTTCACCATCTGCGAAGGCTGTGGCCAGGTGACCGAATTTCATGACGAGGCAATCGAGCAGCGGCTTTCGACGCTGACGCGGGCGCAGAACTTCAAGACCGAAAAGACGACGATCGAGATTCGCGGCCACTGCCAGAGCTGCGCGTAAGGGCGGTTGCTTGAGGGCGGCCGGAAAGCGCTCCCTGAACTGTCCTACGATCAATCCAGCCGCGTGAGATCGGCGGCGTAGCGCCGCCAGTTCTTGACGTAATGCGCCGCCGAGCGCTTCAAGCCTTCCACCGCCGCCTCGTCCAGCGTGCGGATCGCCTTGGCCGGCGCGCCGACGATCAGCGAATTATCCGGGAACTCCTTGCCTTCGGTGACCAGCGCATTGGCGCCGACCAGGCAGTTGCGGCCGATCCTGGCGCCGTTGAGCACGGTTGCGCCCATGCCGATCAACGAATTCTCGCCGATGGTGCAGCCATGGATGATGGCGCCATGCCCGATGGTGCAGCCTTCGCCGATCGTCACCGGGAAACCGGGATCGACATGGATGACGACGTTTTCCTGGATGTTGGTGCGCGCGCCGAGCCGGATGGGTTCGTTGTCGCCGCGCAGAGTTACGCCGAACCAGATGCCGACCTCGTCGCCGATCTCGACCTGGCCGACGACATTGGCGTCCGGGGCCACCCAATAGCTACCCTTCGGCGGCGTCTGTGGGCGCAGTGATCCAAGGGCGTAGAGCGGCATCCATTCTGTCCTTTCGCTACATGGCCGATTGCGGCCGGGCGGCAGGCGGCGGACCGCCTGCCGGAAGTGAGTCGGTCAGACGACGCTGACGGCGAGTGCCGCAACGCCATCGACGCCGCAGGTGACCTCGTCGCCGCGCGCGACTGGGCCGACGCCAGAGGGCGTGCCGGTCATGATGACGTCGCCGGGAGCCAGTGTGAAGAGCTTGGAGAGTTCGGCGATGATCTCCGGCACTTTCCAGATCATCTGGTCGAGATCGCCCTGCTGGCGCAGTTCGCCGTTGACCTTCAGCCAGATATTGCCGTTGACCGGATGGCCGATCGTTTCGGCCGATGCGATCGCCGAGAGCGGGGCGGAATGCTCGAACGCCTTGGCGGCGGCCCAGGGCTTGCCGGCTTTCTTCGCCTCCGCCTGCAGGTCGCGGCGGGTGAAATCGATGCCGACGGCATAGCCGTAGACGCAATCGAGCGCGTCTTCGACGGCGATGTCGCTGCCGCCACGCTTCAGCACCACGACCAACTCGACCTCGTGATGAACGTCGGTGGTCAAGGGCGGGTAGGGGAAGGCGCTACCGGCGGCAAGCAGGTTGTCCGGGTTCTTCTGGAAGAAGAACGGCGGCTCGCGGTCCGGGTCGTGCCCCATCTCGATGGCATGGGCGGCATAGTTGCGGCCGACGCAATAGACCCGGCGGACCGGAAAGCCGACGAGGCTGCCGGAAATCGGCAGCAGCACGGGAAGCGGTGGTGGGATGATTGTTTCCATGATCGTCCGGTCTTGGGCGTCCGCCTAATCGCAAGCGACAGGAAGAGCACCGCGCGTGTGTTGTGCACTCGCTGTTGGCCGATTTCGGTTCCAGCGAGGCGGGAGAGAATCCGGACGTTACTGCATAAATCCGCGAATCGGAATCGATCTGCAGAAAAATTAGGAACAAGGATTGAGGAAGGAGATTTTGGTTGAAGCGCGCCCGGCCGGGCGCGCGCGATCACGGCATCCGCAAGGATGCCATCATCGGCAAAGTCAGGCGCACTGCGCGTAGGCCTGAAGCTGGTCGCGGGTCAGGAAACGACCGTCCGAACGCGAATTGAGCTCGGGATGGCTGTATTCGAGGCTGGGGACCTGGGGAAGCTCAAGGGCTTGGCGCACGGTCATGATGCCGAGATCACGACGGCCACCTTCACGCTTCACGGTGACTTCAACGATGCGATAGAGATTGCTCTCGCTCATATGTTCTCTCCCGTATATCGTTTTTCTTGTATTCCCTTGCGGGGACTAAGGCGCTCCGAAATGGGTTTTTGTGAGGCACCTCAGAATATAGTAGAAAGAAATGAATGCTTCACGACAGAAATCGGGCCATTTCTGGAAAAATCACCCGAGATTGGGCAGTAATGTGCTGAAATGATGCGTTTGTCGGGCGAATGCCCGGAGCTTGAACAATCGTAAGCGGCCATCAGAGGCCGTGGTTTTCAATCAAAAAATCATTGCGCCGCTTGCCCGATGACAAGCGCTCGCCACCTTGATGGCGACATCTTCCATTCTGCGCTGGCTGGCGCGTCAGTGCGTATGCAGCTCGGCTTCTTCGGCGGCCGAGATGAACAGCGATCGGGCTTCCTCGGCGGTGCGACGGCCGTCGATGGCGGCACGGCAGGCACTGCGGGCGGCGACATAGAATGGTCCGCGGCGAGGCCAGTGGTCTGCAAGGCAGGCGAGGGCGTCTGAGGGGCCTTTGACGGTGCGGCAGTCGCCGCTAACGAAGTCGAGTTCGATCGGCTGTTTCCAGACTAATTGCATGCGTCTCCTCCTCGAGATCATCTCAATGAACATCGGCATTTGCGACCGCCGGCGTCTGGCTCCTCTCGAGAGCGCCGACAGTCGATCTTGCTAATGTAGCGCAGGAGTTTGTTTTTGTAAGCAGCTTTTCGGCTATGGCAGGGCCGGCTGCCAGCGGCGGTGGCGAAGCCATGTCGTGCGAACGTCGCTGGTGGCGTTATCGGGGCATATCGCGCTGCAATCTTTCGGCAAATGCGCGACCGGCAATGAGCAGTCGCCCCTCGCTCGTATTGCCCGCGAGATAGTCGTCGATCAGCATCCTGGCATGGCGCCGCGCCGGCTCCCCGTCGCGTGCCCAGCCCTGCTCGATGCAAAGCGCGTCGAAGACACGCTGCAGCCTCGCCATGTCGACCTTCGACAGCGCCAGGCATTGTGTCGCTCGCAATGGGGCCACCCGTCCCTCCCACAAGGTCGCATTCCCGCGCGCACTATGGCAGAAGGCCGGAGAATTGAACCCCTCGGGAATGAGGGGTTACACAGGCGCCCGTTGTCCTCGAGTCAGGCTGCCGGGACGACGCGGTCGACCTTGGTGCGGCGGCCGCCTTCCTCGATCCGGTAATAATCGGAACCGATCTGCGCATACTGGTCGCAGCGACGGCCGCCATCCTCGAAAGTGATGCAGACCTCGTCGCCTGATATCGTGTAGCTGCCGCCGTCGCGCACCTCGTAGTCGCGATAGCCGTAGCGGCCGTCGGGGAAGAAGGTCGAGTTGACGCCGTTGAGATTGTAGCGGAGCGTCTTGCCGACGAGAAAGGCCTGGAGCGCGTCGCCCGACAGCGTCGGGACGGAAGGGGCGGCCGGTCGGGGCTTTGCGATTTCGGGCGCCTCCAACTCCATCGATTGGCATCCGGCCAAGAGAAGCGTGAGAAGTGCCGCGATCGCGCGTTTCATGCCGTCCGTCCTTATTCCTGTGACCGGTAACGATACAGGAACGCTGCCCTAGTCCTGTCCGCGGGCGCCGTCAAGCCCGTGGGGGTGGAACGGAGAGGGCGAGGCGAGCCGATCTCTGCCTTCCTTCCGTTGGCAATCACGCGCCCGTCCTCTGTCGTTCAAAGCCGCAAAAAAAGTGCCTGTCGCTCAGAAAAGGTTCGTGCCAACCGATGCTGCCACCGTGGCCGCCAGTGCCAGCAGCAGAAATGCGGCGCCGATGACGGTCGCTATTGTCCGCCGGCGCCGTGCGCCGCTCCAATCGTAGCTCATGTTTCGCTCCGATGACGATCCAGTCGATGCGGCACAATCGGTGATTTTGCTTAACAAAATGGAAACCATGCCCCTATGGGCGCGCGCCGGCGCGGCGCTCCCCCTTTGGGGGCACTTTGACGGAACCCAGCTGGTAATCCCGTCAGCCCCGTATTGCGAGGAGCTCGCAAACGTCGTTGTCGCGCAGCAGCTTGTCGCCGCAGGGCTGATCGTTGTGACGCTGCGCGATCCGTGATAGCTCGTCGCGCAGTTGTACGAATCCCGATGATGCGTTCGGTCACCCTGCCGTTGATTTCGGAGCGTTTTTTCGGAGTTCCGGTGTTCGAGCGCGTGCGGCACGCCATGCGGCATGCGCCTTCGACCCACACACGCCAAGATGGAAGGAAGCAGGGTATCCATGCGCTGCCTGGTGATCAATCTCGACCGTTCCCCTGAGCGCCTGGTCCACATCGGTAGCCAGTTTTCCACCCTCGGCCTGAATTTCGAGCGCGTCGCTGCCGTTGATGGGCGAAAGCTCGATGACGCCGTTCTGGCGATGCAGCCGGCGTCGAAGCAGTGGAAGAGGATGAACAAGGCCGAGATCGCCTGCTTCATGAGCCATCGGACGTGCTGGGCCATCATTGCGGAAGGGAACGATGCCTATGGCGCGGTGATCGAGGACGATGTCTTCTTTTCGCCGAGCGCCACCCATGTGCTGTCGTCATCGGATTGGATACCGGCCGAGGTGGGGCTGCTGAAGATCGAGACCTTCCGGCAGAAGGTGTTTCTCAGCCGCGCCCGTGTCCTCGCCGATGCCGGGCGCTCGATCCACGCGTTGCGGGGATGCCATGTCGGCACGGGCGGCTATGTCATCTCTCGGGACTATGCAAAGAGACTGCTCGAGCTCTCGGAGGCGTCGTTTCCATGCCCCGTCGATCATTTCATGTTCGACGACGAGGTGCCGCGGCCCGAGGACTGCCGCATCCATCAGCTCTATCCGGCCGTCTGCATCCAGGGCATGCTGCTCGACAGCGCCGACCCCGCGCACGGAAGCACGATCCGCAAGCCGGCCGCCGCGACGGTTCGCGTGAAGCTCGGGATACACCAGAAGCTCTGGCGCGAGTGCAAGCGCCTGTCCTTGCAGCTAGCGGCCCTGCCGCCGTTCCTTTTCCGCAGCATTCGCTACCGCTGGACGGCCGTGCCGTTCGGTTAAGCCTGACGCTGTCCACGTGGGCGGCATTATCACTCTTTTGCGCTGCGCGTTTTGCGGCCGAAAGGCGGGCAGGCGATCTTCATCGAGGCCCGCTCTTTCTGACGTCATCCAACGTCACGCATTCAGAATTTCATGCATCGGACTGCCGGCCGGAACGCCACTTGGCTTCAGGCGGGAGTTGCAGAGATGAAGAAAGGACGAGCGGTTGGTCGCCAGGTCGCGAACGGAAAGCCCAGGTTCGTACAGCAGGCCCGTGCATTCGAAATGCAGATTGTAGAAGGCATCTATGCTGGACGCGTGGTTCGTCAGGTTCATCTCACGCACGTGGTGCGTCAAGAGTTGCGGACCGATGACGCCCCAAGCCTGGTCTGCGACATGCACCGGAAAACCGAGCTTTTTCCGCAGCCCCATCTTGTTTCTCTTGCGGCGAGGCAGCCATGGCGGAATGAAATGAAGGTCCTCGGCTGCCTCCAGAAGCTCTTGTAGCAAGTGGCTTTGAGGCGGAATCTTCAGAACGGCGCTGCCGATCAACTTGGAGCTTTCCCATCCGAAAATGTAATCATCTTCGTCCAGGGGCTTCAGGCAATACACATCGCAGTCGGCATAGAGCCCCATACCCTCGCGTTGAATGCGATAGCGATAGATGTCCGACGCAAGAGCCAACATCTTGGCTTTTCGAAAAACGTCGACCTCCTGCAAAGCCATCAGCTTGCTTGCATCAAATAATCTTACGCCTAGAGGTGCATCTTCTGGCATTCCAAACGAATGCAGCACCACATCATAACCATTGCGTAAAAAGGATCGCAAACAAGCGGCATGAACAGGGCCGAGCTGCTTGCCGATCCAAACTGTGTTGACAATATTCGACATCAATCCCTCATTGCGACGGTCAGCTCTAACTAAACAAAAATTGTGGTTTGTAAACGAGTTAGAGACGTTCGAGCCTGCCGTCATTCTTGCGTCTGCGCCATCGTGCGCCCGACAAGACCGCTCGGCCTCAGATGTCGGTCGAGCACGCCGGTGAGAGCGGTCGGGGCCTTCAACTCTGTCCGGTCTGCCACGTCTTCTAACCTTGGACTGTTTGCCCTCTCGCATTCTGCGGATCCACGCGGTATATGACGCCGACCCATTGGGGCGCATTGGCCTGACGATGCTGCCCATGGATTTACGACAAGCCCCGGACCACTTGCTACAATTTAGCAATCGCCCAACGACGGCGGTCAGAGCAGGGCTCAAGCAAGAGCTGACAAGAGATGATGAAGACAGCGCAAACGGTTGAGAGCGTGGGTGGGTGCAGGTACTTCAGGGGACCTGTCTTTGCCGTTGCGCCCATGATCGACTGGACGGACAGGCATTATCGCTTTTTCGCGCGGCAACTGTCGCGTCATGCGCTGCTCTATACGGAGATGATCGTCGCTGAGGCGATCCTGCGGGGGGACCGGCAGAGGCTGCTCGGCTTTGACGGATCGGAGCATCCCGTCGCGCTGCAGCTCGGCGGCAATGATCCGGCGAAGATGGCGGAGGCCGCACGGATCGCCGAAGCCTTCGGCTATGACGAGATCAACATGAATGTCGGCTGCCCGTCGGACCGGGTGCAATCCGGCACGTTTGGCGCCTGCCTGATGCAGGAGCCGGAGACGGTGGCTGCCTGCGTTGCAGCGATGAAGGCGGCGGTAAAAATCCCGGTCACGGTCAAGTGCCGGATCGGCGTCGACGATCAGGATCCGGAAGTGGCGCTGCGCACGCTCGTCGCGCACGTGGTCGATGCCGGCACGGATGCTGTCTGGGTGCATGCCCGCAAGGCCTGGCTGCAGGGCCTGAGCCCCAGGGAGAACCGCGAGATCCCGCCACTCGATTATGGTCTCGTGCATCGGTTGAAGCAGGAAAACCCCAATATTTTCGTCGGCATCAACGGTGGTCTTCAGACCCTTGATCAGGCGCTTGAACAGCTTCAGCATCTGGACGGCGTCATGCTTGGCCGCGCCGCCTATCACGACAGTGCCATGCTGACCGCGGCGGATCGCCATTTCCCGCATCCGCTAACGGGGGTCGAGCCCATCGTCGAAGACGGCGCCACCTTCTCCGCGCGCGGCCATCGTCTCGATCTCGATTTCTGGGCCAGTGTCCGTGACGCCATGGCGGACTACGCCGCTGCGCATATCGCCAGCGGCGGGCGCCTGATCCATGTGACGCGGCATATGGTCGGCCTCTTCCAGGCCTGGCCGGGTGCGCGACGCTACCGCCAGATCCTGTCTTCCGATGCGACCCGCCAGGGCGCGGGTCCGGACGTGATCCACGCGGCCTTCGATGCGGTGTTCGAGGCGGCGGCGGCAAAGCAGGCGGCGGAGTAGGCGACGAGCACAAGCGTGGCTGGCGCGATGCGCGGCGACCCGTAGGGCCGTCGAGGGGGGCGCCGGGCTTTTCACCCGTCATCCTCGGGCTCGACCCGAGGATCCGCCGGGCGGTTCTGTCCCGGGTGGAAATTGCGCTACCAAGGGAAGATGGCGAGTATGGTTCTGGATCCTCTGGTTCGGCCCGGGCATCACGGGGCGCGGTCTGCGTGCGTTTCGACTTTTCCCAGAGGATCTTCAACAACTCCGAACAAGTGGGGCGTGCCCGGTTCTGGATGCTCGAGTCAAGCCCGAGCATGACGCTGGGCGTGAAGGCGTGGGGCGCTGCGCTCTAGCGATCCCCCAAACGAAAACGGCGCCCCTTGCGGAGCGCCGTTCCCAAATGAATGTCCGACTGGACGATCCGGCTTAGGCAGCCTGGATGTTGACGGCCTTCGGGCCCTTGCCCATGCGATCCGGCTCGGTGTCGAAGGTGACCTGCTGGCCATCCTTGAGGGTAGCGAGGCCAGCGGCCTGAACGGCGGAGATGTGTACGAACACGTCCTTTGCGCCGCCATCCGGCGTGATGAAGCCGAAGCCCTTGTCCTGGTTGAAGAATTTTACGATGCCCTTGGTGGCCATGGAAGAAGTCCTTTTCCTTCAGTCAATTTGCGTTGCCCGCGCCCCCTGGGGGATGTGGGCATCTCGTCTTCCGCTTGCAAGCGGAAAGGCGTCGAGTGGTCACGATATCGGGGAAAAGACGTCTACGGTGCCGCTGCCGGCGGTCCCGACACAAGGCCGGGCGCAGTTGAAAGTCCAGTCTCCGGGATAGAAATCGCCCGAACGGCGGAAGAAGTGACAGGATTTGCAGAAAAAGGCAAGCGCCTTGTGCGCCGCGGCAAGCCGTCCGGCCTCTGTCTTTGCAGGGCTTTGGCCGGTTCTCGATCGTCGCTTTCCGGGCCGGGAGAAAAATCGGGGACGGCCGGTTTGCGGACACAATTTCGTCCCGACCGCGACCGAACGTGCGCGCCGCCAACGGGTGTTCGCGTCTTGAGGTGGACTGCCGTTGGTGGGCTTGCGCCTCGCTATAAGACTTGCGCATCCCCAGGATAACGCGCAGGTTTTACCGAAGGTTGGTTCCGTCTTGGCCGGCAATGGCTTAGCGATGCCCTGCCGGCCGCGCAAAGCGGGACGGCGTGACGTGCCTGAAGAATGCGCCGACGGCTTTGGCCTGCGGCGGGAGTGACATACGGAGAGGGACAGCGTGATCGACCCTTACGAACTGCTTGGACTGGAACGCGACGCCGACAATCAGGCAATCCGCAACGCCTATCGCAAGGCGGCGAAATCCGCGCATCCGGATTCCGGCGGCGATCCCGAACAGTTTGCCCGGCTGCAGGTGGCCTATGAGCTGCTCAAGGATCCGGTCCGTCGCAAGGTCTATGACGACACCGGCTACGATCCGCAACTGGCCGACGCGCGTGATCTCAAGGGCCTGATGATGCTGGAAACGCTGGTCAACGAGTTCATCCTCGACGAGCGCGAGCCCGGCAGCTTCGATCCCGTCGCCGCCATGCGTCGCAAGCTTTCGGACGATATCGTCAAGAGCCGCTTCCATATTCTCGAGCTGGAGCGTCACCGCGCCCGCGTGCGCAAGCACCTCGACCGCCTCGGCCGCCGGCCGGAGACCGACGTGCTTGGCTCGATGCTGCGCGCCCGCTCGCGCTCGATCGCCGAGGCGATCAAGAACACCGACGAGCAGATCAAGACGATCGAGCAGGCCTATGAAATGCTGGAAGGTTACTCTTATGAACTTGAGGCGCTGGAGGTGAAGGCGCACGCGGCGGAGTAGGCGGCGCCGTCTCGACTTTGCCTGTGGTAAGTACGCCGGGACGACGACGACACCCGTGATCCGGAGACCTGGCTATCGGCCGGCGCGATCGCCGGTCTTGATGTCGCCAGCGTTCGCCTTTTTGGCACCGCTGTGCAGTCGCCTCTATCGGTGCCATAGTCTCCGCCGGTTCCCGATAGCCGGGACCTCTGCCATCGTCTGGAGTGAAGGAGAGTGGCATGAGCCGCCGCTCACACATGCGTGCAGCCGTTCTCCTTCTGGCGACCATGCTCGCCGCCTATCTCGCGGTCAGCTATTTTCTCGTTCCGGAACTCTGGGTCTTCCATGACTCCAGGCGCAGGGTTCCGCTCAATCCGATGGTCACGTCCACGGAGCAGGGCATTCCAGGCGACCCGATCAATGTCGGGCTGGTCGGCTCCAAGGAGCAGATTATCCGCGCCTTCGTCGCGGCCGGATGGGACGCTGCCGACAAGGTGACGCTCAGGTCCTCGGTCGATATCGGCCTCAGCGTCGTGCTCGACCGACCAGATCTCGACGCGCCCGTCAGCCCGCTGTTTTATGAGGGGCGCAAGCAGGACCTGGCCTTCGAGAAGCCGGTCGGCCACAGCGCCGACCAGCGCAACCATGTGCGCTTCTGGCAGACGACCAGGCCTGTGGAGGGCAACGGCCCACTTTGGCTCGGTTCGGCCAGCTTCGACCGCGGTGTCGGCCTCAGCCACGATACCGGCCAGATTACCCACCACATCGGCCCCGATCTCGATGCCGAACGCAATCTGGTCATCGGCGACCTCGACAAGGCCGGGCAGGTAGCGTCGACCTATGAGATCCCCGGTATCGGCGCCACCACATCGGGCCGCAACGGCGGCGGCGATCCTTACTTCACCGACGGCAAGACCTTGGTCGGAGTGCTCAAGCCGGCAGGCGAAGGGGGCGGTGCGGAGGCCGCGAAATGAGTGCCCACCGCCGCACGTGGCGCAAGGGGGCGGCGGGCGCGAAACGCGGCGATGGACCAACGGCTTAAAGCGCAAATCTGAAAGATTGTGGCGCGGGGCGGCACAGCTGACGGCGCGCGCGCCCCGTCACCTACGCCTTACGGACGCCCCATGAACAGCGACAGCGATGCAAAATCGTCGTGCAGGTGGCCGGCGTCGATGGCGCGGCGGAAGATCGCCTCGTAGCCGTCGCTGATGGTGCGGTCGATGCCGCGGGCGGCCATCAGCTCGACCAGATGGTGGAAGGCGCCATAGTGCGGCGAGACCGAGGAAAGCGTCTCGCCGTCGGCGGCATAGCGCCCGGCGGCGCTGCGCTTGATCAGGTCGGCGACGAGGCCATCGATGACAGGCGCGGTCGCCGACCATTGCTTGCCGAGCGTTTCGAGATCGATTGCCTCGGCGCGCGAAACCGCGATCGCCTGCAGTCCGCCGAACAGCGCGCCCCACATCAGCGCGAGCACGGCGCTGTCGAGTGCGTTGGCAAGGCCCGGATCGGCGCCGATATGCTGGACATTGCCGCCGAGCGCGCCGAGCACCGCCCGGCTTTCCTCAAACGCTGCGGCCGGGCCGGAGACGAGCAGGGTGCCCGCCTCGGTGCCGATGAAATCCGGCGTCGCCAGGATTGCGCCGTCGAGGTGGCGGATGCCATGTCGCCCGGCCCAATCCTGCACCTCGCGGGCGCCGTCGGGCGTGCCGGAGGTCAGCTCGATGATCAGCTTGCCCTTGAGGGTGCCAGTGACGTCAGGGGCGCGCAGCAGGCTTTGCGTCGCCTGGTAGTCGCTGACATTGACGATGACGATGTCGGACGCGGCAGCGGCGTTGCGCACACTGGCCGCCACCTCGGCTCCGGCAGCGGCAAGCGGCGCCGCCTTTGCCGGCGTGCGGTTCCATACCGTCGTCGGGTATCCCGCCTTCAGCAGCGCATGCGCCAGTGCCGATCCCATTCGCCCCATTCCCAAAACACTGATTGCAGGTTGCATGTCCAGTCTCCATATCCATGGCGCGGGTCGGCGCTGCTGCGCATCCCGCTTCGATTGTTCGACGCGACGGGATTGTCGTCGCGGCTGAGACGTAAGGTGGGGCAACCGGGTCGCAATACGCACCCGCGGGTAAGTGCTTACCCCGGCGTAAGGGAGGAAGACGTGACGGACGCGATGGAGAACTGCGGTTTCATGACCGCGCTGCGGGCGATCGAGGGCAAGTGGAAGGTTGATATACTCTGCGAACTCGGCAAGGCGGCGCGCCGCTTCGGGCGCCTGCGCCAGGCGATGCCCGCCATCAGCGAGAAGATGCTGGCGCAGCAGCTGCGCGAACTGGAGGCCGATGGCCTCGTCAGCCGCACCATCTATGCCGAAACGCCGCCAAAAGTGGTCTATTCGCTGACCAAGCGCGGCGCCGCGCTGAACGTGGCGGCGGATGCGCTCTGCAAGTGGGGCGAAGAGTTTGGCGACGATGCAGGGCAGGTCGAGGCGAGGGCGGTTGCGGCGGGCTGACCGCCGCGACGTCAGCCTGGCCATGGAGCGCATCACACTCTCTCTCGGCGTTGAAGCCACGATGCAGGCCGCTGCAGCCTTTTAGTCAGCATTTCGCACCATTGCAGCCACGATCTTGGCAGCCGCAGCCCGTCGCTACTCATCCCTGCTTCCAGCGGCGCATTCGCGTGGCGGATAAATGCGCGACTGCGCTCGTGCGCCTGCGCTTGAGTGCAGATCTCCTTTGCGCCGCAGACGCGGCGCGGCTGGATTCCTGTGACAAGCACAGGAATGAGGGTGGTGGTGTCGTTGTGGTGTTTGCGGAGACCATTGTACGCGCCGACCCAGGGGACGTTGTCCGACCTCTCGCAGCTGCAATCTCGCCGCCGCTCTGTCTCAGGTCCCAGCCCCGCGGATGAGGGTGGTGGTGTCGTTGTGGAGAGCATTGGACGCGGCGACCCAGGGACGTTATTCGACGTTCTCGGAGTTGCCATCTCGCCGCCGCTCCGTCTCAAGTTCCAGCCCCGCGGATGAGGGAGCCCGGTTCTGGCCGGATACAGCCCCTCTGCAGCCTCATCCCTGTGCTTGTCACAGGGATCCAGCAGCCGTGCGTCCGCACGGCGGAAAACGGCACCAGCAAGGCTGGCCGCAACCGCCTTCGCGCCGAAGGCGCGGCTGAAATCCTGTGACGGGCCCCTGAACGGGGCGGCGGCGGCGCGGCCGCCGCCGCCGGCTAGCCTACTTCACCACCACATGGCGCTTCCTGCCGAGCGAGAGCCGGAGCGGCTGTCCGCCGATGGTCACCAGCCCGTCCGCATCCTCGACCACCTCACCGTCGATGCGCACGCCGCGGCCGGCGATCGCGCGCCGCGCCTCGCTCTTCGATGCCGCCAGGCCGGCCCGGACGAGCAGATCGACGAGCGCCACACCGGCGGCGCGCTCGGCGCCGTTGAGTTCGACCGTCGGCAAGCCCGCGGCGGCTTCGCCTTGCCCGAAAGCCTCTCGCGCCGTCTGCTGCGCCCGTTCGGCCGCGTGCGACCCATGCACCAGCGCCGTCGCCTCGTTGGCGAGGCGTTCCTTCACCGCGTTGAGGTCGGCGCCTTCGGCGCGGCCGAGCCTTTCGATCTCGTCGAGCGGCAGGTCGGTGAAGAGTTTGAGGAAGCGCACCACGTCGGCATCCTCGACGTTGCGCCAGAACTGCCAGTAGTCGTAGGGCGACAGGCGATCCGCGTTGACCCAGACGGCGCCGGCCGCCGTCTTGCCCATCTTGACGCCCGAGGCGGTGGTCAGAAGCGGCGTCGTCATGCCGAAGACCTCCGCGCCCTCGATCCGGCGCAACAGATCGACGCCGCCGACGATGTTGCCCCACTGGTCGCCGCCGCCAAGCTGCAGCCGGCAACCGGTGCGGCGAAACAGCTCGAGGAAATCGACCGCCTGCAGGATCATGTAGTTGAATTCGAGGAAACTCAGGTTCTCCTGCTGCTCCAGCCGCGATTTCACGCTGTCGAAGGAGAGCATGCGGTTGACGGAAAAATGTTTGCCGACGTCCCGGAGCATGTCGATCCAGGCCATCCTGTCCAGCCAGTCGGCATTGTTGACCATGACCGCATCGCTCGCCCCGTCGCCGAAGGTCAGCAGCCGCTCGAAGACCGTGCGGATGCCGGAGACATTGGCCGCAATCTCGTCCTCCGACAGCATCGGCCGTGCCGCCGAGCGAAAACTCGGATCGCCGATCCGCGTTGTGCCGCCGCCGATCAGCACGATCGGCTTGTGGCCCGCCTGCTGCAGCCGTCGCAGGGCCATGATCGGCATGAGATGCCCGACATGCAGACTGTCCGCCGTTGCATCGAAGCCGGCATAGACCGGCACGATCCCGGTCGCAAAGGCGTGATCGACGCCCTCAAGATCGGTCACCTGGTTGACATAACCGCGCTCGACCAGCGTCCGGGCGATCGCCGAGCGCGGCTCAAAGGCATCGGTGGAATTGTCGGTATGGGTCATCGGTACTCTCCATGGCACTGCCGCCAGGGAGCACTGAACAAAACAAAGCCGCCTGACGGCGGCTTGTTTCAAGACATGATCGAAACGCGCCGCTCCCTATGGGGACGTCGCATAATAGGTGGCAGCGATGAGCGCGGTGTTGATCATGCGGTGGTTGTAGCGGGGAATGGGGGAGGCGGCAAGGGTGTGGGGCCTGCTGGCGAATGTGTCGTCAGGCATAATATGCGGCAGCCGCAACAGATACTTCGCCACGGCGACAGTACAGGCCTGTAGTTCACCGCTCAGCGAGTACTCTTATGGTCCGCCAAATGGAATACCCATACCTGTCTATCAGTTGCTCGGCCTGACGTAGATATGACAACGTTCTATCAACGCCAACCAACTGAAAACTCTCTTCTATCTTACTACTCGTCGGGTGAGCATCCCCCGTACGAAGATCGTATACTCCGACCAAGATGCCGCAGATTTCGCGAGCCTTTTCTGAACCGACTTTACTCGCGAGTATTCGCTCAATCAGCTTTATCGATCCGAGTTTTTCCGCCTTTGATACTCCTGCTATCTCTCTTAGTACATCAATATTGAGCCTATCGGAAAAAGCTCTCGTCATTTCTTTCGCGAGCCTTAACAGCGATCTCTCGTCCTCACCATGAAATCGCGAGATTGTTTTTTGAAATAGAGTTGTATCCAAAGGTACAATTACAACAGATACGCCGAACTCATCAGAGAAAAACTGTGAGAAAGCTTCAATTATATGCTCCAGCTTTGTTTCTGCCGCATAGGTCTTAGCTGGCATCGTATGCACTTGGGCGGCGGCAAGCTCTTTGGATATGCCGCCTTGAGGCGTCACATTGTAGGAACTCCATAGTCGTTGTTCCCAAATATCTTGGCGGGCAATATCGTGGGCATATACAGTTACTAGATCATCTTTGTTAATGCCAAAGTGTACGGAAAGGCCGGCAGCGGTCCTCACAGAGCCAGTTTCTGCCGTGTGCCATTTGAGACTGGCCCCTCTCTTCTCGATTATATCTTTCAGAATGCGGGGCCTAAACCAAAGCCACAGGCCTACATCTTCGTCATTAAGCTTCTCAGAGCTAACTCTGCTTCCATCCGGCTTTGTGATGAATTCTGGATAGCTTACTGGGTTGTCCCTGCGCACACGTTCGCTGACGCCCTGATGTTCAATCCACTCTTCACCCCAAAACTCAGCTTCGATCCGTATTCCACTAAATTGCTCCCCCTCCACGACCCGCGATTCATGGGCAGTGTTACTGTCTGACAACTCGTCCAAGATTGGAGCATCAACGTCGTTGTCGAATTCCGTTCGCCAAACTCTGAAAAGATGCGTTTTCCCTCCAAAAACTGCGTCAATACTATTTATGCGCAGGCTAAATCGCCCCCCGTCGCGCTGAAGATCACTACACTCGAAATCGTCAAACGGGGTTTCTGACAGGGCCGAAAAATTCATGGCGCGTTGTCGGTAGTGTGAAATGCGTAGATCCAAGTCTCGCGCAGCGAGATAGTCGATCAAGAACTCTCTCTTTATTTCGATAGAGACCGGTGAATTGTTTTCATCCAACTCGACACGAATTACGTCGCAGAAGTCCTCCGATGGCCTGATCCATTTGTTGCCTTCTTGGACCAAGTCCAGCGCCATTATTAAATCTGGATTGATAATCCAATCGGTCCTGTGGATGCCTGTCGGCGAATGCGAAAAGATCAAATTGACGCCAACGGGTTCCTTGTCGTTGTATTGATATTCATCGCACCGCTTATATCCTCCATCAGAATAAGCGTAGGGTGTTCCTTGGTTGCCGATGCCGATGTCTGACCAACCTAGGGATTCAGCAAACTTTCTATTTCCGCGCGGAAACGCTACCGAACCACAGAAAAACTCATCGTTCGAATAACCGATATCTGTAATCGCTCGTGTCGTTACCATTGACCGGGCGGCTCGAAGCGGAATCCACGTGGCGTCTGAAAGCTTTCTTTTGGTCTCTTTGGTGAGCAACAGCCAATCTTTGTCGGTCGTCATGCAAGTACCCTATGCAAAAATTTACCGCCCCGGCCGCCCCGTCTTCCCCTTGGTCCGTCCCTTCTGTCGCTTCTGGTCCGCCGGGTCCTCATAGGACCCCACACCCGGTTTCGCTCGCGTCAGGATCGGTTTCTCCGGAACGTGACCGATGACCGGCTTTTCCGTTCGGCCGACGGTCATTTCGTCCAGGGTGTTGCGGCGGAACAGGGATTTGTCCGCGCCGGCGGGGGTGGCGACGTCGCGGCCCATTTCGTCGAGGTCGGGCTTGCGGAACAGCGGGGTTTCCGTGTCGGTGCCCGGGCCCATGTCGTCGAGGGACGGTTTTTGGAAGAGGGACTTGTCGCTCGTGGGTTTGGATCCTCGGGTTGAACCCGAGGACGAGGATGACGGAGAGGATGGGGACGCCGGGGAGGAGGCACCCTTGCGGCTCTCCAGTGATTTCGCCTCTTCCCGTGCCATCGGGTCGTCCATCGCTGCCAGTTCGGCGGCCTTGAGGCGTTTGATTTCGTCGCGGAGGCGCGCGGCCTTTTCGAAGTCGAGGTCGGCGGCGGCGTCGCGCATCTGTTTTTCGAGCGCGTTGAGGTGCGCCTGCAGGTTGTTGCCGACGAGGTGGCCGCCGTCTGCAAAACCTTTGCCGGCGACGCCGGAGATGTCGGCGCGGACGTGGTCCTTCTCGTAGACGCTGTCGAGAATGTCGGAGATTTTTGCCTTCACCGATTCCGGGGTGATGCCGTTGGCCTCGTTGTAGGCCATCTGCTTCTCGCGGCGGCGGCTGGTTTCGTCCATGGCGCGCTGCATCGAGCCGGTGATCTGGTCGGCATAGAGGATGACCTTGCCGTCGACGTTACGCGCCGCGCGGCCGATGGTCTGGACCAGCGAGGTTTCGGAGCGCAGAAACCCTTCCTTGTCGGCGTCGAGAATGGCGACGAAGCCGCATTCCGGAATGTCGAGACCTTCACGCAAGAGGTTGATGCCGACGAGCACGTCGAAGGCGCCGAGACGCAGGTCGCGGATGATCTCGATGCGCTCCAGCGTGTCGATGTCGGAGTGCATGTAGCGCACGCGAATGCCCTGTTCGTGCAGGTATTCGGTCAAATCTTCGGCCATGCGCTTGGTGAGCACGGTGACGAGCGTGCGATAGCCGGCCGCCGCCGTCTCGCGGATTTCGCCGAGCACGTCGTCGACCTGGGTTTTTGCCGAGCGCACTTCGACCGGCGGGTCGATGAGGCCGGTCGGGCGGATGACCTGTTCGGCAAAGACGCCGCCGGACTGTTCCAGTTCCCATGAGCCGGGCGTCGCCGAAACGGCGATGGTATCCGGGCGCATGGCGTCCCATTCCTCGAAGCGCAGCGGGCGGTTGTCCATGCAGGAGGGCAGGCGGAAACCGTATTCGGCCAGCGTCGCCTTGCGGCGGAAGTCGCCGCGATACATGCCGCCGATCTGGCTGACGGAGACGTGGCTCTCGTCGATGAACAGCAGCGCGTTGTCGGGAATGTATTCGAACAGCGTCGGCGGCGGCTCGCCCGGATTGCGGCCGGTGAGGTAGCGCGAATAGTTCTCGATGCCGGCGCAGGAGCCGGTCGCCTCCAGCATCTCGATGTCGTAGCGGGTGCGCTGCTCCAGCCGCTGGGCTTCGAGCAGGCGGCCGCCTTTTTCCAGCTCGGCGAGCCGGTGCACCAGCTCTTCCTTGATCGCCTTGATGGCGCCGTTCAGCGTCGGGCGCGGGGTCACATAGTGAGAATTGGCGTAGATCTTGACCGACTTCAGGTCGCCGGTCTTCTGCCCGGTGAGCGGATCGAACTCGGTGATGGCGTCGATCTCGTCGCCGAACATGGAGATGCGCCAGGCCGCGTCTTCCAAGTGAGCCGGGAAGATCTCGATGGTATCCCCGCGTACGCGGAACGAGCCGCGCTGGAAATCCATGTCGCGGCGCTTGTACTGCTGCGCCACCAGGTCGGCGAGCAATTGCCGCTGGTCGAGTCGGTCGCCGACGCTCATCTGGAAGGTCATGGCGGTATAGGTCTCGACCGAGCCGATACCGTAGATGCAGGAGACCGAGGCGACGATGATGCAGTCGTCGCGCTCCAGCAGCGAGCGGGTCGCCGAGTGACGCATGCGGTCGATCTGCTCGTTGATCGAGCTTTCCTTCTCGATGAAGGTGTCCGAGCGCGGCACATAGGCTTCCGGCTGGTAATAGTCGTAGTAGGAGACGAAGTACTCGACCGCGTTATCCGGGAAGAAATTCTTGAACTCGGAATAGAGCTGCGCGGCCAGCGTCTTGTTCGGCGCGAGGATGACGGCCGGGCGCTGCGTCGCCTCGATCACCTTGGCCATGGTGAAGGTCTTGCCCGAGCCGGTGACGCCGAGCAGCACCTGGCTGCGCTCGCCCGAATTCAGGCCCTCGACCAGATCGGCGATCGCTGTCGGCTGGTCGCCGGCCGGCTGGTACTCCGACGCCATGCGGATCTCGACGCCGCCTTCCGATTTCGGCGGCCGGGCCGGCCGGTGCGGGGTCCAGAGCTTGCCGTCCTTGAACAGCGGATTGCCGCTCTCGATCAGCGCCGACAGCGCCTCGACGGTGGCGGTGACGCCCGACGTGGAGGTCAGCTTGGCGGCGTCTTCCAGAGACACGTCGAGACCGGCGACCGGATTGAGGCCGGCGGCGGCGCGGGTCTTCGGGTCGGTCGAGCCGCCCATCGAGGTGCCGCGGGCCGATTTGCTGCCGACGATCTCGACCTTGCCCTTCTTGCCGGCCTTCTTCGGCGCCGCGTCGTCATCGGCGCCCGCGGCCTTGCGCGCCGCCTTGGAGGCGGCGATCTCCACCGTCTTGCGGTGCTTGCCGGCCTTGGAGGCGATCTCGCGCTGGGTCTCGAATGCAGACGATTCCGCTTCCTCCTCGAGCTGCTTCACCCAGTCGGAGACATTGCCGGAAAGCGGCGTGCCTGACAAAGGCGCCTGGGGCGCTTCTTCGAAACCGGACGGGGAGGAGGGCTTCTGCGGGGCATTCTTCGGAGCTTTGGTCATGGCGGGGAATATGGAGAGAGTCCGGCGGAAAGTGAAGGGGCGAGGGAGTACAAAAAGGCAACATTTCAAGTCGCCGAGGGCTGTTTCCTCGGCGCCGTTCGCGGGGTGAATCTGGGCTCTTCAACCGAGGCGCGCCGAAAACCATGGCGCAGCCTAACCCTTGCGGTTGTGGCCTGACGCTGGGTTACCTCGATTGGGCGAGAAGACATCAAAGCCCGCCGCGTGATAATTATAGTTCTTTGGAGTGCGCCATGTTCTGCTTGCGTGGTGCCGCGCTCGCGCTTTGTGCCGTGGCCTTTGGTCCAGCATCGCTTTTTGCCGCAGAACCGGTCGGCAAGGCGGTGGAAATCCGGACGGCCGTCAACGGTGCGCGCGGTGCGATTGCGGTCAGGGACCCCGTCTACAAGGACGAACGGATATCGACATCGAAATCCGGGCTCGGACAGTTCGTCTTCGAGGACGGCACCAAGCTTGCCGTCGGCTGGGGCTCGTCCGTGGTCATCGACAAGTTCGTCTATGACGACAAGAAGTCGGTGAAGAAACTCACCATCATGGCGGCCAAGGGCACGTTCCGCTGGATCAGCGGCAAGTCCGGCCATTCGGCCTATGAGATCGTCACGCCGGCCGGGACCATCGGCGTGCGTGGCACTGCCTTTGATTTCTTCGTCGGCCCCGATGGCACCACCGCCGTCGTGCTGCTGAGCGGCGCTGCGGATTTCTGCGGCCCTGGCGGCTGCCGGCAGCTGACGCAGCGTTGCGACTGCGTCGTCGCCAAGCCCGGTCGTCGCGCCAGCGAGCCGACACGGGTCAGCCGCACGACGCTGAAGACGCTGGGCAATGCCCAGGCGCTGCCGTTCCTGTCCGGCGGACAACGCCTGTCCGGAGCGATCGGCTGGGTGGGCGGCGGTTGCGGCCTGCGCGCGGCCCAGTTCGAGGGCACCACCCGTACGGTGCCCGAGCGTCCGGCTCCCGTCGAAAGGAAACCCCGCGAGGAGAAGCCGCCACCGAAGGTCGAGGAAAAGCCCCGGGATCCGGGGCCGCAGCCAGAGAACCCCGGCGATCCCGGACCGCAGCCTCAGACCCCCGGTGATCCGGGTCCGCAGCCGCAAAACCCTGGTGATCCGGGCCCGCAGCCGGATAACCCCGGCGATCCCGGTCCACGCAACGACACCCCCGGCGACCCGGGACCGCAAAGCGGCGGTAGCGGCGATCAACCGAGCGGGGATCAGGGAACGCAACAGCATCAAGGCGAAAGCCACGATTGAAGCGGCGTAGGCTTGCCTCGGGAGATCCTGAGCGAGTAGCCAAATCACTGCGCCTCGCTGCCATCCTGAACGGGGCCGCGAGCTTCCCGATGCTCGGTATGCTCCAGGATATCAGTTTCGGGATGCGGTAAGCGCAAACCGCGCTGCGACTGGTGCATGATCGCTCCACGAAAGTATTTCATGGTCAGCGTCCTGCGGATATTTCCTCATGTATCCTGTGAGGTATATGCGAAGGCGCACCCTGCGCCGGAAAACTCATTCGGCCGGACGCTTGGTGTTCTCGTCGGTCGCCTGGGAAAAGTGGTCGGCGCGGCGGCCGATCCGGGCGTAGAAGCCGGCGAGTGCCGGTATCAGCGCCGCTGCCTTCAGCTTGGCGGCGTTGATAATGCTGCGGCTGGTCTGCGTGCGGGCGCCGAGCGCGGCGACCAGCCGATCGTGCAGGCCGCGCAGATCCGCAAAGGCGGGCGAGGCCGCGAGGTTTTCGTCGCCGGCGACGGCATAGACGCGCGTTCTCGTCGTCTTGCCCTTGAGCCCGAGGGCGCCGGCGTCGAGCATGGCGTGGTCCGGCAGCGCCTGGGCGGTCGCCTCGGATACGAGAATGTCGATGTTGACGTCCTTGCAGGCCGCTTCGATGCGCGCGGCGATGTTCACCGTGTCGCCGACGGCGGAATAGTTGAACCGCGTCTCGGCGCCCATATTGCCGACGCAGGCAAGCCCGGTGTGGATGCCGATGCCGATGCGCACTTCCTGATCGGCGCCGAAGCCGAAGGCATTGTCGGCGTTGAGCCGCGCCAGCGTCTCGCGCATGCCGAGCGCCGCGCGCACTGCCTTTTGCGGATGGTTGGCGACGTCGACCGGCGCATTCCAGAAGGCCATGATCGAATCGCCGATGAACTTGTCGAGCGTGCCCTCGTTGGCCAGCACGTGCCGGCTCAGCGCATCGAGCAGTGTGTTGAGAAAGGCGACGACCTCGGTCGGCGTCATGCGCTCGCTCATTTCGGTGAAGCTGCGCACATCGACGAACATCACGGTGAGCTCGCGATCGTCGCCGCCGAGGCTGAGCGCATTGCGCGTATGCTCGATGCGGTAAAGCAGCGAAGGCGAGAGATAGCGGCCGAAGGCCTGCCGCACCTCGCGGCGTTCGCGATCGGTCACCAGGAAGCGATAGGCTGTGGCCGCGAAATGGGTGATCGAGGCGGCGAGGATCGGCGCCAGCGGATCGAAGAGCCGTCCGCCATAATAGAAGGCGATCCAGGAAGCGACGAGCGCAAGCACCGTCACCGCCAGGCCGCAGACGAGCGCGACCACCGGGCTGACGAAGGTGGTGAGCAGCACCAGCAGCGTTCCGGCAAGCGCGATCGAGAGAATTTCGAGGCCGCTCGCCCAATCCGGGCGCGAAAGATAGCGGCCCGAGAGGATCTGCTCGACGATCTGCGCATGGATCGAAACACCAGGCACGTTCTGGCCGAGCGCGGTGGTGCGCACATCCTGCAGTCCGGCCGCCGAGGTGCCGATGAAGACGATGCTGCCTTCGATGCCGGCGCGGATATCCGGCGATGGCTCGCCGTCGGCCAGAATGCGGCGGGCGGAGATATAGCGCTCCGTCGTGTCCGGCGTCACATAGAGCCAGACCTCGCCGGTCGACATCAGCGGCACGACGAAGTCGCCGATCTTGACCGCCGTCAGCGTGTTGGCGACGTCGGGTGCGGCGGCCAGCACATAGGTCGAAGCGCCCTGGGCCACCCGCAGGGCCTCCATGGCGAGGCTCGGGTAGAACTGCTGGCCGTCGCTCAGGAACAGCGGGGCGGTGCGCACCACCGCCGAGGACGAGCCGGGATTGAGGCTGATATGGCCGAGGCCAGCGGCGTTGGCCTCGAGCTGGGGTCTCAGCGGTGTGGCGGCCCGCAGGCGCGGCGGCGCTTCGTTGGCGCTTTCGCCGGTCAGGGCAAAGCCGGCCTTGACCGGCGGCAGGTAGCTGCCTTCGTTGGTCAGCCCGAAGCCGAGCACCACGGGCTTGTCGCGGATCGCTTCGGCGAAGATCTCGTCATTGTCGGGCAGGGCGGCAAGGAAGGACGGATCGACGCCGCCGACATCGCGCACGACGGTGCGGGGCGACAGGCGGTCCGGCTCGGCAAAGAGCACGTCGAAGGCGATTGCGGCGGCCCCCATCTCGCTCAGGCGGTTGGTCAGCTTCGCCAGTCGGTCGCGCGGCCAGGGCCATTGGCCGAGCTCGCGCAGCGATGCCTCGTCGATATCGACGATCTTGACCGGCATGGGCTCGAATTGGCGCGGCGCTATGCGCTGGTATTCGTCGAAGGTGACGTCGCGCGCCTGGCGCAGCAGTTGCGGGTCCTGGGCCCGCAGGATGGTGAAGAACGCCACCACCGTCATGCCGATCAGAACCCCGAACAGTTGCGATCGTGTCATGGCGGCCTACGGAACCATGGGCAGGCCCGCCTTGACGAGCCCGTCGTTGAAATGCGCGTGGTCGGCGGGATCGACATAGGCGGTAAAGAAGCGCCAGTAGCGCGGCACGTCGCTCGGTGCGTTGGCGATCGCTTCCGGAAGGAGCTTGCGCGCCTCGTCGATGCGGTCGAGCTGACCGAGACAGGTAATCAGCATGACCAGGTTGAAATAGGTGCGGCGCAAGAGCAGCGCCCGTTCGGCACAGCGCAGGGCTTCGTCGTAATTGCCGAGATGGTAGTGGGCGAGCGCCATACGGTTGAGGAAGAGATAGGTGAGCGGATCGTGCGGGCTCAGCCTCAGCGCCTTGTGCAGCGGGTCCAGCGCCTCGGCGAAGCGGCCGATATAGATGCGCGCCCAGCCGAGCGCCATGTGGGCGAGCGCGAAGTTGGAGTTGATGTCGATCGCGTGCTGCGCCTCTTCGACCGCTGCATGCGGCCGCTGGGCCGCGAAGTTGGCGAGACACATGACATAGTGGCAATAGGGGTCGTGGTCGTCGATCACCACGGCGTGCGCGGCCTCCGCCTGCAGCTCGGCGCTGTCGCGGTCGATGTCCTTGCTGAAACCGAAGAAGCAGCGGGCAAAGAGCGAGCGGGCGAGCATCATGTGCGCGCGGCCGAATTCCGGGTCGAGAGCGATGGCGCGCCGCTGCCACTCGATCGCTTCGTCGAAATGGGCGGCGGAATCCTGCGCGTTGTGCAGCAGCGTGCCGCGCATGTGGCATTCATAGGCGCCGAGATTGTCGGTGCCCCGCAGCTGCGCGCGGCGGTTTTCACCGATCAGGATCTCCGGCTCGATCGCAGCGACCACATGCTGGGTGATTTCGTCCTGAATGGCGAAGAGGTCTGCGAATTCACGCTCGTAGCGCTGTGCCCAGAGGTGGTTGCCAGTCTCCGCCTCGATCAGCTGGCCGGTAACGCGCACCCGCGAGCCGGACCGGCGCACGCTGCCTTCGACGATGTAGCGCACGCCGAGATCCCGGCCGATCTGTTTGACGTCAACGGCGCGGCCCTTGTAGGCGAAGGAGGAATTGCGGGCGATGACGAAGAACCAGCGGTAGAGCGACAGCGCAGTGATGATGTCCTCGGTCAGGCCGTCGGCGAAGAAATCCTGCTCGGGATCGCCGGACATGTTGACGAAGGGCAGCACGGCGATCGACGGCTTGTCGGGTAGCGACAGCGGCATACCGGGAAGGTCTCCGCCCACCGGATCCTCGCGCCAGTCGACACGGTGGACCAGGACCGGGCGCGGAATGTTCTTGAGCGCACGCTCGCCGAGCCGCTGCATCGGAAACTCGAGCTTGCCTTCGATCTGGTCGTGCAGCGCGCCGGAAATGCAGATGTCGTTCGGCTGTGCAACCTGTTGCAGCCGGGCGGCGACGTTGACCCCGTCGCCGAGCAGATTGCCGCCGTCGACAACCACGTCGCCGAGATTGAGGCCGATGCGGAACTCCATGCGCCTTTCTGGCGGTAGGTCGGCATTGCGGCGCTGAAGGGTTCGCTGGATGGCGACCGCCGCCCGTACGGCCTGTACGGCGCTCTGGAACTCCGCGACCAGGCTGTCTCCGGCCGCGCCGAAGACGCGCCCCCCGTGCTCCGCAGCCAGGCCGGAAATCGTCTCGCAGTAGGTGGCCAGGGTCGCAAGCGTGCCTTCCTCGTCGATCGCGACGAGGCGACTGTAGCCAGCGACATCGGCAGCAAGGATCACGGCGAGCTTCCGTTCCAAGGCGGCGGGCCCCTCCTGCGGCATCTGGTCAGAAGGAAATTAAGCGTAACTTAAATTAGAAAGTCCGAGAAGCGTAAATCGCCCTGATCGGGCCTGAAGACGCTGCACAATGCGCAAAAATGCTCCGCGCTGCTTCTACGACAGATTGTACTCGCGGGTGCTTCCCCGGGGCGGCCGACTGTGCAAGGTTCGCAGCCTTCCCGCCGCCGCGCCTCGTTCGGCCGGCACCTCTTTCGCACATGGGACCAACAGTGATGGCGCCTTTTTCCGTTCGCCGGCTCAACTCCAGTGATGCCGAGGCCTATCGGGCCGTTCGGCTGGACGGGCTGCTGAAGCATCCGGAAGCCTTCGGTGCGTCCTATGAGGACGAGGCCGGCCGGCCGATCGCGGTCACAGCGGAACGCCTTGATAGCGGCTTTGTCCTCGGCGCCTTCGATGGCGATGAAAGGCTCATGGGTGTTGCTGGCCTCGCGATCCCGACGGCTGCAAAGGCAAGGCACAAGGGCACGCTCTGGGGCATGTATGTCTTGCCGGAGGCGCGGGGCACCGGGCTTTCGCAGCTGCTGGTCGACGGGATCGTCGCGGAGGCGCGAGGCGAGGTGGAGCGGCTGTTGCTGACGGTCGTCTCGTCGAACGCTGCTGCCCTCAACCTCTACCGGAAAGCGGGATTTGTCGAATACGGCCTGGAACAGCGCGCGCTGCTGGTCGACGATGCCTATTTCGACGAGATGTTGATGGTCTTGCCGCTTTAAGCGTCTGACGATCCGCCAGGGAACGCGAAGCGGGGTCGACCTCGCGCCGCGCGGCGGTAGGATGGCGCCATCATGCCCCTGATTCGACCGACACGCGAAAGCGACCTTTCCCTTCTGCCCGATATCGAGCGCTCCTCCGGTGAGGCGTTCCGCACGATCCCTGAGCTTGCCTGGATTGCCGACGACGACGTGCAATCGGCGGAAGCTCATGGCGCGTTCCTGCGCACCGGGCTGTCGGTGGTGATCGTCGATGCCTCCGATCGGCCGATCGGTTTTCTTTGCGCCACTATTGCCGACGACGCCATGCACATCTGGCAGCTTGCTGTCGAGGCGGAGCGTCAGGGGCAGGGGCTCGGGCGCATGCTGATGCTGGCGGCAATCGCGCATGCGCGCGTGACTTCGCTTGCCGCCGTCACGCTGACGACGTTCCGCGATCTTGCCTGGAACGAGCACTTCTATCGCAAGCTCGGCTTCGTGACGCTCGATGCGGGCGAACTCGATCCGCGTCTTGCCGAAATCCTTGCCAACGAGGCGGCGCACGGGCTGCCACCGGAGCGACGCTGCGCCATGCGGCTAAAGCTCGCCTGAAGGCGCGCGTTCGCATTCCGGAAAGCCGGCGCTGAAAGATGCTCGTTCGGGCGCGGTGTGGCCGCGCTACCGCCTGATGGCGACCACCTGGCCGCGTGCGAACTGCGAGACCCTGACGCCGCCGGACTGGTTGCCGCCGATCAGCTGGGCCGTCGACTTCGACAGCATGGACAGGATGCCGACGTGATAGCCGCGGCCCGTGCGCACGACGACGACGTCGCCGGGGCGGGCATAGGCGAGCTTCACGGGTGCGCCGAAACGCAGCCAGGAGCGGGCGATGCCGAAGCTTTGTGGCGGGCTGCGCCCGGCCTTGCGGGCGACCATGCCCATAAAATGGCCGCACCAGGGTGTGCGGGCCGGGTTGATGCCGAGCGCTGCACGAAGGGTCTTGTTGTTCTTGACCTCGTGCAGGCCCTTGTATTGCTGCGCCTGGGCAAGCATGCCCGCATTGGCGAATTCAGGTGTCAGTAGCGCGACATAGGCAGCCGCAAGAAACGCCAGGACCTTCATGGTCAGGTCTCCTTGACAAGGTGCTTGGTGCGAACGGTTGGGGCGGCCTGGCAATCGCCGGCATGGCACCCGGTTGCTCAACGGTTTCCAATGTTGGGCGGGGAGATATCAGCGGGCGCACGCGTGCAGGCGTCGAGAAGACACCGCATCGGGCACGTCGGCGAACCGCGGTAAACGCGGAGCCAGCTTCACGGCAACTGCCGTATCGAAGTGTGGTATTCCCCTGTCTGCCCCGTCGGGCAGCAAAGCTTCATTCACCATGCGCCGGTGCAAAATTGTGGCAAAACCCGTAAAAAACTAGGGCAGGGATTGCAAACGCGCGGAATTGCTGCGCGATTCGCGCCGGCTCGCCACCGTAAGTACTAGAAAAATAGCGGGCGCGCGCGCTCCGGTAGCGGTGCGGGCGTCGAGAAACAGTCGGCACTTGCGCCCATGGGGAGCGCCGGCGCATCGTCTGAAGGTGATTCGCGCGCCGAGGTTCTTCATGTCGTTCACCCTCACTCCGGCCTATCTCTGGCCGATCCTTTTGCTCCTTGTCTCCAACGTGTTCATGACCTTCGCCTGGTACGGTCACCTGAAGTACACGTCATCGCCGCTCTACATGGCGATCGTCGCCAGCTGGGGCATCGCGTTCTTCGAGTATTGCCTGGCGGTGCCTGCCAACCGCATCGGCCATCAGGTCTATTCGGCGGCGCAATTGAAGACGATGCAGGAAGTCATCACGCTTCTGGTGTTTGCCGCGTTCTCGGTCTTCTGGCTGAAGGAATCGATCGGATGGAACCACCTCGTCGGGTTCTCCCTGATTGCCATCGGCGCCTCCTTCATCTTCAAGGGGTGAAGGACGTCCGGCAATTGACGCTAGACATCGCTGCAAACGCAAAAGGCAGGGCGAAAGCCCTGCCTTTTGCGTTGCTTGCGATTTGCGGTCGCCGACCCGGCGTCAGACCACGGCTGCCACGGCCGGCGCGACATGTGGCCAGACCTCGACCCAGCCGCGATAGATCATGTCAAGCGCGACATAGAGGATGATTGCGAGACCGATATAGGCGATCCAGTGATAGCGGTTGAGCAGCCGAGCGATAAAGCCGGCGGCGATGCCCATCATGGCGATCGAAAGCGCAAGGCCGATCACCAGGATCGTCGGATGTTCGCGGGCGGCACCCGCAACGGCCAGCACGTTGTCGAGCGACATCGAGACGTCGGCGACGACGATCTGGATGGCCGCCTGCATGAAGGTTTTCCTGGGCGCCTCGGAGCCTTGTCCGCTTTCGCCTGCAGCATTTGCTGCCTGCTGCTCGCGAATTTCACGCCACATCTTCCAGCAGACCCAGAGCAGCAGAATGCCGCCGGCGAGCAGCAGGCCGATGATTTCGAGCAGTTGCACCGTGACGCTGGCGAGCGCGATGCGCAGTACGGTGGCGGCGATGATGCCGACGAGAATGACCTTCTTGCGTTGGTCCGTCGGCAGGCCGGCGGCAGCGAGACCGATCACGACGGCGTTGTCGCCGGCGAGAACGAGGTCAATGACGATGACTTGAAGGAGCGCCGCCAAGCCGGCAGCGGTAAAGATTTCCATGATGCAACAGTCCCCCGACCTGCATATGCGAGATATAGATATGACTAACGGATAAAGCACTGCCGTGCCGCTGGATCAAGACCGCCGGGCGGAAATCCTCAACGACGGCCTTGCCGGGCCTCAATCGAGAAGATCGAAAGCGCGGTACATCCACACGAGCTGGTAGGCGACGGCCGCGACGACGAAGACCGCGTGAAAGCGCCGGTTCGGGGTCCAGGCGGCGGCAATGCAGAGCAGGATGTAGACGGCGTTGCGTGCCGGATACTCAAGGCCGTAGGAGGCGAAATAGGCCTTTCCCTTCAGCGCGGTGTCGACGAGATCGACGGCAAAGGCAAGCGCCAGGGCGCCGAAGAACCAGGCCCGGCGCGACATGAAATAGTGTTCGTAGTCGCTGTAGTCGTCGAGCGTCGTTGGAAACAGCATGACGCAGAGAAAGAAGAAGACGCAGCAATAGAGAACGACGAAGAGGTAGACGCTGACATCGATCACCGCCAGCGAATGCAGGTGGAACTCCCACCACCAGAAGTGCACGAGGAAGACGAACATGAACAAGACCCAGCCGAGGTGGATCCAGTAGACGCGCGTCTTGCCGGGATGCTGGACGAAGAGTGCAATGCCGCTCAACAGCCGGGCGAGGCTGAGGCTGACGATCATGCCCATGACGACGCGGATATGCGAGAAGATCTCCGGGTCTGTGTGGGCAGGCTCCATGCGCCGCGCTCCTATTCTTCGGCCGGCACCGGCTTCGGTTTGCCGTTCTCGTCGAGCGCGACCATGACGAAGATCGCGTCCGTCACCTTTTCCATCAGATGCGAGAGATAACGCTGCGCCCAGGCCTCGACCTTGAGCGTCATCGAGGTACGGCCGACCTTGACCACGTCCGTATAGATGCAGAGCGTGTCGCCGATCTTGACCGGCAGCGCGAAGGCCATTTCCTTGACCGCCGCCGTGACGACGCGGCCGCGCGCCCGTTCCGCGGCGCGAATGCCGCAGGACAGGTCCATCTGCGCCATTACCCAGCCGCCGAAGATATCGCCCGCCGCATTGGCATCGCCCGGCATGGCGAGCGTGCGCAAGGTGAGTTCGCCGGTCGGTCTCGTCTGTTCGGTCATGCAGCCTGTCTCCCTGTTGGAGACAAGATGTAACCCGAGCGCGCTTCGAGAGGGAAGACCCGGCGCCGCACAAATGCCGGCGAAGTCCTTGAACTGCCGGCTCGTTAGACTTTCGCATAAGCTGATTGAGAATTGTCAAATTTAGGGGGTGCTCGTTAGGAGCTTTGCAAAGACCTGACCCTAACCTGCAGGCTCTGGGAGTGCCTGCCGGCTATGCCGCGGCGGCCAGATTTGGGGCGGCGCGGGGAGCGCCGAGGGGCAGGGGATTGGCAATGAAGAAATTCAGGATTTCGGCGCGTCTCTACGCGCTGGTGGCATTCGCGCTTTTGACCATGGCGGCGGCGCTGACCTTCGGTCTGTTCCAGGCGCAGGAAAAGCTCGTCGGCGAACGCAAGGCGATGCTGGCCGCGATGGACGAGAACGCGATCGCCGTGTTCGACGCCTATCACAAGCTGGAAGTGGCCGGCACGCTTTCGCGCGAGGAAGCGCAAAAGCGCGCGCTCGAAGCGATCAAGGCGATGCGCTACCAGGGCAGCGGCTATTTCTGGGTCAACGACATGCATCCGACCATGGTGATGCATCCGATCAAGCCGGAGCTCGACGGCAAGGACCTGACCGAAAACAAGGATCCCAACGGCAAGCAGCTCTTCGTCGAGTTCGTCAAGACCGTCGAAAAGAGCGGCCAGGGTTTCGTCGACTACTATTGGCCGAAGCCCGGTGCCGACGCGCCGGTGCTGAAGTATTCGCACGTCGCCGGCTTCAAGCCCTGGGGCTGGGTGGTCGGGACCGGCGTTTATGCGGACGATCTGGCGGCGATGTTCCGGGAGCGCGCCTGGCAGGTTGCCGGCATTCTTGCCGCTGCCGCGCTCGCCATCCTGATGGCGGCGCTGGCGATCGTGCGCAGCGTCGTCAAGCCGGTCGAGAAGCTGAAGGCCTCGATGCGGGCGATCGCCGACGAGGATCTTTCCTCTGAGGTGCCGGAAACCGACCGTGGCGACGAGATCGGCCAGATGGCCAAGGTCCTCGTGGTGCTGCGCGACTCGGTGCGCGAACGGCTGGAGCTGCGCTCGCGCGAGGCAGAGCAGCAGGAGCGACTGAGTTCCGAGCGGCGCGGCAACGAACAGCGCCAGCGGGCGACGGCCGAGGCGCAGGCCGAGACGATGGAAACCGTCGGCGCGGCGCTCGAACTCCTGGCGAGCGGCGACCTCACCGCCGAGATCGGCCACATCGCGCCGGAATACGGCAAGCTGCGGGACGACTTCAACACCGCCGTCGCGGCGCTTCGCGATGTCATCGGCTCGATCTCGCATTCGACCGAGATCGTCACCGCCAGCGCCGGCGACATTTCCGAGGCCGCCAACAATCTGTCCCGCCGCACCGAGCAGCAGGCAGCCGCCCTTGAGGAGACGGCCGCGGCGCTCGACGAAATCACCTCGACGGTTCGCCACGCCTCCGAGCGGGCAAACGAGGCGCGTGCGATGGTCGACCAGACCAAGACCAGCGCCGCAAAGTCCGGCGGCATCGTTCGCAATGCCATCGACGCCATGGGGCGGATCGAGAGCTCCTCCGGCCGTATCGGCCAGATCATCGGTGTCATCGACGAGATCGCCTTCCAGACCAACCTGCTGGCGCTCAATGCCGGTGTCGAGGCGGCGCGTGCCGGCGAGGCGGGCCGCGGCTTTGCCGTCGTCGCCCAGGAAGTGCGCGAGTTGGCGCAGCGTTCGGCCGGTGCCGCCAAGGAGATCAAGGAACTGATCAGCGCCTCGGTGCGCGAGGTTGGCGCCGGCGTCGACCTGGTCCGTTCCACCGGCGAGGCGCTCTCGGAGATCGAGGCGCAGGTCAACCGAGTCAACGAGCAGGTGGCCTCGATCGCGACGGCCGCCCGCGAGCAGGCGACCGGGCTGCAAGAGGTCAATGTCGCCGTCAACAGCATGGACCAGATGACCCAGCAGAACGCCGCGATGGTGGAGGAGACCACGGCAGCGAGCCAGACGTTGGCGTCCGAAAGCCGCGAGCTGAAGTCGCTGCTGACGAAGTTCCGGCTGCAACCTTCAGGCTCGCACGCAGGTTACGGCCGCGCCGCCTGATCCATAGGTTTGTCGATTGCGACCCGCGCGGCACGCCGCGCGGGTTTTTCATGCGGGTCTGACCGCAATGCTGTCGCAAGGATCGCTGTTTAGGTGCCGCCGTCGTCACGCCGGTTGTCGTGTACGGAGACATTCTCCGTCTTGACCTCAGCACCGCCGGGGATAGATACGCGAGAAGCGGGAGGTGTTCGACGGGGCGTCGCTCCGGTTGCCGGCCGCTGCACCAGAGGGGACACCATGGCACTTCTCAAACTACTTCTGACCCGGCCGATCGCCTTGCTGATGCTGGCGCTCGGTTTTCTTTCCGCCTGTACCGTGGTCGTCGATGAGCCGCGGCCGGGGCCGAGGCCCACGCGCCCGCAGGCCTGCACGATGGAATATGCGCCGGTTTGCGGCGAGCGCGGCAATCGCACGCGCAGTTTCCCGAATTCCTGCCAGGCGCGCGCCGATGGCTTCAACGTCATCCACCGCGGCGAGTGCCGTCCGGACTATCGCCCGCCGGATCGCGAGCCGCAGGCCTGCACGATGGAGTACAATCCTGTGTGCGGCCAGCGCGGCCGCCGCACGCAGACCTTCTCGAACGCCTGCCAGGCGCGCTCCGAGGGCTTCCAGGTGATCGGTCGCGGCGAATGCCGCAGGGAGGACGACCGTCCGTCCGAGGGTCAGTTCTGCACCCGCGAATACGCCCCGGTCTGCGGCCAGCGTGGCGGCCGCATCGAAACCTTCTCCAACGCCTGCGAAGCGGGTGGTGCCGGTTTCCAGGTCATCCATCGCGGCGAGTGCCGCTAACCCCTGCGTGAGCCAGTCTTGAGCATGCGAGCCCGCGTCCGATGAGGACGCGGGCTCTTTTTTCATCATATCGCGGCCGGCTCTCGCCCGGCGCACCCGATTTCCTGCAGGTGATGCGCAAGCCTTCGTTTACCGTATTTGAATAAAATCCCAGACAAATCAGCCTTTTTGACCGCTGTGCCCGGTTTGCGACACAGGCAAAAGGCAGCAATTGCAGGTGCTGCGGCAACCATTGCGTGCCAATCGAGCGCAAGGCGGCTGCAGGGGCAGCGGGGCGATGACGGTGGTCTTTCTGGCCATCTGGAGGAAGGCGCAGTTCGGTATGGCCTATGTTACTCGTCTCCATCGCCCGCTGACGGTGCTCGTTCTCTCGTTTTCGCTCGTCACCTGCTCGACCGATGACGCGTTGTCGCCGCCCGGCCGCATCGATGGCGGGGCGCGGGTCGGGTCGATCGGGCCGGTTCCTGTCGATGCCGTGCCGGCAGAGGAGGTGGCCGCTTATCCCGCCGCCACGCAACCCTCGACCCTCCAGGCCAATCCGCAGCATGCAGCGCCCCAGCAGACGCGCCGCGCGCTTCCGATGCTCGATAGCGACGAGGCGGTGGCGACGGGCGCGCAACCGGCAGGCGCCGGCTCGAGCCCCATTCCACAAGAGGGCGTCAACATGGATGCGATGCTCGGCGTCGAGCAGCCCGTGGTGGGGCTCGCGGAAGAGCAGAGCAACGACATCGCCGAGGGTAATGCCAGCCAGCCGGTGGTCGGCGGCATTGGTGACGAGAATGTGCGTCAGCTCGGCGGCGCAAACAACGCAGCACCGGCCGAGGCGAACCTTGGCTACGATCCGGATCTGCCGCCGCTGTCGCCGGACAAGATGGCCGCCGAAGAGGCGCAGCGCGCCCGCGCCATGGAACGGCAGCGCGCCCTTCAGCGCACGCAGGAGCCACAGCAGGTCGCCTTTCTGCCGCGCGCCAACAATCCGATGTCGACGCCCGACGATACCGGCGCGATGCCCGGTTCCGAAATCGCCTGCCGCCAGCGCCTGAAAAAGCTCGGCGTCACCTTTCGCGACATTCCACGCATCAGCAACGGTCCGTCCTGCGGCATCGACTATCCGATCGAACTCAGTGGCCTCTCCGGCGGCATCGGCGTGAAGCCGGCGGTGAAGCTCAATTGCGAGGTGACCGAGGCTTTTGCGAAGTGGGTGAAGTACGAACTCGCGCCGTCGTCGCGCTACCGCTACTGGTCCGGCATCAAGACGATCAAGCCGCTCGGCGGCTATTCCTGCCGCACCATGAACTCGCGTCGCGGAAATCCGATGTCTGAACATGCGCGCGGTAACGCCATCGATGTCGGCAAGTTCGTGCTGAAGAACGGCAAGGAAATCGACGTGCGCAAGCCGGGATTTTTCGCCTTCCGCGAGAAGGCGCTGCTGAAGGCCGTGCGTTCCGACAGCTGCAAGTACTTCAACACCGTGCTCGGCCCGGGCAGCGATCCGTTCCACAAGGACCACTTCCACTTCGACCTGAGAACCCGCAAGACCGGCTATCGGCACTGCGATTAGTGGTTCGGTCGGTCAGCAGCTGTGCTTTCGAGCCGCCGGCTACCGAAGCTCGGAAGCCGGCGAAAAAAAGAGGCCGGCGGGGAGGCCGGCCCAACGACCGGAGCAAAAGGGGGAGGCTCCGGCGTGCAAATCACGAGCGCAAATCAAAGGGCGATGTCGCGGCCCGCGCGTTGCAAACTGATCGAAGAGCGTCACGGTTTCGTGACAGCCGGACGCAATTGCTGCGGTCGGCTGGGGAAATCTTGCGCCGGCTTTCGTTTGAATGCTTCGCTGGCCGGCTGTCGGCGAAGGTCTGCGGACCGCGCCGATTCTCTAAATAAGTAGTATTATACTTTAGGTTTTAGTCCAACTGGATCGTGTTCCGAACGGTTGCCCCAAATATGGCGATTCGCGACTTTTTCGAATCTTATTATAACTGTCTGAATTTTCTACCTATTTTTCTGCGCGCAACAAAACCCCGGAATGCCGGGGCCGTGCTGATCTTTCCCTTTCGTCTGGTTTTGTAATAAGTAATACGATATTATATTAGTTCATATAACAATCTTGGATAGTGTCTGGTTGGCCGCTACAAGCATTGGGGGCCCTACTCACTCCTTGACGCCACAGGAGGGACGAAATGGGAACGGTCATGCAATTTCCGGGAATGCGCAGCGATATGGCTGTGCACGCCGCCGAAGTCTCAAAAATCCTCAGGACACTTGCCAACCGCAACAGGTTGCTGATCGTGAGCGCCTTGCTCGAAGGCGAGCATTCAGTCGCAGCGCTCGAGGAAATGCTGGGCATTCGCCAGCCCACGCTTTCGCAGCAATTGACGGTGTTGCGGGATGCCGGCATTGTCTCGACCCGTCGGCAGGCCAAGCAGGTTTTCTATCGGCTTAGTCACGACAAGGTGGCGCGTCTCGTTGGCGCGCTCTATCAGATCTTCTGTCGGGATGGTTCTAAAGCATGAATGAATACGGGAATGCGCTGGCGGGCGGGCTGTTGATTGGCCTGTCGGCGGCGATCCTGATGGTGGCCAACGGCCGGGTGGCCGGCATCAGTGGCATCGCAGGGCGCCTGCTGCAGGGCGTACAGGCTTCGTCGGGCGCATTGTTCGTACTGGGGCTGATTGCCGGACCGGTGCTGTACCGTCTCATTTTCGATGCCTGGCCGTCGGTAACCGTGACGGCCTCCTGGCCGCTTCTCGTGGCTGGCGGCCTGCTGGTGGGCTTCGGCTCGCGCATGGGCTCGGGCTGCACCAGCGGTCATGGCGTCGTCGGGCTTGCAAGGCTGTCGCGTCGCTCGATGGCAGCGGTTGCCACTTTCATGGCAGCGGCGATCGTCACCGTCTTCGTTGCGGGTTTCTTCGCATGAACAGCGCCTTGCTCCGCCTTGCCGCGGCGCTCGTCTCCGGCGTCGTATTCGGGTTCGGTCTTTCGCTGTCCGGCATGCTCGATCCGGCCCGCGTGCGCGCATTCCTAGATATCACCGGCAACTGGAACCCCAGCCTTGCCTTCGTGCTCGGCGGGGCCGTCTTCGTTTCGGCGCTCGGCGTTCTCGTGACGCGCCGGCTGAAACATCCTCTGTTTGACGAAAGCTTTCATCTGCCCAACAACCAGGTCATAGACCGCCGACTGATCGTCGGCTCGGCGATCTTCGGCGTCGGCTGGGGGCTGGTCGGGCTTTGCCCGGGTCCGGCGCTCGCCTCGCTGTCGCTTGGCTTGCCGGCAACGGTGCTCTTCGTGGTGGCAATGCTGGCCGGGATGCTGGTCCATGACCGGCTGGTCGACCGCAAGCTCCCGAGGCAGACTACGGCCGGAGCGGGCACCGATACGCGACTGTCTCAGCCGCGTTGACGCACAGTCATCTTGTTTTTTCATTCCAGCCGGCTGCAAATCGGAATGAATTGTCCCATATAGGGCGGGACCTCAAGACTCTGCCCCTGCTTCCGGATCAGTTTTCATGGCGCCAATCGTTTCCGTTTCCAATCTGTCGAAGACCTATGCCTCCGGCTTCAAGGCGCTGAAGGGCGTCAGCCTCGATATCGAGGAAGGCGAGATCCTGGCGCTGCTCGGGCCGAACGGCGCCGGCAAGACGACACTGATCTCGATCATCTGCGGCATCGTCAATCCGAGCGGCGGAACGGTGATGGTCGGGGGGCATGACGTGGTGCGCGATTTCCGCGAGACCCGCGCGATGATCGGGCTCGTGCCGCAGGAGTTAACCACCGATGCTTTCGAAACCGTCTGGAACACGGTCTCCTTCTCCCGCGGGCTGCACGGCAAGAAGCCGAACTCCGCCCATATCGAGAAGGTGCTGAAGGATCTGTCGCTCTGGGACAAGAAGGACAACATGCTGCGCGAGCTTTCGGGCGGCATGAAGCGGCGCGTGCTGATCGCCAAGGCGCTGTCGCATGAGCCGCGGATACTCTTCCTCGACGAGCCGACGGCCGGCGTCGACGTCAACCTGCGCAAGAGCATGTGGGACGTGGTCGAGCGGCTGCGCGCCTCGGGCGTGACGATCATCCTGACGACGCACTACATCGAAGAGGCGGAAGAAATCGCCGACCGCATCGGCGTCATCAACGGCGGCGAGATCCTGCTGGTCGAAGACAAGGCTGCGCTGATGTCGAAGCTCGGTCGCAAGCAGTTGCGCGTCGATCTCGCCCATCCGCTGGAGGGCGTGCCCGAGGTACTTTCGGGCTACAACCTGACGCTCGAAGGCGATGGCCATTGTCTGATCTACGATTACGACACCAGCGCGGAGCGGACCGGAATCACCACGCTCCTTGCCGCCCTGGCCGAGGCCGGCATCAGGCTCAAGGACATTTCCACGCGGCAGAGCTCGCTGGAAGACATTTTCGTCGAAATCGTGGGGGCAGGGCGATGAACATCGAAGCGATCAAGTCGATCTATTTCTTCGAGATGGCCCGCACCCGCCGCACGCTGCTGCAGAGCGTCGTGTCGCCGGTCATTTCCACCTCTCTCTATTTCATCGTCTTCGGGGCGGCGATCGGCGGGCGCATACAGGAGATCGACGGCGTCTCCTATGGCGCCTTCATCACGCCCGGCCTGATGATGCTGACGCTGCTGACGCAGTGCATCGGCAACGGCTCCTTCGGCATCTACTTCCCGAAATTCACCGGCACGATCTACGAGGTTTTGTCGTCGCCGGTCTCGATGGTCGAGATCGTGCTCGGTTATGTCGGCGCGGCGGCGACCAAGGGGCTGATGATCGGCACGATCATCCTGCTGACGGCGTCTCTCTTCGTCGACCTGACCATCGCTCATCCCTTCGTGATGGTCTTCTTCTTCGTGCTGACGGCCATATCCTTCAGTCTTTTCGGCTTCATCATCGGCATCTGGGCCAAGGATTTCGAGCAGCTGAACCTGATCCCGATGCTGGTGATTCCGCCGCTCGTTTTCCTCGGCGGCAGCTTTTACTCGATCAAGATGCTGCCACCCTTCTGGCAGGCGGTCAGCCATTTCAACCCGGTGCTGTATCTCATCAGCGGTTTCCGCTGGAGCTTCTTCGAGGTCTCCGACGTCAGCCCGATCTTCAGCGCCGTGATCATCGTCGCCTTCCTGACGGTCTGCATGTCGGTGCTCGCCTGGATCTTCCGCACCGGCTACCGCCTGCGAAACTGACGGCCGTCAAAACGCCGCCGCCGGCACGGCGCCGCTGGCATAGGCGATGATGGCGCTGGCGACGCCCATGGCAAGCAGCGCCTGCAGGATCGTGACGATGACGTGGAGAAGCGACCGCACGGCGGAAAGCCCGAGGTCGGCCATGAACCAGCGCGTTTCGGCGACGATGTACCAGACGATCGAGGCGACGACGAAGACGACGCCGACGGAGGTGAAGGCGTTGTGCCCGGCAAGCAGCAATTGGCCGCCGAGGCTGATCGCAAAAGCGAAGGGTGCGGTGACATAGCACTGGCTGAAGAAGGGCGGGCGCAGCGTCTCGCGTGTCAGCTTTGCGCCCTTGCTGCGCAGGAGCTTCACCGCCATCAGCAAGGGTAGAATGCTGAAGGCGACGGCGCGAAACATCAGCAGGTTGGAATCCGAGGCAAGCAGCGACGTCGCGGTCCACGGAACAGCCTGCCTGACGAGGCCAAGCTCCAGCGCGTGTGCCAGAAGCAGCGTGATCAGCAGAAAGAGCGGTGGGCTCAGCGCATCCGAATACTGGTCCTGAAGCTCGTCGCCAAGCTCGACGTCGGCATAGCGCATCATCGCCTGCGGGTGGCGCAGCGTGCGCCACAGGGTCAGCGGATAGAACAGCAGCCAGCAGACGAGCTCGTAGAGCAGCTCTTCGATCGACTTCAGCAGTCGCATGAAATCCATGAGCGGCTCCTCTGCCAGGATTGATCGGGCCGGAGCGGTGACCGGCCGGATGTGCGGTCAGTCGCGCAGGCGCAGCTCGTCGGTGCGCATCTGCAGCATTTCCAGCGTCGACAGGAAGCTCATGCCAAGCAGGCTCTGGTCGAGCTTGCCTTCGGCCGCAACCGTCGCACCGATGTTGCGGCGCGTGATCGGGCCGATCGAAATCTCCTGAAGCATCACCGGGGCTGCCTGGGCCCGGCCATTGGCAGTCATGACGGTGACGATGTAATTGAGGTTGGCCGGGTCGAGGCCGATCTTTTCCGCATCTTCATAGGTGAGGGCGATGCTGCTGGCGCCGGTATCGACCAGCATGCTGATGTCCTTGCCGTCGACCGTCGCGGTGGTCTCGAAATGACCATTCAGCATCTTCTGCAGCACCACTTCCTGCTGGCCCTCGCTGTCGGTGATGATGGTGGCGCGGCCGGGGATGAGTCCGGCGAGCAGGCGGTTGCCGAAGCCCTGCAGCTCGAAGCGGTAGACATAGGCCGAGACCAGCGCCAGAACGACGAAGAGCCAGATGGCGATCTGGCGCAACCCTTCGCCGAAGCGGTGGCGGCTTTGCAGGATACCGGCGCCGATGAGCGTGGCGATGGCGCCGAGCGAAACCAGTTGTCCGAACTGGTCGTTGGCAAGCCCCATGGTGCGGCCAGTGTCGTGGTTGACGATCAGCAGGACGAGACCGATGGCCAGGATCGAGAGCAGGATGGCAAGACGGGTCATGCTTCGCCGCGTTCCCTCGCCATGCGCGTGCGCCGGGTTTCACGCCGCGGCTTGCGTTCGACGGTCTCGAGGCGCTGAGGCAACGCGCTCATGATCGCCCGGCGTTCGGCATCGGTATAGAGCGTCCAGCGTCCGACTTCGTCGCGGGTGCGGCCGCAGCCGAAACAGTAGCCGGTCTTGTCATCGATCGAACAGACGAGAATGCAGGGAGATTCCATGGGCGTGCTCAGTTTTCCCTTGATATATCGATGTTTCAAACCGTCAGCGCAAGGGCACCGAGTACGGCGATTTCGGTCAGTTGCTGCGTGGCTCCGATCGTGTCGCCCGTTTGTCCGCCGATCTTGCGCATTGCCAGCCGAGCAAAACCCTTGACGGTGGCAAGGAATGCGACGAGCGCTGCGATGAGGCCGAGCGCCGGAACCTGCGCAAGATAGAAGAGCAGCATCGCGACAAGAACGCCCGAAGCGAGCGCGAAGCGCGTGGCCGCCGGCTCGGGCGCGCCGGCTGCTGCCGCGACACCGCCGCTGCGTGCCGGTGGCAGCGACGACCAGTGCCAGACCATGGCGGCGCGGCTGAGGCAGGCGGTACCAAGGATGGCCATGGCGGCGCCGAGCGGCGAAAAGAGCGGCAGGATCGAGGCGAGCGCCGAGACGCGCAGACCGAAGGAGAGGATGAGGGCGACGGCCGCATAGGTGCCGATGCGGCTGTCCTTCATGATCGCAAGCGCCGCGTCGCGGTCGCGGCCGCCGCCAAAGCCATCGGCCGTGTCGCCAAGCCCGTCTTCGTGCAACGCGCCGGTGACTAGTGCCTGGATGGCGACGACGACAAAGGCGGCAAAGAGCGAACTCACCTGCAGCGCCATGAGGCCCATGGCGAAGGCGGCCGACGGCAAGGCAATCAGCAGGCCGGCAAGCGGGAAGGCGCGCACGGCGCGGCTCAGGCGCCCGTCATAGCCTTCGAAGTGGCGCGCGGGCATGGGGATGCGGCTGAGAAAGCCGATCGACCGCGCCACATCGTCACAGAAATCGCCACCGAAGCCCATGGCTCCTCCAAGGTTGCGGCCATTGAGCCGGCCTCTGCCAAACTACCGACTGCGGCGAGTCTCGCAAGCCGGACGGGCTCGCCGGTGCGTACCGGCCACACTTTTCCAAGACCTTTCAACGGCCGTCTCCGACCGCTGACGGATCGAGGCGGCGACGCCGATTGGCGCAAATGTCGTTGCCCGAATTTTCAGCGACCTCTATGAGGGGCGTAGATAGAGCTTCACGATGATGCAAGGATTCCTCCCATGAGTGCCAGCGGCCTGCCGTTTGATGATTTTCGCGAATTGCTGCGCAACCTGCCGGGCCCGGATGCGGCAGCACTTGTTGCCGCGCGGGAGCGGGACGCGCAGCTGACGAAGCCGCCGGGAGCGCTTGGGCGCCTCGAGGAGATTGCCTTCTGGCTTGCCGCCTGGACCGGCAAGGCGCCGGCCGTCAACCGGCCGCTGGTGGCAATCTTTGCCGGAAACCATGGCGTTACCCGTCAGGGCGTGACCCCGTTCCCGTCGTCCGTCACCGCGCAGATGGTCGAGAACTTCGCTGCCGGTGGTGCGGCGATCAACCAGATCTGCGTCAGCCACGACCTCGGGCTGAAGGTCTTCGACCTGGCGCTCGAATATCCGACCGGTGACATCACCGAGGAAGCGGCACTCTCAGAGCGCGATTGCGCGGCGACCATGGCCTTCGGCATGGAAGCAATTGCCGGCGGCACGGATCTGCTGTGCATCGGCGAAATGGGCATCGGCAACACCACGATCGCGGCCGCGATCAATCTCGGCCTTTATGGTGGCACGGCCGAGGAATGGGTCGGCCCGGGCACCGGTTCGGAAGGCGAGGTGCTGAAGCGCAAGATCGCTGCCGTCGAAAAGGCCGTGGCGCTGCATCGCGACCACCTGTCCGATCCGCTCGAATTGATGCGCCGCCTCGGCGGCCGCGAGATTGCGGCCATGGCCGGCGCCATCCTGGCGGCGCGCGTGCAGAAGGTGCCCGTGATCATCGACGGCTATGTGGCGACCGCCGCGGCCTCGATCCTGAGGGCGGCCAATCCGTCCGCGCTCGACCACTGCCTGATCGGCCATGTTTCGGGCGAGCCGGGGCATCTGCGCGCAATCGAGAAGCTCGGCAAGACGCCGCTCTTGGCGCTCGGCATGCGGCTCGGCGAAGGCACGGGTGCGGCGCTCGCCGCCGGCATCGTCAAGGCGGCGGCCGCCTGCCACAGCGGCATGGCGACCTTTGCCCAGGCCGGCGTCAGCAACAAGGAATAGTGAAGTTTCGGCCGGTCTTTGCAGGAAGACCGGCCGGTTTCTGTCCAAGGCCTGTCACGGGCGCGACGCCGTCGCGTGCCGGGCCTTGATGGATGCGTCCTTCTCGCCTATCCAAAGCGCAAATGCGCGCCCTAGCTATAGTCTTTGGGTGCCTGCAACCGAAACCGCCATGCATTCGCCTCAATCACGATGTCGAAGCAAGCACGGTTTCAAGCCCTGTCGAGACGAAATGGACGCCAAGAACACCACGCACCGCATTGGACAGACGGGTCCTGTCGAAAAGCAAACCGGCATTCGGCATCTCTTTGCCGCTGCGAGCTATTCGCTCGGCGGCGCCAAGCGGCTGATCGGCGAAGCGGCCTTTCGCCACGAACTGATCGCCTTTGCTGCCGCGATGGTCGCTTTCATCGTCGTCGGCGCAACCTTCTTCCAATATGTGGCGATGGCGATCCTCTTCCTGCTGATGATGGCCTTCGAGGCGATCAACACGGCCATCGAGGAAATCGTCGATCGCGTTTCTCCCGAAATCTCGGAAATGGGCAAGAACGCCAAGGATCTTGGATCCTTCGCCTGCCTCTGCCTGATCGTCGCCAACGGCGTCTATGCCGCCTATGTCGTGATCTTCGACGGCTTCATGAACTGATCGGCCAGCCGGCCGGCGCCTTCACCCGATAGAGCACGTGCGGACGCAGCGGGTTGCCCACGGGCACCGTGACGTCGTCGAAGTCCTCGGCCGGATCCGTGCGCATGCCCAATCGTTCCATCAGTGCCCGCGACGGCTGGTTGATGCGCGAGGTATAACCGATGACCTCGGCAAGGCCGAGTGTGCGCCACGCATGGTCCAGGCAGGCGCTCGCCGCCTCCAGCGCATAACCCTGCCGCCAGTGGGCGGGGGCGAGGATCCAGCCGATTTCGACATGCGGGCCGCCGGGGATTTCGTCTCCAGCCTCCGAAAGGCCGAGACCGCCGATCAGCGCCCCATCGGACTTGCGTTCAACGGCGACGAAACCGAAGCCGCGGTCGGCGAGGTGACGGGTGCAGTCGTCAATCATCGCTGCCGTTTCATTGTGCGTCAGAATGGCCGGATAGTAGTAGCGCCGGACTTCGGGATCTGCGTTGGCAAGCGCAAAGGGCGCGATGTCGCGTTCTTCCCAGGGCCGAAGCCTGAGGCGCTGTGTCTCGACGTGCATGGATCAGGCGAAGCTCTTGCGGCGGCGAACCGGGGCTGCGACATCCTCGATCGCCGGCAGGCTTTCGAGCACGCGGCGGGCCGGCAGGATGGCGATGGCTTCAGTGCCTTCCCGCAGCTTCGAGCGCAGGATGAATTCGCCATTGTGCTTGGCAAGGATCGCCTGGACGATCGGCAGGCCGAGACCGGTGCCCTGTTCAGCGCTCTTGATGGCGATCGAGCCCTGGCCGAAGGCTGAGAGCACGATCGGGATTTCTTCCTCGGGAATGCCGGGGCCGTTGTCCTTGATCGAGAGATACTGGCCGCCGCCGGCCGTCCAGCCGACCTTGAAGGTGACTTCGCCGCCGGTATTGGTGAACTTCACGGCATTCGACAGCAGATTGAGAATGACCTGGCGCATCGACTTTTCGTCGACCCAGACCGAGGGCATGCCGTGTTCGAACTGCTGGTGGATGGTGATGTTCTTGGCGCGGGCCTTCAATTGCACCATGCCGATGCAATCCTCGGCGATATCGACGAGGCTGACTGAATCCTCGTTGAGATCGTAGCGCCCAGCCTCGATGCGCGACAGGTCGAGGATCTCGTTGATGAGGTTCAAGAGATGCTCGCCCGAGCGGTGGATGTCGTTGGTGTATTCCTTGTAGGTCGGGTTGCTGAGCGGGCCCAGAACCTCGGTCGACATCACTTCGGAGAAGCCGAGAATGGCGTTGAGCGGCGTGCGCAGTTCGTGCGACATGGAGGCGAGGAAGCGCGACTTGGCGAGGTTGGCTTCTTCAGCGCGCCGACGGGCTTCGTCGGACATCGACTTTGCCACTTCGAGTTCCGCGATCAGGTCGTCCTTCTCCGACTGAACGGAAAGGATGTGAACGCTTGCGCGGTTCATCCGGTCGGTCATCAGCACCAGAAAGAGCAGCGACAGCGAGATGATGCCGGTGAGGCCGACATAGATGGGGTCGCCGGTCGTGAGCGATGCGAAGGCGAGGGCGGCGACGACCGGTGCGAAGGTGTAGAGGAGCGCGTTGCGCAGCAGGAACGTGCCCATGGCGGTCGCAGCAAGCGCGACCAGCAGCACAGTCCCCTCGAAGAAGCCGAAGCGCACATTGCCGCAGCTCGCGCAATCCTGCGCCACGAAGGTCGCCCAGCAGAGGCCCATCAGCACCTGGCCGAGCAGGAAGCGGCGACGCCAGACCGGAACCTTCTCGGCGCTTATGTCTTCCCGGCGTGCCTTGCGCGCAAAGAAGAGCGTGACGGCATGGGCCGAAAGCGTCATGACCGCCCAGAGGACGAAGCCGAGATTGCCGGAGAGGTAGATGCCGACCGCTGTTATCAGCGCGACGAGCACCGGGATGGCGATCGCGCCATGCAGTGCACTGTCGATGTAGAGATTGAGCATCTCGCGCTCGAAGCCCGAAGGCACCGACGAGCCCGTCTGCAGCCGTTCGCGCGTCGCGCGGACCGTCCTCGAAACAGCCTTGTTTCGATGGCTACGCGATTTGTCGACGATAATCTTATCGGTCGATGTGCTGGCAGCGATACTCATGCTCATATGCGACGGTTGCGATTGCGTTGCAGTCTAGTGAGCAATCCTTAAGAAGTTGCTGCGGTGCGTGAAGGATTCGACAACCATTGTGGCGCAGCCGTGTTCAAGGTCGCAAAAGATCGTGCTGCATGTGAGATTCCTTCTCTAATCTTTTGGAATCGACCATGTTTATGACGCGCTGGTCTGTCAGGCACCGTGCGGGCAAACGAGGTTAGGGCAGGCGTGAAATTCGGACGGACGACATATCGGTTTCCCAAGGGCCGCGGCAGGTCCCGCGGTCAGGCGCCGTCCGGCGAACGTCGCGGCATGGCCGGCGGCTGGATCATTCTTCTGCTGCTGGCGATTGGCGCCTTTTTCGCCGATCGGCTGCCGGTCGGAGACCGATCTTCGACCGGTTCAGCACGGGGTGCGGCGATTGCGAGCGACGGCGACAGCCTGCGGATCGACGGGAAGCGCGTCCGCATCGAGGGCATCGATGCTCCGGAACTCGCCCAGACCTGCCAGCGCGACGGCGTTGCCTGGGATTGCGGCCGCGAGGCGCGCGACCGCTTGCGGGCGCTGATATCGGCGGGGGATGTTCGCTGTCGTTTTCACGGCCGCGACAAATACGGCCGCGAGCTCGGTGTCTGCGATGCGGCCGGCCGCGATGTCGGGCGCGAAATGGTGCTTTCGGGTTATGCGGTGAGCTACGGACGCTATGAGGCCGAGGAGGCACGGGCAGAACGCGAGCAGCGCGGGCTCTGGGTCGGCGAGTTCGTGAATCCGCAGGAGTGGCGCCGGACAAACGGTCATCCCGACGAGGGGCCGCACCTGATTGATGGCTGGCTTGCCGCGATCCGCGGTTGGCTGCTCGAGCGCCTGACCGCACTCTTTTCCGGTATCGCCGATGCCTGACGACCGCATTGCTCAACTCGAACGGTTGCGGGCAGACATTGCCGCCTGCCGCATCTGTCGCGACAATCCGCTGCGTGGCGAGGCCGACCGGCTGCCGCACGAGCCGCGGCCGGTGGCAGTGATCTCCACTGCCGCGCGCATCCTGATTGCCGGGCAGGCGCCAGGGCTGCGTGTGCATGACAGCGGCCTGCCGTTCAACGATGCGTCCGGCGACCGGTTGCGGCAGTGGCTGGCCGTCGATCGCGAGGCTTTCTACGATCCGGATAAATTCGCGATCGTGCCGATGGGTTTCTGTTTTCCGGGCTATGACGCCCATGGCAGCGACCTGCCGCCGCGGCGCGAATGCGCGCCGCTCTGGCGCCACCGGGTGATGGAGCAGATGCCACAGGTGGAGCTGGTGCTGGCGATCGGCCACTATGCGCAACGCTGGCACATCGGCCCGGACTGTCCGAAGTCCATGACCGAGACGGTGAAGGACTGGCGGCGCTACGCCATGCGCAACGCCGTGCCGGCGATCCTGCCGCTGCCGCATCCAAGCTGGCGCAACACCGGCTGGCTGAAGCGCAATCCCTGGTTTGAGGCGGACGTGCTGCCTTTCCTGCGCGAACGTGTTTCCGTTCTCGCGAACTGAAACAATTTTCTTTATCTTCACCAATTTCGCGCTATAGAGGGAAAAATAATTCGAGAGGGACTCTCATGGATCGCCTAGACCGCAAAATCCTGCGCCTGCTGCAGGAGGACTCCACGCTGGCCGTTGCCGACCTTGCCAAGAAGGTCGGGCTTTCGACCACGCCGTGCTGGCGGCGCATCCAGAAGATGGAAGAGGACGGCGTGATCCGCCGCCGCGTCGCGCTGCTCGATCCGGTGAAGATCAACACCAAGGTCACGGTCTTCGTCTCGATCCGCACGAATTCCCACTCGATGGAGTGGCTGCGCCGCTTCTCCGAGGTCGTGTCCGAATTTCCGGAAGTGGTCGAGTTCTACCGCATGAGCGGCGACGTCGACTATCTGCTGCGCGTCGTCGTGCCTGACATCGCGGCCTATGACGCCTTCTACAAGCGTATGATCGCCAAGATCGAGATCCGCGACGTCTCCTCCGTCTTCGCCATGGAGCAGATCAAGTATACGACCGAGCTGCCGCTCGACTACATGATGATCGACCAGGCGAAGTCCAGCGAGGACTGATCTCCGCTATCAGGCTCAGGCGAGGCCAAGCCTGGCCCGGATCTTGTCGTCTGATAGTTCGCGGACCGCGTCCTTGCCCGCCCAGCGGGCGGCGCGGTTTTCGCTTTCCGCCAGTTTCTTAGCCAGCGCAAGCGCCGGGCCGTGGCAGGCGGCATTGCGCTTGCCGATCTGCCGGAGCGCCCAGTTGACCGCCTTCTTGACGAAGTTGCGATTGTCGCCGGAATGCTGCTCGATCAACGGCAGCCAGGCGAGCAGGGCCGCATCCGGTTCATTCTTCAGGTGGACCGCAGCGGTCGCAATCATCGCAAAAGCGATGCGCCGTACGAATTCACGTTCGTCGCCAGCAAATTCCGGGATCAGTTCGCGCTCGAAGCGCGCGGCGACGAAGAGGTCGGCAACGGTGTCGACGATTTCCCAGGAATTGCAATCGTCCGCCCAGCGGCGCACCTCTTCCAGCGTCAGCGCTTTCGGATCGGCCGTGAAGGCAGCGAGGATGCGCGCCTCGCGGATGCCGGACTGCCAGAGTTCCAGCGCGCGGCGGTGATCGGTCTTCACCAGCCGGGTGATCTTGTGCAGCTCGACATTGGAAAGCCCGATGGCGGCGTCGGTAACGATGCCGAAACGCGCCATGCCGGCAAGATTGTCCTCGGAGCCAAGCGACCGCAGGTGAGCGATGATCTCGCCCGCGGTCGAGGAGGGGCCAAGGCTCACTTTTCGAGGCGGGCGAGCAGCGAGGACGTATCCCAGCGATTGCCGCCCATTTCCTGCACGTCGCCGTAGAACTGGTCGACCAGCGCGGTCACCGGCAGCTTGGCGCCGTTGCGGCGGGCTTCGGCGAGCACGATGTCGAGATCCTTGCGCATCCAGTCGACGGCAAAGCCGAAATCGTACTTGCCGGCGTTCATGGTCTTGTGGCGGTTTTCCATCTGCCAGGAGCCGGCCGCTCCCTTGGAGATGACGTCGACGACCTTCTCGATGTCGAGGCCGGCCTTTTTGCCGAAGTGGATGCCTTCGGCGAGCCCCTGGACGAGGCCGGCGATGCAGATCTGGTTGATCATCTTGGTGATCTGGCCGGCGCCGGCCGGGCCCATCAGGCCGACCATGCGGGCAAAGGCTTCGATGACCGGCTTGGCGCGATCGAAGGCGGCTTCGTCGCCGCCGCACATCACCGTCAGCACGCCGTTTTCGGCACCCGCCTGGCCGCCGGAAACCGGGGCGTCGATGAAGTGGGCGTTGCGGGCCTTGGCCGCCTCGTAAAGTTCGCGGGCGACCTCGGCGGAGGCCGTGGTGTTGTCGATGAAGACGGCATCGGCCTTCAACTTCTCGAAGGCGCCGTCCTTGCCTGTTGTGACCGAACGCAGGTCGTCGTCATTGCCGACGCAGCAGAAGACGAAATCGGCGCCATCGGCAGCTTCCGCCGGCGTGCGCGCCGCGCGACCGCCGAACTCGGCAGCCCATTTCTCGGCCTTGGCGAAGGTGCGGTTATAGACCGTCAGCTCGTGCCCGCCGCGGACCTTGAGGTGACCGGCCATGGGGTAGCCCATGACGCCGAGACCGATGAATGCAACCTTTGCCATTTTCCGAATACTCCCATTGCTTTCGCCTTGGTGTAGCCGATGGCGCGGGTGCGGAAAAGAGAGAAGGGAGCATCGTGCGACGCTCCCTAATCATGATGCCGTCATGGCCCAATCAGGGCTTGAAGCGTGCGACCACCAGATGTCCGGCAATCGGCTCGCCTTCTTCCAGGCGAACCGTGATGTCGCCGACTTCGACGATCTCGAAGCCGGTGGCGGCGAGACGGTCGCGCAGGTAGCTCTCGGCATGGGCGAAGCGCTGGTGCGGGCCGACCATGAAATCGCGGCCGGCGAAGGTTTCCGCAGGCAGCGTCTCGCTGGAGAAGATCAGCAGGCCACCCGGCACGAGGTTGTCGACGGCGCCGAAGAACAGCGCCTCGAGCGCGCCCATATAGGGAAGCACGTCGGTGGCGACGATCAGGTCGAAGGGCTCGTCGTCATTGTCGTCGAGAAAGTCGACTGCTTCGGCGACGTAGAGCGTCTCGTAGAGGTCTTTTTCATGGGCGATCTCGACCATGTTTTCGGAGAGATCGACGCCGGTGATGTCTTCGGCCATGTCGCGAAGCGCGCCGCCGGTCAGCCCCGTGCCGCAGCCGAGATCGAGCACGCGGTCGAACGGGCCGAGCTCAAGCGCCTGCAGGCGCTGGCGAACGAGCAAGGGCACGCAGTAGCCGAGCTGGTCGACGAGCACGTTGTCGAACACTTCGGCATGCTGGTCGAAGAGCGTGGCGACATAGGCGTCGGGCGCCTTCACAGGCGTTTCGCCGCGTCCCATCGAGGCCAGCCGCACGGCAGCGCCGCCGTGGTCTTCCGGATCGAGCGCCAGCACTTCGTGATAGGCGTCGGCGGCGGCATCGAACTTGCCGGACTTTTCCAGGGAGAGGGCGCGGTTGTAGGCTTCGGCCAGCGCTTCCTCGTCGATTTTCGTGCTTTTCTGGGTCATGGGCGCTTCTTACGTCCGCAGGCGGTCTTTGGCAATCGCCGTCGGCGAAAGCTTTGCGGCGGCAGATCGTGCGTGCCTGTGGCCAGTGGCAGGATTTCATTGATCTTTTGAACGAAAAACGTCGCCACGGGGCGTCATCGGGATTTATCGGCGGCAGGAAAGGAGTCATCATCGCAAGCATAAGAAAAGACGGGAGGAATGCCGATGTCCGCCGAGCTTGGGCCGCTGATCTTGAGCGCCGAAACGAAGGAGCCGAAAGGCCCGCCTTTGCCGCAGACGTCGCAGGAACAGATCAACGCCGTGGTGCATTATTATCGCGGCGAGATGGGGCGCATGGCCGGCTGGCGCGATCGCATCGACCGGACGTCCAACTGGGCAATCACTGTTGTTGCGGCGCTGCTTTCGGTATCGCTGTCGACGCCGTCGTCGCATCATGGCGTGCTGCTCTTCGCCATGCTGCTGATCACGCTCTTGCTACTGATCGAAGCCCGGCGCTATCGCTTCTTCGACGTCTACCGCGCGCGGGTGCGGCAACTGGAGCGCGGCTACTTCGCCCAGATCCTGGCGCCCGACGGCACGCCGAACCTCAATTGGGCGGCGTCGATCGCCAAGAGCCTGCGCAAGCCCGCCTTCTTGATGAGCTACCGGGAAGCGGTCTGCCGCCGGCTGCAGCGCAATTACTGCTGGATGTACCTGATCCTGCTGCTCGCCTGGGCGCTGAAGATTTCCTCGCCGAAGATCTCCACCAATGGCGAGCCTTTCGGCCATGTGCGTTCCTGGATGGACGTTGCCCAGAATGCAGCCCTCGGTCCGTTGCCCGGCTGGCCGGTGATCATCGGTGTCGTGCTGTTCTATGGGGTGGTGCTCTATGGCTCGCTGCACAAGGAGCCGCGCGAGGGCGAACTGGCGCACGGGGAAGTGCATGTTTGAGGACACCAGGCGTCACGCCTCGCCTGTCTCGACGGCTTAGAGCGAACGCCGGTGAAGCTCTCAGTGCAGAATGAACTCGCCCTTCAGTGCGCGCCATTCGGTGGCCGAGATTAGCTTGCGGTGCACGTAGCGCACCGAATGCAACGGCCCGTCCAGCTTCTCTTCCCAGAATTTCAGGAAGCTGCGCATCTCCGGGAATTCCGGTGCCAGGTCGTAGTGCTGCCAGATGTAGGTTTGGAGGAAGGCCGGATGGTCGGGCAGGTGGTAGAGGATCTGCGCCGTCGTCAGTCCGTAGCCCTTGAGCTGAAGTTCCATCTCGTTCGTCATGTGGACCTCACTTCTCGCAAAGGTTGGTCTCTATGATGAAACGCCTGATTTGTTAATCAAGGGCTAATATTTGTCCCGAAGTGAAACTTTCTCGTGAAATAACAAAAGCTTGGCAGCCTCTCTTTGGGAGTGCTGCCAAGCCTGTTCGAAATCGACGTAGAAAGCCTAGCGCTTCAGATGGCGCGTCAACCGCGCTTCCAGCAGGCTCCAGATGTTGCGCAGGATCTCGACCATGATGAGGTAGAGAATGGCTGCCCAGATATACATCTGGAAATCGAAGGTGCGGGAGAAGGCGTAGCGTGTTTCGCCCATGAGATCGAAGACGGTGACGATTGCGACGATCGCCGAGCCCTTGATCATCAGGATGATCTCGTTGCCGTAGGGGCGCAGCGCCACGATCATCGCCTGCGGCAGGATGATCTTCCAGAAGGCGACACGCTGGGGAAGGCCGAGCGCGTCAGCCCCCTCGCGCTGGCCGCGCGGCACGCTCTCGATCGCGCCACGCAGGATTTCCGCCTGGTAGGCTGCGGTGTTGAGCGTGAAGGCGAAGATCGCGCAGTTCCAGGCGTCACGGAAGAACCACCACAGGCCGACCGCTTCGAGCTGCGGGCGGAAGCTGCCGAGGCCGTAATAGATGAGGAACAACTGTGCCAGCAGCGGCGTGCCGCGGAAGAAGTAGACATAGCCGTAGGCGAGCCACGACAGGACCTTGTTCTTCGACATGCGGGCAAAGGCGATCGGCAGCGACAGGATGGCGCCCATGACGATCGAAAGGCCGACCAGCATCAGCGTGACGCCGAGGCCGTTGATGAAACGCGGGCCGTACTTGGCGAACTTGTCCGGATCCCATCCGCCGACGACCGTCAGGAAGATGCCGACGCCGAGCGCCAGCCAGATGCCGAGCGCAACGCTGCCGACGAAACGGGTGAGCGTATAGGGCTTCGGCGGAACCGGTGGCGGTGCCTGGGGCGGGATGATCGTTGCAATGACACTCATCGGCCCATCTCCGCACGCTTGGTTCGCCGTTCAATGTAGGAGAAGACGATCGAGGAGATCATCGCGAGGATCAGGAAGAGCACGCAGGCAACACCGTAGAATTCGAAGGCTTGCTTGGTCACGCGGGCGGCAATGCCGGTCTGGCGAAGGATGTCCGTCAGGCCGACGACGGAGACGAGGGCCGTGTCCTTGAGCAGCGCCATCCAGAGATTGCCGAGACCGGGCAGGGCGATGCGCACGAGCTGCGGCAGGATGATGAGGCGCATGGTGCGGCCGCGATGCAGGCCAAGGGCGTCACCGGCTTCGTATTGTCCATGCGGGATGGCCTTGAAAGCCGACAGCAGGACTTCCGAGCAATAGGCGGAGAAGACGACGCCGAGTGCGATCATGCCGGCGAAGAAGGCATTGATTTCGACCGGACCGTCGTAGCCGAGCGATGCCAGCAGCTGTTGAACGAGGATCTGCAGGCCGTAATAGACGATGAAGAGCGTCAAGAGTTCGGGCAGGCCGCGGAAGATGGTCGTATAGATGTTGGCGGCCAGCCGCACCGTGCGTTCTTCGGACTGTTTGCCGAGCGCGATGAAGAAGCCGATCAGCAGGCCGACGGGCAGCGTGGCGATGGCAAGGCTCGCGGTAATGACGAAGCCGTGGGCGATATCGTCGCCCCATCCGGTGTCGCCGCAGGCCAGAAGCGTGCCTGGTCCGAACCAGGTGAAGACCCCGACCGGGCCGCAGAATGGATCGACGATCGATCCGATCCAGGAGAGGATGGAATAGAAGCCGGCAAACAACCCGCTCATGTCAGAGATTTCCCCTTTTGCGCTGTTCTTATGCGTATCGATCGCGCTTTGTTTTAGGCTCTTGTCAAACAAAAACGGCGGAAGGGCAAGCCATCCGCCGTTGCAATTTTCGCATCAACCGACGTTTTTCCGGCATGATTCACTAGGAAATCGCACCGGAAACCGTCAATCAGCTGCCATAAACATCGAATGGGAAGTACTTTTCGTTGATTTCCTTGTACTTGCCGTTGGCGCGGATCGCCTCGATCGCCTTGTTGAACTTTTCGCGCAGCGCGTCGTCGCCCTTGCGGACCGCGATACCGGCGCCGTCGCCGTTGATAACCGGATCGATCGGCAGCGTGCCGAGCAGCTTGCAGCAGGCGCCGTCAGCGGTCTTCAGCCATTCCGAGAGCACGACCACGTCGTCGATGACCGCGTCGATACGGCCGTTGGCGATGTCGAGCTTGTACTCGTCAGCCGTCGGATAGAGCTTGATTTCGGCACCCTTCATATGCGCTTCGGCATAGTTGGAGTGGGTGGTCGAGCCTTGCGCGCCGAGCGCCTTGCCCTGCAGAGCGGCGGCGGTCGCCTCGGTGATCGGCGAATCCTTCGGTACGACGATAGCCGGCGGCGTGTTGTAGTACTTGTTGGTGAAGTCGACCTTTTCCTTGCGCTCGGCGGTGATCGACATGGACGCGATGATGGCGTCGAACTTCTTGGCGATCAGCGCCGGGATGATGCCGTCCCAGTCCTGCGTCACGAAGGTGCATTCAGCCTTCATTTCCACGCACAGCGCCTTGGCGATGTCGATGTCGAAGCCCGTCAGCGTGCCGTCCGCTTCGAGGTTGTTGAAGGGCGGGTAGGCGCCTTCCGTGCCGATCACGACCTTTTCGCCATCGGCCATGGCCGAGCCTGCCATGAGCACGAAAACGGCAGCCGATGCGGCGGCTGCCAGCCGCTTGGAAATACGCATGATAGTCCTCTCTGTTGGCCGACATCCGCTTTTCTTGTTTTTCGCGGATGCCAATTTCAGCCGGGGCGTCTGCCGCCGGTTGTGGCGATATTCGTACTCTTTTCCACTAAAAATCAACAGGAAAGCGAAGGCGCTCAACGGGAATCGGGATTCGACCGATGATTGTGCTTTTCAGCGCCGGAGAAACATGAACGAGGCGTTCAGCGGCGGTTAATCTTGCCTCCGCTAGCCCTTGTCAAGGAACCGGTTCGCGGTTTGGGCGTTGCATTGGACCGCGCGTCTCGCGGCCAACACAAAAAAGCCGAAACCTTGGGTCAAGGCCCCGTAAGTACTCGTGTTCGCATTCCCTTCGTCAGCGTGTCATGGGTTGACGAGAGGATGCGGGCCAGGACCTCCCAGGAAGAGGAAGGAAGACAAAATGTCGATTCGATCCAAGCTGTTTGCGACCGTCGCGCTGCCGGTGCTGTCGGTGTCCGTGGCGGTTCCGCCTGCCGTGGCCGACAGCCTGATGAAGCCATTCGAGGTTGCACAGGAGGGCGGTGGCCAATCCGACCAGGAGCTGCTGCTGCAGCAACAGCGCCAGGCGGAAGAAGAAGCCGCGCGCCAGGCTGCCGAACAGCAGCGCGCCGCTGAAGAAGAGGCCGCGCGCCAAGCCGCCGAGCAGCAGCAGCGTGCTGCCGAGGAAGAGGCTGCGCGCCAGGCGGCCGAACAGCAGCGTGCCGCTGAAGAAGAGGCTGCACGACAGGCCGCCGAACAGCAGAAGGCCGCTGAGGAAGAAGCTGCGCGCCAGGCTGCCGAACAGCAGAAGGCTGCCGAGGAAGAGGCTGCCCGTCAGGCCGCCGAACAGCAGAAGGCCGCTGAGGAAGAAGCCGCCCGTCAGGCTGCTGAGCAGCAGAAGGCTGCCGAGGAGGAGGCTGCGCGCCAGTCTGCCGAGCAGCAGAAGGCTGCCGAGCAGCAGAAGGCTGCTGAGGAACAGAAGGCTGCTGAAGAGCAGAAGGCTGCCGACGAGCAGAAGGCCGCCGAAGAGCAGAAGGCTGCCGAAGAGCAGAAGGCTGCCGAAGAGCAGAAGGCTGCCGAAGAGCAGAAGGCCGCCGAAGAGCAGAAGGCTGCCGACGAGCAGAAGGCCGCTGAAGAGCAGAAGGCCGCTGACGAACAGAAGGCTGCCGACGAGCAGAAGACTGCTGACGAGCAGAAGGCCGCTGACGAACAGAAGGCTGCGGACGAGCAGAAGGCTGCCGAAGAACAGAAGGCTGCCGAAGAGCAGAAGGCCGGTGGCGAAACCGCTCCTGCCGTCGAGCCGCAGCCGCAGACCGGCGAAGGGCAGCCTGTACCCGGCGCGGAGCAACCGCAGACCGGTGAAGGCCAGCCTGCACCCGGCACGGAACAACCGCAGACCGGTGAAGGCCAGCCCGTGCCCGGCACCGAGCAGCCGGTAACCGCCGAGCAGCCGCAGGTGCAGCAGCCAGCTCCGGAAGTGGTCGATACCCGTACCGAAGAAGAGAAGGTGAAGATCGCCGACGATCCGGCCGCGACCGACGAAACCGTCGTCCTGCCGGTCGAAAACGGTGCGGCCGTGCTCGACAGCGACAAGGACGCCGACAATGCCGGCGGCAACCAGGCGCGCGAAGAGCGTCAGAAGCTGCGCGAGGAACTGCGCGCCAAGGAAGAGGACGCACCGCCGCCAGCCGACGATGCCGCAGCGCAGGCTGCGATCGCTGCCGAGATCCAGGCCGACCTGCCGCAGAAGATCGAAGCGAACCTCAACGAAAAGGGTACGCGCGTCGACGAGGCTCCGGTCTTCGTGGTTCCGGAGACGACCAACATCGTCAACAACACCGTTATCAACAACACGGTGATCAACAACAACACGACGGTCAACAACATCACCAACAACATCACCGAGGTGAAGATCGTCGAACAGATCGACAACCGGGTGATCCTCGGGGTCGGCGACCAGATCTTCGTGCGTGGCGACGACCGTCCGCGGCTGCGTTACGATGCGGAAGAGACCTACTACGATCAGCTTCCGCGTGGCCGCACCCGCGAAACCATCGTGCGGCCGGGCGGCTACCGGATCGTCACCGTCTACAACCGTTACGGCGACATCCTGCAGCGCTCGCGTGTCGACCGCGACGGCAACGAATACCTGATGATCTATGCGCCCGAGCGTGACGAGGGTCCGCGTCCGGCAATCATCGACGTCGGCTACGAATTGCCGCCGATGCGCCTGCGCATTCCGGTCCGCGACTACATCGCCGACGTTTCCGACGATCCGGATCGCGACTACTACCAGTTCCTCGCCGAGCCGCCGGTCGAGCGTGTCGAACGCGTCTACACGATGGACGAAGTGCGCCACTCCGCCCGCCTGCGCGACAAGGTTCGCCGCGTCGACCTCGACACCATCACCTTCCCGACGGGCAGTGCCGAAGTGTCGATGTCGCAGGCCAAGACCATGCGCAAGGTCGCAGCCGCGATGGAGAAGATCCTCGCCAAGGATCCGGGTGAAACCTTCTTCATCGAAGGCCACACCGATGCCGTCGGCTCGGACCGCTCGAACCTGGTGCTCTCCGACAAGCGCGCCGAATCGGTCGCCTCGCTGCTCACCGAGGTCTACGGCATTCCGCCGGAAAACCTGGCGACCCAGGGCTATGGCGAGCGCTTCCTGAAGGTTCGCACCCAGGACGCCGAGCAACAGAACCGCCGCGTCACCATTCGCCGTGTGACGCCGCTGGTTCGCCCGGTCGCGCAGCGTTAAGCGCCGATCAAGCTTCGGGCAGGGCTGCCCACCTAAATCCCGGAAACCCGCCTCGCAAAAGGCGGGTTTCTGTCATTTGACATTCCTTCCCAGACTTTCTTCCTCCGGATTGCCATGAAAGCCCTTGTTCTCGCGCTTGTTGCCGCCACCACGTTCGCCCATTCGGCCACCGCTGCGCCTGGGCTCGTCGAGCCGGATCTGCGTCTGCCTTCCAATCCCGGCGGAAAGGGCGCAGCCCCGCGGGTTGCGCTGACGCTTGACGCCTGCAGCGGCGCCACCGACATGCGCATCCTCGGCACGCTGATCGAAAACCGTATCCCGGCGACGATCTTCGTCACCGCGCGCTGGCTGAAGCGCAACGGCCTCGTCGTCGAGGTGATGAAGGCACATCCTGATCTGTTCGAGATCGAGGACCACGGCGCGATGCACGTGCCGCCGATCGACGTGAAGATCTCCGTTTATGGCATCGCGGCAGCCGGCTCCGAGGCGGCGGTCGCGGCCGAAGTTGATGGCGGTGCTGTCGCAATCAAGGCGCATGGACTGCCGGCGCCTAAGTGGTTTCGCGGCGCGACGGCCAAATACACCCATTCGTCGATGAGCCAGATCCGCGCCATGGGTTACCGCATCGCCGGCTACTCGGTGAACGGCGACGGCGGCTCGCTGCTGGGGGCTGCAATGGCTGAAAAGCGCATTCGCGCCGCCAAGGACGGCGACGTCATCATCGCCCACATCAACCAGCCGACCCATTCGGCCGGCGCCGGCGTTGCCCGCGGCATCCTCGACCTCAAGGCCAAGGGCTACAGCTTCGTGCGCCTGAACGACATTCCGGACGAAACGGCCGTCGGCGCGACGAACTGACGGCCGATAGAGGCGCGTGCGGCAAACGCTCGCGTCTCCCCGGCGGTTCGCCAATGCGCAAAGCGGATCGACTGTTGCGTCTCTGTCGAAGGGAAACGCGATGGCGAATCAACTCTTCGTTGCTTAACGTTCCCCGAATGCGTTGCCATCGGGAGGAATGGATGAAACCGGCCGTTTTCGGCCTTGTTGCCGCACTTGCGCTCGGCACGTCATTTTTCCCGGCGCTCGCAGAAATGCCCCCTGTCCCGACAGAGCAGGACCGAGTGCTTGCGGAGAACGGGGACATCTACGCGCAGTTTCGCATCGCCTGGGCCTACTTCACCGGGAAAGGCACCAAGCAGGATGATGCCAAAGCGTTTCGCTGGTTCCAGAAGTCTGCTGAAGGCGGCAACGTGCCGGCGCAATATAATCTGGCAGCAATGCTGATGGAGGGCCGCGGCGTGGCCCGAAACGAGGTCGATGCCGTCAGGTGGTTCAGGCGGGCCGCCGAGAGCGGGCATGCCATTGCCCAGTACGAGCTGGCGCAGAAGTATTTCAAGGGCGAAGGCGTCGAGCCAAACATTGAAGAGGCGCTCCGCTGGTACCGCCTTTCGGCGGCGCAGAGGTTTCCACTGGCGCAATTCAAGCTAGGCTTACTCTACGTCACGGGGCAGGGCGTTTCGCGCGACGACGAAGTTGCGGCGCGCTGGTACCGGAATGCTTCCGAGGGCGGGTATGCGGCTGCGCAATTCAATCTCGCGATCATGTACCTGCAGGGGCAGGGTGTGGTGCAGGACCGGACCGCTGCTTTCGATCTGTTCAAACAGGCGGCGGAGGACGGGCACAAGACGGCGCAGCTAAACGTTGGCCTGATGTATGTGAGCGGGACAGGTGTCGCCGAGGATCAGGTGGCAGCAGCACGATGGTTCCGAACTGCTGCCGATACGGGTGACGCCGCCGGTCAATACAATCTGGCGCTAATGTATAGCGATGGCCGCGGCGTAGAGCGTGACGCGAAGGAGGCGGTGCGGCTCTATACCCTCTCGGCAGAGCAAGGCTACGCGCTGGCGCAACACAATCTCGGCGTCGCCTATGCGACCGGCACCGACGTGGACCGTGACCCGGCAGCGGCCTTCGGCTGGTTCATGAAGGCAGCTGAGCAGGGCCACGCCAAGGCGCAGTTCAACGTCGCGCAGGCCTATGTCGAGGCGACCGGGGTCGACAAGGATCTGAAAGCGGCGGCGCTCTGGTATGGCAAGGCAGCGGCCCAGGGGATGTCCGAGGCGCAACAGGCTCTCGATGCGCTGCCGAAAGACTGACAGCGACCATTTTCCTGCATGACCTTCAAATGAGGCGGTTAACGGCCGCTGCTCGACGCTTTGAAGCCGTCTGTCGAAATCGACTTTCGGTTGAAGGAACCTCGCCATAGGATTTTTCCGCGTAGCGGTAGCCTGGGAGGTGTGGATGAAGCGCGTCGTCTTCGGACTCGTTGTTGCCCTGACGTCTTCGGTGTTCTCGTCCTCCGTCCACGCGGATGGTGCGGCCCCGGGCCTGCCGCCGTTCGACAAGGTGGTGGAGCGGGCCGAAGACGGCGATGTCCAGGCGCAGGTCGATCTCGGTATGCGCTACCACACCGGCGAGGGCGTCGAGCGCGACTTCCTGAAGGCGATCGGCTGGTACCGGAAGGCGGCCGAGAGTGGCGACGCGAAGGCGCAATTCCACCTCGGCACCATCTATTTCAACGGCGGCGAAGGCGTGAAGCAGAACTATGAGGAGGCTGGACGATGGTTTCGGTTCTCCGCCGAGCAGCGCATTCCGGAGGCCCAATATAGTCTCGGGGTGATCTACGAACAGGGGCTGGGCGTTGCCAAGGATGATGCGCAGGCCTTCGCCTATTACCAGCTGGCGGCTGAACAAGGCTATGCGGCGGCACAGTTCAACCTGGGCTTTCTCTACCAGCAGGGGCGCGGTACGGCGCGCGACCCGGCCGCGGCGTTTGAATGGTATCGGAAAGCATCGGAACAAGGCCTGGTGGCCGCCATGCACAATCTGGCCATCGCCTATTTCCAAGGCAGCGGCACGTTGAAGAATGACGCGGAGGCTTACCGATGGACGTCGCGAGCCGCGGTCGCCGGGGAGGCGCGTGCCCAGTACAACCTCGGTTTCATGTACGAGAAGGGTGTCGGCGTGGAGCGCAACATGGCGGAAGCGCTGCGCTGGTACCTGCGTTCCGCCGAGCAGGGATATGTCGATGGGCAAGCGAATGCCGGCCGGCTCTATTTCAACAGCGAGGCCGGGCGGATCGATGCCCAGGAGGGACTTCGCTGGCTTCGCCCGGTTGCGAACGCCGGCCATAAGGAAGCGCAAAATCTGCTCTGCGGCGTTTACGTGCGCGCCTTCGGCGTCGGGCGCGACGATCGGGAGGCGGTGAACTGGTGCCGCAAGGCGGCCGACCAGGGGATGGTTGCAGCACAGGTGGACCTCGCCACCTTCTACATGCTCGGCCGCGGCGTCGAGAAGGATCCGGCGGCGGCCTTTGACCTCTACCTGAAGGCGGCCAAGCAAGGGGATGCCAAGGCCCAGTTGAACGTCGGCCTCATGTACCTGAAGGGGACCGGCACCGGAGAAAGCTACGCGGAAGCGCACCGCTGGTTTCTGGCACTGGCTGATCGCGGGGATCCCCGCGGCCAGTTCCATCTGGCGGTGATGTACGCAGGCGGCCTCGGCCTCGAGAAGAACCTCAAGGAGGCGGCGCGGCTTTATGAGCTCGCGGCCAATCAGGGCTACGCTCTGGCGCAGTTCAGTCTCGGTGTGGCCTATCTCAATGCCATCGGCGTGGAAAGCGACGCTGCGGCTGCTGCCAGATGGTTTCGCAAGGCTGCCGAGCAGGGAAATGCTGACGCGCAACTCAATCTCGGCATCGCCTATGCAAGGGGCGCCGGCGTGGAGCAAAATCTTGCGTCGGCTGCCGAATGGTATGCAAGGGCGGCGAAACAAGGCATGCAGAAGGCGCAGCAGTTGCTCGACGGGCTGCCGCAGAAGTATCGCGACGCCACGAAGCCTTGACTGTCGGCCTCAGGCCCGCGCGCCTTGATCAGGAAGCGGCGTTCTTGCGCTTAAGATCCGTGACTTTCTCGACGAAGTCGGCGATCGCGTTTGTGTCATCGAGGTCGAAGACCGGAAGATCGCTGTTGGCGACCGGATGGTCGGCGGCGATCGCGCAGATATGCGGATCCGTTGGGGCCAGCGGCTCGCGGTTCGCGGACTCCAGACGGCGGGCCTCGATCTTCGGGATCGGCTCGCGCTTGTAGCCTTCGATGAGCACGAGATCACAGGGCGCAAGCCGCGCCAGGATATCCTCGAAGCTTGGCTCTGGCGCGCCGCGCAATTCGTGCATGATCGCAAATCGCGTGCCGGAGACGATGGTCACCTCATGGGCGCCAGCCTCGCGGTGGCGGTAGCTGTCGGCGCCGACCTTGTCGATATCGAAGTCGTGGTGGGCGTGCTTGACGGTGGAGACGACGTAGCCGCGCTGCGTCAGTTCGGTGACGAGCCGCACCATCAGGCCGGTCTTGCCCGAGTTCTTCCAGCCGGCGATGCCGAAGATCTTCATGGCGCTCATGTCTTGTCATCCTCGAAAAAACGCATCCATTGCTCCGCGTCGGTCAGATCCTCGGGCGTGTTGACGTTGAAAAACGGGTCGAATGCGCCTTTTGTCGTCGCGACGAGCGGAAAATCGACCGTGACCGCCGGGTGGCTTTCGATGAAGGCGCGGACGCGGCGCTTCGGATCGCTGGTCAGGAAGGCCTCAAGTTCGTCGGCAAGGGCGACCGGCCAGAGCCCGAACAGCGGATGCATCTGCCTGTCGGATGCCGCAACGGCAATCTGCTGCTGCTCCGTCAGGGCGGCCACCATTCGGGTGACGAGATCGTCCGGAAAGAACGGCGTATCGGTCGGAACGACGACAACGTGGCTTGCAGCCGGATTGGTGGCCGCGACATGGCGCATCGCTGTCAGCACGCCGGCAAGCGGACCGAGAAATCCGGGGACCGTATCGGCGATGACGGGCACGCTTTCATCTATGGCGCCAGCCGGATGGGCGTTGAGGTTGACGGCGACGCTCGTCACCTGAGGGCGGAGCCGGGCGATGATGCGCGACAGCATCGTCTGACCGCCGAGCGGAAGGCCGAACTTCGGGCTGCCCATACGGCGCGACAATCCGCCGGCAAGCACGACGGCGGGCCGGGATGCGCTGATCAGGGGCGAGGGAGGGCTTCCGGGCATTGTCGGCTCCTATTCCAGCGGGCCGGTCAACGAGCGCTGGGCGAAGGCTTTGCGGCCACGCAGCGTCTCGCGATAGAAGGTGTAGAGACCCGAACCGATGATGATCGCGACGCCGACCAGCATCCAGTGATCCGGCACCTCGGCAAAGAAGAATATGCCGATCGCAATCGACCAGATCAGGCTGGTGTAGCGGAAGGGCGCAATCACCGAGATGTCGCCCGCACGCATCGCCAGCACGATCGTCTGGTAGCCGAGCATCAAAAGAACGCTCGCCGCAGCGATATGGCTGAAGGTGGTCGTCGACATCGGTTGCCAACCGCCCATCGGCTGGATGAGCAGGGCGCCGACGATGGTGGTGACGAGCGAAGTCGACACGGTGATGTAGAGCGCCGGCACGTCGTGGCCGATGCGACGGGTGCAGAGATCGCGGGTCGCGGTGACGAAGACGCAGCCGACCACGGTCAGCGCCGCCGGCGTGAAGCCCTCGGGGCCCGGCCGCAGCACGATCAGCACGCCGATGAAGCCGGCGATGATGGCGGTCCAGCGGCGCCAGCCGACCGGCTCGCCGAGGAAGAGTGCGGCGCCGAGCGTGACTGCCAGGGGCAGCGCCTGCATGATCGCCGAAGCATTCGCGAGCGGGATCTGGCCAAGGGCCGAGATGTAGGTGACGGAGGCCAGCGCCTCCATGGCGATGCGCAACAGGATCACCGGCCGCATCAGCGTTCCGATCGGCCGGAAGGCTCGAAAGTGCCAGGCGGCGAGCACGACCATCAGCGTCGTCAGCAAGCCGCGCACGAAGATGATCTGCCCAACATTCATCGCACCGGTGACGGATTTGACGAGCGCGTCGTTGCAGGAAAACGTGACCATCGCCAGGCACATGAAAAGAATGCCGCGGAAATTGGTGGAGGCTTGCATGCTGGCTGTCCTGCGGCGCCGGACAAGCGGGCTGCGCTGCCGGCGAATGGGAGGCGAATCCGTGAATGGATCGCCCAATGTTTAAGCATTGGCTGTCGCCTTGTGCAAACGGGATCGCATGACGCGACGACTTTTCTTGTTCGACAAGTAGAAGGGGTGTTTTCGCGCCGCGCCCCTTACAGGAAAGACTGTCGTTCGCCGGTAAAACGGGTGCGCTCTAACATAAGCTTATTCGCGGAATCTTAAGTTTCGCTGCCTATCGTCGCCGCAATTCCGCATCCATTCGCATGACGCGATCGGCGGGGTGGCGCCGCAATAAACCTTGCAGGGTGGCCATTCCAGGGACGTTTGCATGAGGCTTGGGAGAGCCTCCGGTCGATGTCCCATCGGTGTTTCCACCAAGAAAAGCCGCCGCGCGGGCCTGCTTCCCATAAGAATAATCAGGGGTGCGCAATGTCTTTCATCGATCGCTTGCTGCAACGGCTGCGTATCGTCACCAAGGTTCTGCTTTTCGTGGTTCCGCTGGTGGCGCTTATTGCCGGCATTGGTCTCATCGGCTTCTTCACGGCCCGAACGCTCAACGGCCATATGACCGTGACGCGGGAAACCATCAACAATCTCTCGGATTTCCAGGCGCTACGTGGCGCGCTGCAGGCGTTTGCCGATGCGCCGAGTGAAGAGACGCGCACGGCCCTGTCGAGCCAGATCGACGAACAGGAAGGCGGCGTGAAGGCGCTCGACGGCCTGTTGAGCCGTGCCGAGGACAAGGCGGAGATCGCCACTGTGCTGGCGCTCGGAAATGCAATGCGCAGCCAGACGGACAAGCTCTGGGCGACCAAGATCGAACGTGATCAGGTGACAGCGTCGCTCGACAAGGCGCTTGCCAACATGACCGAACAGGGCAACGGCGCCTATAAGCAGATCGACATCATCCGCAAGGAATCGGGCGAGAAGGAAGCCTTCGCCAAGGCGTTGCTGTTCGATGCCGCCGCCTATCAGGGCCTTGCCGAGCGCATCAAGAAATTCCGTCTTCCGGTGACGATGGCCGTCAATCCCGACGCCAAGGTCGACCAGGCGAGCAAGCTACTGCCGCATCTCATGAAGCAGATCGAAGAAGCCGAAAAGATCGCCTCGGAAAAGGTGCAGGCGCCGATTGCCGAAGTGAAGGACCAGGCGCTCAAAGTTCAGGCGATCCTTGCCGGCGGCGAGGACAACGAGGCGAAGAAGAACGCGCTGGTGCCGATCCTCAGCAAGTTCTCGAAATATGAGGCCGACTTTGCCAAGGAGGCTGCGAAGAATTCCGACACGGCCGCCAAGCGCTTCGTCGGCATGGATGCCGAGATCTCGCAGCTGAAGACCCTGATCGCGCTGATGGGCGACACCTTCAAGGGTCTCGACAGCACGCGACTGCACATCAGCGAGCTGCATCGCAAGCTCGATGCCGCCGGCCGCGATCCGGTCATGGCCGATATTCAGGCGGTTCGCGAAACGGCAACCAAGCTCGGTGAACTCGGCGGCAAGAATGCTGCCCTTCGCGATCTGCCGGGCAAGCTCAGCCCGTCGCTCGACAACATCGACAAGGGCACGGCAGCATTGATCGACGTCGGCGGCCGCTGGCAGGCCGCTAGGAGCGAAGCGGCGACGATGGTCGCAACCGCCAGCACGACGCTCGAGAGCTTCGTCAGCAGCGCCCAGGAGGCCGGCAAGGTCGACAGCCAGCGCTCGGCCGATGTTTCGATCGTGGCGATGATCGCCGGCACGCTGCTTGCCATCATCGGCGGCCTGATGCTGGTCGAGACGTTGCGCGGCCCGCTGAAGCGCGTGACCGAAACGATGACGCGGCTTGCCAACGGCGATCTCGACGTTGCCATCGAGGGCCGCAACCGTGGCGACGAGATCGGCGACATGGTGCGCTCGGTTGCCGTGTTCCGCGACAATGCGGTCGAGAATGTCCGGCTTGGCCGCGAGGCCGAGGCTGCGCGTGCGCTTTCTGCGGAAGAGGAAACGCGCCGGGCTGCCGAGCGCGCACGCATCGAGGCCGAGCAGATGCAGGCGCTGAACGCGCTCTCCGACGTGCTGGCGGCACTTGCTGACGGCGATCTCGAAGAGGGCATGTCCGAAGACCTGCCGGCCGATTACGTGATCATGGCCCGCACCTACAACAATGCCGTCGAGGCGCTGCGGGCGACGCTTGCCGACGTGCGCGTCGTTACTGGCGAGATCACTGGCGGCACCGGCAATCTTGCCGCGTCGGCTGACGACCTGGCGCGCCGGACCGAGCAGCAGGCAGCGGCGCTTGAAGAAAGCTCGCGGGCGCTGCGTCAATTGACCGATATCGTCCGCGCGACCGCCGAAAGCGCCCGCAAGACGACGGTTTCGGTCGGCGAGACCAATTCCTACGCCAAGCATTCCGGCCAGGTGGTCGCCAAGGCGATCGACGCGATGGCGGAGATCAACCGCTCCTCGGAGAAGATCAGCACGATCATCGGTGTTATCGACGAGATCGCCTTCCAGACAAACCTGCTTGCGCTCAATGCCGGCGTCGAGGCGGCGCGGGCAGGCGAGGCGGGCCGCGGCTTTGCCGTGGTGGCGCAGGAAGTGCGCGAACTCGCCCAGCGCTGCGCCGGGGCTGCCCGCGAGATCAAGGGGCTGATTTCCGAAAGCTCGGCGCAGGTGAGAAGCGGCGTGGCGCTCGTCCAGGAAACCGGCGACGCGCTGACGGTGATCAACAGCCATATCGGCACGATCCACGACCTCGTCAGCAACATCGAGGCTTCGGCCGCCGACCAGTACACCGGTCTCAATGAGGTGAACTCGGCCGTGCATCAGGTCGAGCTGATCACCCAGCAGAACGCCGCGATGGTCGAGGAAAATACCGCCGAGATCCACGGCCTGCGCCGGCAGGTCGAAGCGCTCAACGACAAGATCGAGCGCTTCCGCACAGGGACGGACGGCATCGGCGCGCGGGGCCAGGGGCATCGAAGCTGCGCGGCTTGAGCCTCTGGGCGGGTGGCTGGTCTCCCTGCTAGCTCAATGTCCTCTGAGTCAATCCGGGGAATAAACCTCGCCGGCAGGCGGGCATGGAGATCGTGCCTGGCTGCCGAGCGCCCAGATGCAGGCGCTATCCAGTGACACGCGGAGTACGTGGGGACATGAAGATGTGCCCCACATTCCCTTCTCCCCATCTGCGCGGAGAAGGTGCCGGCAGGCGGTTGAGGGGCCGCCTGCCGGTTGTTTTTCCAAGATTGGTATCCTGATGAAAGGTCAGCCGCCGGTGACGCTCATGTGGCGGGCAACGGCCGGGCGGTTGTGCTCGCGGTCGATGATGAAGTCGTGGCCCTTCGGCTTGCGGCCGATCGCCTCGTCGATCACCTGGCTGAGATAGGCATCGTCTTCCGAGGCCCTGAGCGCGGTGCGCAGGTCCGCCGCGTCGTTCTGGCCGAGGCACATGTAGAGCGTGCCGGTGCAGGTGAGACGGACGCGGTTGCAGCTCTCGCAGAAATTATGGGTCATCGGCGTGATCAGGCCGAGCCTTCCGCCGGTTTCCGCCACTTCGAGATAACGGGCAGGGCCGCCTGTGCGATAGGGAATGTCGGAGAAGGTGAACTGTTCTTCCAGCTGCCGGCGCATTTCCGACAGCGGCATGTAGTGGTCGGTCCGGTCTTCCTCGATCTCGCCCATCGGCATGGTCTCGATCAAGGTCAGATCCATGCCGCGGCCATGGGCCCAGCGCATCAGGTCCGGGATCTCCTGGTCGTTGAAGCCTTTGAGCGCCACCGCGTTGATCTTGATCTTCAGGCCGGCGGCCTGGGCGGCGTCGATGCCTTCCATGACCTTGGAGAGCTCGCCCCAGCGGGTGATCTGGTGGAACTTTGCCGGGTCGAGCGTATCGAGCGAGACGTTGATGCGCTTGACGCCGCAGTCGGCGAGTTCGGCGGCATATTTCGCGAGCTGCGAGCCATTGGTCGTCAGCGTCAGTTCGTCAAGCCGGCCGGCCTCGATCTCACGACCGAGTTCGCGCACCAGAAACATGATGTTCTTGCGCACCAGCGGTTCGCCGCCGGTAAGCCTGAGCTTGCGGACACCCTTGCCGATGAAGGCGGAACAGAGACGCTGCAATTCTTCGAGCGTCAGCAGATCCTTCTTCGGCAGGAAGGTCATGTGCTCGGCCATGCAATAGGTGCAGCGGAAATCGCAGCGGTCGGTGACGGACACGCGCAGATAGGTGATCGCCCGCCCGAAGGGGTCGATCATCGGGACCGTCTTCTGCTCCAACGGCAGAGCGCCAAATCTGTCTATCGTTGCTGTGTTCAAACGTCTTTCTCCCAGCCCCTTCAATGTCGTCGTCGAAGATGGTCGCGTCAAGGCGCATACTGTCGCAAAGTGTTGATCGGAAGAGACGGGTAATTCTCGCGCGCCGATTTCTGCGCTAGTGCATTGTCGTCCTTAAGAGCAATGCCGCATCGGGGACGCAGATTACGGCGAATGGGCGGCATCCGGTTTGTCGTACGCGAAAGGAAGCAGCGAAATGAGCGAATTCTGGCCGACGGAATTGCGGGTGTCGAAGGATCGCCACCGGCTTGTGGTGACGTTCAACGACGGAGCGTCCTTCGATCTCTCGGCGGAGATGCTGCGGGTGCTTTCGCCGTCTGCCGAAGTGCAGGGCCATGGTCCCGGCCAGCGGGTGACCGTGCCCGGCAAGCGCAATGTGCAGATCATCTCGGTGCAGCCGACCGGCAATTATGCGGTGCGCATCGGTTTTGATGATACCCATGATACCGGCATCTTTACCTGGAGCTATCTGCATGAACTGGGGGAAAAGGGCGCGGAGCTCTTTGCCGCCTACGAGCAGGAACTTGCCGACAAGGGCATGTCGCGAGACAAGGCGGAAAAGCCGCGCTGACCAAGACCGCGCCCCGCGTCTCATCAGACGCGCAAAATCAGCACTCGTCAGGCCAGCTCGTTCTCTTCCTTCAGCAGCATGCCAATCAGCCGCTCCATCGATCGGGTGACCACCAGGCAATCATCCAGCGATTCGTCGTCCAGCAATCGCTCGATCAGCGCTGTATGGATCTCCATCGCCGCCTCGGTGAGCGTCCGGCCTTCAGCTGTCAATGACAGGCGCAGTATGCGCTTATCCTTCTCGTCACCGCGGCGCAGGATGAGCCCGCGCTTTTCCAGGTGCGGCAGAAGCATGCTCATGTTCGAGCGCCCGACCAGCAGCTTGCGCGCCAGTTCTTGCTGCGAAATGCCTTCGAAGCGATAGAGATTGATGAGGATGTCAAGATGCGGCGGCTTGATGTCGAGATGGGCGATCTCGCGCGTCACCGTCTGCTGCATCAACTGGCAGGCGCGGGCAACCGCGATCCAGCTGCGAAAGCGGGGATGGTCCCAGGGAAAATGATGTTCGCTCGTCACTTGATTTTTGTTCAACGTTGTACAATTATGTTCAGCATTGAACATAACAAGAGATTCCCACTATGGCATCCTTTGCGATCAAGGTCATCCGCAACGCGCTGAAGGGCGTCGACGCGTTTTCACCCGAGGCGGCCGGGCGGCTCGCTTTCAGGCTGTTCACTCTCACGCCCGGCAGAAAGCCGAAGAACGCTAAGGAAAAGGCGGCGCTCGCGGCTGCCGCCCCTGTTATCGCCAAGGGTCAGCCGGTGACGCTCTCCTATGCCGGCGGCTGGGTGCTGGCGCGCCGGTTCGCGGCGCCGCGCGAGGCGGCCAACACCAAGCGCATTCTCCTCGTGCACGGTTGGGGATCGCGCAGCGACTATCTGGCAGCGATGATCGACGGCCTGGTCAAGGGCGGCGCCGAGGTGGTGACGCTCGACTGGCCCGGGCACGGCGCTTCGCCGGGGCGCACGTTGACCATGCCGGCAGCGGTTCGGGCGATCGACGCGGCCTGGCGGCACTTCGGCAATTTCGACGTCTGTGTCGGCCATTCCTTCGGCGGCGGCAGCCTGGCTTGCGCTGCCGGCGGCATCGTCTGCGACGTGCACAGCCATATGCCGAAGAAGCTGGTGCTGATCGGTGCACCAAGCGAGATGACTTGGCTTTTCAAAGGCTTCGGGAGAATTCTTCGCCTTTCTCCGAAGGCGCAGGTGGCCTTCGAAGGCGTTGTCGAACGTCTCTCCGGCCGCCGACTTCAGGATTTCGATGCTGCGCACGTGATCCAGGCGCGCGCCGTGCCGACGCTCGTCATCCATGCGGAAGACGACAAGGAAGTCTCCGCCGACCATGCGCGCCGTTATGCGGCGGCCGGGCCGAATGTCGAAATGCACTGGGCAAACGGTTTTGGCCATCGGCGCATCGTTTCGGCCGCACCGGTGATCGCGCGGATCAACGCCTTCATACACGCGGAAGATCAAAAAGCCGCCGCCTGACTATTTTCGTTGACCGCGTCATCAGTCTGTCATGCTATCGGCCGAAGGGTCGCTGGCCCGGGATTCTCTGTATCCAGATTGTTCCCGGGCTTTTTTGGCAGCATTGGAGGACGGCATGTCGATCATCACCTCGGTCGAGGAACTCAACGCGCTCTATGGCGGCGTCAGCGAAGCGTCGGTGGCCAAGGTCACCAAGACGCTGACGGCCGAATACCGGCTGATGATCGAGGCATCGCCTTTCTGCGCGCTTGCGACCGTCGGCCCGGAGGGTCTCGATTGCTCACCGCGCGGCGACGACGATTGCGTCGTGCGGATCGGCGACGACAAGACTGTGCTTCTGCCGGACTGGCGCGGCAACAATCGGGTCGATTCGCTTGCCAATATCGTGCGCGATCCGCGCGTGGCGCTGATGTTCCTGATTCCCGGTTCGAACACGACGATGCGCATCAACGGCACGGCGGTGCTCAGCGTCGATCCCACCCTGACGGAAAGCTTCGAGGTCGACGGCAAGCACCCGCGCAGCGTCATCGTCGTGACGATTGGCGAGGTTTATTTCCAGTGCGCCCGCGCCGTCATGCGTGCCCAACTCTGGAACCCCGATCGCTTCCTCGATCCGGCATCGCTGCCGACGCCCGGCACGCTGCTGAAGGCCGCCAAGGCGGATTTCGACCGGGAGACCTATGACCGCGAATGGCCGGAGCGCGCCGCCAAGACCATGTGGTAAGCTGCGCCCCGGCTGATCGGCGCGATCAGGCAAGCACGGAGGCTGGAGGCGAGGGTGCGGCAGCAAGCTCTGACAGGTGCGTTCCTGCTCGCCCTCCTGGCCGGCAAGGCGTCTGCTGGTGAGCCATCGCTGGCGGAAAAGCTCAATCTGCTGGCAGCAAGCTACCCGGATGCCATCGCGCGCATCGACGGCAATGCCTTGATCCTTAGGGATGGCGGATCGCCGATCGTCATCGACGACGGCCGAACGAAAAGTCATGCCGAGAAACTCGCTGCGGGGGACGTCGAGGACAGCCTGTCGCAGGTCTATCCGCTCGGTGCCTGTGCGACGCCGCCAGCGGTCGATGTCGACCCGGGGCGCATACGCAGCGAAGCGCTTCTGAAACGGCTCTATGGCGGCAGCGCTGCAGCCGTCCGGCGGGATCTCGTTGGCGTGGACTGGTTCGGCGAGCGGCTGCAGGTCACGAGGAAGCATGGGATGGCGGCGGCGCTGAAGGCTGTCGCCGCGGACCTGTCGCGACAAGCCGAATTCAGGCGCTATCTCAGCCCGAGTGCCGGCACCTTCAACTGGCGGCCGATTGCGGGCACCGCGACGCTGTCGGTCCACAGTTTCGGTGCGGCCATCGATATCAACACGCGCTTTGCCGACTATTGGCGCTGGGCCGGAAAGGCCCGCGACGGCTATCGCAACCGCTACCCGCTGGGCATCGTTCAAGCCTTCGAGAAACACGGCTTCATCTGGGGCGGCCGTTGGTATCACTTCGACACGATGCATTTCGAATACCGGCCGGAGATGATCGCAATTGCTCGCGCCGCAGGAGCCGACGCGTGTCGCCAGTAGTCCCAGCAGGTACTCGCCATGAAACGCAAAAGGCGCCCGCGAAGGGCGCCCGTTGTCGGTTTTGTATCAGGAAGACGCCGCCTTCTCAGCGGCGATAGATCAGCCAATTGCGGCCGGATTCCTTGCGCATGCCATCTTCGAAGAGAACCGTCTTGTTGCGCCCCGCGTTCTTGGCCGAGTAGAGCGCGATGTCGGCCTTGTTGTAGAGATCAACCGGGTCTTCGGCGGCCGTCGCCATGCAGACGCCGACAGACAGCGTGATCGGGCCGTAATTGACGCCGGTCTTGGAATTGCGGAAGGGCGTCGCGGCCAGCACGGTGCGGATGCGGTCGGCGATCTGGAGGCACTCTTCCTGGCTGCTGTCGCCGAGGATGATGGCGAATTCCTCGCCGCCGGTGCGCGCGACGAAAGCCTCCCGGCGCAGATTGGCGCGCAACACGCCGCCGACGGTCGCCAGGATCTTGTCGCCGACGGGATGGCCGAAGGTGTCGTTGACCTTCTTGAAGTGGTCGATGTCGGCAACGAGCAGGCCGGTGAAGTTTCTCAGGTGCTCGTTGTTGTAGACAGCCGCCAGATTGTCGTCGAAGGCGCGGCGGTTGGCGAGCCGTGTCAGCGAATCTGTGTTGGCGATGCGCTTGTACTCGTCGAGTTCCTGCCGAATGACCTCCATCTCGAAGGACTTCTGCACGACGGTCTCGACGCGTTCCTTGCCCTGGCTCATCGTCTCGGCCGTCGCGTCGGTCAGGATGCCGATCGCGTGGCGCAGGATATCGGCGCTCGATGCGCTCTTGCTGACGATGTTGACATAGGCTTCGTCGAGAACCTTGTTGTAGTTCTCGAGGGCGTACTGCTCGTCGCGCAACAGGGTCACCAGTTCGGCAAGCTTGGCCGCAAGCGTGGTGTGGGCGCGCTCGATGCCCGTAGAGCGATGGATGTGGCTGAAATACTGCGCACCGATCGCGTCCAGTTCTTCCTGGGTCGCGCGGCTGCCGAGTGCGGCCAGTTCCTTCGACAATTGCGGATTGGAGCCGAGATAGGCTTCGTAATAGAGCTCGTAATTGCGGGGGATGGGCGCCACGCCCATCATGCGCATCGCATGGGTTACCTGCGCTGCGATATCGGGCGTCTGAGCCTTGCCCGAGCTTGCCGTTTGCATGTGCAAACCCCCTAATATGAAACGCTGCTTATCGGTCATTATTTTTAGGGGCAAATGATTTGCGAAGTCTTAATATTTGCCGCCGTCGCGCCGCCGCATCGTGATCGATCGCGGCAGGTTTTGCCGATCGACAGTGCGTTCGCGACATCAAGGCCACGGCACCGCGGAGGCGCCGTGGTGTATCAAAATGGATCAGGCCGGGCTGATCATCGTTTCCGGACGAACGACCGCGTCGAACTCTTCGTTCGTCACATAGCCGCCGCCGACCGCTTCTTCGCGCAGCGTCGTGCCGTTCTTGTGCGCGGTCTTGGCGATTTTGGCGGCGTTGTCGTAGCCGATCTTCGGAGCAAGCGCCGTCACCAGCATCAGCGAGCGGTCGAGCGCTGCCTTGATGTTGTCTTCGCGTGCCTCGATGCCGACGACGCAATTGTCGGTGAAAGACACGGCCGCATCGGCGAGCAACTGAACCGACTGCAGGAAGTTGTAGGCCATCAGCGGGTTGAAGACGTTGAGCTCGAAATGGCCCTGGCTGCCGGCGAAGGTGAGCGCGGCGTGGTTGCCGAACACCTGGACGCAGACCTGGGTCAGCGCTTCGCACTGGGTCGGGTTGACCTTGCCCGGCATGATTGACGAGCCGGGCTCGTTTTCGGGCAGAGACAATTCGCCAAGGCCCGAGCGCGGGCCGGAGCCGAGGAAACGGATGTCGTTGGCGATCTTGAAGAGGGCAGCGGCCGTCGCATTGATCGCGCCGTGGCTGAAGACCATGGAATCATGGGCGGCGAGCGCTTCGAACTTGTTCGGCGCGGTGGTGAAGGCAATGCCGGTGATCTTGGCGATCTCTTCGGCGACCTTTTCGGCAAAGCCGACAGGCGCGTTGAGGCCGGTACCGACGGCCGTGCCGCCCTGCGCAAGTTCGCAAAGGCCCGGCAGGGTCATTTCGATGCGCTTGATCGAGGAGGCGACCTGCGCCGCGTAGCCGGAGAATTCCTGGCCGAGCGTCAGCGGGGTTGCATCCTGGGTGTGGGTGCGGCCGATCTTGATGATGTGGTCGAAGGCCTTGACCTTGGCTTCGAGCGCCTTGTGCAGGTGCTTCAGCGCCGGCAGCAGGTCATGGATGACGCGCTCGGCGCAGGCGATGTGCATCGCCGTCGGATAGGTGTCGTTCGACGACTGGCTCATGTTGACGTGGTCGTTCGGATGCACCGGCTTCTTCGAGCCCATGACGCCGCCCATGAGTTCGATGGCGCGGTTCGAGATGACCTCGTTGGCGTTCATGTTCGACTGGGTGCCGGAACCGGTCTGCCAGACGACGAGCGGGAAATGGTCGTTGAGCTTGCCGTCGATCACTTCCTGCGAAGCCTTGACGATCGCATCGGCGACGGTCGAGTCGAGGCGGCCGAGTGCCTGGTTGGTGCGGGCGGCCGCCTGCTTGACGATGCCGAGCGCCCGGACGATCGAAGCCGGCTGCTTTTCCCAACCGATCTTGAAGTTGCCGAGCGAACGCTGGGCCTGAGCGCCCCAATAGCGGTCGTTCGCCACTTCGATGGGGCCGAACGTATCTGTTTCCGTGCGCGTCGATGTCATCGTGATACCTGCCTTGATCATGCGGTTCATGAAGCCTGGGCGAGGGGCCGTGTGGCGGATCTCTCCAGGGTGCCGGGCCTCTCTCTGCCCCGACGGCCGGAGCTTGTAAAGGGGCGGGCCCGGGCTGGCTATGCTACAATCGTTTGAAACCCCACGGGCGTGGCGGGTCCACGCTGCGCCACCGTGATTCGGTCTTTGCCGGGCCTCCGGCAGCGTTGTGATGTTTCGGTCACAGACGCCATCTTCTTTTCCGGCGACGATCGCCTGCCGCTGCCGGCGCAAGCGCGCATGCCGAAATAAAATCCATTGGGATCAAATTTTTATCGCTCTCCGCACGTCTTTAAAATGAGGCGTTCGGGAGATTTCGACAGGAGGTCCGATGGCGATCAGTGCCGGCGCGTTTCCTTTTCATTCACCATCCTTTTCTATAACTTTTAGCGCACGAGGGCGTGGCGAGAATCTGGCTTCAGCCGAATTCGGCGACAACGCGATACGGGGACGTAGTTTCATATGAGAGTTCTTAAGACGGCAGCGATCGTAGCGCTCATGAGCGGCTGTGCGATCGCGACCATGGACGCGCGGCCGGCTTCGGCCTTCACACTTGGCGATTTCATCCGGGCAGGCCGGAAGAAGCCTGAAACACAGCAGGCCCCGACCAACGAGGCGCTTCCCGGCGTCGGCGCGATGGTCGATCCGCAGCAGCAGGCGGCCAAGCCGCTGCCGAAAATCACCGGCCCGAAATACTATACCTACAAGGCCGAGCCGCTGCGCCGGATCGCAACCGACAAGCTGCTCGATCCCTTGGTTACCGGTTCCGTGCGCAACGACGCGCTGCCGCCGATGCTGCGTACGCCGCTGGCCGACGCGCGCCAATTCCTTCCCGGCATCAACGTGCGTGCCTCGGGCGATGTCGCAAAGGCGGTCGAAGCCCATTACGGCGCCCGCATGGACTACATCTGGATCGGCGCTGAAGGCGTCAATGCCAAGGCGAAGGCAGCTGTTGCCGCTCTGGCCGACGCTGCCAAGGTCGGCCTCGATCCCCAGGATTATGCCGTCAGCGTGCCCTCCGACACTTTCGACCGCGGCGACATGATCGCCCGCGAAAAGGAGCTGGTGCAGTTCGAGATCGCGCTTTCGGCCGCGACGCTCAGCTACGTGCAGGACACGGTGCGCGGCCGCATCGATCCGAACAAGATCTCCGGCTATCACGACTTCAAGCGCAAGTCGGTGGAACTGCTGCCGCTTCTCGACAAGATGTCGGCAAGCAGCGACGTTGCCGCGCTTTTGAATGAGCAGAGCCCGAAGAGCACGCAATTTGCGGCACTCTCGGCGGAACTCGCAAAATTGCGCGCTGAACAGGGTGTCGAGCAACGCGTCGAGATCGCGCCGGGCACGCTGCTGAAGCCGGGCCAGAGCAATCCCGAACTCGCAAACATCATCGCGGGTATCCGGCTCAAGGGTTCGGAAAAGCTGAAGACCGACCACGCTACGGTTCTTGCTGCCTACCAGGGCACCCCGGAATACACGCCGGAGCTGGTCACTGTGGTCGAGGCGTTCCAGCAGGAGCACGGGCTCAAGGCCGACGGTGTTGTCGGCCAGGCGTCGCTTCGCATCCTGACCGGCGGCGACACGGTCGCCTCCAAGATCAACAAGCTCGAAATCGCCATGGAGCAGGCGCGTTGGCTGCCGGATGGTCTCGGCGACCGCTACGTCTTCATCAACCAGCCGGCCTTTACCGCCACCTACGCCGACAAGGGCGCCGAGCAGTTCTCCATGCGTGTCGTCGTCGGGTCCAAGGCGAACCAGACCTACTTCTTCCAGGACGAGATCCAGACGGTCGAGGTCAACCCCTACTGGGGCGTGCCGCAGTCGATCATCGTCAACGAGATGCTGCCGAAGCTCAGGAGCGACCCGAACTATCTCGACCGCATGGGCTACCAGGTCGAGGTCGGCGGTCGGCCGGTTCCCTCTGCATCGGTCAACTGGAACGGTTCGACCGCATCGGTTGCCGTGCGCCAGCCGCCGAGCAGCGACAACGCGCTTGGCGAGTTGAAGATCCTGTTCCCCAACAGCCATGCGATCTACATGCACGACACGCCGTCGAAGAGCTTCTTCAAGCGTGACAACCGCGCGCTCAGCCATGGCTGCGTGCGGCTTGCCGATCCGCGCCTGATGGCGGCGGCCGTGCTCGGCACGAGTGTCGACGATGTCGGCAAGGAGATCGCCGGCGGCCGCAACAAGGCGCTGCAGGTTCCGGTGAAGGTTCCGGTCTACGTCGCCTACTTCACGGCCTGGCCGAACAAGGACGGCGTAGTCGAGTACTTCAACGACGTCTATGAGCGCGACATGTATATGAATCGGGCCTTCGACGCGACGCGCGGCGCGCGCCGGGCGGAAGGATAAGCAAGAAAAAGGCCGCTTCGAGCGGCCTTTTTTCTGTCTGCTATTTGGAAAACAGGCTCGAGACCAGATCCGGGGTCAGCTCGTCGAAGTGGCTGATGACGACGGTGGGATCGAGACTTTCGACCGGAACATCGGAATAGCCGAAGGGAACGGCGATCGAGGGCACCTGAGCGTTGCGGGCGACGAGAAAGTCGTTGAGGCTGTCGCCGACCATCACGGTGCGGGTCGCCAGGCCCCCAGCATTGGAGACCGTGCGCAGCAGGTGGGCGGCATCCGGCTTGCGCACTTCAAAGGTATCGCCGCCCGATATCGCGGCGAAGCGCTCGATCAGGCCGAGCCGTTCGAGCAGACGCGTGGCGAGCTTTTCCGGCTTGTTGGTGCAGACCGCGAGCTTGAAGCCGGCGGCCGACAGGCGGTCGAGCGCGTCGACCAGGCCCGGATAGGGCAGCGAATCGCCCGGCATCGAGCCGTGGTAGAAATCGACGAATTCCTTCAGCTGCCATTCCAGCATGTCTTCGGCGAGCGGCTTTTGCCGCATCGCAAAGGTGCGCTCGATCATGGCGCGGGCACCGTGGCCGACGAGATGGGTGAGGTCGCCGTAGGTGACCGGCTCGACGCCAGCCTGGGTAACTGCATGGTTGAGGCTGGCGACCAGGTCTGGCGCCGTGTCGACGAGCGTTCCGTCGAGATCGAAGACGACAATGGGAGAAGACAAGGAGAAAACCTCTTGGCGCTGAAAACCGTTGTTGATCGGGTAGGCGAACTCATCGGCGATTGCAATGGCAAGCGGCGCCGGCAAGCACACGGAATCCTGAGTGCCGATTTCATTTTGACTTTTGTTTGCGTCGTCGGGCGTGTAAGTGTCACAGCGGAAAAACGGGCGGCCGTTCGCTGATTGCGGCCTGCTGCCCGTGCGAATCACAAGGGAGCGACCGGCGCATGGACGCCCGCGAAATGAAGATCAAAGCCGCGGCCGCGGCGCTGGAATATGTCGAAGACGGCATGCGTCTCGGCATCGGCACGGGTTCCACGGCCGAGGAGTTTGTGCGGCTCCTGGCCGAGAAGGTCGCAGCGGGCTTTCGCATCGAAGGCGTTCCGACCTCGGAGCGCACGGCGCGGCTCTGCCTCGAACTCGGTGTTTCGCTGAAGTCGCTCGACGAGCTTCCGGAACTGGACCTGACGATCGACGGCGCCGACGAGGTCGATGGCCAGCTGCGGCTGATCAAGGGTGGCGGCGGTGCGCTGCTGCGCGAAAAGATCGTCGCGGCCGCTTCCAATCGTATGATCGTGATTGCCGACGAGACGAAGGTGGTCGACGTTCTCGGTGCCTTCAAACTGCCGATCGAGGTCAATCCTTTCGGTCAGGTGGCAACCCGGATCGCGATCGAAAAGGTTGCCTCGCGCCTGGGCCTTTCCGGGGATATCACTGTCCGCCAGTCCCATGATGGCGCCTTCCTGACGGACGGCGGGCACCTCATTCTCGATGCATCTTTTGGCCGTATTCCTGATGCAGATGCGCTCGCCGGGGAGCTGAATGCCATTCCCGGCGTCGTCGAGCACGGGCTTTTCATCGGCATCGCTTCGCTGGCAATTATTGCCGGGCCGCAAGGGGCACGCACGCTGACTGCGTCCTGAGCCGGCTTCACTGCCCCGTCAGGGGCAGGAGCGGTGAAGACAACAGGTTTCCATACATGCGGGCCTGGCGGCGGCAATCGCCCGGGCAGCATGCGACAAACACAGGAGCAAGGGTAAAAATGAACAAACTCGCAGGTCTTGTCCGCACTTTCGCTGCCACCGCGGTTCTGCTGTCCGCGTCCGTTCCGGCGGTTAAGGCCCAGGACGTCTCCGAAGACCAGATCAAGGCGGCGCGCGCGACGATCGCTGCTCTCGGCGTAACCAACAGCTTCGACAACATTCTGCCGAACCTTGCCGAGCGCCTGAAGAACACGCTGATCCAGGCATCGCCGAACCATCAGGAACTGATCACCGCGACCGTCGACGATAAGGCGCTGAGCCTTGCCGCCCGCCGCGCCGATCTCGAGAACGAAGCCGCGACGATCTACGCCAAGACCTTTTCCCTCGAAGAGCTGAACGCGATCACCGAGTTCTACAACTCGGCCGCCGGCAAGAAGCTCCTGAACGACGGCCCGATCGCGTCCCGCGAACTCCTGAAGGCCGCCGACATCTGGGCATCGGGCGTATCGCGCGACCTGACCCAGGAAGCGACCAAGTCGCTCGACGAGAAGGTCGGCTCCACCCAGCCGGCAGCAGCCGAAGGCGCCGTCCAGGCGCCGGCACAATAAGCTGCGGCGCCGAGCGCCTTCATCACGTTTCGAGGAGCCCGGAGCGATCCGGGCTTTTCTTTTGCCCGGAGGCTCCACTATATGTGCCTGCGACGCGGCCATTGGCTGCGCCCGGTTGCGTGTCGGCCCAGGATCGTTCGGCGCGCTTTTCAGATCGCCATTTCGGCCCGCTTGCTTTCAGGAGACTGCCCATGCCCGCTTTCGACTATGACCTTTTCGTAATCGGCGGCGGTTCGGGCGGCGTGCGCAGCGGGCGCCTTGCGGCAAGCCTCGGCAAGAAGGTCGCGATCGCGGAAGAGTTTCGCTATGGCGGCACCTGCGTTATCCGCGGCTGCGTGCCGAAGAAGCTTTATGTCTACGCGTCGCAGTTTTCCGAGCACTTCGAAGACGCAGCCGGCTTCGGCTGGACGGTCGGCGAAAGCACGTTCGACTGGAAGAAGCTGGTCGCCGCCAAGGAGCAGGAGATCACCCGGCTCGAAGGGCTCTACCAGAAGGGCCTCAACAATGCGGGCGCCGAAATCCTGCATACGCGCGCCGAGCTCGTCGGCCCGAACACGGTTCGCCTGCTCGACAGCGGCAAGACGGTAACGGCGGAACGCATCGTCATTGCCGTCGGTGGTCATCCGACCCCGCATGACGCGCTGCCGGGCCACGAGCACTGCATTTCGTCCAACGAAGCCTTCGACCTTGCGGAGCTGCCGAAGTCGATCCTGATCGCAGGCGGCGGCTACATCGCCGTCGAGTTCGCCAATGTCTTCCACGGCCTCGGCGTCGAGACGACGCTGATCTATCGCGGCAAGGAAATCCTGTCGCGCTTCGACCATGACCTGCGCCGCGGGCTGCATGTGGCGATGGAAGAGAAGGGCATCCGCATCCTTTGCGAAGATATCATCCAGTCCGTTACGCTCGACGCCGACGGCAAGCGCGTCGCGCACACGATGAAGCACGGCGACATCGTCGCCGACCAGGTGATGCTGGCGCTCGGCCGCGTTCCGAACACCAGGGGCCTCGGCCTGGAGGCCGCCGGCGTGAAGACGGACGAGCGCGGCGCCATCGTCGTCGACGCCTTCTCGCGCACCAGCGCGCCCGGCATCTATGCGCTTGGCGACGTGACCGACCGCGTGCAACTGACGCCGGTCGCGATCCATGAGGCGATGTGCTTCATCGAGACCGAGTACAAGAACAATCCGGTGTCGCCGGACCACGACCTGATCGCGACCGCCGTCTTCTCGCAGCCGGAAATCGGTACCGTCGGTCTGACCGAAGAGGAAGCGGCGCGCCGGTTCGACGAACTCGAAGTCTACCGCGCCGAGTTCCGGCCGATGAAGGCGACGCTTTCCGGCCGCAAGGAAAAGATGATCATGAAGCTGATCGTCAATGCCGCCGACCGCAAGGTGCTCGGCGCTCACATTCTTGGTCATGACGCGGGCGAAATGGCGCAGCTGCTCGGCATTTCGCTGAAGGCCGGCTGCACCAAGGACGACTTCGACCGGACGATGGCAGTGCACCCGACGGCGGCGGAAGAATTGGTAACGATGTATTCGCCGTCCTATCGCATCCGCAAGGGCGAGCGGGTCTGAGCCGCCTCAGGCGGAAGCTCCCGCAAACCGCGCCTCCTCGCGTTTGAAAAGATCGGCGAGGCGATCGACGACCGTCCGGACCTCCGGACGGCGCCGGTCGTCGTCGTTTGCCGCGATCCACAACGGATGCGTCAGGCCCTCGATCAAGTCGCCTTCGCGCTTCAGGAATGGATCACCTTCGCCGACAAAGGCGGGCAGGACGCCGCGGCCGGCGCCGTTGCGGATCAGCCGCACGAGAAGGGCGGCACTGTCGGTCCACGTATGGATCTGCTGCTCGCGGTTTTCGAAGACCCATCTTTCGGCCGGCGAGCTGGCGACTTCGGTACCAACCGATATCCAGGGAAAGTCCTCGCGCTCCGGCATATTGCCGGCGCGATAGACGGCGTAGGCGATGTTGACCGAGCGGCGCACCGCCACGTTACCCGAGTGCGGCTTTTCGTGCAGGACGGCGACATCGGCCTCTCGGAAGGTCAGGTCGAGGCCGCGATGCGCGTGCTTGCAGCAGAAGCGAAAACCGTCGCGCGAGGCGCGGATGTCGGTTGAATGATCGGCGACGAAGCCGGCAAGCCAGGCGTCGCTTGCGACCGACACGATCGGCAGGGCAAAGGCGTCGCGGTGCCAGTCGGAGATGTTCTCGGCGGCATTCCGCATGGCGCGGACATGTTCGAGAAGGATCTGGCCGTCGTGAGCGAGGCGATAGCCTTGCTGGCTGCGGATGAACAGTACCCTTCCGGTCGCTCGCTCGAGTGCGAGCATGCGCCGGCCGATGGTCGGCGCGCTCAGGCCCGTCCGCGTGGCAGCCCCGCTCAAGCCGCCCTCGGTCGCAACGTGATAGAACAGTTTCAAATCGTCCCAGGCTGCCTCGGCCATAAGTCCTCCATGGAGGTTACTGTCTCGTCCTAACGCGGAGCATCCGCCTTGGCTTCCATTCGCGGATGAAAGACGTCTTTCAACGGTGCGCCTACAACGCTACCGGCAAAGACATTAGGTCTCCCCCTGTCTCAAGGCAAAGGAGGCGAGACCATGTTTGAACATTGGGCAGTCATGTGGACGGTTCTGCAACGCGAACGCCGCCGCGAGAAACGCAACGGCCTGGATGATCCGCTCGACGGACCGGAGTGGCGCGGCCTGCACTGGGTGCTGCCGGTCTTCTCCTTCCTGCTTAACCGGCGCAGATCGGACGCGCGCCTGACGCGTTCCGATGCGACACTCACAGGACGTACAGGCGCGCGCTGGGACGCGAGGGCCAGCCATTGCCTACCGCAAGCCGCCGGGCACGATCGCTGAACAGACCGTCGCCTATCTTCGCGGCGGCCGTCGTATTCGAGATGCCACTATCCCATTGAAACTGCGCATCGTTCTTTCGATATAGGGAGCAGGACTTTCGGGATCGTGCGCTCCCAGGACATATCGTTGCGCGTCGGCCGCCCTGCAAAGCAATGAATTCTGGTAGGATGGCTTTCCAAGCGTTTCCTTAACGTCTATAAGCCCGCATTCCGCGGCGTTTCCGGCTGGGCGGGCACGAGGCGTGGCCAAGTGACCGGGGCAGGGCCTGCGGATGGTGAGTGAAATTTCAGAATACCGGGCGGCCGCATTGGCCGTCAGGGCGTGACCCGCGCGGTTGGATCCGCGGCAGACAACAGGTGATCGAAATGGCACAGACTTGGACTCCAAACAGCTGGCGGCAGAAACCCATCCAGCAGGTGCCGGAATATCCGGACCTGGCAGCGCTTGAGGCGACCGAAGCGCGCCTCGCGAAGTATCCGCCGCTGGTGTTTGCGGGCGAAGCCCGTCGTCTGAAGAGTGCCCTTGCCAACGTTGCCGAAGGCCGCGGCTTCCTGCTGCAGGGCGGCGATTGCGCCGAGAGCTTTGCCGAGCACGGCGCCGACACGATCCGCGACTTCTTCCGCGCCTTCCTGCAGATGGCCGTCGTCCTGACGTTCGGCGCACAGCAGCCGGTGGTAAAGGTCGGCCGTATCGCCGGCCAGTTCGCCAAGCCCCGTTCCTCGGGCGTCGAGAAGCAGGGTGACGTGACGCTGCCGTCCTACCGCGGCGACATCATCAATGGCATCGAATTCACCGAGGAAGAGCGCATTCCGAACCCGGAACGCCAGATCATGGCTTACCGCCAGTCGGCCGCGACGCTGAACCTCCTGCGCGCCTTTGCGATGGGCGGCTATGCCAACCTCGACAACGTGCACCAGTGGATGCTCGGTTTCGTCAAGGACAGCCCGCAGGCGGAGCGTTACCGCAAGCTCGCCGACCGGATCTCCGAGACCATGGACTTCATGAAGGCGATCGGCATCACCTCGGAAAACCATCCGAGCCTGCGCGAGACCGATTTCTTCACCAGCCATGAGGCGCTGCTGCTCGGCTACGAGCAGGCGCTGACGCGCGTCGACTCGACCTCGGGCGACTGGTACGCCACGTCGGGCCACATGATCTGGATCGGCGACCGTACCCGCCAGCCCGACCATGCGCATATCGAATATTGCCGCGGCATCAAGAACCCGCTCGGCCTCAAGTGCGGCCCGTCGCTGACGGCCGATGGCCTGCTGGAGCTGATCGACCTGCTCAACCCGGCCAACGAAGCCGGCCGCCTGACGCTCATTTGCCGCTTCGGCCATGACAAGGTCGCCGAGCACCTGCCGCGCCTCATCCGCGCGGTCGAGCGCGAAGGCAAGAAGGTGGTCTGGTCCTGCGACCCGATGCACGGCAACACGATCACGCTCAACAACTACAAGACCCGTCCGTTCGAGCGGATCCTGTCGGAAGTCGAAAGCTTCTTCCAGATCCACCGCGCCGAGGGTTCGCATCCGGGCGGCATCCATATCGAGATGACCGGCAACGACGTGACGGAATGCACCGGCGGTGCGCGTGCGCTTTCGGGCGACGATCTCGCCGACCGCTACCACACCCATTGCGATCCGCGCCTCAACGCGGACCAGGCGCTGGAACTCGCCTTCCTGCTCGCCGAACGTATGAAGGGCGGTCGCGACGAGAAGAAGATGGTCGTCAACGGTTGATCTAAATCTCTGGCATCGTTCAGGTTTTCTGAACGTCGCTTGGATGCTTTGAATTTGACAATGCCGGGCCGGCTCTGGAAGCTGGCCCGGCATTTTCGTGTCTGGAGCAGGGCGCGGCGCGGGCTGTCGCTTGGGCCGGCGCTCTCCATGGCATGATCGAGGGATCGTGATCTTCAGGAGGGGCCATGCAGGACATTCATCACGGGGGCTGCCTTTGCGGCGCCATTCGCTTCAAGGCGCGCGGCGAGCTGCGCGAACTGATCTTCTGCCACTGCAGCCAATGCCGGAAGCAGACCGGGCTCTATTACGCCGCAACCAACGTTTTAGACCAGGACTTCGAACTGGAGGGGGCGGAGAACGTAACCTGGTACAGGGCCAGTGACAGCGCCAGCCGGGGTTTCTGCCGGCATTGCGGGTCGGCGATGTTCTGGAAGGCGGACGGTTCGGATTATACCTCGATCCTCGCGGGCACCTTCGACAAGCCGACGGTGCTGAAGCCCGGCTACCATATCTTCTGTGAAGACCAGGGCGATTTTTACGAGATCAAGGACGACCTGCCGAAATTCGCGGCCGGCCGCGTCTGAAGGTCAGGCCGGCGGGTTTGCCGCTCGCCGCTCGGCCTGTTCGAAGCCGTTGGCAAGGCCCGCAAGCTTGACCGCCTGCCACTGGCAATATTCCGCGATCAGCCGCTCGCTCAGCCAGAACAGGCCGCGCTGACCCTCATCGGCTCTTCCAAGCAGGCCCAGGTCCTGGGCGCGGGTGAAGATGCGCCGGATATGGGTGTTCGAGATCATGTAATGCGTGGCGAGGTCCGAGAGGTTTGCCTCCAGCCAGACCTTGCCGTCCACCGGGTCGAGACTCTTCGGCCGCGCCATCAGATCGTCGAGCAGAAGGCCGCCGCACTCGGTCCACACGAACGCCGCGACCCCTTCCGGCGGTTCGGTCCACCGCCGGTCCGATAGCAGCAGGCGGGCGGCGATCGGCTGAGCCCGCTCGAAAACAGTCCGGTCGGCGTCGACGCGCGCGATGCGGCATTTGCCGTCGAAGCGATCGAGCGTTCCCATCTGGCTCATGAACCAGCGCAACATGGCGCCTTCGCTGATTTCCGTCGGCTCCAGCGGACGGATCTTCTTGCGCGCCCGCCCGCCATCCGCATCGCGCAGAAGCTTGTAGGTCAGGAGCTCGGCGATGAAGGCCGCGGCGGTGTTGCGGCTGGCGCCGCCGGTCTCATGGATGAACTTGAGGAGGCGCGCGGTCGTGATCCCGGATTCGGGATTGCCGGGATCGCGCTCGAGGTGAAGGGCATAGACAGCCTGGCTGAGGGTCCATTTCTGGTGAGAGGCAACAAGGCGGGCGATGCGGGGAAACGTGTCGTAGGCGGCCATCAGGTCGCGCGCGCTCGCCTGGAGCACGTTGCGTAATTCCGGATGACGAAGAAAACCTTCCGCTGTGAAGGTGAGCGAGCCATCCCGCGCAGCACCTTCCTGCTCTGCCACCACCCGCATCTGCTGCGCACACCCCCAATGCTCGCGCGGCCCGCCGAGGGCAGGGAACTCCAGGAACCCCGCCGGCCAGCTGCCACTCAGCTGTACCCTTCTAGCAGGGCTACCTTGTGCATAACGTGTCAGCAACTGAATTTGTTCAACGGGGCGTTGACGGTTGCCGCCGAGCGCCCCGTTGAAGGGACTACTGCACCAGCACCGGCGACTGGCACTTGACGCCGGTGACGCGCACATCGGCCTCGCCGACCCGCACGCCGACGAGCAGCAGAAGGTTGTAGAGCAGATCGTCGACCGGCTTGGTGACGGCTCCGAGCGTCTGGGCCAGTGCCTGCTGCACGATGGTCGGGCTGCCGAGCGTCAGGAACAGGACCTGGATGTTCAGGTCGAGATTGTTGAGGAGCGTTTGCGTCGTCGAGGTCAGGATGTCCTTGGTTGAGACGGTCTTGATCGACCGGGCCGCAACTTCGGACGGGCTGAAGCTCAGGCGCGTCGGCTTGAGGTTCTGCGCCTCGACATGGGCGAGTGCATCGATCTTGACCACCAGCGCGTCGACGAGCTTGGCTCTTTGCACCCGGGCGTCGGATGAGAAGTTGGACAGGACCGCCGGATCGACGTCGCCGATGGCGATCTCTGCGATGCCGGGCACTGCGTCGACGCTGACCGAAGCATTTTCGGGCGTGCCGCCATAGCACCGGATATCGGCGAGCTTGGCTTCCGCATAGGCGAGCTCGACATAGATCGGCAGGCGGATGCGAATGCCGGCAAGGGCAGCCAGACCGTCGACGTTGACTTCGACGGAAAGGCGGGTCTGGGCCGTGCGCACCGCCGCACCGGGCGTGCCGAGGCGATGGCTCGGCGTTTCGACCGGCGGCTCGCCGATCGCGAGCTTGACCTTGGCAGATGCGATCCCCGGCAGGCCAGCCACTGCATTCAGCGCGATCTGGTTTTCGCCGTTTGCAATCGCAGCTGCGGCGGAGACGATCTGCAGCGCGCTTACCCGCATCGCCCAATCGGAGCCGGCGTCGATCTGCAGGCTCTTCTTCGGGTCGAGGTTGAGGATTTGCGCCAGCGTGAAGGTGCGCTTGTCGCTGGAGGTCGAAAGCTCGATGCTCTTGAGTGCGGCCGTGACCGTTCCGGACAGGCCCTGGACGAGCCGCATGGAGGCAAGCAGCTGCGGCGTCGTCAGGTTTGCCTTCAGCACGTCCTCATAGGAGGCTGCCGTCAGGTTGAGCCTGGTCGCAATGATCTTCAGGAACGGCTGGATATCAATGTCCGCGTCGATGAGCGCCTGGTAATCCATGACCTTTAGCGAGATCGTCGTGCCGAGCATCTGCCCGAGGATGGAGTTGAGCAGCCCGTCATTGAGGCTTGCAAGGCGGGAGCCGACGGAGAAGGCGGCAATCTTCGAACTGGCTGCCGTGCCGTAGACGCTGAGGTCCGGCGCCTTGGTGAAGATCGAGGCGAGGAAGATGTCGCCCTTCCTTTCGAGCATGACCTGCACGGCGTCCGTGGGCGTTGCGTCCTTGATGAAGCGCTGGCCGGCATCGACCGACGGATCGGGAACGTAGCGCCCGCGCGTCACGGTTGCGACACCGTCAAGCTTGGCGGTGTTGATGTCACCGGGCGGCAAAGTCTTACCATCGATGGTCAACAAACCGTTTGGCGTCGACACACCGTAGTTCAGGCCATTGTTGGCGAAGTGGTTGAGCACCGCCTTCTCGGCGGACGAGACGTTGGCCGCCGCCGCGATCGCGGCGAGATCGACCGTCGACTGCATTTCACGCTTCTGGACGGTGAGGTAGCCGTAGTCGATCGCCAGCGCCATGGACGTGATGACCAGGGGCATGGCCAGGGCGGCCGAGACGCCGATGTTGCCGCTACGGGCACGGGCGAGGGAGCGCATGGGATTCCACAGCATATCAGACCCCTCCGATGCGGATGGTTGCAAAGCGCTCGATCTGTTCGCTTGGCATGGCGAAGGTGAACAGGTTGAAGATCGGCAGGTCGCCGGCGTCGTATTTGATCCGGACGGTGAACTGGTTTGCGTTGTTGGCGTCGTCCTTGACGGTGACGGTCATGCGCGACGACTTGATGAAGGCCTGATCCATCGTCGTGCGACGGATATAGTCGGTCGCGAGCCGTTCACGCTCGGTTTCGGAGAGGCCGGCAATGGCCGTGCGGGCGGCATCGGCGGCGATCTGCTGAATGGAATGGGCGGCACTCAGGTAGACGCCGTATGCGATCAGGGTCAGCACGCACATGAAGAAGAGCGGTGCTATTATTGCAAATTCGATCGCAGCGGCCCCGTCTCGGCCACCTAACAGGCGCTTGAAATTGGACATTGCAGCATCTCCGCGTACCCACGTTGCTGTATTTTTCGAATGTCCCTGCACCCCTAACGTGATCCTCAAATATTAATTTTTTCATACTCCGATAAGTTGTTGAATCCCAATGCATTTCGCGATTGTTGCAAAATGTGTATTCACAGTTGAATTAGGGTTTATGAAGATGAGCTAGTTTTCGCCCTGCTGCGGCACCTGCGCGCGCCCCTTGTGCGGGCTCTGAGATGCGCGCAAAGGCTGCCGGTTATGTCGCCGGCAGTGAGTGCAGCTTGGGCCCATATCCGGTCACTGCTGTGCGGGCGGCGCGCGGTAATGTTCGAGCTGACGGTTGAGCGCCGCCAGGTCGGCGCGCAGCTCGGAGATCTCGCGCAGCAGCACGTCGTCGACCTTGTGATGCAGCGCGATCAGTTCGACCTCCGATTTGAGATTGACTTCGTAATCCTTCGACGCGGCGAAACGGTCGCGTTCGGCCTGGCGGTTCTGCGACATCATGATGACCGGCGCCTGCAGCGCGGCGAGCATCGAAAGCACCAGGTTGAGGAAGATGTAGGGGTAGGGATCGAACGCTCCGGTGATGAGCAGCACCGAATTGACCAGAACCCAGCAGACGAGAAAGCCGCAGAAGCCGATGATGAAGCTCCAGGAGCCGCCGACCCGGGCGATATTGTCCGCGAGCCTGTCGCCGAAAGAGAGCCCGGCCGTAAACGCCGCGTGGGAATCCGTCGAAAGCGTGCGGCGATCGCGGGCGTGGGCGAGGATGCGGGCCTCGATCTCGCCAAGCTCGCTGATTGGCTTGCCGAAAAGCTGTTTCGAAATGTCGTTGAAATGCGGCATGGGGATCTCCGGTGTTGGCCGGATGAAATCTAGGGCATGTCGCGCAAAAGTCCGCAGCGGTTTTGCTTTGCCCGCGTGAGAACCATCAAAAGCTTAAGGCGTGGGGGATTTCAGGCGTCAGCCAATATCGCCATGGCGGAAGGCGCGAAGCCGGACCGGGTGCGACCGGTCCGGCTTCTTGTGTCAGTGGGTTTCGGCAGCGCTTGCGAACAGGTCCGCGTGCGACTTGAAGAACCGGTCGGTCGAGAAGCGGTCGCCGAACATCATGTCGTGCTGCAGGAAGCGGTAGTCGCGCAGAAGCGCCGGCACCTTGGGCTGGCGCGACCATTCGGCAACTTCCTTGCCGTTCTTGCGGATCAGCATGTAGCGGTCGACGACGCGGTACTGGTCGTACACCTTGCCGAGGAAACCGGTGTAGTAGGGGTGCTCGTAACCGGACTGCTTGAGGATCTGGTAGGAGAGGAAGGCCGGGCTGATGGTGCCGACGTTCTTCTTCGGACCGGTCTTGTTCGACCAGACGACGAGCGGCGTTTCATGCTGCGCCTTCATCTGCTCCTTCGAACCTTTGCGTTCCGCGGTCACGCCCTTCATGAAACCGGTGCTGGTATAGACGGTGTTGAGCGGCGGCAGGTGGTCGCCGAAGAGTACGATGATCGTTTCGCGGTCACGGTTCTTCGCCCACTCCATCAGCTTCTTCAGGCTTTCGTCAGCTTCCTTGATGCCTTGAGCGTAGGTTTCCAGCACCTGCCGGTCGGCTTCCGGCAGGTCGCCTTCGACCTTGATGGTGTTCTTCGCATAGCGGTTCGCCTCATAGGGACCATGGCCCTGCAGCGTGACGGCGAAAAAGAAGAACGGATCGTCCATCGCATCCGCCTGGTGGATGATTTCGTTGGTCAACGACTCGTCCGAGGCGAAGATGCCGCGCTTCTGCATCGGCGGCATGTTCTCTTCCGACTTGAACATGTCGAAGCCGAAGGCCTTGTAGACTGCGGTCCGGTTCCAGAACCAGCTCTGGAACGGATGGATGGCGCGCGAGACATAACCTTCGCCACGGAAGAAGGTGGCAAGCGACGGGATCGGATTGCGGATATACTGCTGGTACGGGATGCTGCCATAGGGCAGGAACGCGTTGGAGAAACCGGTCAGCGCCTCGAACTCGACATTGGCAGTCATGCCGCCGAACTCCGGCGAGAAGACGTTGCCCGACTGCATCGCGCGGATCGTCGGCATCGGGTCGGGCGAAAGCTTGACGTTCGGCAGGCGGGTCGGATCCCAGAAGGATTCGCTCATCAGCACGATGACGTCGGGCTTGCCGCGGTGCGAGGTGCCGGCGGGGAGCGGCTTCACCGGAATACGGTCGATCGCGTCGGCCATGTAGCCGGCGGGCGCGCTGACATTGGCCATCGGCAGGTTGATGGCAAAGGCGAGGGCAAAGCCGTTGTGCCTGTAGTTCTCGGTCTGGTCCCACATGATCGGGATGACCTTGAGGCGATCACGGATCCAGGAGAACTGGTTGTAATCCATGATGTTCCAGAAGGCGACGAGCAGCGGCAGCGCGAAGGCGAGGCGGGCCATGCGCTCGCGCTTCGTCAGCTTCGGGAAGGTGCGCCAGGCAAAACGCAGCAGGAGAGCGATGCCAACGACGGCGACGACCAGGCCGACAGCGATGCCGACGGCCGTCCAGGGACGGTCCTTCACCAGAACCGGCATCAGTTCCATGATCTGGCGACCGAACAGGAAATCGGTCGGATAGAGCGGGTCGGACAGGAAGACCTGTTTCTGCTGGCAGACAACGGCGGGGATGATGGCAAGCGGCGCAATCACCACGGCCGACTTGTGTTCGCGACCGAAAATGCCGTCGACAGCGAGCAGGATCAGGAAGAAGGCGCCAACGGTCGTCAGCGCCGGGCGCGTCGGATCGAGCATGTAGGCGATGCTATCGGCAAGCGACTGACGCACGATCAGTTCGACGAGGAACACCAGAACGGCTGCGACGAAGAGGGAGAAGAATGCGCTGCGGGTGGCCGCGAGCGTCTTGGCGTGCCGTGTGGCGAAGCCCGGTCTATCGACATAGACACGTGAGCCTCTCGCAACCGCGGAATCGATACTGGCCAACATATTCTCCAATTTCATAAATGCGTCGTGTAACTGTCATACGCCCGTCATTTTGAACAGGGGATGAATGGTTTCTTAACGGGAATGGAGGGTGGCTTTTCGTGGCGTGAAGCCGCGCGAACAGCCCAGTATAAGGACCGGGAAAAACAGAATTTTTCGGTTTTTTTCGTGTCGCTGCGATTGCCTGTGGGTATTTTCCCGCAGATTGCGCTAAAGAACATTGCGAAAGTCAGCTGCAATCGTTCAGGACAGACCGACAGGCCCGCTCATGACCGCCCATAAAAACGCCCCTTCGCTCCTTCGCATCGCCATTGCCCAGCTCAATCCGACCGTGGGCGACATCGCCGGAAACCTGGCCAAGGCGCGTGAGGCGCGCGCCGACGCGGCGCGCCAGGGCGCCGATCTCCTGCTTTTGACGGAGCTGTTCATTTCCGGCTATCCGCCGGAAGATCTCGTTCTGAAGCCGGCCTTTCTGAAGGCGTGTCTCCAGGCCGTCGAAAAGCTCGCTGCCGAGACGGCCGATGGTGGTCCGGGCGTCATTATCGGCTTTCCGCGGCTGGCAAAGACCGGCCGGCACAATTCGATAGCCGTGCTCGACGACGGCAAGGTGATCGCGGTCCGCGACAAGGTCGACCTACCGAACTACGGCGAGTTCGACGAGAAGCGCGTGTTCGATCCGGGCGAGATGCCGGGGCCGGTCAATTTCCGCGGCGTGCGCATCGGCATCCCGATCTGCGAAGACATCTGGGGCGATCTCGGCGTCTGCGAGACGCTGGCCGAAAGCGGTGCTGAAATCCTGCTGTCGCCCAATGGCTCGCCCTACTATCGCGGCAAGGTCGACGTGCGCCATCAGGTGGTGCTGAAGCAGGTGATCGAGACGGGCCTGCCGATGATCTACGCCAACCAGCTCGGCGGCCAGGACGAACTGGTCTTCGACGGCGCCAGCTTCGCCTTCAACACCGACAAGTCGCTCGCCTTCCAGATGAGCCAGTTCGAGGAGGCGATCTCGATCGTCGAATGGAAGAAGGGCGACAGCGGCTGGCATTGCGAGCATGGCCTGAAGTCGCGCCTGCCGGAGCGGGAGGAAGCGGACTACCGCGCCTGCATGCTCGGCTTCCGCGACTATGTGAACAAGAACGGCTTCAAGAATGTGGTGCTCGGCCTTTCCGGCGGCATCGACTCCGCCATCTGCGCGGCACTCGCCGTCGATGCGCTCGGCGAGGAGCGGGTGCGCACGGTCATGCTGCCCTACCGCTACACTTCGCAGGAATCGCTGAAAGACGCCAAGGAATGCGCCGAGGCGCTTGGCTGCCGTTACGACATCGTGCCGATTTCCGAGCCGGTCGAAGGGTTCCTCAGCGCTCTCTCCGATACGTTCGAAGGTACGGAGTCCGGCATCACCGAGGAGAACCTGCAGAGCCGCACCCGCGGCACCATCCTGATGGCGATCTCCAACAAGTTCGGCTCGATGGTGGTGACCACGGGCAACAAGTCGGAGATGTCGGTCGGCTACGCCACGCTCTATGGCGACATGAACGGCGGCTTCAACCCGATCAAGGACCTCTACAAGATGCAGGTCTACGCGATCTCGAGCTGGCGCAACACCACGGTTCCGCCGGGCGCGCTCGGTCCTTCCGGCATCGTCATTCCGCAGAACATCATCGACAAGGCGCCTTCTGCCGAGCTTCGCCCCAACCAGACGGACCAGGATTCTCTGCCGCCCTATCCGGTGCTCGACGACATTCTCGAATGCCTGGTGGAAAAGGAAATGGGAACGGACGAGATCGTCGCCCGCGGCCACGACGAGGCGACCGTTCACCGGGTCGAGCATCTGCTCTACATCGCCGAATACAAGCGCCGGCAATCGGCGCCGGGCGTCAAGATCACCAAGAAGAATTTTGGCCGCGACCGCCGTTACCCGATCACCAACCGTTTCCGCGATCGGGGCTAGGGCGTGGACACCCGCTCCGAAGAGCCGGACGGCCGACAGGGCCGTCCCACCTTTACGGAGGAGGAAGTCCGGCTCCTGCGACTGTGGTCGGCGAGCGACGTTTCGCCCGGCCGGCAGCTTTCGGCGCAGGTCGGCTATTTCGCGACGCCTGCTATCTTCGGGATCTATGGCCTTGCGACAGGAAGCCTTACTCTCGTCGGCGTTGCCTTTATCTGCATCCTGCTCTTGCTGGCCTGGGGGCTGGTCACCACCTGGCGGGATCGGCGCGATTCCATCCTGATGCAATCGGTCTGTTCCAAGGTGTTGGCGACCCTGCCTGTCGGTGAAGACAAGAAATAGCGGCTTTGCACGGAGGAGAAGAGCATGCGCAGTTCCGTCGAAATCCATGACATCTTGACCGGCGAGACGCGGGTTGTCTGGCAGACGGACAGGCTGGTCGAGGCGCCGAACTGGTCGCGGGACGGTGAGCATCTGATCATCAATGGCGACGGCAGGCTCTATCGGCTTGGTCTCGATGGCTCCGAACCGGTGGAGATCGACACCGGCTTTGCCACGCTCTGCAACAACGATCACGGCCTCTCGCCGGATGGTGCGACGATCGCGATCAGCGACAAGACCGCGTTCGGAAAGTCGGCGATCTACCTGCTGCCGGCCGAAGGCGGCACGCCGCGGCTCGTCACCCGCAACCTGCCGTCCTATTGGCACGGCTGGTCGCCCGACGGGAAAACGGTGACCTATTGCGGCATCCGCGACCAGGTCTTCGACATCTACACGATCTCCATCAATGGCGGCGAGGAGCGGCGGCTGACCCATGGCGAGGGTCGCAACGACGGGCCGGACTGGTCGGCAGACGGCGAATGGATCTATTTCAACTCCAGCCGTACCGGCCAGATGCAGATCTGGCGGATCCGCCCGGACGGACGCGACGTCACGCGGATCACCGACAGCCGCTATGGCGACTGGTTCCCGCATCCGTCGCCTGATGGTAAGCACCTGCTGGTGCTTTCCTATGACGGCGATGTCTTCGATCACCCAAGAGACCTCGATGTCCGCTTGAGGCTGATGGACATGGACGGCGGCAATGCCCGCATCCTGTTCGAGCTCTTCGGCGGGCAGGGAACGATCAATGTTCCGAACTGGGCGCCGTCGAGCGATCGTTTCGCCTTCGTCCGCTACGAACCGGAAAGCTGACCGCGCTGGACAAGTATATCGGGACCATGCTAGCGATGCGGTCGTTCGCAGGGCGCATCCGATCCGCGGGAAGGGCAAGGCCCACCTGTCTCACTGAACTTGGTTGCCACACCTCTTTTCAGTCTGTGGGCGCGGATACCGGACGTGAATGAAAGGAGGTCTTTCATGATCACGCGCGATCTTTCCGCGAACATTACCCTCGATACGATCCGCAAGCAGGCCAAGGCTTTTTTGAAGGCCGTCAAGGCTGGCGATGCCAGTGTTAGGCAGCGGGCGCTTCCCTATTTCTCCAAACCGACCGCAATGGGCCTTCAGGATGCCCAACTGGTGCTTGCTCGCGAATTCGGCTTCGCCAGCTGGACGCGGCTGAAGCGGCATCTGGAGAAGGCCGAGAGCGGCACGCCATCGACCGAACAGGTCGCAAACCGCTTTCTCGCTCTGGCGACGGTCTCCTATTTCGGCGACATCGCCGCCGATCCCGAGCGGTTCGCTCAGGCGCTCGACCTGCTCAAGGACCATCCTGAAATTGCCGGGGACAGCATTCACGTGGCCGCCGCACTCGGCGACGCCGCGGCGATCGACCGCTTTCTCGATGGCGACCCGAAACTTGCAGAGAAGCGCGGCGGTCCGTTCGATTGGGATCCGCTGCTCTATGCCGCCTATGCCCGCGTTCCCGGCCGCTCGTCGCTGCCGGCGGGCGATCGCCTGATCGCGCGTGGGGCCGATCCGAACGCTTACTGGCTCGACGACGGCCAGTATCGTTTCACGGCCTTGACGGGCGTTTTCGGTGAGGGCGAGGCAGGGCCGGAGCGGCAGCCGCCGCACCCGGATTGCCTTGCCTTTGCGCGACTGCTGCTGAATGCCGGTGCCCGGGCCAATGACAGCCAAGCGCTCTACAACCGGATGTTCGAGCCGGACAATTCGTGCCTCCAGTTGCTTCTCGATCATGGCCTCAATGCCGACGACCGCAACAACTGGCTGGTGCGCAACGATGGCGGCCTCGTCGAAAACGGCGAACGCGTCTTCGACTATCAGCTTGCCTGGGCGCTGGAAAAGCGGATGTCCGATCGCGTCCGGCTGCTCGTCGCGCACGGTGCCGACGTCAATCGCCCGATCAAGGGGCGCACGCCCTATCAATGGGCGGAGCTCGGCGGCGATCCGGCGCTGGCGCAATACCTCCTGTCGCGTGGCGCGACCGAAGCGCCGCTGGAGGATGTCGACCGGCTGGCTCGTGCCATCGGCGAAGTGAAGGCCGACGAGGCGAGGGAACTCGTCGACGCGGATCCGACGCTTGTGGCCCGAACTGAAGCCGCGCACCCGGCTATCCTGCACGAGGCGGCGGGCGAGGACCGGCACGACGCTGTGGCGCTGATGCTGTCGCTCGGCTTCGACGTCAACCGCATGACCTCGCGCACGCCGTTGCACGAGGCGGCGCTGCATGGCCATGTCGCGATGGCGCGGCGCCTGCTCGATCACGGCGCCAATGCCTCAGCCCGCGATCCCTACCATCATGCACCGCCGATCGGCTGGGCCAAGTACAACGGCAAGGACGAGATGGTCGCCTTCCTGAAGGATCAGCCGCTCGATGTCTTCGCAGCCGCGTCCTTCGGTGTGACCGCGCGCCTCGCCGATATCCTCGACCGGCAGCCGGATCTGATCGAAACGCCCTTCGGCACGTTCCGCGGCCGCGGCCGACCGGAGCCGCAGCACGACTGGATGACGCCGCTGGCCTTCGCGGTGATCAACGGGCAGGCGGAATCGGTACAGCTGCTTCTCGAAAGGGGCGCGAATGCGCGCCTTCGGGATGGCGCCGCAGGTCCATCGATACGCGATCTTGCCGTAGAGCAAGGCAATGCGGAGATCATCGCCTTGCTGCGCGTTTCGGCCGCCGCTCCGCAATAGGCTGTGCAGAAGGAGGCGCGGGCGATTGCCCGCACCTCCAGATCTCCGCTGCGACCGCTGATTGTCGGCTGATTCAGTCGGTTGAAATCGTTAATTATTTTATCACCAGCTTATTTAAGCCAAACTTCGATATTGGCCGCTAGGGTGCCCTCAGTATCGGCTGCCATCGTTGCGCATCGCACCTCCACAAGTGCTAGAATGCCCGGCATGGCCGGTGCGGACGAGGGGGACTGGCGTGGTGGAAAAGGCGTTGCGGCAGGCAAAACGGGACAAGACGGTCTGGGCGATCCATGCCGCCTGTACCCTGGTCGCGGTCCTGATCATTGCAAGCCTCATCTATGTGCTCGACCGGTCGGTCACCGAGGCCGATCGTTTCGGACTTTCGGCCGAGCGCCGGCTCGTCGCAAACGAGTTGCGCCACCAGATGGATGCCGTCGTTCAGTTCCAGGCGCAGGTGTCCTTCTGGGACAAGACCTACGAGGAACTGGCGAGCGGGCACGCCAGCGACAGTTTTATCACGGACGAGCTTTCGGGCTGGCTTTGGGAAGACTACGGCTTCTCCTGGATCATCTTCACGGATCCGGCGCGCAACGTCTCGACGGCGCTCAAGGATGGCGTGTCGGTTCCGGCCGGGGTGGCGCGCGTGCCGCTCGACGAGGTCGACGATCTCGTGGACGAGGCCAAGCGCCGCTACGACAATGCGCTCAGGAACAACGGCGGCACCTATAAACTCGATGTCACGACGCCGGATCCGCAATCCGTCATGCCGGCGGTGCCCGGCATCCACGCGGTGGACCTGCGCGAGATCGACGGGCGTATGAGCGTTGCGGTGGTGCAGGCGGTCATCCCGGAGACTTTGGTGGTTCCGGCGGAACGGCGCGATCCGGTGCTGATGGTCGCGGTTCGACCGGTCACGCCGAAGATGACACGCGAGATCGCGGCGCGGCTGGGTATCCGCGGGCTGGCCTTTGTTCCGCTCAACGAGCGGCCAGCAGGCAACGCCTATGCGTCTGTCGGGCGCTGCACCGATTCGTCCTGTCTCGTGGCCGCCTGGGTGCCGAAATCGCCCGGCGGGTTCGTGCGCGCGGAACTGTTGCCGAGCGTCATCATCATGGCGATTGTCGCAGCCCTGCTGATGGCTTTCGTGGCGCTGCGCTTCTCGACGCTCTTTGCCGCCCTGCAGCAGAGCGAAGCGCTGAACCGGCACCTGGCCAAACACGATCGCCTGACGGGGCTGATGAACCGCAGCGGCTTCGACGACATGCTGGCAGCGGCGCTTCTGCGGGCGAATACCCACCCTTTCACGCTCGTCTATGCCGATCTCGACGAGTTCAAGGAGGTCAACGACCGCCACGGCCACGCCGCCGGCGACGCCGTGCTGGTGGCCATGGCCGAGCGTTTTCGCAATCGCGCCGGGCCGAAGGGCACGGTTGCCCGGCTCGGAGGTGACGAATTTGCGGTCATTCTCGGCGATTGCAGCGAGGCCGAGGCCCGCAGCCTGACGGCAGGCCTGATTGCCGACGCGCAGACGCCGGTCGCCTTCAACGGCCAGATGCTCGTCGTCGGCGGCAGCGCCGGCATTGCCTTTGCACCGCGGCACGGACAGACGGCGCGCCAGTTGCTGCTGGCTGCCGACGAAGCGCTCTATCTCGCCAAGCGGCGCGGCCGCAATCGCTTCGAAACGGCCGACGACATGGTGTTGCCGGCCGAAAAGAACGATGGCCAGACGGCCGCTTGAAGGTTCAGCGCCGGCTGGCGGCCGCGCTACTCCGGAACATTATAGGGCGTGATCACTACCACGGCGGAGAGCTGCGGGCCGATCGCCGGCGCCTGGGCGCCCGGCCGCAGCATCATCGTGCGAAAGGCGGTGCGTGCATCGGTCCTCAGGTCGTGATGCAGCACGAAGTGAATGCGCCGTTCGCGCAGCAGCGCCAGATTGTCCTCATCGAGATCATGGGCAATGTAGAGCATGCAGAAACGTTCGAGGCCCTCGAAGGCTGCAAGCACGGAGCGGTTGCCGCCGCCGATCGAATAGGCCGCGTTGATATCCGGATTGGCCGAAAGCGCTGCATGGGCCAGGAGCCCGGTTTCACTGTCGCGGCCGTGGCCTTCGCTGATCTCGACGATCCGGATCGTCGGATAGCGCTCGCGCAGCACCCGGCGAAAGCCGATCTCTCGTTCTTCCTCACCTCGAAAACGGCCGCTTGAAAGGGTCACCAGCACGGTTGCCGGCGCGCCGCAAAAGCGCTCGCCGAGGAGGTAGGCGGCCGTTTCGCCCGCCGCCCGGTTGTCGGCGCCGGCATAGGCCGTCCGCTGCGAATGGGGCAGGTCGGTTACCAGCGTCACCACGGGCGTGCCGCCCATCTCGAAGCGGGCGACGGCGGCGACGATCTCGGGCACGTCTGGCGCCTTCAGCACCAATCCGTCGGTTCCGCGCAGCCGGATCCGGTCGAGCAGTTGCACGATGTCCTGCGGGCGCATCGTCTCGGCAAAGTGAAACCGGCAGCGAAAGACGGTGGGCGCGAAGGTCAGCGCCTCGCTCTCGAAGGCGCGCCGCACCGCATCGGTAAAGCGCTGCGGCGACTCCATGACGATATCGATCGCGAACTTGCGCCCCTGGATGTCGAGGCCGGCCTGCTGCTTTTCCAGTTCCTCGATGGCTGCGCGAACCCGGGCCTCCGTCTGGCGGCGCACGCCCGGCCGCTCGTTGAGCACACGATCGACGGTCGCGGTGCTGAGGCCGGCCTGAAAGGCGATGTCCTTGACCAGAAACGGATGGGCCATCGTTGCGCGCTCCTGATGGATTTTTGATGGATTCTTGCTCTATATCATGTTTGCCGCCGCCTATAGTCGTGTTCATCAGGATGTTCCAGAGGAGGAAACGCGATGAAGACCGACAACAAAGCGCGCCAGCGGATCGACCGTGTCTGGCTCACCGAGGAGGCCTGCGATCTCGAGGCGTTCCGGGCGGAAGTCGAACGCCAGACCAATCTGTCCGACTATCCCCATGCCTCCGGCTGCGAAAAGAACGTCCTGATCTATGACAGCGCCGCGTTGATTGCGGCGTGCGGCGACGGCGAGGCGCGGCGTTCGGTTCTGGCGGAAATCTGCGAGGCGCTGGCAACGGGCCCCGGCGTGGCGGTCTTCAAGCGCGCCTATGCCGATACGGCGGCAATCGACATCGCAAGCGGGGTCTTCGACGCCATCATCGAAGAGCAACATCGCAGCAACAGCGGTGGCGGCGATCACTTCGCCAAGCCCGGCGCCAACGACCGCATCTGGAACTCGCTGGAAAAGCACTGCCTGAACGCACCGGAGAATTTCGCCGCCTATTACGGCAATGCCGTCATCGCGCTCGTCAGCGAGGCCTGGCTCGGGCCGAACTACCAGATGACGGCGCAGGTCAACCGGGTCAACCCGGGCGGGGCGGCGCAATCGGCGCACCGAGACTATCACCTCGGCTTCCAGACGGCGGCCGTGATCGAGCAGTATCCGGCGCATGTCCACAAGCTTTCGCCGGTGCTGACGCTGCAGGGCGCGGTTGCCCATTGCGACATGCCGCTCGAAAGCGGACCGACGCTATTCCTGCCCTATAGCCAGACCTATGTGCCGGGCTATCTGGCGCTCAACCGGCCGGAATTCCGCGCCTATTTCGACGCACATCACGTGCAGCTCCCGCTTGAAAAGGGTGACGTCGTCTTCTTCAATCCGGCGCTCTTTCATGCTGCCGGCACCAACCGCTCCCAAGATATCCGCCGCGTCGCCAACCTGCTGCAGGTGTCCTCGGCCTTCGGGCGCGCCATGGAAACCGTCGATCGACTGACGATGAGCGCGGCGCTCTATCCGGCCTTGCGGGCCTTGCTGGCGAACGGCAAGCTGTCGCGGGCGGAAGCGGCCAATGCCATCGCCTCCTGTGCCGAAGGCTACTCGTTCCCGACCAATCTTGACCGAGACCCGCCAATCGGCGGGCTGGCGCCGAAGACGCAGGCGCAATTGATGCGCGAGGCGCTCACTGCGGGAACGGGCGAGGAGGAGTTTCTTGCGGTGCTTGAGGCGCAGGCGAAACGCAAGCTGAGCTGACGCGCGAGCTACCATTTGACAGGCTCCCGGCGTGTTTCACCCGGGAGCCGCAGCCGTTTCAAACGATCATTTCCGAGGGAGGAATTCGATGAGTGGACAATTGCAGGGCAAGATCGCCATCGTCACCGGTGGTACGCAGGGGCTGGGCGCGACGATTGCTGGCCTTTTCGCCGAGCGTGGCGCCAAGGGTATTGTCATTTGCGGGCGCAACGCCGCCAAGGGACGGGCGAAGGCCGAACAGATCGGCAAGGCACATGGCGCGAAAGTCGTCTATGTCGAGGCCGATCTGGAGAAGGTGGAGGACGCCCGCAAGGTTGTCGCCGCTTGCGACGCCGAATTCGGCCGGGTCGATGCGCTGGTCAACGCTGCGGCCATCACCGACCGCGGCACGATCCTCGACACCACGCCCGAACTCTTCGACCGCATGTTCGCGATCAACGTGCGCGCACCGTTCTTCCTGATGCAGGAAGCGGTGAAAGTCATGCGGCGCGAGAAGACCGAAGGCACGATCGTCAACATCGGCTCGATGTCGGCGATGGCCGGCCAGCCGTTCATCGCCGCCTATTGTTCGTCGAAAGGCGCGCTCGAAACGCTGACCAAGAACACGGCCTATGCGCTGCTTCGCAACCGCATCCGCGTCAACGGGTTGAATATCGGCTGGATGGCATCCGAAGGCGAAGACCGCATACAGCGCGAGTTTCATGGCGCGGCTGCCGATTGGCTCGAAAAGGCGGCGGCTAGCCAGCCTTTCGGCCGGCTCGTCGATCCGTCCGAGGTGGCGCGTGCCTGCGCCTACCTGTCGTCGGCCGAATCCGGGCTGATGACCGGATCGGTGATCTGCTTCGACCAGTCGATCTGGGGCGCCTATGACGGTTCGCCGCATCCGGTCGCTCCGCTCTGAGGCGAGGCAGAAAGAAGCAGGTGGAAAGCGGCGCGTCCGGTTTCGCCCGGTTAGCGCCGCTTGTCTTTCTCAAATCCCTGTGCACTTAGTGCCGTCGTCAGGTGCCCGCGAAAGCGGGAGAATCGGGAATCCGGTCGATATTCCGGAACGTGCCCAACGCTGTGACGGGGACGATCGCGTCTAAGATGGCCTTGAATTGATTCAAGGTTTTGCCACTGGATCTTCAATCGATCTGGGAAGGTGAGGCGATCGGTTGAACCGAAGTCAGAAGACCGGCCTGGCGAGATAGACCGAACCCCGCGTGGACGGCGGGAGGTTTTCGCATTGTTGGGGATCGAACGATGCTGACTGAACCGAAGGGCGGCCTTGCGGCTGCCGGTGCCTTTTCGCTGCAAGAGCGGGAGGCCGTCTACCGTGCCATCGAGACACGTCGCGACGTGCGCGATGAATTCCTGCCCGAGCCATTGCCGGATGATCTGATCAGGCGCCTGCTGGCCGCGGCACACAGCGCCCCGTCCGTGGGCTTCATGCAGCCCTGGAACTTCGTGCTGGTGCGGGCGGAAGAAACGCGCGATCGGGTCTGGCAGGCGTTTCGCCGCGCCAATGACGAGGCCGCGCTGATGTTCGAGGCGGAACAGCAGGGAAAGTATCGCGCGTTGAAGCTCGAAGGCATTCGCAAGGCGCCGCTCAGCATCTGCGTCACCTGCGACCGCACGCGCGGCGGCACTGTCGTGCTCGGGCGTACCCACAATCCGCAGATGGACGTCTATTCCACCGTCTGCGCCGTGCAGAACCTCTGGCTTGCAGCGCGCGCCGAAGGGGTGGGTGTCGGCTGGGTCAGCATCTTCCACGAGGCCGAGATCAAGGCGATCCTCGGCATCCCCGACCATATCGAGATCGTCGCCTGGCTCTGCCTCGGCTATGTCGACCGCCTCTATCAGCAGCCGGAACTCGCCGTGAAGGGCTGGCGCCAGCGCCTTCCGCTCGAGGACCTGGTTTTCGAGGAAGGATGGGGATGCAGCAAGGAGAAGGCGTAAGGCCTCGCCCGATCAATTCTGGACCGGCTGATAGGCCGGTCCCTTCGGATGCTTGAGGTCGATCGCAGTTTCTTCCTGCGGCAGGTAGGTGGGCCCGACGACGCGCACCTTGTTCTTCGACGGATCATAGGGCCGCTCTTCGGCCGGCACCTTGGCGGCCTCGCCCGCTGCTTCCGGCTTCTTCGTCTCGATGACGATGATCGACGACTGGTCGTCGCCGATCTTCGTACCTGTCGTCTTCGGCGTGGTTGCAGCGGTCTGCGGTATCTGGCAGCCGCACTGGCCGCGCTTGCCGACGGCGCGGGTGCGGTAGGCAAAGGCGTTGGGCATTTCGGTATAGGGACGGCCGGTCACGGCCGAGACCATCTTGTCGCTCTCTTCCGTGTTGAGGTCGTGGAAATAGAGCTCCGTCTCAGCCCCTGGGCAGCGAGCCCGGCAGGCCTGTTCGTCGCGTGGGAAATCGGCCGGCGTCGCATCCGAAGAGATCGGGAAGAAGGCGCCGTCACAGGTGCGCACGCACATGGTCCTGAGCGTGCCGCTATAGTAGCGCTCCTGCGGTGCGTAGCCGTCTTCGCCGTGTCCGAGCATCGGGCCATAGGCGTCGTCCGGCGGCAGGTCGGCAACGATGTTGCGGTGGCTTTCCGGTACGTCCGGCTCGAAGCTTGCGAACTCCTCGCGGTCGCCATAGCAACCGTTGATCTCAAGTGCAGCGAGGATGCGGCGCCGGCTGTCGTCGCTACCGCCGGCGACGATCTGCTCGCGCTCGGACTTCAGCATGCGCAGATTGTCTTCCATCTCGGCGATGAGACCGTTGAGCCCGCCGCAGGTGTCGGGGTCGCCGCCGTCGTAGCCGATGGCGTTGCCGCCACCGCAACCGGCGCGGCGGCGGTCGTTCTTCGCTCGCCGCAGTTCGATGTTCTGCCGTGAGATTGCGCTTGCATAGTCGCGCGCATCGGCATTGCTGGCGACGTAGTCAGGCAGTTGCGCGAGCCGGGCGTTCAGTCGGTCGCAGGCCGTCGATGCCAGTGACGGACCGGCACCGATCAGAACCAAAGGCACGAGGGCCGCAGCGACGTGTTTCAGGCGCGTGAACACGGGGCGTAAGTCTCTTCCTGTTGCCAGGTCGGCGCCAACTTCTGCGGTTGGCTGCCAGCGGCATTCCTGTTTCGCCTCCATCATAGAGCTTGTCGGTGATCGTGCAACGACAAGCGACGGTTTGCGTTAACAGTGCCGATCGACGGACGCGCTTAGGCGGCGCGAGCGGTTTCCAGCGACATCGGGCGGTCGAGAACGGTGCCTTCGATCGCAGCGACCGCTTTCATCCGCGAAAGCAGATCCGGGGTCACTTCCCAGGCAACGGCAACCGCGAAGACCGAGCCGATGCGGTGCGGTTCGGCGATGCGCTCGCCCGGGCATCCCATGCGGCGGAACATGCGCTCGAGGAACACATCCGTCACGGTGACGATGTGGCTGATGCCGGAAGCAAGGCCAAGCTCACCGACGCCGCACATGAGTTCGGCAGCCGCGACCGTCACCTGGTTCGAAGCGCGGTCCTGCGAAATCTCCGGCTCGATGCAGAAGCGGCTGGATTCCCAGACCGAAGCGCTACGGATTTCCGGATTGTCGCCGAGCAGGATCGGGAAGGTGTCGTCCAGCATGTTCGGGCCGAGCGTCGGCAGGAGCCGCAGCGCGCCGCGCAGTCGGCCGGTATCGGGGGCATAGGACAGGACGTAGAGCGGGTTTGCCTGGTCGTAGTTGTCGATCTCCCATTCGCCTTCGGTCTGCACGTCCCATTTCAGGAAGTCGTGGAAGACGCGCTTGCGCAACCGGAACATGTCGTCGACGGCCGCCGGGTGTTGTGCGCGGGTCTTTCCGTTCAGGATCCTGATCATCGTTTTCTCCATCCGAGTTTGGGGATGGGGCGATGCTGTCAGGCTCGCGGCGGTTGCGTAACTGTCGCTAGCGACAGTTCAAATGCGCGATATTTGCCACTAGATTTCGAGGGGTTTCGGTGGAGGTGCGTTGTCGGGTGTCAAACGGTGGGGATCAGCGCGTGTCGTACGGCCTGTGCCACGGCCTGGGTGTTGGAAACGACATTCAGCTTGCGTCGCGCATTGGTCATGAAGAAGCGCACGGTGCGCTCCGAAATACCGAGAATCGTGGCGATCTCCCAATAGCTCTTGCCGGCGGCAGCCCAGGTCAAGACCTCGGTCTCGCGCCCGGTCAAACGCATCTCGCGGGTCGAAATGCTGCCGGCCATGGCGCCGTGCTCCAGCATGGCGGCGTGGAAGAGATTGGCGGCCAGCTGGAAATCACGCAGGTGATGGCGGCGATAGGTCGTCCATTCGCCGGCCGGCATGTTGACGTTGATCGCAAGCAACGCCATGCGCCCGGCAGGCGAGGGCAATGGCAGGGCGACGCCCTCGGTGGAAATGCCGATCTCCTGGGCGGCCTGGAACAGTGGTTCGCATTCCGGGAATCGATGCCGCGCCATAGTCCATTCCACCGGCCGCACGCCACCAAGCGCCAGCTTCAGGATCGGATCGATCCGGTGAAGGCTGCGGGCACGGTAGATTTCGGCGGCATAGGCGCCAAAGGTGTGATGCAACCGGCAGACCTTGAGCTCGTCCGCATAGGGCTCGGCTTCGAGATAGAGCAGATGGGCAATGCGGAAGGTTCGGCGCATCAATGTGAAGAAATGAGCGGGCTCTACGCAGCCGCCGCATTCCAGGATTTCCAGCATGTCGAGGACAGCTTGCTGCTCAGTCATGCCACAACACCGAATCTCGTCCGAGGCCCCAGCATGGTTAGAGGTTCACCTTTTGTCCAGCGCAAACTTTCCCGATTGGTGTGTAATACCAATTGTGCGCGCCTTGATTGCGGCTGCCGATCGGCCGCGTGAGAGAGGTTGATTCGCAGGCGATGCGTAAAACCGGCGATGCCGCGCCTGAGGCAGGCGCGACATCCGGATACGGTTTTGCCGGCGCCGGCATGGCGCCCAATTAAAGCGAAGACCGGTGGCGATCTCCGCGTTGCCATCTCAACCCGGATGGCTGGCTTCGACGACCGCCAGAGCTGCCATGTTGACGACGCCGCGCGAGGTGACGGACGGCGACAGGATATGGGCCGGGAGCGCCGAGCCGAGCAGGATCGGGCCGACATGCAGGCTGTCGGTCATGGTCTTGACGACACCGAGCGTGATGTTTGCGGCATCGAGATTGGGGAAGACCAGGAGGTTGGCTTCGCTCGTCAGGCTGCTGTCCGGCATGACGCGCTGGCGCAGCGCCTCCGAAATCGCGGCATCGCCGTGCATTTCGCCGTCGACCTCGAGGTCGGGCGCAAGTTCCCGCACGAGCTGCAGCGCCGTGCGCATCTTGGTGGCGCTCTCCGAATCGCGCGAACCGAAGTTCGAATGCGAGACGAGGGCTGCGCGCGGGGTGATGCCGAAGCGGCGGATTTCCTGTGCCGCCATGACCGTCGTCTGGGCGATCTCTTCGGCGCTCGGGCAGTAGCTCACATAGGTGTCGGTGAAGAAGGTCGCGCCGCGCTGCGAGATCAACAGGCTCAAGGCCGAGAAATCGAGCACGCCGTCGCGCTTGCCGATGATCTGCGAGACGTCGCGCAGGTGCTTGCTGTAGCGTCCTTCGACGCCGCAGATCAGCGCATCCGCTTCGCCGCGCTTGACGGCGAGCGCACCGATAACGGTCGTGTTGGTGCGCACGATCGTGCGGGCCGCTTCCGGGATGACGCCGAGGCGGCCGACGAGAGCGAAGTAGTCCTCGACATAGTCACGGTAACGCGGGTCGCCTTCGGGGTTGACCACTTCGAAATCGACATCCGGGCGGATGCGCAGGCCATAGCGGCGCAGGCGCGTCTCGATGATCTGCGGGCGGCCGATCAGGATCGGGCGGGCGGTGCCTTCTTCGAGCAGCACCTGGGCGGCGCGCAGCACGCGCTCGTCTTCGCCTTCGGCAAAGATCACGCGGTTCTTCTGGGCGTTCTTGGCGGCTGCAAAGACCGGCTTCATGATGAAGCCCGAGCGGAAGACGAAGCGGTTCAGCTTGTCGAGATAGGCGTCATAATCCTGGATCGGACGGGTTGCGACGCCGCTTTCCTCGGCGGCCTTGGCAACCGCCGGCGCGATGCGCAGGATCAGGCGCTGGTCGAACGGCGAGGGGATCAGGTAGTCCGGGCCGAAGACCGGGGTCTCGCCGGAATAGGCGCGGGCGGCAACGTCGGAGGGCTCTTCGCGCGCAAGACCGGCGATGGCGCGCACGGCCGCCATTTTCATTTCTTCGTTGATCGTGCTTGCGCCGCAGTCGAGCGCGCCGCGGAAGATATGCGGGAAGCAGAGAACGTTGTTGACCTGGTTCGGGAAGTCCGAGCGGCCGGTGCAGATCATCGCGTCCGGACGGGCCTGGCGGGCGGCTTCCGGCATGATTTCCGGTGTCGGGTTGGCGAGCGCCATGATCAGCGGCTTTTCGGCCATCTGCGCCAGAAGTTCCGGCTTCAGGACGCCGGCGGCCGAGAGGCCGAGGAACACGTCGGCGCCGCCGATGCTGTCGGCGAGCACACGATTGCTGCTGTCCTGCTCGTAGACGGACTTCCATTCGTCCATCAGCACCTCGCGGCCCTTGTAGACGAGGCCTTCGAGGTCATGCACCCAGATGTTTTCGCGCTTGGCGCCGAGCGTCACGAGAAGGTTGAGGCAGGCAAGTGCGGCAGCACCTGCGCCCGAGGTAACGATCTTTGCCTTGGCGATGTCCTTGCCGGCGAGCTCGAGGCCGTTGAGGATGGCAGCGGCGACGATGATCGCCGTTCCGTGCTGGTCGTCGTGGAAGACCGGGATCTGCATCTTTTCGCGCAGGCGGCGTTCGACCTCGAAACATTCCGGTGCCTTGATGTCTTCAAGGTTAATGCCGCCGAAGGTCGGCTCCAGCGCCGAAATCACGTCGACCATGCGCACGATGCTCGACGCATCGATTTCGATGTCGAAGACGTCGATGCCGGCGAATTTCTTGAAGAGAACCGCCTTGCCTTCCATGACCGGCTTCGACGCCAGCGGGCCGATATTGCCAAGGCCGAGCACGGCCGTGCCGTTGGAAATGACCGCAACCAGGTTGGCGCGGGCGGTAAAATCGGCTGCCTGTTCCGGGTTGTCGCGGATGGCGATGCAAGGGGCGGCAACGCCAGGCGAATAGGCCAGCGCCAGGTCGCGCTGGTTGCCGAGCGGCTTGGTGGGCTGGATTTCGAGCTTTCCCGGGCGGGGATAACGGTGGAAGAAAAGGGCCTGCTGGTCGATGTCGCCGCTGGCCGGACCGGTATGGGATTTCGTCTTGTCGCCCGTATTCATGCTCTCACATTCCTCATTCGTGGTCGTGCCTTTTGGCATGAATTCGAAGCGAGGTACAGTTTTGCAGTGCTGATTTCGGCGGCAGACCGGCAACGCAATGTTGATGTCATCTTCTTGAAACACGAGTCTGGTTTCACGAAGGCACGAAGCGTAACCAGAGACGAGGCTGGCATGATGGCGGCGCAGCAAGACAACTCCGTACGAAAGCTCAGGACGTTGTTCATCTCGGATGTCCATCTCGGCTCCAAGGCGGCCAAGACCGACTATCTGCTCGACTTCCTGCGGCATCATGAAGCGGAGACGATCGTTCTGGTCGGCGACATCGTCGACGGATGGCGGCTGAAGCGCAGCTGGTACTGGCCGCAGAATTGCAACGACGTGGTGCAGAAGCTCCTGCGCAAGGCGCGCAAGGGCACCCGCATCGTCTATATCCCCGGCAATCACGACGAGTTCCTGCGCGACTTTCCAGGCGTGCATTTCGGCGGTATCGAGGTGGCGCAGCGCTACATGCACGAGGGGGCCGACGGCCGTAAGTACCTCGTGCTGCACGGCGACGAATTCGATGTCGTCGTGCGCAACGCGCGCGTACTCGCCTATCTCGGCGACTGGGCCTATGACACGGCGATCGCCATCAATATCGGCCTTGCGGCGGTCCGCAGGCGTCTCGGCATGCCCTACTGGTCGTTCTCGTCCTGGGCGAAGCTCCAGGTCAAGCACGCCGTCAACTTCATCGGCGAGTTCCAGAAGGTGGTCGCCGAAGAGGCGCGCCGCCACGATGCACAGGGCGTGATCTGTGGTCACATCCACCATGCCGTGATCGAGGAGATCGGCGACATCCGCTACATCAACACCGGCGACTGGGTGGAAAGCTGCACGGCGATTGCCGAGCACCACGACGGCACGATGGAGCTGATCACCTGGCACCAGATGCGCGGCGGCGCCAGCGAAGGCGAAGCATCCGGCGAAGCGGACAAGCTGCTTGCGCAACTGCTGACCCAGCGCGCGGCCTGATCTTCGCGCCGCACCGAAAGTCATGTCGCGAAAACTAGGTTATGGCGAGGCGCGCCCGCCTCGTGCTAGAGAGTGGGCACAGCCATCAGGTCAGACGATGATTCCCTCCCAAGCGCCCGCCTATGTGGGCCCTCCGCCGCGCCATTTTGCGCTTCGCATTGCTTTGCTCTTCTGTGCGCCGCTGATCGTCAACGGCTTCGCGATGCCGTATTTCCCGATGTGGCTGAGCACGCTGTCGATGAGCGACTTCGAGATCGGCGTCGTTCTGGCGCTGCCGATGTTCGTGCGCGTCATCACGGCTCCGATCGCCGGCGTCATTGCCGATAGGCTCGGCGAGCGGGCGATCGTGCTGATCTGGTCCGGTTTTCTGTCGCTCGCAACGGCGCTGGTGCTGTTCTACTTCCGTGAGTTCTGGCCGGTGCTGGTCATCTATACGCTGCAGTCGGCCGTCTATTCGCCCTATGTGCCGATCGTCGAGGCGATCGCTCTGTCAGGCGTGCGGCGCTGGGGCTTCGACTATGCGCATATGCGGCTCTGGGGCTCGGTCGCCTTCATCGGCGCGACGATGCTCGGCGGCTGGATGGTCGGCATTTTCGGCAGCGACATGGTGCTTCCGGCGATGGCGATCGGCTTTGGCCTGACGATCGTTATGGCCTATGCCGCGCCACGGGTCGGCAAGCCGCGGCGGCCGTCGCCGATCACGGCCTTGACCGAGCCACCGCCGAAGTCGCTTCGGCAGCTCGACCTGCAGCTGCTTTTGATCGGGGTGACGCTGGTCAACGCCAGCCACGCGATGCTCTTTGCCTTCTCGGCGATCTACTGGCAGCACATCGGCTACAGCGGTACCGAGATCGGGCTGCTCTGGAGCGCGGGCGTGGCGGCCGAGGTGACGATGTTCATCTTCGCCAAGGCGATCAGCCGCCGTTTCAGTGTCTGGGTGATGATCCTGTCCGGCTGTTTTCTCGCCGTGGTGCGCTGGATCATCTTCCCGATGGATCTTGGCTTCAGCGGCTATTTCATCCTGCAGTGCTTCCACGCCTTCACCTATGCGATCATGCACACCGGCATGCAGCACAAGCTGGTCGAGCGGGTGGTGGAATCACAGGAAGCGTCGGCCCAGGGGCTCTACTTCTTCTATACCGGCATCTTCACGGCGATCTTCACGTTCCTGTCCGGCTATTTCTACAACTGGTACGGGGTCAACGGCTTCTATTCCATGTCGGTCGTCGCCTTTGCCGGCTGCTGCTTTGCCGTCACCGCCTGGTATCTTCAGCCCCAGAGGCGCGGCTCCGGCGGGAAGACGAGCGACGCCTCGTAGCGCAGGCCAGGCTCACGATCTTTGGCAAGCAGCAGCGGTCCGTCGAGATCGACGAAATCCGCGCCCTGGGCCACCAGGATGGCCGGAGCCATGGCCAGCGAACTGCCGACCATGCAACCGACCATGACCTTGAGCCCGAGCGCATCTGCCTGCGCGTGCATGCGCAGCGCCTCGGTCAGCCCTCCGGTCTTGTCGAGCTTGATGTTGACCGCATCGTAGCGGCCGACGAGGGCTGCGAGGTCCTCGGTCGAATGCACGCTTTCATCGGCGCAGATCGGAACGGGGCGGGCGACCGTTGCCAGCGCCTCGTCTCGTCCGGCCGGCAGCGGCTGCTCGATCAGGTCGATCCGTTCCTCGGCGCAGAGCGCGAAGTGATAGGCGAGGGTCTCGGGCGTCCAGCCTTCGTTGGCGTCGAGGATGATGCGGCTTTCGGGTGCACCGGCGCGCACCGCACGGATCCGGGCGGCATCATCCGCCGTTCCGACCTTGACCTTGAGGAGCGCGCGGTGGGCGTACTTAGCCGCCTGTTGGCGCATCGCGTCGGGTTCGGCAAGTGAAAGCGTATAGGCCGTGGTCAATGCTTCCGGTGAAGAAACGCCGGCAAGAACATGGGCCGGTTGGTTTTTCTGCTTTGCTTCCAGGTCCCACAGGGCGCAATCGACGGCGTTGCGGGCGGCACCCGGCTTCATCTCGCGCTGCAGGTCCGCACGGCTGAGCCCGGCCTCGATGCGGGGACGGATGGCTGCGATTTCTGCCAGTACCGTGTCGAGCGTTTCGCCGTAGCGGCCGTAGGGAACGCATTCGCCGGAGCCGGTATGGACGCCATCGCCTATGCGGCAAGTGACGACGCTTGCCGTCGTCTTGGAGCCGCGCGAGATCGTAAACGTGCCCGCAATCGGGAAATGTTCCACGGCGGCATCGAGGGAAAGTGACATGAAAGCGTCTCCGGCAGGTAATCTGTTGGCCCGGCGTCATAGCGCCGCAACGTTCGGGTGACAGCAAAGGTGCGAGCCGTTATGACGGTGGAAGGATTTACGAATCTTTACACAGTCGTTGCCTCCGGTCGGACGCGCAACGCTCGCGGTAACACTTTAGGTCTGCTGCACAATCTTGTCCTCAAATCTATCGAGATCGGACGAGTTTTGCAGGGGCAAATCGGGATAACAGAAGACACGTGTCGCAAGCCGCCCGCAAGATGACCGCCGATGTCGCGCTGTCCGAGACTGGCAGCGGGCGAAGCTATGTCTTCACCGGTGCCTGGCGGCACGAGACCGCCGAGGCGATGGCGGCAAAGCTCGATGGCCTTGCGCGCAAGGGCGACGGGGCAGCCCAGTTCGATCTGTCCGGTGTGACGGCGATGGATACCGCAGGCGCCTGGATCATCCGCCGCTTCATGACCCGCATCGTCGGACCGTCGCGCGACAACGTTCATTTCGCCGAGGGCGGGCAACGCTATGTCGAGTTGATCGATGCCCTGCCGGCGGAGCTGCGTTCTCCGGACAAGGGCAGCGAACGGCTGCCGCTGTTCCAGCGCATCTTCGCCCCGATCGGCGAGGTCATGGCGGCGACGTGGGAAGATATCGTCGCGGCGATGTATATTCTGGGCTCCGCGGTGCGCGGTGCACAGCTGAAGCTTGGACGGCACAGCGGCGTCTCGCCGGCGGCGATCGTTCACCAGATCGACCGCATGGGCGTGATGGCGGTTCCGATCATCACGCTGATGTCTTTCCTGATCGGCGCCATCATCGCCCAGCAGGGCGCGTTCCAGCTGCGCTATTTCGGCGCCGAAGTCTTCGTCGTCGATCTCGTCGGCATCCTGCAGTTGCGTGAAATCGGCGTGCTCCTGACGGCGATCATGATCGCCGGCCGCTCCGGCAGCGCGATCACCGCCGAAATCGGCTCGATGAAGATGCGCGAAGAGGTGGATGCGCTGAAGGTCATGGGGCTGAGCCCGGTCGGCGTTCTGGTCTTCCCGCGCCTCGTGGCGCTGACCGTCGCGCTGCCGCTCCTGACGATCATCGCAAACTTCGCAGCTTTGGTCGGCGCGGCGCTCGTCGCCTGGGGCTATTCCGGCATCACCATCCCGACCTTCCTTGCGCGGCTGCAGGAAGCCGTCGATTTTTCGTCCGTCGCCGCCGGCATGATCAAGGCGCCGTTCATGGCGCTGATCATCGGCGTCGTGGCAGCCGTCGAAGGCTTGAAGGTGGGCGGCAGCGCGGAGTCGCTCGGCCGCCACGTGACGTCTTCCGTGGTCAAGTCGATCTTCGTCGTGATCCTGATCGACGGGCTGTTCGCCATGTTCTACGCGGCCATTGATTTCTGATGCGGAGAACAGCGTGAACCCAGTCGAAAAGAGGCACGAGGAATACCAGCCGACCGAGGCGAACGAGCGGGAGTCGGTGCTTTCCGTTCGCGACCTGACGGTCGGTTTCGGGTCCAACATAGTGCTCGACAAGCTGAACCTCGAGATCTACCGCGGCGAAATCCTCGGCTTCGTCGGAGCGTCGGGTACGGGCAAATCGGTGCTGATGCGCACCGTTTTGAGGTTGCTTGCGAAGCGGTCCGGCAAGATCGAGATCCTCGGCGCCGACTACGACAACATCACCGAGGGCGAGCGCATCGCGCTCGACATGCGCCTTGGTGTTCTCTTCCAGCACGGGGCGCTGTTTTCGGCGCTGACGGTGCGCGAGAACATCCAGGTGCCCATGCGCGAATATCTCGACCTGCCGCAAAGCCTGATGGACGAGCTGGCGCGGGTGAAGATCGAGCTGGTCGGTCTTGCACCGGAGGCGGCGGAAAAATACCCGTCCGAGCTTTCCGGCGGCATGATCAAGCGCGCAGCACTTGCGCGTGCACTGGCGCTCGATCCGGACCTGGTTTTCCTCGACGAGCCGACTTCGGGGCTGGATCCGATCGGGGCGGCCGAGTTCGACGAGTTGATCGCCAAGCTGCGCGACACGCTGGGATTGACCGTGTATATGGTGAGTCACGACCTCGACAGCCTCTTTTCGGTCTGCGACCGCATCGCGGTTCTCGGCAAGAAGAAGGTTCTGGTCGAAGGCACGGTTGAAGACATGCTCGCCTGCGACGATCCGTGGGTGCAGTCCTATTTCCGTGGCAAGCGGGCACGATCGATCGTTCGCCACGATCAATGACCGGAGCATCCGGCGTCAGGCGAACGGCCTGAAGCGGGTATGATCCGGAAACAAATGTTGGAGCCTTGCGCGATGCGTTCGTTGGACGCATCGCGCTCCGCAAGGTGCGGTTTTGACGCCCAGGTGTTGAGATCGAAGGAAGAGCCGGTGAAGCGGCCACGAAGGTAGTCGGTACGAATGGAAACGAAAGCGAACTACGCCATTGTCGGTTTCTTCACGGTGTTCGTGGTCGCGGCCGCATTCGGCTTCGTCTACTGGATGTCGCAGTATGGCCGAAGCGGCGAGATGATCGAGCTGGTGGTCAATATTCCGGGGTCGGCCAACGGCCTTTCGGTCGGCTCGCCGGTGCGCTTCAACGGCATTCCCGTCGGCACGGTTCGCAACCTCGCGATCGATGCCAACGACCCGCGCTATTCGATCGCATTGACCGAGGTCTCGGTCGATGCGCCGGTGCTGAAGTCGACCAAGGCGACGCTCGAAGTGCAGGGCCTGACGGGCGCTGCCTATATCGAGCTCAGCGGCGGTCACAAGGGCGACGAGAACATCCTGAAGACCGCGATCGAAAAGGGTACCCAGGCCCGCATCCTTGCGGACCAGTCGAGCGTTACCAGCCTGCTCGCCACGGCCGACCAGATCATGGATCGCGCCAACAGCGCCATCACAGATATCCAGGGCTTCGTGACCGACGTGCGCGGTCCGCTCACCAAGACGATCGGCAATGCCGAGAAGTTCTCCGACGCGCTTGCGAACAATTCCGGCGCGATCGACGATTTCCTCAAGAGCGTGACGGAACTCTCCGGCTCGGTCAGCGCGGCATCCAAAAAGCTCGACTCGACCCTCGAGACGGCCGAGACGCTCGTGAAGTCGGTGGACCCGAAGAAGATCGACCGCATCGTCTCGAATGTTGAGCAGATCAGCAACGACCTGAAGCAGGCTTCGGGCGGCGTTTCCGAGACCATCGCGGCTTTCCGGCAGACCGTGGAAACCTACGAGCAGTTCGGAAAGAACGCTCAGAAGACGCTGGAGCGGGTCGATACGCTGGTCGCTTCGGTCGACAAGCAGAAGGTGGAGCTCGTCGTCAACGACATCACCGCGGCGACCGCCGACGCTCGCAAGACCGTCGCCAACATCTCGCAGTTCGCCGCGAAGATCACGGCGCGCCAGCAGGACATCGACCGCACGATCACCGACGTGACGCAGCTCGCGAGCAAGCTGAACGCTTCGGCCAACCGGGTCGATAGCATCCTCGTCAAGGTCGACGGCTTCCTCGGCGACGCCGACGCGCCTTCGCTTTCGGCCGATGCCCGCGCGACGCTCGAGTCCTTCCGCAAGATGGCAGACAATCTGAACGCGCAGATCGGGCCGATCGCCGACAACCTTCGTCGCTTCTCGGGCTCGGGCCTGCGCGACGTCGAGGCGCTCGTCACCGATACGCGCCGCACGGTGCAGAGCCTGGAGAACACGATCTCCACGTTCGACAAGGATCCGCAGCGTCTTCTCTTTGGCGGTGAGACGGTAAAGCAATATGATGGCCGCACCCGACGCTGAGTCGGTGGGCACAGCCGGCGTGGGGCCGGGTGGTGTGTTTCGATCCGGAATGCGCCGAAGTTGTGTGGGACAAAGGTAACGGCAGTATGAGTTTTTCAGGGCTGGTGGGCGTGCGAGTAGCGGGAGCGTGGCGCTCCGCCCTGATGATCATGCTGGCAGCAGGACTTGCTGGCTGCGGTACCAAAGCGGTCAACGACACCTACAGTCTTTCGGCAAGGCCGGCCGTTGAAGGTCGTGCAGCCACCGGCAAGCAGATCCTCGTGCCGGAGCCCACGGCTCTGAAGGCGCTCGACAGCGATCAGGTCGTCATCCGCCTCTCCGGCGCGGAACTGCAATATCTCGCCAAGGCGCAGTGGAGCGATCGCCTGCCGAAGCTGGTGCAGTCGAAGCTCGTCCAGGCCTTCGAGGACACGGGCAAGGTCGGCGGCGTCGGCAAGCCCGGCCAGGGCCTGGCAATCGATTACCAGGTCATCACCGAAATCCGCGCCTTCGAGATCTCGACCGAAGGCACCGACGTGGCCAATGTCGAAATCTTCGCCAAGATCCTCAACGATCGCAACGGCACGGTGCGGGCGGCGAAGGCGTTTCGCGCCTCGGCTGCGGTGAGGGGCACGGGCAATACGGCATTCATCAACGCCATGGACCAGGCTTTCGCCACGGTTTCCGCAGAAATCGTCAGCTGGACGCTCGGTTCCATCTAGGGACGCCGAAGGCGTTCTCTATCGCGCGACGACCGTCTCGATCCGGTTGATCACTTCCGCGACGCCTTGCACGTGCCTGGCCGCCTCTTCGGCGCGCGCAACTTCGGCTGCTGTTGCCACGAAGCCGGCGAGCAGGATCGTGTTGCCTTTGCCGGTCACCGTGACGTCGGCGGCATCGAGGCCGGGCGTGACCGCCAGGAGATGGGCGACGCGGCGTTCCAGTTCCGCAGGGTGATCGGCCGCCTGCCGCTCCGGTTCGTCGCCGTAAAATGTGCGCTTCTTGAAGATCATCGTTTTCACCTCGCTCGACGAAAGTGAAACGCCAGACGGCGCGCTTTGTTCGCCTGTTTCATTCGAAACAGCGGGATGAGCCCGATCCGTGCGATGGCTCGCTTCAGGCGACGGGCGGCTCCGTCGCGGTTAAGTCACACGGGGATATACAAAATGCGCGGTTCTTGCTTCGCCATGGCTCTGGCGACGACGATGGCATTTGCCTTGGCCATACCGGCGAAGGCAGCGAACTACAGCTACGGCTGCAAGCCGAGCTGCGTCCTCAAGACCGAACGGGCCTATGGCGCCGACGGCAAGCTCTTCTGGAAGAAGGTGCGGATCTGCAAGTGATGTTGAATAAGCCCGGAACGGTTCAGGGAGCCGTTTTCCGCTGGGGCGCACGCTGCGCGTGATCCCGGAGAGAAGCGCGTCCGCGCGGCGCAAGCGCTTCTCTCATTCTTTGTGGTGCCGTTGAGCCTTACGGCCAGCGCACGACCGGGGGCAGGGACGACAGGATGGACTCGACATTGCCGCCGGTCTTCAGGCCGAAGATGGTGCCGCGGTCGTAGAGCAGGTTGAACTCGACATAGCGGCCGCGGCGTACCAGCTGTTCGTCGCGGTCGTCCTCGGTCCAGGGCGTATTGAAGTTGGTGCGGACGATCTTCGGATAGACGATGGCGAACGCCTTGCCGACATCACGGGTGAAGGCGAAGTCGGCGTTCCAGCCGCCTTGCTCTTCCGGGGAGTGCAGCCAGTCGTAGAAGATGCCGCCGGTTCCGCGCGCCTCGTTGCGATGCGGCAGGAAGAAGTAGTCGTCGCACCATTTCTTGAACTTGGCATGATCGGCGACGGCATGGCGGCCGCAGGTGATCTCCATCGCGCGGTGGAAGAGCTGGGTATCGGGATCCGTCATGACGCGACGGCGATCGAGCACCGGGGTGAGGTCGGCGCCGCCACCGAACCAGTTGCTGGTCGTCACGACCATGCGGGTGTTCATGTGAACCGCCGGCACGTTGGGATTGACCGGATGGGCGATCAGCGAAATGCCCGAGGCCCAGAAACGGGGATCTTCGGCAGCACCCGGGATCTGGCTGCGGAATTCCGGTGAGAATTCGCCGTAGACGGTCGAGGTGTGCACGCCGACCTTTTCGAAGACGCGGCCTTCCATCATCGACATGCGGCCACCGCCGCCCTTGCCGTCCTCACGGCTCCAGTCCTTGGCGACGAAGCGGCCGGGGGCGCGATCGGACAGCGGCCCTGTCAACTCGTCTTCAACCGCCTCGAAGGCGGCGCAGATGGTGTCGCGCAGCCCCTCGAACCATGCACGCGCCTCCGCCTTCTTGTCTTCGATGTCTGCGGGGAGCCCCTGGGGTAGCTGCGGTCGTTCCATGAAATTACGTCCTGTTGGCGGGATATCCCGATGAAATACCGCCGATTCGAGTGAAGTCGTCACAGTTCACACTTTGGCGCTGATGGCAACGGCGGTCCAGCCGCTTCGGCCACTCTGCCGCGGCGCGATCAGGCCGGTCAAACGCACGCGCACAAAGCTCTGGCAAAGGCTGGCTTGCCTCACTATCTTACAATCCAGAGGTATAGCCCATGGCAAGAATACCTGCAGGCCCGCCGCTCGATGGATTGCGGCGGCAGATCGCCCGGCATCGCCGGGACAATCCGACACGAGGCGATGGCCTTTTCGTGCGGGAAACCTTTCGGCTCGATCGCAGTGCTGCCCGCGCCAAGGCCCGGGAATGGTTCGACACCTGGCCGAAGGCCGCCTACTGGACCGAAGTGGAAAGCTGGCGACAGCTCGACGGCGACGAGATCGAGTTCACGATGCGCCGCCTGCCGAGCGCGGATTGACCCGTCGCCCTGCCGCTTTTTCAAAGCTAACCGGTCAAGTCGGTACACGCGGGAGTAACCTGCGCACCAAGGCGGAGCAACGCTCAAACGCGATCTCGATCCTGAAAATGGATCAGAATTTTTCCGAGAAGAATCAATAGATTAATGATCGCGGTCAGTCCAAGTATCACGGTCCCCAGGGCAAGCGCCAGGAATGTATTGACGACGCATTGCCGATCCCCTGGGGCGCAAGCGCGATCGTCAAGATAATAGAACCATGAGAACAGGATGAGGGCGAGAAGTGGGACGATTATCGCAACGCGACGTCTAAGTTCTGCCTTCACCTTCTTCTCCGCGCAATGACCATATTGGGGCGCCTCCGGTCGAGGCCGCCCTTAAGGGTGGCCGTCCTCATCCATGAGCCTTGGGCCAGCGCCTTCCATCGACAGCACGTCGTGCGGATTGCGCAGCGGACATTCACGCAAGGACAGGCAGCCGCAGCCGATACAGCCTGTTAGGTGGTCACGCAAAGCCATGAGGTTGGCGATGCGCTCGTTCAGCTGTTCGCGCCAAGTTTCGGACAATCTGCCCCAATCCTCGACCGTCAGCGGACGATCGTCCGGCAGCACCGACAAAGCGTCCTGGATTTCCGACAATGGTATGCCGGTGCGCTGCGCCACCTTGATGACCGCGACGCGCCTGAGCACGCCGCGCGGATAGCGGCGCTGGTTGCCGCGGGTGCGGTTGCTGCGGATGAGGCCCTTGGCCTCGTAGAAATGCAGGGTGGAGACGGCGACGCCGCTGCGCTCCGCCACTTCGCCCACGGTCAGTTCACGGCGCAATTCGCTTTGCTTCACAATCGTCATGACGGCTATTGACCTCAACTAATATTGAGGTTTTATAGCATTGGCTCCATGACTGAGACAACTGGAGCTTGATCCCCATGACTGAGAAAATGACCCTTGCCGTGATCTATGGCAGCGCGCGCCAGGGTCGCTTCTGCGACACGGTCGCCAACTGGCTGATCCGGGAACTTTCGGCTTCCGATACGTTCACGCTGACGATCATCGATCCGGCTAGGCTCAGGACGTCCCGGGGCCTTGGCGCCGCGGTCAATCCCGGCGAATGGCTGGAGCGCAAGATCGCCGAGGCCGATGCCTTCATTGTCGTCACCCCCGAATACAATCACGGCTACCCGGCGGCGCTGAAGGAGCTGATCGACTCGGTCTACGAGCCCTGGCATGCAAAGCCAGTCGCCTTCGTTTCCTATGGTGGCGCTTCGGGCGGCATCCGCGCAGTCGAGCAATTGCGCCAGGTGTTTGGAGAGTTGCATGCGGTGACGCTGCGCGACGGGCTGACCTTCCCCAAGGCTTGGTCGAAGTTCGACGCCGCCGGCAACCTCTACAAGCCCGAGGAGCTGCGCGCGCCGCTGTTTTTGATGATGGATCGCCTGACCTGGTGGTCGCGGGTGTTGAAGCAGGCGCGCAAGACCAAGCCTTACAACGAAGTCGCGGCTTGATGCGCCGCGTGTGAAAGGCGGCGGGATCTCAGAGGCTCGGACCGCCGCCATGGAGACGGCTATGGAATCGGTATCAGAGCGGCGAAACCTGCCGGATCGCTTCGCCGGCGATCATCGCGGCAGAGATGGCGATGTTCAGCGAGCGTTGGCCGTCGGCCATCGGAATGAGAATGCGGCCGTCGGCGCGCTCGTGCACGTGGTCGGGCACGCCGGCGCTTTCCCGCCCGAAAAGCAGGATGTCGTCCTGGCGGAAATCGTAGCGGGTATAGGGCAGGGCAGCCTTGGTGGAGGCGAGCACCAGGCGGCGTCCACTCGCAGCACGCCACTCCTCGAAGCGCTCCCAGTTGACGTGACGGGTCAGCGCCACCGATGCGATATAGTCCATGCCGGCGCGCTTCAGGTTGCGGTCGGAAAGGTCGAAGCCGGCGGGCTCGATCACGTCTACGCCAAGCCCGAGACAGGCCGCCATACGCAGGATCGTGCCGGTGTTGCCGGGAATGTCGGGCTGGTAGAGGGCGATGCGCAGATTGCTCATGGGGTCGTGGCTGCTCCGGGAGATAGGGGCGGAACGAATATCGATGGCGGCTCCTATCGCACCGAATGCATGAGCGATCCACCCTCGATCGAACGGCATGGCCGTCAATTTCAGGTCGCTCATTTTGCCCGCGCTAATCTGTGCCGAAACGGCAACAGCGGTCGGAGCGATGAAAAATTGGGCAAAAAAGTGCCTGCGACAATCTGGCATGCGAGCGCGAATAAGGGTAGAGATCGGACCTCTTCAACGCGAACCGACGGAGGCAAACATGAATGTATCGATGTTGACACGCCTTCCTGGAGTAGTGGGCCACCGTTTGGCCTGACCGGTTCCGCGACCTATCTTTTAACCGAGATCGACGCGCTTCCGGAACTCCGGAAGACGAAGCCCTTTGTGGGCTGCATTTCCGGACTGACTTTTTCATCATAAGAATGCGGGGCGAAATCCCGCTTTCCTTCAAAATACTCTGAAGGAGCAATGTTATGTTTGGCTGGTTTGAATCCCGCCTCAATCCTTACCCTGCGGAGGAACCGACGGTTCCGCCGAAGACCCTGTTCGGCTTCTGCTGGCACTATTCCAAGCCGGCGGCACCCTGGCTCGTCATCATGTCCGTCTGCACGGCGCTGATCGCCATTGGCGAGGTGGCACTGTTCCAGTTCCTCGGCAACATGGTGGACTGGCTGTCGAGCGCCGACCGCGAGAGCTTCCTTGCCGCCGAAGGCGGACGGCTGTTCTGGATGGGCGCGCTCGTCCTCATCGGCCTGCCGGGCCTGGTGGCGATCGATTCGCTGATCATGCACCAGGTGCTGCTCGGCAACTATCCGATGATCGCCCGCTGGCAGATGCACCGCTACCTGCTGCGCCAGAGCATGACCTTCTTTGCCAACGAGTTCGCCGGACGCGTGGCAACGAAAGTCATGCAGACGTCACTGGCCGTGCGCGAAACCGTGATGAAGATCCTCGACGTCTTCGTGTATGTCGTCAGCTACTTCGTCACGATGCTCGCCGTCGTCGCTACCGCCGACTGGCGGCTGGTGATCCCGCTCGGCATCTGGCTGGCGATCTACATCTGCATCGTGAGCTACTTTGTGCCGCGGCTGCAGAAGATCTCCAAGGAGCAGGCGGACGCGCGCTCGATGATGACCGGCCGGATCGTCGACAGCTACACCAATATCGGTACGGTCAAGCTGTTCTCGCATGCCGGCCGCGAGGAAGGCTATGCCCGTGACGGCATGGACGGCTTCCTCGACACGGTGCATCGCCAGATGCGCAAGGTGACGCTGTTTCATGTGCTGGTCTATGCCAACAACAGCATCGCGCTCTTTGCGATCGCCGCGCTTGGCATCCATCTCTGGCTGACGAGTGCGATCTCCGTCGGCGCGATCGCGATCGCCGTCGGCCTTGCGATGCGCATCAACGGCATGTCGCAGTGGATCATGTGGGAAGTCTCGGCGCTGTTCGAGAATATCGGCACGGTCTATGACGGCATCGGCATGATGACCAAGGCGCACGACATCGTCGACGAGCCGGACGCCAAGGCGCTGACAGCGGAGAAGGGGGCAATCGCCTTCGACAACATCCGCTTCCACTACGGCAAGGCCAAGGGCGTCATCGATCACCTCTCGCTCGACATCAAGCCGGGTGAGAAGATCGGCCTTGTCGGTCGCTCGGGCGCCGGCAAGACAACGCTGATGAACCTGCTGTTGCGCTTCTACGACCTGGAGGATGGCGCGATCCGGATCGACGGCAAGGATATCGCCACCGTCACGCAGGACAGTCTGCGCTCGCAAATCGGCGTCGTGACGCAGGACACCTCGCTCTTGCACCGGTCCATTCGCGACAACATCGCCTATGGCCATCCGGAAGCGGACGACGAGGCGATCATCGCGGCGGCCAAGAAGGCGAATGCCTGGGACTTCGTTCAGGGGCTCGAGGACAACCAGGGCCGCAAGGGCCTGGATGCCCAGGTCGGTGAACGCGGCGTCAAGCTCTCCGGCGGCCAGCGTCAGCGCATCGCGATCGCGCGCGTGTTCCTGAAGGACGCGCCGATCCTGATCCTCGACGAGGCGACCTCGGCACTCGATTCCGAAGTCGAGCAGGCGATCCAGGAGAACCTGTTCGCTCTGATGGCAGGCAAGACGGTGATCGCGATCGCCCACCGGCTGTCGACGCTGACGGAGATGGACCGGCTGGTGATCCTCGAGGCGGGCCGCATCGTCGAGACCGGTTCGCATGCCGAGCTCGTGGCCCATGGCGGTCTCTACGCCGATCTGTGGTCTCGCCAGTCGGGCGGCTTCATCGCCGACGATGTCGAGAAGGAAGAGGCAGCGGAGTAAGCAACCCAAGGCCCGCAGTTCGAATGAGCGGCGGGCCTCTTTCGTTAGACGTTACGCATTTGTAATCTGCAATTGTGTCGAAACCGATTGCTGTTGTCGCCGAACCGCCTATATCGGAACCATGCTCAGCGCCATCGTCAGCCTCTTCGAGAACTGGATCAAGCCCTTCGCACCGCGCGAGCGCCTGCAGCCGCCGAAATCGCTCTGGGGTTTTGCCTGGTTCTATGCCAGCCAGGCCAAAGGACCGTTTATCGCAATGGCGGTGCTCGGCGGCCTCGTTGCTATGCTGGAGGCGGGGCTCTTCTATTTCGTCGGCCGGCTCGTCGATCTGCTCGACACCGTGAAGCCGGAAGCCGGCTGGAGCGGTCTGATCGCCGCCAATGGGCCGGAACTCCTGTTCATGCTCTTGACGGTCATGGTCTTCCGCTTCGTCGCGGTGTCGCTGGCGGCGCTCGTTGAAGAACAGGCGATCACGACAGGCTTTTTGAACCTGGTGCGCTGGCAATCCTATGTGCATGTCGCCCGGCAGTCGCTGACCTTCTTCCAGAACGACTTTTCCGGCCGCATCGTCACCAAGGTCTGGGCCGGGGCACAGGCAACGAGCGACCTGCTCGTCTCCCTGCTGCAGGTCGTCTGGTTCATCGTCATCTACACCGCGTCGACCATGGCGCTGGTGGCGCAGCTCGACTGGCGCCTGGCGGCGATGGTCGGCTTCTGGATCGTCGTCTTCCTGGTGCTGGCGCGCTTTTTCGTTCCGCGCATCCGCAAGCACGCGCGCGATACCGCCGAAATGGCGTCGATGCTGAACGGCCGCATGGTCGATGCCTATTCCAACATCCAGACATTGAAGCTCTTCGGGCGCGACGAGGAGAACGACCGCTATATCCGCGGCGGCTTCGACCGGTTCCAGCGCGCGGTCATCCCGTTCACGCGGCTCTTGACGGCGGTGCGTGCTTCGCTGGCGCTGCTTTCCGGCCTGATGATCACGGCGATCGCGGTCTATGCCATCCATCTCTGGCTCGCGGGCTCGATCAGCTCCGGCGCGGTCGCTTTCACGCTGGCGCTGGTGCTGCGGCTCAACATGCTGCTCGGCCGCATGATGACGCAGTTCAATTCGATCATGCGCAACATCGGCACGATCCAGAACTCGGCCGAACTGGTCTCGCAGTCGATCGGTCTCGTCGATCGGCCGGACGCGACGGAGCTTGCCGTGAGCAAGCCGGAAATCCGCTTCGAACACGTGCGCTTCCACTACGGTAAGGGCGAGCGCGTCATCGACGACTTTTCTCTCGTCGTCCGTCCGGGCGAGAAGGTGGGCATCGTTGGCCGATCCGGCGCCGGCAAGTCGACGCTCGTCAATCTGCTGTTGCGCTTCTACGACCTTGAAAGCGGGCGCATCCTGATCGACGGGCAGGATATCGCGACCGTAAGGCAGGAATCGCTGCGCGCCCAGGTCGGCATGGTCAGCCAGGATACCTCGCTGCTGCACCGCTCGATCCGCGACAACGTCCTCTTCGGCCGCCCCGATGCGAACGAGGAGCAGCTGATCGCCGCGGCACGGAAAGCCGAAGCCTATGATTTCATCGCCGACCTTCAAGACCAGCGCGGCCACAAGGGGTTCGACGCCCATGTCGGCGAGCGCGGCGTCAAGCTTTCGGGCGGCCAGCGTCAGCGCATTGCGATCGCCCGGGTGATGCTGAAGGATGCGCCGATCCTCGTGCTCGACGAGGCGACCTCGGCGCTCGATTCCGAAGTCGAAGCGGCGATCCAGTCCAATCTCGATCGCCTGATGCAGGGCAAGACGGTGCTCGCGATCGCTCACCGGCTGTCGACGATCGCGGCACTCGACCGGCTGGTGGTGATGGACAAGGGACGGATCGTCGAACAGGGAACGCACGCCGAACTTGTTGCCCGCGGCGGGCTTTACGCCGGCCTCTGGTCACGCCAGTCCGGCGGATTTCTCGCCCGGGAAGAGGCGGCGGAGTAAGGCGCTCTTCGGACGCCTCCAGGCCCATCCGGCGGGTGCAAATTCCGCCTAACTGATGGCCGTCAAGTCCTTGTGCCAATTGGCCGCGCTTTTCCCCGCGACAATCTGCCCACATCCCCTTGTCAAGGCTGGACATAATTTGCGATCAAGCATAGAACGCGCCGGATTGACGGGGATTCTGCGTGCCGTGTGCGCGCCGATTCTTTTCGGATTCTGTGCCGATGTCGCATTTGCAACTGCAGGGCGACGGGGCGACAGCACTATGAATAGGGCGTGGTTCCTTGACCTGGATCAAACCGCAAGGGGCAGGAATTTCGCCGGGGGCGGATGCGGTTTCCGCAATATTGCGTGAGAGGATGGTTTAGCCGTGAGCGAACACGACACTTCAAGCGAGGCCTTGGGCGAGCCCACTCGCCGCGACTTCCTTTATCTGGCTACCGGTATGGCAGGCGTCGTTGGCGCTGGCGCCGTCGCCTGGCCGTTCATCGACCAGATGCGTCCGGATGCATCAACGCTCGCGCTCGCCTCGATCGAGGTTGACGTATCGAGCCTGCAGCCCGGTATGTCGCTGACCGCGAAATGGCGCGGCAAGCCGATCTTCATCCGCAACCGTACGGAGAAGGAAGTCGAGGAGGCAAAGGCCGTCCAGCTCGACGAGCTTAAGGACCAGGTTGCGCGCAACGCCAACCTTCCGGCCGATGCAACCGCGAGCGACCTCGATCGTTCCGCCGGCGAAGGCAAGGAAAACTGGATCGTCATGATCGGTTCCTGCACCCATCTGGGCTGCGTGCCGCTTGGCCAGGCCGGTGATTTCGGTGGCTGGTTCTGTCCCTGCCACGGTTCGCACTACGATACGGCCGGCCGCATCCGTAAGGGTCCGGCGCCGGAGAACCTTCACGTGCCGACCTTCTCGTTCGTATCCGACACAGTTATCAAGATCGGTTGAGGGGACTACTGATAATGAGTGCTGAACATTCAACCTACACGCCGACGACTGGCATTGAGAAATGGGTTGATTCCCGTCTGCCGTTGCCGCGTCTGATCCACGATAGCTTCATCAGCTATCCGGTTCCCCGGAACCTGAACTACGCCTACACCTTCGGTGCCATGCTCTCGGTCATGCTGATCGTCCAGATCCTGACCGGTATCGTGCTGGCCATGCATTATGCCGCCGACACCGCCGTTGCGTTCAACTCGGTCGAAAAGATCATGCGCGACGTCAACCACGGCTGGCTGCTGCGCTACATGCACGCCAACGGCGCGTCGTTCTTCTTCATCGCCGTCTACCTGCACATCGCCCGTGGTCTCTACTACGGCTCGTACAAGGCTCCGCGCGAAATCCTCTGGATCCTCGGCGTGGTCATCTACCTCCTGATGATGGCGACCGGCTTCATGGGCTACGTTCTGCCCTGGGGTCAGATGTCCTTCTGGGGCGCGACCGTTATCACCGGCTTCTTCACCGCCTTCCCGCTGGTGGGTGAGTGGATCCAGCAGTTCCTGCTCGGCGGCTTCGCCGTTGACCAGCCGACGCTGAACCGCTTCTTCTCGCTGCACTACCTGCTGCCCTTCATGATCGCCGGCGTCGTCGTCCTGCACATATGGGCCCTGCACGTAACGGGTCAGACCAACCCGACCGGCGTTGAAGTCAAGTCCAAGACCGACACCGTTCCCTTCACGCCTTATGCGACGCTGAAGGATGCACTCGGCGTTTCCGTCTTCCTGATCATCTATGCCTGGTTCGTCTTCTACCAGCCGAACTTCCTCGGCCATCCGGACAACTACATTCCGGCTGACGCGCTGAAGACGCCTGCTCACATCGTTCCGGAATGGTACTACCTGCCGTTCTACGCGATGCTGCGCGCCATCACCTTCAACATCGGCCCGATCGACTCCAAGCTCGGCGGCGTTCTGGTGATGTTCGGCTCGATCATCATCCTGTTCTTCCTGCCCTGGCTCGACACGTCCAAGGTCCGCTCGGCCGTCTACCGTCCGTGGTACAAGCTGTTCTTCTGGGTCTTCGTGGTCAACGCCATCCTGCTCGGCTGGCTCGGCTCGCGTCCGGCAGAAGGCCTGTACGTCGTGATGTCGCAGATCGGCACGCTGTACTACTTCGGCTTCTTCCTCGTCATCATGCCGGTCCTCGGCCTGATCGAAACGCCGAAGCGCATTCCGAATTCCATCACCGAAGCGGTGCTGGAAAAGCAGAATGCCAAGGCGCAGCCGGCCGCCGCGCGCGCCTGATCAGAACAGCGATTGATAAGGAACCCACAACAATGAAAAAGCTTGTTACAGGCATTCTGTCACTCGCTGTCGTCGCTGGTCTCGGTCTCGGTGCGGCTGTTGCCGAAGAGGCGAAGGGCGGCGAGGAGCATGGCGGCGGTACGCCCCACTATCCGATCCACAAGCCGGAACAGCAGGACTGGAGCTTTGCCGGTCCCTTCGGTCACTACGACAAGGGCCAGCTGCAGCGCGGCCTGAAGGTCTACACCGAAGTCTGTTCTGCCTGCCACTCGATGAACCTGGTTGCCTTCCGCACGCTGGAAGGCCTGGGCTACTCGGATGCACAGGTAAAGGCTTTCGCGGCGAACTACGAAGTCCAGGACGGCCCGAACGCCGACGGCGAGATGTACACCCGCAAGGCTGTCGCCTCCGACCACTTCCCGTCGCCTTACGCGAACAAGGAAGCGGCTGCCGCATCGAACAACGGTGCAGCTCCGCCGGACTTCTCGCTGATCGCCAAGGCACGCGGCATCGAGCGCGGCTTCCCGCAGTTCATCTTCGACATGTTCTGGCCCTACCAGGAAGGTGGCCCGGACTACATCCACGCGCTGCTGACCGGCTACCAGGATCCGCCGCAGGGCGTCGAAGTCGCTGAAGGCACGCACTACAACCCGTACTTCGCCAACGCTGCCGCGCTGGCGATGGCTCAGCCGATCTCCGCCGACCAGGTCACCTATGACGACGGCACGCCGCAGACGGTCGACCAGTACGCCAAGGACGTTTCGGCGTTCCTGATGTGGGCCGCCGAGCCGCACCTCGAAGAGCGCAAGCGCACCGGCTTCATGGTCATGGTGTTCCTGCTGATCTTCACCGGCCTGGTGTACCTCACCAAGAAGTCGGTCTACGCCAACAAGGAACATTGATCGGTTTCCGGCTCAGGCCGGTACGACCAAGACCCAACGAAAAGCCCCGGTTCGTCCGGGGCTTTTTGCGTTTCAGGGCCTCATGCAAGGCAGTGAGGAAGGCAACGCCGGTTCGGCGAAGCCCTATGTGCCTTGGCTCATGATCGGGGCCAAGCGGCACATACGCACCATCCTCCGCCTTTGAACGCGGAAACGCCACGCGGCCTCTGGCCCCGGCACATGAGGTGCCTCGTCGTCCGCCCAGCAAGGCAAGTCTCAGCTCCTCTCGCGGCTTCTGCAATCGTTTTCCAGACGGACCATCGGGCACGCGACCTATCGAGACTGTCCGCCGCCAGCCGTCGATAGATGTCGCCGTCGTATGCAAACGATTGTATTTGGCAAACGTTTGCACACGACCGAGTTCTCGCGTTCGGCCGACTGGGGTGACGTCGCCGGCTTGCAGCACAAACCGAGAGCCCTTCGGCAGAACGAGGGGTGACCGGCACTTGCTTCCGAGTGCCTGCGCGCCTCGTGGGCGCGTTAATCACGTCTGCGTTCTAGGTTGCACCATCCGGATGCGGCGTCGTATTCGGATTTGTCGTTTTCTGTTTAAGAGGTTGAAACCCAATGTATATTTCGCGCAAACGCCTGGCGGTCGCCGTCGCGATCGGCCTGGCCTTCGTTCCCGGCATCGCGCAGGCGGAAAGCTATTCGGCGCTCACCAAGCAGGGCTACACCACCGGAAAGCTCGCCAGAGGCAAATCCGGCGCCTGGGGCTGGGTTGTCGGCAATGGCGAGAGGACGTTCTTTTGCCGGCTCAACGTCGCCTCGGCCTATGTGAACAAGAAGGAGATGGTGAGCTTCGCCGCAAGCGGCCGCATGCTCAAGATCGACCGTGCGACCTATGACGGCGCGCTCGGCGGACCGGACCCGAACAAGCCTTACCTGAAAGATCTGCAGGCGGGCCGGGTCAAGCCCGCCGATGTCGGCGGCTGCTCGCCGCTGCGCTGACTGGTCGGATCCCGTCGCTTCGCCCAGTGTGGCTGTACAGGGCGTCGACAACGCGTTGTTCACGACGTCTGCCGACGAACCCAAATCCCGCTTGTCCGGCTCCGCTCGCGGGCAGTGGTCCTGAAGCAGCGAGAAGCTCGATAGCACGGCGCACGGGCGCAGAGAGCGCCTGAAAAGCACACCGCGTCATAGAGGGCTTGCCACATCCGAGCGGAAGCGATCAGTCGCTTCTCTTCTCTGATATCCCCGCATACGAAAACGGCCCCGTCACGAGACGGGGCCGTTTTCCTTGTTCTCTATCCGGGCTCGCTTAGCTGAAGCGGCCGGCGGCGTGGGCGAGCATCGTGTAGACCTTGCCGGTATCCGACGTCAGGTAGGTCTGCGTGATGCGCTTGTCCGGGTCGTTGCGTGCGACGTCCGCGAGCAGCTTTTCGAAATCGGCGATGTAGCGGTCGACGGCGGTGCGGAACTCCGGCTCGCGGTCGTACTTGCGCTTGATCTCGTCGAAGGTCTGCTGGCCCTTGAGCGTGTAGAGGCGACGGGTGAAGACGTCGCGCTCGCCGCGCTGGTAGCGGCGCCACAGATCGACCGACGCATCGTGATCGATGGCGCGGGCGATATCGACCGAAAGCGAGTTCAGCGATTCAACCACGTGGCGCGGGTTGCGGCTGTCGCCGGTCCGTGCCGTCGGCTGGGCCTCGGCCGGGCGCTGCGGCGCGGGCGAGGGTGCCTCTTCGCGGGACGCCGCACGGAGCAGGTCGCGCATCCAGCCACCACCTTCGGCGACCTCGTTGCTGACGGCCTGCGACGGCGCCGGCTGGCGAACGGCGGGCTGTTCGATGCCGAGGCTGCCGCGGAGCGCTGGTGCCGGTTCCTGACGGCGCGGCTGCTCGACGACGGGCTGCTGCGCTACGGGCTGCTGAACCACCTGCTGCTGGGCCGCTGGCTGGGGCTGGGGCTGTGCGACCGGTTGCGGCTGCGGGGCTGCCTGCTGCTGCACCGGACGGGCGACCGGAGCGGCGGCCGGCTGCTGGCGCAGCGGCTGGGCCACTTCGAGCTGCGTCGAGGACTTGCCGATGATATCCGACAGTTCCTGCAGCGCCTTGATCTGCTCGCTGACGGCGCGGCGCATGACGGCCGCGTTTTCCTTGGCTTCTTCCGGCAGGTCGAAGGCACCGCGCTTCAGTTCTTCGCGGGTCATGTCGAGTTCCTTGCGGATCTCGCCGGCAGAGCGACGGATTTCGTCGGTCGCACCACTGAAGCGGCCGATCGCCTCGTCGATCGCGACGCGAACGGCGTCACGCAACTGGCCTGCGACGCCATCGGACTTCTTGCCGCTCTCGGCAAGCATGCGCTCGATGTCGGATACCGAGGCCGCAACGCTGCCGCGCAGACGCGAGGCGACTTCCTTGGAGCGTTCTTCGGCATTGGCAAAGGCGCCTTCGATCGAGGCACCGGCATCTTCGCCGACCTTGGCGATCGCCTGCCGAAGGGCTTCCGACGCGCCGAGCGCACGGCCTTCGACCGAAGTGAGCGTCTTGTTGACGTCGGCGAACGAGGTCTCGACGCCGGAGCGAAGCGTGTTTGCGATCTGGCGCGAACGCTCTTCGGCGCGGCTGAACACCTGTTCGACCGAGGCGCCGGCTTCATCGCCGGCCTGGGCCAGCGTGTTGCGCATCGCTTCAGCAGCTTCGGCTGCCCGCTGTTCGGCGCTGGTCAGCAGACGACCGACATCGGAGAAGGACTGCTGGATGCCGCTGCGCAGGTTGCCGGCAACGAGGCCCGAGCGCTCTTCGGCGCGCTGGAAGGCGCCGTCGACGAAGCCCTCGAGCGCACGCATCGTGCGTTCGATCTCTTCCGAGCGCTGGACGAGGCCGACCGACAGGGTGCGAAGCGCATCCTGGCGTTCCTCGAGCGTGCTGACGAGGTTCGACTGGGCGGCGCCGAGCAGGTCGGAGGCTTGGCCGAGAACGCGCGAGTGGTCTTCGAACCGGCCGACAATGCCGCCGATCTGCGACAGGGTGGAGGCCGAGATATCGGAGAGCTTGTCGACCTTGCCTTCGATGAGGCGGGTGGAGGTCGACAGCATGTCGGAGGCCTGGCGGGTCGATTCCGACACGCGGGCGATCGTCGATTCCAGACGCTGGTCCATTTCGCCGAGGTTGTTGCTCGCCTGGTCGATGACGGTTGCGATCGCCGCATTGTTGCTGGCGAGCTGATCGATCAGGCCGATGGCGGTCGATTGCAGACGGTTCTCGACCATCTTCATCGCCTTTGCCGTCTCCTCGGCGCGATAGGAGATCGCGTTCAGCGTCTCGCCGGTGCGCTCGGCAATGGCGTTGACCAGGGCCGCATTTTCCGCACGAAGGCGGTCGGCGCTTTCCTGGGTGACGGCGGCGATGCGCTCGGCGGCCTCGCGGCCGGTCGCCGCATACTGGTCGATGACCGGGCGTGCCTGCTCGTCGATCAGTCGCGACAGCTCCATCGAGCGGCCGGCGAGCATCGAGTTGAGTTCGCGGGTGCGGTCGTCGAGCGTGTTGCGGATCGCCTCGCCACGGGCTTCCAGCGCCTTCTCCGTATTGGTGAGGCCCTGGTGGATGTTGTCGGCGTGGTTGGCGATCTGGCTGTGCGTTGCGGCCAGCCGTGCGGTTGCGCTGTCGGCCGCATCGGCGATCGAGCGGGCGAGTTCGGCATGACGCGCTGCGGTGGCTGCCGCCTTCTGCTCGATCGAGTTGGCAAGCTCGGCATGGCGTGCGGCCGTGGAGGCTGCCGTCTGGTCGATCGTGTTGGCGAAATCCGCCTGGCGCGCGGCAAGTGCTGAGGCGAAATCTTCGCCGGCCTTCGACAGGAGCCCGGCCGAGCGGACGGCTTCCGCGTCGATTTCCTGGGCCGCATCGCTGATGGCGCCGCGCAGGCTGTTCACAAGGCCAGCGGCCTTGTCTTCCATGCGCAGCGTTTCCGCATCGAGCTCCTGGGCGACGTCGCCAACGGCACTGCGCAGCGTGTTGACGAGGCCGGCAGCCTTGTCTTCCATGCGCAGCGTTTCTGCGTCGAGTTCCTGCGCGACATCGCCAACGGCGCTGCGGAGCGTGTTTGCAAGACCGGCTGCCTTGTCTTCCAGGCGTACGGCTTCGGCATCGAAGTCCTCGGCCACGCCACCGACGGCGCTGCGCAGATTGGCGACGATGTCGGACGTCTTGCCTTCAAGGCGGTTGGCTTCGGCGTCGATATCCTGCGTTGCCTCGTGAACGGCGCCGCGCAGGCTGGTGACCAGAACGGCCGCCTTGCCCTCGATCGTGCGGTTGACGTTCTCAAGGCCGATGTTGAGGGCGCGATCCATGGTGCCGAGGCGTTCGGCGATGCGCTCCGCACCGGACTCGATGGCGCCGGTGATCCGGGTGGCCGCCATTTCGCTCATGCGGTCGATGTCGCCAGCGCGGTCGCCGAGGCTGTCGGCGATACGCTGTCCGGCACCGTCGACGATCTGGTTGACGCTGCCGACGCTGTCGCGAACCCGGTCTTCGAGCGAGCTGAGGCTGACTTCCAGGCGCAGGCCGGTATCGTCGACCAGGGTGTTGACGTCGTTGACGCTGCCGCGAATGCGGTCCTGAAGGGCGCCGAGGCTGTTTTCGATCAGTACACCGGTCTCGCCGACGACGGCGTTGACGCCGCTGACGCTGCCACGGATACGGTCTTCAAGCGCACTGAGGCCACCTTCGACGCGCGCCGCCGCATCATCGACGACGGAGCCGACATTGGTGACGCTGCCGCGAATGCGGTTTTCCAGCGCGCCGAGATTGCTCTCGATCCGCGCGCCGGTGTCGTCGACCACGGCGCCGACATTGCCGACGGTGCCACGAATGCGGTCTTCGAGCACGCCGACGCGGGTCTCGAGATGCATGCCGGTTTCGTCGACGATCGAGCTGATGTTGCCGGCGCTCTCGCGCATGCGCTCTTCGAGGGCGCCGAGGCTGGTTTCGACACGCATGCCGGTGTCGTCGAGGCGGTCGTTGAGGCCGTTGATCGACAGGTCGACGCGGTTGGTGAGGCTGTCGGCCGCCAGGCTGATCTGGTTGGCGGTTTCGGCCAGGCGCTCGGCAATATGGCCGGTGGTCGAGCGCATGCGGCTGTCGAGTGCTTCGCCGCTGCGGTCGATGGCTCCGGCGAGTGCCGCCTGGCGCTCTTCGAGCGACATTTCCAGCATGCTGGCGCTGGTGGCAAGCGTCGTCGCGATCGAGGTCGACTGATCGGCAAGCATACCTTCGAGCTGGTCGCGGCCCTGGCCGACGGCGAGGTTGATGGCGTTGATGCGGTCGTCGAGCGTGGCGCGGATCTGCTCGTGCGTGGACGAGAGCGTATCGCGCAGGTGCTCGGCGCGGCCGCTCAGCGTCTCCTCGATTTCCGCTGCCTTGCCGGCGAGCGAGGCGGTCGCTTCGGTGGTGCGTGCCGTGAGGGCGTCGGCGATGTGCGCGCTGGTCTCGGTCAGCGTGTCGGAGATCTTGCTGACACGTCCGCTCAGATCCTCGGCAATGCGGGCGCTCGTCTGGGTGAGCGTATCGGAGATCAGGCTGACGCGGCCGCCGAGGTTTTCGGCGATCGTGTTGACGCTCTCGGAGAGCTTCTGCTCGATGTCGCCGACGCGGTCGGTCATGGTTTCGGCGACAGCCGTTGCCCGGAAGGTCAGGCTGTCGGCCACGTCTTCGGCGTGACGGCTCAGCGTGTTGGCCATCTCGTTGGCGCGCGACGACATCGTCGACGTGATCGCGGCGGCGCGCTCGGCGAGGACGCCGTCGAGCGCCGTCGTCTGGTTGGTGAGCGCGTCGGAGATCGCTTCGCCGCGTTCGGAAAGAACGCGCTCCAGCCGGTCGGCCGTGCCGCTGACGGCGGTATCGATCGAATCCGCGCCCATGGAGAGGATCGTCGAAAGGGCGAGGGTGCGTTCCGACAGGGTGTTGTCGAGGCGGTGCTGGCTGGCAGCAATCGCGCTGGTGATCTCGTCGGTCGAGCCATGCAGGGTCTGCTCGATGCGGGCGTGCGCGGCGTGCAGGCCGTCGACGAAGGCGGCCGTGCGGCTGTCCAGACCTTCGGTCAGGCGCTGTTCGCTCGTCGTCAGTGCGCTCGAAAGCGCGTCGGCACGCTGGCCGAAGCCGTTTTCGATGCGGTCCTGGGCCTGGGTGAGGGCACCCATCAGGCCGCTGGTCTTTTCGGAGAGCACGCTGTCGATGCGGGTGTGCGCATCGCCGATCATATTGCCGAGTTCCGTGGTGCGGCTGGCAATCGTCTCTTCGATGAAGTCCTGGGTGGCGCCGAGCGTGGTCGCAAGCGTCAGAGACTGGTCGGAAAGGGCCGAGCCGATCTTCTCGATGCTGCTGTCGAGCGCGCCGCCGATCGCCTCCGAACCGCCCGAAACGGTCTCGTTGATGCGGTGCAGGCTTTCCATGAGCTTGGTGTCGAGCAGGCTCGCGCGCTTGTCGAAGGCGGAGGCAAACTCGTGGAAGCGCTCGTCGAAGGCGGTGGCGAGCTGGCCGACGGTCGTCTGCAGCTTCTCCTCGAAGAAGCCGCCGCGCAGGTCGAGGTCCATGATCGCGTCGTCGGCGCTGGAGCGCAGGCTCTGGCGGAAGCTCGCGCCCTTTTCGTCGAGCGTGGCGTTGAGCGAGGCGAGTACGTGGTCGAGGCCGCCGGTGATGGCGTGCTGGCCGACGCTCAGGCTTTCGTTGAGGTCGCGGGTGCGGGCGATCAGCGTTTCGTTGAGCTGGCGGGCGCGTTCGTTGAGCGCCGCATTCAGCTTCTCGGTGCTGGCGTCAAGCGAGGAGGCGCGGGTTTCGAACTGGCTGAGCAGATCTTCGCCGCGCTTCGTCAGCGTGTCGCTGAGCTGGTCAAGCCGGGTGTCGAATTCGGTGCTGAGGCCGAGGCCGGCAGCCGTGAGGCCCGAAAGCAGCGCATCGGTGCGTGTCGTCAGCATGCTGCCGATCGACTGCAGGGCGGTGTCGGACTTCTCGCTGAGGGCGGCCGCACGGGTATCGATCAGCGAGGCAAAGGCTTCGCCGGAGATCGCGATGCGCGAAGCAATGTCTTCGCTCGCCTGCTCCAGGTCGTCCTTCAGCTTGCCATGGGCACCGGAGATCGCCGAACGGATACGCTCGGAATGGCCGATGATGGCTTCGCGTTCAAGGCCGAGTTCCTGCACCAGGGTGCGCACGCGCAGTTCGTTTTCGCTGTAGCTGCGTTCGAGGGCGTTGACCTCGGAATGAACAAGCGTTTCGAGCTCGGTGGCGCGGGCGATCGTGCGTTCGATGCCCTCGTTCATCGCCGAGACTTCGCGGCGAACGGCCTGGCCGACGGTCATGACGCGATCAGCGGCAGCGGTTTCCGGCTCGGCAAGGCGCAGGGCGACTTCGGCCATCGAACGCGCGGCGTTGCGCAGTTCCTGCGCGCGGGCGATCATGATGGCAAAGGAGAAGAAGAGCATGATCGGCAGAACGATACCGATCGCAACGCCGACGGCGCCAGGCGTGGCCGAGAGGTCGCTCAGCGAACGGATCTGCCAGATCTGCGGCCCGTAAAGAAGGTTGGCGACACCAAGGCCGGCAACCGCCCAGATGACGGACACCAGCGCGGCAACGCGGATCGCGGCGCGATTGGAGCGCACGTCGAGCGCGCGCAGCATCGCAGCCGGCGAACGGCGACCATCGTCGTTGGCGGCAGAAAGGGACGGGGACTTGGGCGCAGGTTCCGGAGCGAGCGTCTTGGCCGCTTCTGCAGCACGTGCCCCGCGGGACTGTTCCGGCTGAGGCCGTGCTTTCTTATTCTGATCGGGCGTTGCCGCCTGATTGGTGGGCTGAGACACATTTTCCTCCGGATCATCCAAGGAAGTCTTGTCATTCGGGCTCGATGCAAGCTCGTCGAAATCAATCTTCAGGGCAGCTTCCAGAGCCTGGAACGCCTTTTCGTCGATCGACTCATTGCTCTTTTTCGTCGCCATAGGGATACGCCTCATTACCTTTTGCCCAGAGCGGAAAGCGCCTCAGGCCCGTTGTCGGGCAGGGTCTCTTCCTCATGGGCGGTGACGGCAAGATACGCGCATCAGATCTACGCAATACCCTACTGATCACCCACTGCATTGCCTCGACGGATAGTCGCATTTGTGGCCGAATGGGACCACGCGTCGAGCTTATCCACCGGAACGGTTGCCATTTTCGTACGCGGGTCCGTTCCTAAGCGTATCGTAGTGACACATTAGCTGGGTTCTTACAATTAAGAGCGCTTGGGGTTGATTAAAATCCTAATGAAATCTTAATGCGATGCGGAGTTAAAAGCCGGAAAAGATAAGGAAATCAGAGAGTTTAACGAGCATTAACCATTTTCCCAAAATACTGCCTATATTGCGCCCGGATTTGAGCCAATAGGTGCCGGAGCCCGCCGAAGATGGAAGTCTCGATCGTGCGGGCAGCGGCACCGCTCGCGATGGAGCGATGCCGGAAACAGGCCAACATCAAACAAACAATAGGGAAATTGGCTCATGGCGGCCCTCAGGATTGCCTTTGAAGCCCCGGATAGTCCGGGAAACTCTTCTGCGTCAGGCAAAAAGCCGATCGACTTTGCGCACCTCGCCGTGCAGACGATGGGTGACAAGGCGCTCGAAATCGAAGTGCTGCAACTCTTTGCGCGCCAGGCGCGCCAGGTCTTGAAGGAAATTGTAGAGGGCGAGGGCACGCCCCGCGCCCAGGCAGCCCACCGGCTGAAGGGCGCAGCCCTGGCGGTGGGTGCCGTCGACGTTGCAAGCGTTGCCGGCGCGATCGAGCACAATCCGGCCGAAGCCCCGCTCTGCGACCAGCTTGCAGCGGCCGTGCTCGAAGCCGAACTCTTCATTCTGAAGCTCTGCCGTTAGCGGCTTCCGGGCGGACTTGGGCCACCCGGCCCCTGTCTGCCGCCCGATGGCTGCGCCTCGCTTCGAGGCTTCGCGCCGGCGGCAATTGCCACCGGCGCGATCTGCGGCGATGCACCGAATGCTGGCCGTTGTTGACTGACCGGCCGATTTGTTGGAAGAACTTTCCCTGAATTTGCGCCCGAGGCGTTCCTTCTCAACAGGCCTGCGCCCGGCCAATCCACCAGTTAATTCCGGAAAGAGACATGACAAAACTTAACATCGTTGCCTTTGATGGCGCGCGCCATGAACTTGATGTCGAAAACGGCTCGACGGTCATGGAAAACGCCGTTCGCAATTCGGTTCCCGGCATCGAAGCCGAATGCGGCGGGGCCTGCGCCTGTGCGACCTGTCATGTCTATGTCGACGATGCCTGGGCCCAGGTCGTCGGCGCTCCGGAAGCGATGGAAGAAGACATGCTGGACTTCGCCTACGACGTCCGCCCGACGTCGCGGCTTTCCTGTCAGATCAAGATGAGCGATGCGCTTGACGGTCTCGTCGTGCACGTGCCGGAGCGCCAGGCCTAAGGCCTGCGTTTCACGCCCCGTCTTTCAGACCTCCGCACAAAAAAAGCGCCTCGCCGGTCGTTGGACAAGCGAGGCGAGGAGGGCGCATCGCATACAGATGAGGGAGGGAACATCTGCTGCACCAAGACACGCCAGGAGAACCCGTTCCGGCTCCGCTGTTCGATTTCTTCTTTTTCTTTTCAAGTGAACAACGTTGCGCAAGTCAAAGTAAAGGCAACATCTAAGCTTTTCGCGCCGCAATCGCGTCGCGCATAACCTATTCAATTTGTGGGGCTAGTCTTTGTCCCGGCCCCTCTCTCCATGGTTTGAATATAGATGAGTCGCCGGCCGGCAGCCATCGTTATATTTCACCAATAAAATACTGTGGGTATTGCCGCTGAAATGGCCCGAGCCGCGACTATAGTCAGGCTCTTCTTCGGGGTTCCGGCTTTGCTATCTACTGTTGCGCTTTCTTCAGCGTTTCCAGCCTGTATTGTAGAAGACGGATCATGCGCTTGTCGAAGTTCGCGGCTTCGGTGCGGTCGAAGCGGGCCTGATCCTTGTCATGCGCCTCGATCGCGGTCGCGCTGGCGCGGGCAACGCTTTCCTGCATCTCTTCGCACGTGTCCTGCGGCTTCAGCGCCAGGAACATCTTTTCCATCCGCCGGGCGTGATTGCGGGCGATTTCGGCGTGGCGCTCCTCGTGGCGCTTGATGTCGCTCGACAGCGTGTCCCACACGAGTGCGAGGTCACGTCCGGCCTGGCGGCGGTATTTCCATTTGGGCAGAATGATGCGCGTGTTGAGCGTGACGCGGGCCGAACCGACGGCGCAGCGTCCGTTGCGGCTGACATAGGTGATCGAGCCACCGAACTTGATGCGGGTGGCGCCGGGATGCCGGGCGCCGGTCGATTTCATCATCGGGCCGCTGGCCGAGAGTGCCTTGTCCAGTTCTTCCGCAGTCCGGCCGCCGATCGAAAAATAGGAGAAGCTCTTGTTCACCACGGTTTCGCCCGAGGCCGTACCAAACGGGGCGGCAACCAGGAGAGCAAGAAGGGCGACTTTGAACGGGACGCGTACTCGGGACATCAATGCGTGGTTCTCTTCGGTTGAACTTCAATCAAGCTTGGGGCATAGCCAGCGCCGGCGCAACAGCAAAACGATGGCTCCCGGCCGTATACGGATGGTGAGGGAAAATGACTTACAATCCATTTCAGAAATTTAACTGGAAGCTGGCGCACGGACGCAGCCTCGAACTGGGGCCGCGTGGCGTTTTGATGGCGATCGTGAATGTTACCCCGGATTCTTTTTCCGATGGCGGCCGTTTCATCGATGCCGTTGCGGCGGTGGCACAAGGAGTGCGCTGCCTGGAGGAGGGCGCCTTGATCCTCGATATCGGCGGTGAATCCACGCGGCCCGATGCGGCGGCCGTCAGCGCCGAGGAGGAACAGGCGCGGATCCTGCCGGTGATCGCAGCGCTTGCCCGCGATACCGATGCGCTGATTTCCGTCGACACTTACAGGGCGTCCACCGCCCAGCTTGCGGTCGACGCGGGCGCGCATATCGTCAACGACGTGCACGGCCTTCAGCGCGAACCCGACATTGCCACGGTCGCCGCCAGGACCGGCGCCGGCATCTGCATCATGCATACCGGCCGGGGCCGTGAAAAACTCGCAGACGTGATCGCCGACCAGTTTGAGTTTCTCGACCGGTCGCTCGATATCGCGGCAGCGGCCGGCGTGGAGCGGGATCGCATTATCCTCGATCCGGGCTTCGGTTTTGCCAAGGACACGGACGAGAACCTGGAACTGATGGCGCGCTTCGCAGAACTGCACCGTTTCGAACTGCCGTTCCTGGTCGGAACCTCGCGCAAGCGCTTCGTCGGTGCGGTCAGCGGCCGCGAGGCAGCCGATCGCGACATGGCGACGGCCGCGACGACGGCGCTTTTGCGCGTTGCCGGCGCCGCGATTTTCCGCGTACACGATGTCGCAAACAGCAAGGATGCACTGGCAATGGCGGATGCTATGCTGCACGCCAGAGCGAGGTGAGCCTTACTCGCCCGTATTCCGCCTGAACCTGTGACTACCAATCACGCGCATGACTGCGGAACGGCTCGACCGCGCAATCATCGCGATCCAAGAAAGCCGATGGGACTGAGAAGCATGAGCGCGACCTATATCATCACCCTCAAGAACTGCGCCTTCTTCGCGCGCCACGGCGTCTTCGACGAGGAGGAGCTTCTCGGTCAGCGCTTCTTCGTCGACGCCGAGCTTGAAGTCGAGCAGGGAACGGCGCTGGTCGACGACTCGATCGAAGACACCGTGCATTACGGCATCGCCTTCCAGGAAATCGAGCGCATCGTCACCGGCCGCCGCCGCTATCTGATCGAGGCTCTGGCGCTGGAAGTGGCCAAGACGCTCTGCGTGCGTTTCCCGCAGATCAAGCGTGCCAAGGTTTCGATCCGTAAGCCGAATGCGCCGGTTCCAGGCGTGCTCGATTATGTCGAAGTGACGGTCGAGCATGTCGTCTGAGGTGACTTGGCGGGCTGCAACGCTCGGGCTTGGCGGAAATCTCGGCGACCCGCGCAAGGCGATGGCCGAAGCGCTTCGGTTGCTCGATGCCCGCGACGACTGCGTGGTCGAGGCGGTCTCGCGACTTTACCGCACGCCACCCTGGGGCAAGACGGACCAGGCCTGGTTCTACAATGCCTGCGCCAAGGTCGAGACGACGCTCGCGCCCGAAGCCCTGCTTGACGCCTGCCTTGAAATCGAACGGTCGATGAAGCGGGTGCGCGACGAGCGCTGGGGGCCGCGCACGCTCGACATCGATGTACTGACCTTCCAAGGTGTGGCGCAGGCAGGCGGGCGGCTGGAGCTGCCGCATCCAAGGATGACCGAGCGCGGCTTCGTGCTGATGCCGCTTGCCGACTTTGCCGCCGACATGGCCGTTGGCGGCCGATCGGTCGGCGATTGGCTGCAGCAGGCTGACGTCGCCGGCATCGAGATTGCCGATGATCACATGGGCTGGTGGCGCGCAGGCGCCTGAACAGGACCGCAACACAATCCACAAACGACAAAGCCCCGGTCTATGCCGGGGCTTTGTCGTTTGATCGGGCGTTTGACGTTTACTTGATCGAGCCGACGGCGATTGCGTCGATCTGGCGATTGAGGCTGACGCCGATGACCGGCACCATCGTCTCTTCGACCTTGACCGAAATTGTGATGTTCATCGTCTGGTCGTCCTGCAGGCGGGCGATCATGGCACCATTCAGCTTCTTGCGGTTGATGCCGACGACGACCTTGTCCTTGGCGACGTTGCCGGAAATGATATCCAGGCCCTTGCCCTCGGCGCCATCGAGGAACTTGCCGGTGTAGGTGTTTCCCTTCTGGGTGATCAGCGCCGACATCGGCTGCTTGAACACGCCGACGCGGCAGAAGCCGTCGAGCTTGATGCCGGTCTCATCGCCCGCAACCGGCTCGCCGGAGAGGTCGCAAGTGAACTTGGTGCCCTTGTACTTGCCGGCGACAATCTCGCCCGGGCCTTTCCACTGGCCGGCGACCTTCTCGAAGAAGACCTTGTCCTTGGCGCCGGAGAAAGCCGGTGTCGCAAGGCCGACGGTGGCTGCCAGCGCAAAAGCGGCAGCGCCGCGAGCGATCAAAGAAGGGCGCGAGAACATAAACGATCCTTGATGAGTCAACGTCCGAAACTGGATGCCACATTTGCGCGCAAATGGTTAATGGACGGTTTCTGTCTGGCGGATATCGGGGCTGATCGCGGCCGGAAAACCAGTTGTTCACAGGCTTTCGCGGCCTGGTCATTGCCTGCCTTAGCATGCGCTTGCAATCGAACAGCTGTCGGCACTGCGCGAAGCAGGATCGCGACCGGGAGAGCCCGGTTGCGATTCGCTTGCAAACGTTCAGCCTATTGTCAGAGCGAGCTTACTTCTCGCCGTTGTCGCCGAGAACGCGCCCGGCGCCGGGGCTGAGGTCGGAGAGAAAGTCACCGATACCCGGACGTTTCAACGCCCGAAATGGCATGGGACGGCAGAGATCCATGGCGGCGATGCCGATGCGTGCCGTCATCAGGCCGTTGATGACGCCTTCGCCAAGGCGCGCCGAGAGCTTCGAGGCCAGCCCGTGGCCGAGCACCTGCTGGATGAGACTGTCGCCAGCCGCGATCGAACCGGTGACGGCCAGATGGGCGATGACGTCGCGCATCAGCCGCAACAGGCCGAGCGTGCCGGGGCGGCCGCCGTAGAGTTCGGCCATGGCGCGGATCAGGCGGGCGGACTCGTAAAGGACATAACCGAGGTCGACGAGCGCCCGCGGGCTGACCGCCGTGACGATCGACACGCGCTTGGAGGCCGCGAGAATAAGGCGCCGCGCCTCGCGGTCGAGCGGGCTCAGCAATTCCCGCTCGGTGAGTTCGATCACGTGCGGACCGTCGATGATCTCGCCTTCGCTCTCCTTCAATCGTGTGCGCCCGCGCGCCGTTCGCGGATTGCCGGCCAGCAGGTGCACGAGCTTCGCCTGCGCCGCACGCGCCGGTTTCGCAATGGCCGAAGCTGCGGCCGCCTCCGTTTCCGCTTTCAGCTTCTGGATCGCCGTGAGCTGCATCAGCCCTGAAAGCTCGCGGCCAACAACGATCAGCAGCGCCAGCAGCCCGATCGCGACGACGGCAAGCGCGGAGTAGCCGAGCCAATCGGCGCGTGCGAAGAGATCGCGCAGCAGGCGATCGACCCAGAGGCCTGCCGCAAGCGAAAGGATGATGCCGAGCGCGCCGGTTGCGATCTTGCCGACCGACAGCCGGCGTTTGCGAGGACTTGCTTCGGGCAAGGCGAGGGCTTCGACCGCAAGCGTGGTCTCGCGGAACGGGTCTTCCGCATCGGGGGTCAGTACGACGTTGTCGTCGAAGCTCGCAGGCGCGCGCCGCGTCCGCATCTGCGGCGCTGCCTCGGCGGGCTTGTCTTCGCCAATTGAAAAGGCACCGGGACGGCGGCTGCGGCCGTTGCTGTCGTCACTCATGCGAGCCGGTCTCCGAACAGGAATTGCATGGCCCGGTCGAGGCGGATATGCGGTACCGACAGTTTCAAGCCGCCGCCGGTTTCCTCAAGATGTGGCGGACGGAAGCGAACGAAGCTGAGTTCCGGCAGCGGATGAGCGCTCTCGATATAGGTGGTCGCGCCGGACCGGGTCTCCATCGTCTTGAAAAGAACTTCAGGATCTGCCGGCAAATCACCGGGAAATATAGCAGTTTTCTTTTCGCCGTCGAAAAATTCGCCGTTGATCTTCTCGCCAGCGATCGGCGTGCCGACGATGACCGGCAGGGCATGGCCATCGTGGTTGACGGTCGCTTCGCGGGTGGCCCTGACCGATGCGAGCGCCATGACCTCGAGGCCGGCACCACTCAATCCGATGCTTTCGGCAGCGCGGTCGACGAGGCGCGCAGCGATGCGTTCCAGCCGGTCGTGGCTTTCGTGATGCAGGTGATCCGCCTTGGTTGCGGCGATCAGCACCTTGTCGATCCGACGCGTCAGCAGGGAGGAGAGCCAGCTGTTGGTCCCCGGACGGAAGCAGGCAAGCACGTCCGCCAGGGCCTGCTCGAGATCGAGCAGCGCCTCGGGGCCGTTGTTGATCGCCTGTAGCGCATCGATCAGCACGATCTGGCGGTCGAGGCGCGCGAAATGCTCGCGAAAGAACGGGCTGACGACATGTTTCTTATAGGCTTCGTAGCGCCTCTCCATCATCGCCCAAAGCGAACCCTTCGGCGCGCGGCCCTCGGGCAGGTCCGGAAGCGGCGAGAAAGTGAGCGCCGGCGAACCTTCGAGGTCACCCGGCATCAGGAAACGTCCGGGCGGCAGGGTCGAGGGCGAGCGTTCGTCCGCCTTGCAGGCTCTGAGATAGCCGGTGAAGCTCTCTGCGAGCCGACGGGCGCTGGCCTCGTCGGCGGTCGCCGTGGATCCGGCCGACGCGGCGAGCGTCAACCACTCCGCCGACAGCTTCGCGCGGCCAGGTGCACGGGCGCGCGCCACGGAATTGTTGCTGAACGCGCGGAAGTCCTGCGCGAGCAGGGGCAGGTCGAGCAGCCATTCGCCGGGATAGTCGACGATGTCGAGCGACAGCCGGCCTGGCGAAAATAGCCGGTTCCAGCCGCTGGCGCTCTCATATTCAAGCGTGATGCGCAACTGCGAGATGGCGCGCGTGGAGTCCGGCCAGATGCGATCGCGCACGAGGGCGGCTATATGGTCTTCATACTGGAAGCGCGGCACGGCATCGTCGGGCTGCGGCTCGAGCCTGACCTTGGAGACACGGCCCGAGCGCACCGGCTCGAACACCGGCAGGCGCCCGCCGTTCAGCAGATTGTGCACGAGGGAAGAGATGAAGACGGTCTTTCCCGCACGGGAAAGGCCGGTGACGCCGAGCCGGATCGAAGGGTTGACGAGGCCGGAGGCGCGGTCGGTGAGATTATCGAGCGCGATCAGCGCGTCGTCTTTGAAGCTGGTCAGGTTAGGCGCCAAGTCTTGGTCTTTCTTGCGGCGTGTTTCCCGGGATCGTTCGGATCGGCGAGCCTGCGAAACGGCGATCGGCTGCAGGCTGCCTCCGCGATATAGGCACTAATTGCGGCGCCGCAACGCGCACGCGGCATTTCTTCTTACGGTGCGCCGTTATGATGTCGGCAGCAGCATTGATACCAGGCGGGCGGCGGCGGCGGCGCCGACAGCAGGCAGATCCAGGATAGCCAGTCCAGCCGGCGGATAGCCGTCGGGAAGTGCCTCGCGGGCGGCATCGTCTCCAACCAGACTGCACAGCAACTGTTCGATCATCGGGTTGTGGCCGACGAGCATCAGCGCGTTTACATGCCGGTGGGCGTCGATGAGGTCGAGATAGACGCTCGTCGGACCGGAATAGAGCGCATCGATGTAGCGGATATCCAGGTCTTCGCTGACCGTGCGGAAGAATGGCTCGGCCGTTTCGCGGCAGCGCACGGCCGTCGAGCAGAGGATGCGGTCGGGGCGAATGCCCTGGTCGGCGGCCGTCTGGGCAAGCCGCTCCGCATCGATGTAGCCGACCTCGTCCAGCGATCGATCGAAATCGCGCTGGCCCGGAAGCGCCCAGCCGGAACGGGCGTGCCGCAGAAGGTAAAGGCGGAGAGCCTTGGGGGCGCTGTCTTGCATCGAATGGTTCCGGCGTTGCCTGCCGGTTGCAGCGACAGGGTAGAATTTTGTCGGCTTTCGTGTCGGCCGGCAGACCGTCACCTTTCCTCGCCAGGACCGTAAAGATCAAGCTGGCCGCCGTGATTTTTTCGGGGACTGCGGGGTGCTGCGCTTTGCCGCGGTCGCGAATGGACGATGAAATGACGCAAACACATCATTGTCACTTTTCAGCGAGCAGAGGCGGTGTCGTCGGTGGGCGCAAGTCGGAAATCAAGATCCGATGTGTAATTTTGATGAAATATTCGTCAGTTAGCCTGAAACGCGAGCAATATTAAAATACGGTTGAGTGTCTGTTCCGAGGCTTGAATCACGGCTTCCATAGGTCTATACACCGCCGCAATGAGATGTTCTTCAGGAGAATCGCGTTGAGTGAGAAGATCGATCTTAGTACCTTCGTCCTTTCCGAGGACGAAGAATTCATGAATGCCAACCACCGGGCGTATTTCCGGGCCAAGTTGAACGCTTGGAAAAATGACATCCTTCGCGAGGCACGCGAGACACTGGATCACTTGGCAGAGGAGAGCGCCAATCATCCGGATCTCGCAGACAGGGCTTCTTCCGAAACTGACCGGGCAATCGAGCTCAGAGCCAGGGACCGCCAGCGCAAGCTGATCTCCAAGATCGATGCGGCGTTGCAGCGGCTCGACGAAGGCACCTACGGCTACTGTGAAGAAACAGGCGAGCCGATCGGCCTGAAGCGACTGGACGCCCGTCCGATCGCAACCCTCTCGATCGAGGCGCAGGAGCGCCACGAGCGGCGGGAAAAGGTCTACCGGGACGAATAAGCTTTCGGGCTTTCGTAGCAGTCTGAAAAAAGGCGCGGGTCAAACCGCGCCTTTTTCCGTTATGCCGAATTTCTTGCGAAGAAACGAAGCGGATTTTCGCTTCAGTTTCTGGCCTCAGACAGTATCCCGCGTTGTCGCGATGCCCGACGTCGCCGTCGGGCCAATGCGCAATCAGGGCTTACGCCCGGCGGAGATGTCGGCCAGCATGCGGTTCATCTCCTCTTCGATCGTCGGCTCCTTGTGACCGCCATCGGCAGGCGCGCCGAGGGTTGGCTCCTGACGGCCGGATTGAAGCGATGCACGGTTTTCCGGGTTGACGGATGTCGCCGGGCCGAGGCGCTGCAGGTCGCCGGTAATCTCGGCGTCGAGGAGGCGCTCGAAGTCGGAAAGGGCAGCGGCCGGAGCTGGCTGCGGCTGAGGCTGCGACTGGATGATCGGTGCGGGGCGCTGAAGCTGCTGGGGTGGCTGCGCCTGAATGGGCTGTGGCTGCACGGTCTGAGCCATGGCGACCGGACGGCTCATCGGCGCATCGACGTTCACCGAAGGGGGAGCGACGGCGGCAACGGATGGGATCTCGGGTGCCGCTTGGGCGACGGAGCGGGCAACAGGGCGCTGCTCTGCCGCAAGGGCAGGTGCGGCCACCGGGCGCTGTTCGGCCGTAACGCGCATCGGCGCGACAGGCTCGACGCGGGCGACCGGCTGTTCCTCGGTCCGGGTGATGGGGCGAACCGGCGTTGCGACGACGGGTTCGGCCTGCATCGTCGACGCGGGCTGCTGAATGGGTTCCCTGACGGCCGGACGGCTTTCAGCCATCGGTTCGGCGACCTTGCGTTCGATGACAGCGGGGCGTTCGGCCGCACGCTCGTCACCGCCGGCGACGATCCGGCTTTCGATGACGATATCCGTCGGCCCGCCGATCATGATCAGGTGCTCGACATCGTCACGGCGCACCAGCACGAGGCGCCGCCGGGTATCCACGGCGGCGGCGTCGAGCACGGCCAGACGCGGCTGGCGGTTCTTGCCGCCACGGATGAAGGGCGACGAAGGGCGGTTGCGCATGATCCAGAGTACGGCCACGAGGCACAAAAGTCCGATCGCGACCGCTGCAGCGGCGACAACGAACCGGCTGCCGTTGTCGGCGATGATCGTTTCCATCATAGGCTGAACTCCTTCTGCCTTTCGAGTGGCAGTATTTGACGGCTTTTTTCGGGCTCGGACAAGCACTTCGCCGACATTCCCTGTGAATTGGCTCGAATGCTTCCGCACAGGTGCTTTTTGCTGTTATCTCTGATTGTTAAAGATGATTCTTGTCCGAATGATCGAGGGCGTGTCGGCAATGGCCGATTTTGCCCGGCGGTTTGAGCGGATGCCGGCCGGAAGGGCTGGGCCGCGCCCGCGCGCGGCGCCGGCCGCGTAAGAGGACCCGATGACGAAATTGCGGCAGTCAGGCGACTACCAGATGCCGGTTGTTGACCGTGGCGTCAGGCCCGGAACCGTGCTGCGGATCGTGCTGCTCGCGATCGTCCTCACCGTTTCCGCCATCGCCTTCGTGATCTTCCGGAACCAGATGGAAAACGAGATCGTGCTCGGCATCCTCGGCGTTCTCGCCATGGTCGGCATCTTCTTTCTCGTGTCCTCGGTCATCGGCTTCATCGAGGTGATGCCGCAGTCGCGCCCGGACGAACTGGCGCGTGCCTTCCTCGATGCGCATGAGGACGGCACGATCGTGACCGACCGCAAGGGCCGGATCATCTATGCCAACGCCGCCTATGGCGCGTTGACGGGTGCCAGAAACGCTGCCGGCATCCAGTCGCTCGAAACAATCCTGTCGCGCAATCGCGAGGCGACGGAAGCGATCTACCGGCTGACCAACGGCCTGCACGAGGGCAAGCAGGGGCATGAGGAATTCCGCCTGCTGAAGCCGCTTGCGACCGGTGCGGCCACCGGCTCCGGCGCCCATTGGTTCCGGCTGAAGGCGCGCGTCCTGCCGCTCGAAGACAGCGAGCGCAACCCGCTCTATCTCTGGCAGATCGCCGACATTACCGCGGAGCGCGACGACCAGGAACGCTTCTTCAAGGAATTGCAGAACGCGATCGACTATCTCGACCACGCGCCCGCCGGCTTCTTCTCCGCCGGCCGCAAGGGCGAGATCTTCTACATCAACGCCACGCTCGCCGACTGGCTCGGCATCGATCTCACCAAGTTCCAGCCGGGTTCGATCAGCATCGGCGATCTGGTGGCTGGCGAAGGACTGACGCTCGTCCAGGCGGTGCAGGCCGAACCGGGTCTGAAGAAGACCAAGATGCTCGACCTCGACCTGCGCAAGATGAACGGCCAGAGCCTGCCGGTGCGCATGATCCACCGCGTTTCCTCCACCCGCGACGGCGCGCCCGGCGAAAGCCGCACCATCGTCATGTCGCGCGAGGGCGGCGAGGACAGCGACCAGTCGGCGTCGAGCGCGGCGATGCGCTTTACCCGCTTCTTCAACAACACGCCGATGGCGATCGCCTCGGTCGACGGCAATGGCCGGATCCTGCGCACCAACGCGCCGTTCCTGAAGCTGTTCTCCGGCCTCGTCTCGCAGGATGACGTCGAGCGCGGCGCGCTGATTGATGCCGTGGTGCACGAAACCGAGAAGCTTCGCCTGCACGATGCGCTTGCGGCCGCCAAGGACCGGCAGGGCGACATCGCACCGATCGACGCGCTGCATCCGACCGATGGCGAGCGCCATTTCCGCTTCTACGTCAATGCCGTGATCGACCAGACCGACCAGGCGCCGGAGGAAGCGGCGATCATCTACGCGCTGGAGATTACCGAGCAGAAAGCGCTCGAAAACCAGATGGCGCAGACGCAGAAGATGAACGCCGTGGGCACGCTTGCCGGCGGCATCGCGCACGACTTCAACAACGTCTTGACCGCGATCCTGCTGTCGTCCGACCACCTGCTTCTGTCCGCCCGCCCGGCCGACCCGAGCTTTGCCGACCTGATGGAGATCAAGCGCAACGCCAACCGTGCCGCAGTTCTCGTTCGGCAGCTGCTTGCCTTCTCGCGCAAGCAGACGATGCGGCCGACGGTGCTCAACATGACCGACGTCATCGGCGACCTGCGCATGCTGGTCGACCGCATGACCGGAACCAACGTCAAGGTCGAGGTCGATTATGGCCGCGATCTCTGGCCGGTCCGGACCGATCTCGGCCAGTTCGAACAGGTGCTGCTAAACCTTGCCGTCAATGCGCGTGACGCGATGCCCCAAGGCGGCATCATCACACTTCGCACCCGCAACCTGCCGGCGGAGGAGGTCTCGGCCTTCGGACGGCGCGAACTGCCGGACGAAGACTTCGTGATGGTCGAAGTTTCCGACCAGGGAACCGGTATTCCACCTGAGATCCTCGACAAGATCTTCGAGCCGTTCTTTACGACCAAGGAGGTCGGCAAGGGCACCGGTCTCGGCCTGTCGATGGTCTATGGCATCGTCAAGCAGTCGGGCGGCTACATCTATCCGGAATCGGAAGTCGGCAAGGGCACGACCTTCCGCATCCTTCTGCCCCGCCACATCGAGGTGCCGGTCGCTGCGGAAGAGACCGCACAGGCCGGGACAACGCCCGCGACCAATACGATGGCTGTTGCCGCGCCGGCCGCTCAGGCAGTTGCAGCACCCGCTGCGAAGCAGGAAGAGCCGACCGATCTCACCGGGGATTCGGCCGTGGTGCTGTTGGTCGAAGACGAGGAGGCCGTGCGTCGCGGCGGCAAGCGCATGCTGGAAACGCGCGGATACACCGTCTATGAGGCCGGCTCCGGCGTCGAGGCGCTCGATATCATGGACGAGCTCAACGGCGCCGTCGATATCGTGGTATCCGACGTGGTGATGCCGGAAATGGACGGACCGACGCTTCTGACCGAACTCAGGAAGAAGTATCCGGACCTGAAGTTCATCTTCGTTTCCGGTTATGCCGAAGACGCCTTTGCCCGCAACCTGCCGGCGGACGCCAAGTTCGGCTTCCTGCCGAAGCCGTTCTCGCTGAAGCAACTGGCCGTCGCCGTGCGCGAAATGCTCGATTCCTAAGCCTGGTAGGTCTAAACCTCTCTTGAGCGATCCCGGTGAACTCCGGACACGAAAAAGCCCGGCGAAATGATCGCCGGGCTTTTTTGTTCGTCCAAGCCTGTCCGAGATTACTTCGCGTTCAACGCAACGGCGATCTCGCCGGCAAGCCGGGCATTGTTCTCGACCAGCGCAATGTTGGTCTCGAGGCTGCGGCCCTCGGTCATTTCGAAGAGGTTGCTGAGCAGATAGGGCGTGACCGCCTTGCCCGTGATCTCGTCGTTTTCAGCATTGTCGAGCGCGCGGGCGATGTAGATTTCCATCTCTTCGCGCGGGATCTCGGCAGCTTCCGGAACCGGGTTGGCGACCAGCATGCCGCCTTCGACGCCGAGCTGCTCGCGCATGGTCTGGAAGTTGGCGATGGCCGCCGGGCTGTTCAGCATCAGCGGGCTCTTCAGGCCGCTGTCGCGCGACCAGAAGGCCGGGAAGATTTCGCTGTCATAGGTGACGACAGGAACGCCGCGGGTTTCGAGTACTTCGAGCGTCTTCGGAATGTCGAGGATCGCCTTGGCGCCGGCGCAGACGACGATGACGCCGGTGCGGGCAAGTTCGTCGAGGTCGGCCGAGATGTCGAAGGAGAGCTCAGCGCCACGGTGCACGCCGCCGATGCCGCCGGTCGCAAAGACGCGGATGCCGGCGCGGGCGGCGGCAATCATCGTCGCGGCAACGGTCGTCGCGCCGGTGCGGCGCTCGGCGATCGCGAAGGCGAGGTCGGCGCGCGAGACCTTCATCGCGCCCTGGGTCTTCGCCAGTTCTTCGAGCTTGGCGTCGTCAAGGCCGATATGCAGTACGCCATGGATGACCGCGATGGTCGCCGGCACGGCACCCTGTTCGCGGATGATCGCTTCAACACTGCGGGCCATGTTCAGGTTGCCCGGGTAGGGCATGCCATGGGTGATGATGGTCGACTCCAGTGCCACGATCGGCGCGCCACGCGCCTTGGCGGCTGCGACCTCGTCGGAATATTCCATCGGCAGGAAGGGGGAAGCGGGTTTGGTCATGGTCTTTCCTTGGGAGTTCTGCTGGCAAATGTCATGACAGCATTTGGGGCGCGGGCACAAGGGCCAGCGCCTGTTCGAGATTGGCCGCGGACATCTCTTCGGATGCGGCCAAGGGAGAGCGCAAGGTGATTTGAGCGGCTGCGATGCCGTGCCGCAGGCACGCGTTGATGGCGTGGCCACCAAGGCGCGCCGAGAGGAATCCGGAGGCGAGCGCGTCGCCGGCGCCGGTGACGTCGGCAAGCGCGGGAAGGGCTGGCGGAACGGCAACGCAGGTGTCTTCGCCGTCGAAGGCGACGACGGCGCGGCCGCCGCGTGTGACAACGCCACCCGTAAGGCCGACGCTTCTCAGCAACGACGGCCACTCATCCGCCTCGGCCGCATCCTTGCCGGTCAGTGCCCGGGCCTCGGACTCGTTCATGAACAGGAACGAGAGATGCGAGAGGCAAGGCCGGTAGCGGATGACCTTGGCCGGCGAAACGGCGATGCCGGCGACGAGGCGACCGTTGCCGGCAGCCGACTGGGCAAGTGCGGCGATGGTTTCTTCCGGCAGGTTGGCGTCGGTCAGCACGAGCTGGCTCGTGGCAATGACCTCGCGCAGCGCCCGTCGTTGCAACTGCCGTGGCGAGAACAGCCGGTAGAGCTCCATGTCGGCAAGCGCAATCACCAGATTGCCGTCGTTTTCAAGGATCGCCGTATAGCTCGGCGTCTGGCGGTCGAGAAAGGTGAGGGGAGTGTCGATGACGCCGGCGGCGGCCGCGGCTGCGGTCACCATCTCGCCGGCCGCATCGCCGCCGCGGGTGCTGATCATGCGCACACTGTGGCCGAGGCGCGCCATGTTGCGCGCGGCATTGAAACCACCTCCGCCCGCTTCTTCGAACCAGCTTCCCGGATTGCTCGATCCTGGCGCTGTCGTTCCCGATATGCGGCCGCGCCTGTCGATATGCGCACCGCCGAAAACGGCGATCTCAGCTTGCGTCATGAATGTTCCTCTGCTTGGCCGATCGGCCGAATATCTGTTGGCATTTTGCAATGCCGCATCGCGAAGCGCCACGCGCCCGAGCCGTCCGAAGTGTCATGCGCCAACGAATCGGCCGGGCCTAACCGGGCAGGTTCGAAGTGCTGGCGCCAACATTCGAAAACTCTGGTTTCGCTCCGTGAACAAGAATCGAACGCATGGTGGATAGCTATTGTTTTTCAATGTGTTGTCGCGCTCTTGCAAATACGGAACAAAACATGTACAAAAACTCCTGCGGCGGCTTCATTGCCTCGGTAGCTTCAATAACCTAAAGGTGGACCAAATGGCACAAAACTCTTTGCGGCTCGTAGAGGACAAATCGGTGGATAAAAGCAAGGCACTTGAAGCGGCACTTTCCCAGATCGAACGTTCGTTCGGCAAGGGATCGATCATGAAGCTCGGTGGGAAGGACAGCATCATTGAGATCGAGACGGTTTCGACCGGCTCTCTCAGCCTCGACATCGCGCTCGGCATTGGCGGCCTGCCGAAGGGCCGTATCGTTGAAATTTACGGCCCGGAAAGCTCGGGTAAGACGACGCTGGCGCTGCAGACCGTTGCGGAAGCTCAGAAGAAGGGCGGCATCTGCGCCTTCGTCGACGCAGAACACGCGCTCGATCCGGTCTATGCCCGCAAGCTCGGCGTCGATCTCGAAAACCTCCTGATCTCGCAGCCCGATACCGGCGAACAGGCGCTTGAGATTACCGACACGCTCGTGCGTTCCGGCGCGATCGATGTTCTCGTCGTCGACTCGGTTGCCGCACTCGTGCCGCGCGCCGAAATCGAAGGCGAAATGGGCGACAGCCTGCCGGGCATGCAAGCCCGCCTGATGAGCCAGGCGCTGCGCAAGCTGACGGCTTCGATCTCCAAGTCGAACTGCATGGTCATCTTCATCAACCAGATCCGCATGAAGATCGGCGTCATGTTCGGTTCGCCGGAAACCACCACCGGCGGCAACGCGCTGAAGTTCTACGCCTCGGTCCGCCTCGACATCCGCCGCATCGGTTCGGTCAAGGAGCGCGAAGAGGTCGTCGGCAACCAGACCCGCGTCAAGGTCGTCAAGAACAAGATGGCGCCTCCCTTCAAGCAGGTCGAATTCGACATCATGTATGGCGAAGGCGTATCGAAGACCGGTGAACTGGTCGACCTCGGCGTCAAGGCCGGCATCGTCGAGAAGTCGGGCGCCTGGTTCTCCTACAACAGCCAGCGTCTCGGCCAGGGCCGCGAGAACGCCAAGACGTTCCTGCGCGACAATCCGGATCTCGCACGCGAGATCGAGACGGCGCTGCGCCAGAACGCTGGCCTGATCGCCGACCGGTTCCTTGAGAATGGCGGTCCGGAAGCGGACGACGGCGACGAGCCGCCGGAAGCATAAGCCGCTCGGTCCACTGAGGTTACCCAAAAACCGGTCGCCCCATGGGCGGCCGGTTTTTTGCTGGCGTCTGGACAGTCGGATATGTGAGCGATAAAAGCCTTTGGTTCCGGCGACCCAGCGCGTTGGAGGGTGCGGTCACCGTGGGCGGCTGCAGGGTTTAGGGACAATGGCTTAGTGGCGCGGCGTGGGCCGGACCCGGGCCGGAATCGGTGCTTAAGAATAGGACGCAAGATGAGCGGCGTGAATGAAATCCGGTCGACCTTTCTCGACTATTTCCGCAGGAACGGTCACGAGGTCGTGTCGTCGAGCCCGTTGGTGCCGCGCAATGACCCGACATTGATGTTCACCAATGCAGGCATGGTGCAGTTCAAGAACGTCTTCACCGGCCTGGAACAACGCCCCTATTCAACGGCCGTGACGGCGCAGAAGTGCGTTCGCGCCGGCGGCAAGCACAACGACCTCGACAATGTCGGCTACACCGCACGCCACCACACTTTCTTCGAGATGCTCGGCAACTTCTCCTTCGGCGATTACTTCAAGGAGCGCGCGATCGAGCTTGCCTGGAACCTGATCACCAAGGAATACGGCCTCGACGCCAAGCGCCTGCTGGTCACGGTCTACCACACCGACGATGAGGCCTTCGATCTCTGGAAGAAGATCGCCGGCTTCTCCGACGACCGCATCATCCGCATTCCGACCAGCGACAATTTCTGGGCGATGGGCGATACCGGCCCTTGCGGCCCGTGCTCGGAAATCTTCTACGACCACGGCGACCACATCTGGGGCGGACCTCCGGGCTCGGCCGATGAAGACGGCGACCGCTTCATCGAGATCTGGAACCTCGTCTTCATGCAGTACGAGCAGATCACCAAGGAAGAGCGGGTCAACCTGCCGCGTCCGTCGATCGACACCGGCATGGGCCTCGAGCGTCTCGCCGCCGTGCTGCAGGGCGAGCACGACAACTACGACATCGACCTGTTCCGCGCGCTGATCGCCGCTTCTGAAGAAGCAACCGGCGTCAAGGCCGAAGGCGACCGTCGCGCCAGCCACCGCGTCATTGCCGACCACCTGCGTTCGTCCGCCTTCCTGATCGCCGACGGCGTGCTGCCGTCGAACGAAGGCCGCGGCTACGTGCTTCGCCGTATCATGCGCCGCGCCATGCGCCATGCGCAGCTGCTCGGCGCGCAGGATCCGTTGATGTGGAAGCTCCTGCCGGCGCTCGTCGGCCAGATGGGCCGCGCCTATCCGGAGCTGGTGCGCGCCGAAGCGCTGATCTCCGAGACGCTGAAGCTCGAGGAAACCCGTTTCCGCAAGACGCTGGAGCGCGGCCTCAACCTCTTGTCCGACGCCTCTGCCGATCTGTCGGAAGGCGACCAGTTCAACGGCGAGACCGCCTTCAAACTCTACGATACCTACGGCTTCCCGCTCGACCTGACCCAGGACGCACTGCGCGCCAAGGGCATCACCGTCGATACCGACGCTTTCTCGGCCGCTATGGAACGCCAGAAGGCTGAAGCCCGCGCCAACTGGGCCGGTTCCGGCGAAGCTGCGACTGAAACCATCTGGTTCGAGCTCAAGGAAAAGCACGGCGCGACCGACTTCCTCGGCTACGACACAGAGACCGCCGAAGGCGTGATCCAGGCGGTCGTGCGTGACGGCGCCGTCGTCGCCTCGGCTGCCAAGGGCGACACCGTCCAGGTTATCCTGAACCAGACGCCGTTCTACGGCGAATCGGGTGGTCAGATGGGCGATACCGGCACGATCACCGTCGAAGGCGGCAAGCTCACCGTCACTGACACGCAGAAGCGTGGCGAGGGGCTCTTCGTCCACTTCGCGACCGTCGCCGAAGGCACAGTCAAGACCGGCGACGCGGCCCAGCTCGACGTCGATCATGCGCGCCGCTCGCGCCTGCGCGCCAACCATTCGGCAACGCACCTCCTGCACGAGGCGCTGCGCGAAGTGCTCGGCACCCATGTGGCCCAGAAGGGCTCGCTGGTGGCGCCCGAGCGCCTGCGCTTCGACGTCTCGCACCCGAAGCCGATGACGGCCGAGGAGCTGAAGATCGTCGAAGAGATGGCCAACGAGATCATCGTGCAGAACTCGCCGGTGACCACGCGCCTGATGAGCGTCGATGATGCGATTGCCGAAGGCGCGATGGCGCTCTTCGGCGAGAAGTACGGCGATGAAGTTCGCGTTGTCTCGATGGGCCGCGGCATCCACGGCTCCAAGGCCAACCGCGCCTATTCGGTCGAACTCTGCGGCGGCACGCATGTGTCTGCCACCGGTGACATCGGCCTCGTCCGCGTCGTCTCGGAAAGCGCCGTCGGCGCCGGCGTTCGCCGCATCGAGGCGCTGACCGGCGAAGCGGCCCGCGCCTACCTCAACGAGCAGGACGAGCGCGTGAAGACGCTTGCCAATACGCTGAAGGTTCAGCCGGGCGACGTGCTCGGTCGCGTCGAAGCTCTGCTCGACGAGCGCCGCAAGCTGGAACGCGAGCTGACCGAAGCGAAGAAGAAGCTGGCGCTTGGTGGCGGCGGCGAGGCCGGTTCTGCCGACGCAGCCCGCGACATCGCCGGCATCCGCTTCCTCGGCAAGGTCGTCTCGGGCGTCGAGCCCAAGGACCTGAAGAGCCTTGCCGACGACGGCAAAAAGAGCCTCGGCTCCGGCATCGTTGCCTTCGTCGGCGTTTCCGGTGACGGTAAGGCCAGCGCCGTCGTCGCCGTAACCGACGACCTGACGTCGAAGCACAGCGCCGTCGACCTCGTCCGCATCGCGTCCGCCGCTCTCGGCGGCAAGGGCGGCGGCGGCCGTCCCGACATGGCCCAGGCCGGCGGCCCGGATGGAGACAAGGCGGCCGAAGCGATCGAAGCGGTGGCCGTCGCGCTCGCCGGCTGATTGCCAGCGACAGAATAGGAAAAGGGTGCCCGTTGCGGCACCCTTTTTTGTTTGCTGCGTCAGGTCTTATCGAGCCCGCCGAGGCGCACAAATCCTCTGCGAAAGCAGCCGGACAACTCCGCAGGATTTGTCAAATTGATCTATGGTCTACCGATCCGTGAGCAAAGCGCGAAAGGGTGGACATGGAAGAGCGGGTAACGTGGGCGACCTATGAACGGCGTCTGCACCGGGTCAGCGACTATATCTACGGTCATCTCGATGGCGATCTCGACCTCGATCGTCTCTCGGAGATTGCCTGCCTGTCGCCGCACCATTGGCACCGCATCTACCGTGCGGTCCATGGCGAGACGCTGGCAGCGACCGTCAAGCGGCTGAGGTTGCAGCGGGCCGCGGCCGATCTCGCCCAGACCGATCTTCCTGTCGAAACGATCGCGCAACGCTCTGGCTATCCCAATCTGCAATCCTTCAACCGCACCTTCAAGGCCGCCTACGGGCTGCCGCCGGCGCGCTACCGCAAGGAGGGAAGCCATGTCGCCTTTGAAACCGCTTCAACGGAAGGAATTCCAGACATGTACGAAGTCACCCTCAAGGAGGTCGAAGCCTTCGACGTCGTCGGTGTCGCCCACACCGGCTCCTATATGGAGATCGGCAAGGCATTCGAGACGCTCTACGGCACTCTCTTTTCGCGGCAACTGTTCCGGCCGGACATGGAGATGATCGGCATTTATCTCGACGACCCGGAACTGGTATCGACCGAAAAGCTGCGCTCCTTTGCCTGCGTCAGTGCGCGCGGACAGATGCCGGTGGAGGCGCCGCTGACGCCACAGCATCTCGACGGTGGCCGCTATGCGGTGCTTCGCCACAAGGGCCCCTATGCGGACATGCCGAAAGCCTATCAATGGCTCTACGGAACCTGGCTGCCGCAGTCCGGCCGCGAGATCCGCGACAGCCTGATGTTCGAGAAATATCTCAACAATCCGCGGGAGGTCGCACCGACCGAGCTTTTAAGCGAGATCTACCTGCCTTTGAAGTGAAGGAAACTTGAGCACTGCGCCGCAATTGACGAATCAGCGGCCGGGCGGCACCTTTTGATTCGGCGTGGCCTGCGCCGAACCTCCAAAGATCGTCCCCAGCACGATCCTTTCATGGAGGCAAAGGGACTTCAGTCTCGGGTCGCAATCCTGGTCCCACCGTTTCGGATCCGGTTGCTGGGGAACTTGCCCGAGACGCGAAAGGCCCGTCATGACTGAAAACCGGAATTTCAAACGCCGCGTGCGCGCCCGTGCCGCCAAGACCGGCGAATCCTACACAACCGCACGCTTGCACCTTCGCGACGCGGAGGCGACCGGGGCGCTGCGGCAAGCCAAATCGTTGCGCCTGGCCGTGGTGCAATCGGCCTATTTGGACGATCCCCGCGCCCCGGCAGCCCTTCGCCATGCCGGTGAAGGGATCCGCCAGCTCATGAGGCAGGCGCATCGGGCAGGGGCGCGTGTTGTGCACTTCCCGGAAGGAGCGACATGTTTTCCGAACAAGCGGATCATGTCCTCAATCGGTCCCCGCGACATCGGCCCGTCCGATTGGCACCGGTTCGAATGGGCGGTTCTGCGCGAGGAGCTTGACGCAATACGAATGCTGGCGCGTGAGCTCGGCCTGTGGACGGTGCTCGGCTCCGTGCACAAGCTCACCGAGCCGCATCGTCCGCACAACAGTCTCTATGTGATCTCGGACAAGGGAACGATTGCGACGCGCTATGACGAGCGCATGCTGTCCAACACCAAGATCTCTTTCATGTATACGCCAGGAACGATCCCGCTGACCTTCGAGGTCGATGGCATCCGCTTCGGCTGCGCGCTCGGGATCGAGTGCCATTTTCCCGAGATTTTCCTCGAATACGAGCGGCTGAATGTCGATTGCGTCCTGTTTTCCACCTCCGGCGGCGCTCTGGCAAACGACCTTGCGTTTGCCGCCGAAGTACAGGGGCATGCGTCGAGCAACCGCTACTGGGCAAGTTTTGCCGTGCTCGCACAACCGGGCCTCACAGCCCCCTCAGGGATCGTGGCACCTGACGGACAATGGGTAACGCGATGTGTGGGAGATGGGGCGTCAATGGCGATAGCCGATATCGGCAACGATCCCGACGATCCGGCCCGACCCTGGCGCCGACAGGCGAGGGGCGGGATCTACGACCCGCATGTCGTCAGCGACGACCCGCGCAGCAGCCGCCGCGATATGTTCTAGGCGTGGACAGCACCTCTGCCGATGCGATCGCGCCTAAAGTGAATCAGCCTGCGGCGAGGCTTTCCGCAGGGCTGCCGCCATGCGCGTGGAATCGCCCCAGGTCGAAAGCCAGATCAGGACGGTGGTGGCAAGGGAGATGACGGCGCGCAGGGCGTGGGCGAGCCGGTCTTCGCCGGAAAGCTGCGCCTCCGCGTGATCGAGATGCGCCAACTCCTCCTCGCGGATCGACAGGATGAGGGCATGAAACTCCGGATCCTTGTCGGCGAGAAAATGCAGTTGATCGTCGAGATGGTGATGCACGGCGGCTTCCACGGCGGCCGTGCAGGCCCATATGCCGCGACGCCCGAAGAGCGCGGTCACGAACCCGAGCAACCACCCGCCCAGGCTCCAGAACTGCATGATGCGGCAGGGTCGGGATTTTCGTGCAGGCATCACCGCGCGAAACAGCGCGCAGTGCTCGATCTCGTGACCAAGCATTTCCGAGAGCATCGGCACGCAATCCGGATAGAGCCTGCGGGCGACCGCGATCTGGGCTCCATAAATGCGGATCGCGCCGAATTCCCCGGCGTGATTGACCCTGACGATGCGAGCGATCGTCAGGGCGTTGCGCGGGGAAATCGGCGCGATCATTTTTTCAAGCTCGGTCGAGCTTATCAGGCAGCCATGGCCTTCTGCAGGTTCTCGTCGATCTTGTCGAGGAAGCCGGTGGTCGAGAGCCACGGCTGATCGGGGCCGATGAGCAGCGCCAGGTCCTTGGTCATGAAGCCGGCTTCGACGGTGTCGACGCAAACCTTCTCGAGGGTTTCGGAGAACTTTGCGAGTTCGGCATTGCCGTCGAGCTTGGCGCGGTGGGCAAGGCCACGGGTCCAGGCGAAGATCGAGGCGATCGAGTTGGTCGAGGTTTCCTCGCCCTTCTGGTGCTGGCGGTAGTGGCGGGTCACCGTGCCGTGGGCGGCTTCGGCTTCAACCGTCTTGCCATCCGGCGTCATCAGAACCGAGGTCATCAGGCCGAGCGAGCCGAAGCCCTGGGCGACGATGTCGGACTGAACGTCGCCGTCGTAGTTCTTGCACGCCCAGACGTAGCCGCCGGACCACTTCAGAGCAGAAGCGACCATGTCGTCGATCAGGCGGTGTTCGTACCAGATCTTCAGTTCCTTGAACTTGTCGGCGAATTCGGCGTCGAAGACCTGCTGGAAGATGTCCTTGAAGCGGCCGTCATAAACCTTGAGGATCGTGTTCTTGGTCGACAGGTAGACCGGAACCTTGCGCTGGATACCGTAGTTGAAGGAAGCGCGCGCGAATTCGGTGATCGAATCGTCCAGGTTGTACATGCCCATGGCAACGCCGGCCGACGGTGCGTCGAAGACATCGTATTCGATTTCCTTGCCGTCTTCGCCGACGAACTTCATCGTCAGCTTGCCCTTGCCCGGGAACTTGAAGTCGGTGGCGCGGTACTGGTCGCCGAAAGCGTGACGGCCGACGATGATCGGCTTGGTCCAGCCCGGAACCAGGCGCGGAACGTTCTTGCAGATGATCGGCTCGCGGAAGATGACGCCGCCGAGGATGTTGCGGATCGTGCCGTTCGGCGACTTCCACATCTTCTTCAGCTTGAATTCCTCGACGCGGGCTTCATCCGGCGTGATCGTGGCGCACTTGACGCCGACGCCGTGCTTCTTGATGGCGTTGGCAGCGTCGATCGTTACCTGGTCTTCGGTCGCATCGCGGTTTTCGACGCTGAGGTCGTAATATTCCAGATCGACATCGAGGTAGGGATGGATCAGCTTATCCTTGATGAACTGCCAGATGATGCGGGTCATCTCATCGCCGTCGAGTTCGACGACCGGATTGGCGACCTTAATCTTTGCCATGAATATGCCTCGTAGCTTATGCGGGACAGCGGGAGCGATGTCCCTTCCTCTCTGAAAAATCCTGTGCCCTATAGCACTCAGAACCGACAAGGCAAAGCATGCTTGGCTGAAACTTTGGATGGAGGTGGAGGCGGACCTCGGATGGCTCTTCGCCATCGCTTTTCGACGCCCGCTTTCGTCGCGCCGGCCTTGCAAAGATCGCGTCTGCCGCTATGCAGGAAGAACCGGCGAAAGCGGCGCGCGTCTACAGGCGGCCGCGGGACAGGCAAAGGCGACCGATGGCACTTCGTTCCCGTATGCGCGATTGGCTTCTTGCCAATGATCCGGCCTTCTCCCGCCTGCGGCAGGCCTCGCGCATCACCGCGACGATCGTCGTTTCCATCCTGTTGCTGATGGCGTTTCACTATCTCGTCGCACCGCTGCCGCCGGCGGCCTTCGGCCTTGCCGCGTCGCTGTCGATCGAAGGGGGGCTGGCGGTGCGCGATCGCACCATCGCCGGCCAGCGGCTGACCCGCATCATCGCGGTCCTCGTCGGCGTATCGATGGTCGGGCTTGCGTCGGTGCTCGAGAATCACCGCTACGTCTCCGACGTCGTCTTCCTGCTGATCATCTTCCTCGCGGTCTATGGCCGCTCCTTCGGCCCGCGCGGTTTTGCCGTCGGCATGTTCGCCTTCATGTCCTATTTCACCGGTGCCTATCTGAGGCCAACGCTCGACCAATTGCCGGCGCTGTTCTTCGGGGCGGCCGTTTCGGCCACGGTCGCGCACCTCGTCCGCACGCGGCTGCTGCCGGACGATCGCTACCAGGACCTCCTGCGCGCGACGGCAAGCGTGCAGCGCCGCGTCGACCAGATGCTGCTGCAACTGGCGGAGATCGCCCGCAAGCCCGTCCTGTCGCCGGCCGATCGTCGTCAATTGCATGCGGCTGAAGAGCGGCTGAAGGAAGCGGTGCTGATGGCCGAGAGCTTCATTCCGACCGAAAACCGGCGCCCGGAACCGCAGCCCGGCCTCACCACCTCCGACCTCGTCATCAACCTCTTCGACCTGCACCTTGCGGCCGAAAGCGTGATGGTTGTCAGCTTCCAGTCGATGCCACCGCCGGCACTGGTCGAGGCGATGGTGGCGCGCGACGGCGAGCGTATCGACGCGGAGATCGCGCGGCTTGGTGACGCGGCTCCGCGCCGCGAAGAAACGGTGAAGGCGCTGCTGTGGCTGCGCAACGTCCGGCAGAGGCTTGCCCGGAGCCTTGCAAAGCTGACGCCGGCCGATCTGGAGGAAACGCCACCGCACTTGAGTGGCGTTTCCACCCGTTGGAAGCCGTCGCTGGACGATCCCGCCCTGAAGGCGGCGATCCAGATCACTCTGGCTTCAGGTATCGCCATGGTTTTCGGGCTGATGCTGTCACGCGAGCGCTGGTTCTGGGCGGTGCTTGCGGCGTTTCTCGTCTTCACCAACACGCGCTCGCGCGGCGACACGGCGGTCAAGGCGCTGCAGCGCTCGGCCGGCACGCTCTTTGGCATCGTGGTCGGCATCGTCGTCGGCACGCTGGTCGCCGGCAGTATCTACCTGGTGCTGCCGCTCAGCGCCCTTTGTGTCTTTCTGGCGTTCTATTTCCTCGCCGTTTCCTATGCGACGATGACCTTCTTCATCTCCGTCGTGTTGTCGCTGGTCTACAGTCTGATGGGCGTGCTGAGCCCGCATCTGCTGCAACTGCGCCTGGAGGAGACCCTGATCGGTTCGATCGCCGGTGCTGCGGTCGCCTTCGTCGTCTTTCCGACGCGCACCCGCACGACGCTCGATGCCGCCGTCGCAAGCTGGTGCGACGAGCTCAACGGCCTGCTGCAGGCGGCGCGCGACGGGGCCTCGGGGCTGGTGCTGATCGCCCGGTCGCAGGCGCTCGACCGCGCCTATCGTGACCTGGCGGCGGCAGCAAAGCCGCTCGGGCTTCCCTGGCAGCTGGTGACGCGTCCCGGTCATGTGCGTCAGGCGCTGGCGATCTTCATGGCTTGCACCTATTGGGCCCGGGTCTTCGCCCGGCGTGTCGGCACGGATGCGGCGCTGGAAGGAAGCGATTTCAAGGCGGATATCGACGCCAATCTCGCGCTCGTCCAGACGGTGCGCGACAAGGCGTCCGCCTATTTCTACCAGGTTGGTCGGATTGGCGCGCCGGTCGATCGCCATCTGCCGATTTCGAAGGACGATGCCGAGCTTGGGCTTGAGATGATCGGGGTGTCTCTCAACCGGCTTCATTTGTAGTGGACTTTAATTTCGCCGACATTTGTGCAAGGGAAGCGCCGAACGAAGGCAAAGGCTAGGGAAATGGCAGGCACGAACAGCGAGCGCGAACTTCTGGCGGAAGGGCCGGCGATCATCCTCGCCTATCCGCAGCTCGGCGAAAACATCGGCATGGTCGCCCGCGCGATGGCCAATTTCGGCCTGGCGGAGCTTCGGCTCGTCAATCCGCGCGACGGCTGGCCGAGCGAAAAGGCACGATCGGCCGCAAGCCGCGCCGACCACGTGATCGACGCCGCCAAGCTCTATGGTTCGGTCGAAGAGGCGATTGCCGATCTCAACTTCGTCTATGCGACGACCGCCCGCGACCGCGACGGCTACAAGCCGGTGCGTTCGCCGATCGTCGCGGCGCGCACGCTGCGCCAGCGCTTCCAGGGCGGTGAGAAGACTGGCATCCTGTTCGGGCGTGAGCGCACCGGCCTTACCAACGAGGAAGTGGCGCTCGCCGACGAGATCGTGACCTTTCCGGTCAACCCGGCCTTCGCCTCGCTCAATCTCGCCCAGGCCGTGCTTCTGATGTCCTACGAGTGGCTGAAGACCGGCATGGAGTCTGAGGACCAGACCTCGTTCCAGGCGATCGAGCAGCGGCCGGCGACCAAGGAACACCTGCAGGGTCTGTTCGAGCATGTCGAGGAAGCGCTTGAGGCGCGCAACTACTTCCGTTCCGCCGACAAAAAGCCGAAATTGGTCGAGAACCTGCGCGCGGTTCTGACCAGGCCGTCCTTTACCGAATCCGAAATCCAGGTGCTGCGCGGCGTCATTTCTTCGCTCGACCGGTTCACGCGGGAAAATCCGCGTGGCTCCGGCGCTCCGGGCGAACACAGCAGGAAAGCGCGAGAAAAAGGTGACAGCGAGTGAACTGAAACCCATCCTCGTCTTCGATAGCGGCATTGGCGGCTTGACCGTGCTGCGCGAGGCGAGGGTGCTGATGCCCGAGCGGCACTTCATCTATGTCGCCGACGATGCCGGCTTTCCCTATGGCGGCTGGGAAGAGGCGGCGCTGAAAGAACGGGTGATCGCGCTCTTCGGCCGGCTGCTTTCCGAGCATGACCCGGAAATCTGCGTCATCGCCTGCAACACCGCCTTCACGCTTGTCGGCGCCGATCTGCGCGCGGCCTTTCCTCAGATGACCTTCGTCGGCACGGTGCCGGCGATCAAGCCGGCGGCCGAGCGCACGCGCTCCGGGCTGGTTTCCGTTTTGGCGACGCCCGGCACGGTCAAGCGCGCCTATACCCGTGATCTCATCCAGTCCTTTGCCACGCAATGTCACGTGCGCCTTGTCGGCTCGGAGAACCTTGCCAAAATGGCCGAGGCCTATATCCGCGGCGAAAAGCTTGACGATGCGGAGGTTCTGGCCGAGATCGCGCCGTGCTTCGTCGAGATGGACGGCCGGAAGACCGATATCGTCGTGCTTGCCTGCACGCACTACCCCTTCATGGCCAACGTTTTCCGCAGGCTCGCGCCCTGGCCGGTCGACTGGCTGGATCCGGCCGAAGCGATTGCCAGGCGGGCGCGGTCATTGGTGCCGCTGCCGAACGGCTTCGAACCGCTCAATGGCCTCGACCCCGCGATCTTCACCTCCGGTAAACCGGATTTCGCCACAAGGCGGCTGATGCAGGGCTTTGGCCTGACGGTAACGGCAAATGCGACCGCTGACGAGCGCGCGGGACAGACCGAAGCGATCAGCTAGAAGAGGATTGCCAGAAGGATGGCGATCAAGGAAACCAAGGCACAGGCAAGCAGGAAGGTTTTGTGACCGGCGTGTTTGGCTTGCGCCTTTGATAAGACGGGTTGGCCCTCCTTGTAAGCGTCGCGCATGCGCTGATCGAGATCGTTCATCTCGAAGTGACGTTCCGTCTCGCTCTGCGTCATCGCTGCCCCCGGGGAAAGACTGTTCCTTCCAACCAATATGGGGACGCGCAATCACTCGCAAAACTGACAATATCGAAAATAGCAACTTTATCTTGCAGAGGGCTGCGTGCAGCTTGAACGGTCGTCGCATTTGCGGCGTTTATTCCCTGTGGGTTTTGTGCGGCGGTGACAGGATTTCCGGGAAATCCATGCTAGGTGTCGCCCGATCGGCGGTCCGCGCTCGATCGCGAATCATCTAAAGCTGTACCGGTAGGATGCGTCGCGGCCCTGCGCCGGATCGGCGTGAGAACTCAAGAATGAGCGGTTGCCCTGGCTGGAACCGCTTTTGCACGAAGAGGTGGACATGAAGGTCGGCATCGACATGGGAGCGACGTCCGAAGGGACCTCGGCCTCGCTCGATATCGAGGAGCTTCTGGCCACCCGTCTTCTGGTGCAGGGCAATTCCGGTTCGGGCAAGTCGCATCTCCTGCGCCGGCTGCTGGAACAGTCCGCGCCCTGGGTGCAGCAGTGCATCATCGACCCCGAAGGCGATTTCGTCACGCTTGCGGACAAGTTCGGCCACGTGGTCGTCGAGGGTGAGCGCACCGATGCCGAACTGATCGGCATTGCCAACCGCATTCGCCAGCACCGGGTTTCCTGCGTGCTCTCGCTCGAAGGGCTCGATATCGAGCAGCAGATGCGCAATGCCGGCGTGTTCCTGAACGCCATGTTCGATGCGGATCGCGAGTTCTGGTATCCGGTGCTCGTCGTCGTCGACGAGGCCCAGATGTTTGCACCGTCGGTTGCCGGCGACGTTACTGAAGAAGTGCGCAAGATTTCGCTCGGCGCCATGACCAACCTCATGTGCCGCGGCCGTAAGCGCGGGCTTGCCGGTGTCATCGCGACGCAGCGCCTGGCGAAGCTCGCCAAGAACGTGGCGGCGGAAGCCTCGAACTTCCTGATGGGCCGCACCTTCCTCGATATCGACATGCTGCGCGCAGCCGACCTGCTCGGCATGGACCGGCGCACGGCGGAAATGTTCCGAGACCTCAAGCGCGGCTCGTTCGTCGCCCTCGGTCCGGCCCTATCGCGCCGTCCGCTCAAGGTAACGATCGGCACGGTGGAGACCTCGGCCCGCTCGACGAGCCCGAAGCTGATGCCGCTGCCGGAGGCGCCGCAGGACGTCGAGGACCTGATCTTCACGCCGGATCCGGACGAGTTGACCCGGCCGATCATGCGCCGCGCTGTTGCTCCGCCACGCCCGACGACCGACATCCTGGCCGAACTCTCGCGCCCACGGCCCGAGCCGGTCGCGCCGATCGAGGCAAGGCCGACGCAGCCGGAGATGACCGCTGACGAGAAGGAGACCCTGCTCGACAGCGTCTTTGCGGAAATCCTCGCCAATCCGGAGGCAGCCTTCCGGCCGGACGCGGAACTGTTTCAGGACTTCCTGGTGCGCTGCCGCATTCGCCGCATGCCGTCCGGTACGGCCCTGTCACTTGGCGCCTTCCGCCGCAAGATGGCGGTCGCGCGCTCAGGCGTCGATCCGGAGACTGCTGCGAGCGAGACCTGGGCCCAGGCCCTGCAGCTTGCCGATCGCGTCACCGAGGATCTGCAGGCCGTGTTCCTGATGATGGCGCAGGCGGCCGTCCGGGGCCTGCCATGCCCCTCCGACGCGATGATCGCGCGCGCCTACGGCACCCATTCCGCAAGGCGGGCTCGCCGTCTGCTTGGCTACTTCGAGGAGCATGGGCTGATCGTCATCCATGCGGATTTCGCTGGAAAGCGCATCGTTGCCTTCCCGGACCTCGGCAGCGAGACCGCTCCAGGCGACGCCAACGGGCCGGATGTGACGGGCGCGGCCGCCGCTGCGGCGGAGTGAGTCCGGTTACAGATCAAGCCTTCGTTTCTCGCGGGAACTCAAGGCGAGAGATGCCGACCGTGTCGGCATGGCTCAGATAAATTCCTGTATGACGCGGTCGGACGCGTGGATGCAGGTCATCGCGAGCCGCGCCGTACCATTGTTGACGAAACGGTGGGGCGTGCCGGCTTCGACGACGATGATGTCACCGGTCTTACCGATCAGCGTCTCATCTCCAACCGTGAACTCCGCCTCGCCGGAATGAATGAGCCAGGTCTCGGGATAGGGATGCACATGCAGCGCCGGCCCTTGGCCTGGCTCAGCATCCATCAGGAAGAGCGAAATCGGCGTGCCATATTGCCCACCTTCAAACAGGATGGTCCGCTTGGGGCTCTGTTTTTGCTCTGAGCGCGGAATGACATGAAACATGCTGGCCTCCATCGGGTTGGCTTGTCGGTTGCAATGAACTATCTTCACGAGAAGATATTACTCGAAACTATCTTCTCGTCAAGATAGTTTCGAAGGCCTGGAGCAAGCGATGCAAAACGAAAAGACCGAGAGCGATCACGTCGACCGGTTGCGGGCGCAATGGGACCGCGAACTGCCGGACCTCGACACGGAGCCGATGACCATCCTCGGTCGCGCCTACCGGCTTTCCAATCTGGTGCGCCCCTCGATCGAAGAGACCTTCGCATCCTTCGGCATCGACCGCGGCGAGTTCGACGTGATCTCGACGCTTCGGCGATCCGGCCCGCCTTACCGGCTGACGCCGACGGATCTCTATACGCTGCTGATGATTTCGTCGGGCGGACTGACGCATCGGCTCGACCGGCTGCAGAAAGCGGGATTGATCCTGAGGGAACGCTCGGCCTCCGACGGCCGCAGCAGCGTCGTCGGACTGACGGAAAAGGGAATAGCGCTTGCGGAAAACGCCTTTCGTGCCGACATGGCGAGCGAAGCGCGCTACCTCGACGCGCTGAGCAAGGAAGACCGCGTAGCGCTGGCGGCGCTCCTCAGGAAGCTGCTGATTTCGTTGGAGCAAGCGCCGCCGGGTGATCCGGCGTGATCAACGGCTGTTTGTCACGATTTCGTTTGACAACAGGGGCCGGACCCACTAAAGCCGCCCCAACGCCGGGCAGAAATGTCCGGTGTTTCATTTGACATGTCCCGTGGCTTCTCCGTCAGCTTGATCGTGAGAAACCTGTCAGAACCCCGAAAATGGGTTCAGAGGAGGGCGTGTTTCCTTGATCCGGTTTGGAAACAGGCCGGTGTAACCGTTTGAAAGGAAATGCGATGAGCAAGCGCGAGTCGTCCAAGTACAAAATTGACCGCCGTATGGGCGAAAACATCTGGGGCCGTCCGAAGTCCCCGGTAAACCGCCGCGAATACGGCCCGGGCCAGCACGGCCAGCGCCGCAAGTCCAAGCTTTCGGACTTCGGTGTACAGCTGCGCGCCAAGCAGAAGCTCAAGGGCTACTACGGCGACATCCGCGAGAAGCAGTTCCGCGCGATCTTCGCTGAAGCTGACCGCCGCAAGGGTGACACCCCGGAAAACCTGATCGGCCTGCTCGAATCGCGCCTCGACGCGATCGTCTACCGCGCCAAGTTCGTTCCGACGGTCTTTGCTGCCCGTCAGTTCGTCAACCACGGCCACGTCAAGGTCAACGGCGTCCGCGTCAACATCGGTTCCTACCGTTGCAAGCCGGGCGACGTCATCGAAGTCAAGGAAAAGTCGAAGCAGCTCGTAACCGTTCTCGAATCGGTTTCGCTCGCTGAACGCGACGTTCCGGACTACATCGAAGCCGATCACAACAAGATGGTCGCGACCTTCGTCCGCGTTCCGGTTCTCTCCGACGTGCCTTACGCCGTCGTCATGGAACCGCACCTGGTCGTCGAATTCTACTCGCGTTAATCCGAGGCTCACGCCTTGTGACGTTTCGAAAGCCGCCCGGAAACGGGCGGCTTTTTTGTCAGTGCCGATCAGCATCCGCGCAACCGCGGACCCCAGCGAACAAGCGCCTTATCGTCGCCTCGATCCGAAGGCGATGACCAAGAGGGAAGCCCGATGCCCGAAGAGCAGAAGCCGCAGGATCTGCAGGCGATCATCGACGACATTCATCGGGAGCTGAGCCCGCGGTTCGGCCAGGGCAAGGTCGCCGATTACATTCCGCAGCTCGCGCGCGTCGATGCCAAGCATTTCGGCATGGCGATCGTGACCACAGGCGGCCAGATTTACCGCGTCGGCGATGCCGAGGTACCGTTCTCGATCCAGAGCGTTTCCAAGGTCTTCACGCTGACGCTGGCGCTCGGTAAGCACGGCGAGAACATCTGGCACCGTGTCGGCCGCGAGCCGTCGGGCTCGGCCTTCAACTCGATCGTTCAGCTCGAGCAAGAGGGCGGCAAGCCGCGCAACCCCTTCATCAATGCCGGCGCGATCACCATCAGCGACCTGATCCTCGCCGGCCATACGCCGCGGGAACTGATCGGCGAAATCGTGCAGTTCGTCCGCTACCTCGCCGACGATGACCAGATCGTCATCGACCATGAGGTCGCGCGTTCGGAGACGGCCACCGGCTACCGGAACTTCGCGCTTGCCAATTTCATGCGTTCCTTCGGCAAGCTCGACCATCCCGTCGACCACGTGCTCGGCGTCTATTTCCACCACTGCGCGCTATCGATGACCTGCAGCCAGCTCGCCAAGGCCGGGCTGTTTCTGGCCGCCGGCGGCAGCAATCCGCTGACCGGTCACAACGTCGTTTCGCGCCAGCGGGCGCGGCGCATCAACGCGCTGATGCTGACCTGCGGCCACTATGACGGCTCGGGCGATTTTGCCTATCGCGTCGGCCTGCCGGGAAAGAGCGGCGTCGGCGGCGGCATTCTTGCGGTAGCACCCGGCAAGGCGTCGGTTGCCGTCTGGTCGCCGGGCCTCAACGAAAACGGCAATTCGCTGCTCGGATCGCTGGCGCTCGAAATGCTGGCGGCGCGCACTGGCTGGTCCGTCTTCGGCCCTTGAACTGCTCCGACGCGGGCGATCTGCGCCTTCAGGCCGATTTCCCTTGATCTTGACGGCCGGAGCGGGCAAGTGCTGGCCAAGATGAGCCGGGCGCCGGTTGCGCCCGCCTGCCGCACAGGATCCCCGCCATGGACCTTTCATTGAGCCAGCCCCAAGATCCGGTTGAAGCCGCGTTCGATGACGCCGCTATCGACGCCGGCGCACACCCGCTTTTCGAGCGCATGCCGTCTTCGGTCTCGTTCAACAAGCTGCGCAAGCGTCTGCTTCGCCAGACCCGACAGGCGCTCGACGATTTCGGCATGCTGAAGGGATCGAAGCGCTGGCTGATCGGCCTTTCCGGCGGCAAGGACAGCTATAGCCTGCTGGCGCTGCTCATGGACCTGCAATGGCGCGGGCTCTTGCCGGTGGAGCTCATCGCCTGCAACCTCGACCAGGGGCAGCCGAACTTCCCGAAGCACATCCTGCCGGAATACCTGGCATCGATCGGCGTCAAGCATCGCATCGAGTATCGCGACACCTATTCGATCGTGAAGGAGAAGGTGCCGACGGGGGCGACCTACTGTTCGCTCTGTTCGCGGCTGCGGCGCGGCAACCTCTATCGCATCGCGCGTGAAGAGGGCTGCGACGCGCTGGTGCTCGGCCACCATCGCGAGGACATCCTCGAAACCTTCTTCATGAACTTCTTCCATGGCGGCCGGCTGGCCTCGATGCCGGCAAAGCTCCTGAACGACGAAGGCGACCTGATGCTGCTTCGGCCACTCGCCTATGCGGCCGAGGACGATCTCGCCAAGTTCGCCGCGGCCATGGAGTTTCCGATCATCCCCTGCGACCTCTGCGGCTCGCAGGACGGCCTGGAGCGCAATGCGATGAAGGCGATGCTTGCCGATATCGAGCGACGCATGCCGGGCCGCAAGGACACGATGCTGCGGGCGCTTGGCCACGTGAACCCGTCGCACCTTCTCGATCCCAAGCTGTTCGATTTCCAGTCCCTCACACCGGAGCCCAAAGAATGAGCCATCCCGTCGACATTGCCGGCCTTGCCAACCTCCTGCAGGAAGCGGCGGTCAAAGAGATCCTGCCGCGGTTCCGCAATCTTGAAGCCGGCGACGTCAGGGTGAAATCGGAAGCAATCGACCTCGTGACCGAAGGCGACGAAGCGGCCGAGCGGCTGATCAAGGCGCGCATCGAGGACGTCGCGCCGGGCGCACTGTTCGTCGGTGAAGAATCGGTTGCCGCCGATCCGGCGCTGCTCGAAAAGCTCGCTGATGCCGACCTCGCCGTCGTCGTCGACCCGATCGACGGCACCTTCAATTTTGCCGCCGGCGTGCCGCTCTTCGGCGTCATGGCAAGCGTCGTCGCCAAGGGCGAGACGGTTGCCGGCATCATCTACGATCCGCTCGGCAACGACTGGGTGATCGCCGAGAAGGGCTCCGGCGCCTGGATGTGCCGCGCCAACGGATCGCAGGAGCGCCTGTCGGTGACCGCCGGCGTACCGCTCGAGGCCATGGTCGGCGGCGCTTCGACCGGTTTCTACCAGCAGGAAGCGCGCCGCGAAGTCATGGCCAACATGGCGAAGGTCCGCATCGCCACCAGCTACCGCTGTGCCGCGCATGAATATCGCATGCTTGCCGGCGGCCACATCCACTTCCTGATGTACCAGAAGCTGATGCCCTGGGACCACCTGGCCGGCACGTTGATTTCGCAGGAAGCCGGCGCCTATGCCGCCCGCTTCGACGGCTCGCCCTACCTGCCGTCCCATCTCAACGGCGGCCTGCTGCTGGCGACCGACAAGGAGAGCTGGGAGACGCTGCGCCGCGAGGTCTTCACGGTCTAGCTGTTCGAAGCAGCCCGAAAATGCGAAAGCCCGCCCGGATCGCTCCGGGCGGGCTTTTTGTTTGCCTTATGGCGACCGTTACATGTGGCCGCCGCCGTGATCCATGGAGACGTCCTTGTCGCCGGGATGGGTGAAGAGCTTGCCCTTTTCAGCCCAGAGCGTTGCAAGGATCGTCACCGCGCCGAAGAGCGCGAAACCACCGAACAGCGGCTGCAACGTGCCATTGAAGAGCTGGCCGACAGCGCCGCCGATGAGCGCGCCACCGGTGGTCGAAACGAAGCCGGTGATCGCCGTTGCGGTGCCTGCCAGGTGCCCCATCGGCTCCAGGCTGATCGCGGTGAAGTTTGTTGCGATCACCGCGAAGAACATCAGGAGCACCGAGAACATCAGGTAGCTGACGACGAAGGCCGGCGTGCCGGAGAGCGACATCACGAAGCCTGCGACCGAAATCAGCGTGAACAGGATCATCGAGACGTGCGAGATGCGGCGCATGCCGAAGCTGCGGACGAAGAAGCCGTTGGCGAAGTTCGCAACCGCGATGCCGCCGGCCGTGCCGGCAAAGGCGATCGGCAGCCACTCGCCGAGGCCGTAGACCTCGCCGAAGATCTGCTGGACGGTGACGATATAGGCGCAGATGACGGCGGTGAACATCGTCATGCCGATCATGTAGCCGCAGGTGATGCGGTTGGTGAGAACGGTCTTGAAACCCGACGCCACCGCGCCGACGGAGAGCGGCATGCGCTCCGCTTGGGGCAGGGACTCCTTCATGCGGGAAAAGGCCCAGACGAACAGGATCGCGCCGATGATGCCGATCAGGATGAAGATCCAGTGCCAATTGGCATAGAGGATCACGAGCTGGCCGATCGAAGGTGCCACGATCGGCACGATCATGAAGACGATCATCACATAGGACATGACGCGCGCCATTTCACGGCCGCCGAAGCAGTCACGCACGATCGCCATGGTGGTGATGCGGATCGCCGCAGCCCCGATACCCTGGATGAAACGCAGGATCAGCAGCGTCTCGAAGCTCTGGGTGAGGGCGGCGGCAAACATCGACACAGTGAAAAAGGCGAGCCCCCCGAGCAGCACGCGGCGACGGCCGAAGGCGTCGGACAGGCTGCCGAAGAAGATCTGCGAGATGCCGAAGCCGAGGAAGAAGACGCCGATGACCAGCTGGCTGTCGTTGGTGTTGGCGACGTTCAGCGACTGGCCGATTGCCGGCAGAGCCGGCAACATGCTGTCGATGGCGATGGCGACGCTCGCCGTCATGACGGCGATGGTGATGATGAATTCGACGATGCCCATGTTGAGGCGCTCGGCCCCCGAGACCCCGTCGACATGTTCGGATTGATTGGTGATGGTGGACATTGGGATAACCCGTAAATTCAATCTTTGGAAAAGGCTGGCCGGCGGTTTAGAGCGCGACAGCGACTGTTGGCGCTTTAGAGATCAGCCGGCCGGCTGATGGTGCGGTTTGAACAGCTTGCCGCGTTCGGCAATCAGGACGAAGACGAGGCCGATGGCCGCGACGGTGAAGTAGCCGGTGGCAAGCGGAGTGGCCGTTCCGTCGAAGGACTGGCCGATGAAGGCTCCGATCACGCTCCCGCCGATCGTCTGCATGAAGCCGAGGACCGAGGACGCCGTGCCGGCAACGTGGCCGAGCGGCTCCATGGCCATGGCGTTGAAGTTTGGCGCGATCAACCCGAACTGGAACATCGTGGCGCAATAGAGGACCACGAAGAGCGGGAAGGGCAGCGGCGCATAGAGGGAGGCCGACATCCAGATGAAGCTAGCGAGCGTAAAGCCGCAGAGTGCCGCATGGGACAACGGCCGCATGCCGAAGCGGCGGACGAGGCGGGAGTTGGTAAAGGAAGCAACCGCCATCATACTCGCGAAAGCCGCAAAGACAAGCGGAAACCACACGCCCAGATCGTAGACGCCGACGAGCACCTGCTGCGCCGAGTTGATGAAGCCGAACAGCGCGCCAAGGATGACCGAGGTCGCGAGCGTGTAAAGCAGCGACAGCCGGTTGGTCAGCACGATGCGGAAACCGCTGAGGATTACCGACGGCGTGAAGGCGCGGCGATGCGCCGGATCAAGCGTTTCGCCGAGCTTCGTCAGCACGATCGCAATGTTCATCACCGCATAAAGCGCGACGATGACGAAGATCATGTGCCATTCGGCAAAGCTGATGATGAGCTGGCCGATCGACGGGGCGATCACCGGGACGATCATGAACACCATCATGACCAGCGACATCACTTCGGCCATCTGCCGGCCGCCATAGACGTCACGGACGATCGAGATGGTGATGACGCGTGTCGCAGCCGCACCGGCGCCCTGTATGAAGCGCAGGGCGAGCATGAGGCCGAAGGTCGGCACGACGGCGATTGCGACCGCGCAGACCGCATAAAGCGCAAGGCCGGCCAGAAGCGGCGGCTTGCGTCCGAAGCGGTCGGACAGCGGGCCGAAGAACAGCTGCGCCACGCCCATGCCGAGCAGGTAGGCGGTGATGATGTACTGCCGCTCGTTTTCCGACGCCACGCCGAGGCTCGCGCCGATTTCCTGAAGACCCGGCAGCATGATGTCGATCGAAATCGCGTTCGTCGCCATCAGGGTGGCCATCAGCGCGATGAACTGGAACTTCGTGAGGCCGGGCAGGGCGTCGTCGTTGGTCGTGCTTGTCATTTTTCAAAAGTCCTAGCGGCGCGGTCAGCGCCAAGCGAAACGGGTCTGGGTCCGGACGGTGCCGGAAAAAGAAGGATGTCGGCTGGCTTAATGCCGGTCGGCACAGGGATAACAGGCGGGGGCGACCGGGCAGCCGCACCAATTGGACCGGGCCTGCACGAAACGGCGAGGGCATCGATCGGCAGCGACGGGGTCATTTCCGTGCCGGGAGGCCGGAGCGGGAACCGTTGCTGCTTATGCCGAACGATCGCGACTGCTTCATGACAGGCCGAAAACTCGGCCCAGGCCTCGCTTCAGAACGCCGGAAACGTTACAGGAAGGAAGCCCGTTTTCACAAACATTCAAACGGTCATTGCGCGAACCAAGCGCGCAAAGCCTTTGGGAAGACAACGAAAATCGAAATCCGGACAGCGACGTCCGAATCAAAAAAGGCGGTTACCCGCCTTCTCCGATGGATCGGGACAAGGCGTCCTTAGATCAGGCGGCAGCGCCCTTGACGGCGATACCCTGCTCGGAAAGGTGGGACTGAAGTTCGCCGGCCTGGAACATCTCGCGCACGATGTCGCAACCGCCGACGAATTCGCCCTTGACGTAGAGCTGCGGGATCGTCGGCCAGCTGGAATAGTCCTTGATGCCCTGGCGCAGGTCCGCGTCGGCGAGCACGTTGATGCCCTTGTAGTCGACGCCGATGTAATCGAGAATCTGGACCACCTGACCGGAGAAGCCACACTGCGGGAACTGCGGCGTACCCTTCATGAAGAGCACCACATCGTTCGTCTTGACTTCGTTGTCGATGAATTCGTGAATTCCGCTCATCCTGTCATCCTTCCTGCGCCGGCTTCAAGGGCCGGATATCGATTGGGTCTTAGATAGCATGCATATTGGTGATTTTCACCACCCAATCGCAACAAATATTGATGGTCCTCAAGATGTGGTTTTAATACCACTCAGGCCGTACGGCGCCGCGTCTTGCTGCGCGCCGCCGACGTTTTCCGCCGACTGACCTGCTTCTTCGCCGGCTTGCGGAGGGCCGCCTCCAGAATGTCGCCAAGAAGACCCCCGCCACCGGAAGAGGTCGGCCGTGTCCGGCGCTTGGTCCGCTTGGTGGTGGTTCGCTTGACGCCGGTCTTCTTGAGGATTTCCTTCAGCGCACTGTCAACGACGCCGCTGACGAGTTCCTTGATCAGGTCAGCCACGCCAGCTTACTCCGGCGCGCTCGTCTGAAGTGCAAGGGCATGCAGCACGCCGCCCATATTGCCCTTCAGTGCGTTGTAGACCATCTGGTGCTGCTGCACGCGGCTCTTGCCACGAAACGCCTCGGCCACGACTTCGGCGGCATAGTGGTCGCCGTCACCGGCCAGATCGCGGATCGTGACCTTGGCTCCGGGAATCCCTGCCTTGATCATGTCTTCGATGTCGCCTGGTGTCATGGGCATGATACGCCAACTCCCTTTTTATTCTGCAACGTCAGCAACCTGCCGACGTTGTCCATGAAATAAGGGAACCACGATTCAGGGGCGGAACGCAATTGCTGAATTGGGTGAGGCAGGGCTGTTGCCAGCGTGAACACGATCAAATGATCGCTCCCGGCAGCGCCTGCAAGCAGGCACCGCAAAGGAGATATGGGAGCCGCAGAAACCGCAGCTCCCGTCCTCGATCCCTTAGTTTTCAGGCGCGACGTCGCCCTGCATGAAGTCCGGGAACCAGCCTTCATGGGCGGCGCGGAGATCCGCAACCGACACGGCCTTGGCATCGCCAAGCTTGACGGCGTCGCCGCCGGTCTTGCCGATGACGGGAAGCGAGACGCCGGCAGCCTTCGCACGGGCGGCAACCGCATCGAGCGCACCGGCGGCAACCGTCACGACGTAGCGGCCCTGGTCTTCGCCGTAGAAGGTGGTGATCGGATCATGGCCGGCCACGGCGTCGACCGAGGCGCCGATGCCTGAAGCCATCGCCATTTCGGCAACGGCAAGCGCCAGGCCGCCCGACGAGCAATCGTGCACGGCGGTGACGAGACCGTCGACAATCAGGCCGCGGACGAAGTCGCCAACCTTGCGCTCGTGCGCGAGGTCGACATGCGGTGCCGGGCCGTCGGTGCGGCCGTGGATGTCGCGCATGTAGACAGACTGGGCGATGTGCGAGCCGAGACCGGCAGGGGCGCCGGCGACGAGAATCGTTTCGCCTTCAGCGGCAAAGCGGATGCGCGCCATCTTCGACCAGTCCTTGATCAGGCCAACGCCGCCGATCGTCGGTGTCGGCAGGATCGCCTGGCCGTTGGTCTCGTTGTAGAGCGAGACGTTGCCGGACACGATCGGGAAGTCGAGCGCGGTGCAGGCCTCGCCGATGCCCTTGATGGCATGAACCAGCTGGCTCATGATTTCAGGACGTTCCGGGTTGCCGAAGTTGAGGTTGTCGGTGGCTGCGAGCGGCAGCGATCCGGTTGCCGTCAGGTTGCGCCAGCACTCGGCGACCGCCTGCTTGCCGCCTTCGTAAGGATCGGCTTCGACATAGCGCGGCGTCACGTCGGACGAGAAAGCGAGCGCCTTGGAGGCGTGGCCTTCGACGCGCACGACGCCGGCGTCGCCGCCCGGCAGCTGCAGTGAGTTGCCCTGGATCAGCGTGTCGTACTGCTCGTAGACCCAACGGCGCGACGAGTTGTTGGCCGAACCGACGAGCTTGACGAGCGCGTCGGCGACGTCGGCTGCCGGAATGTCGTTGGTTGCGAGCGGTGCCGCGGTCTTGGCCGGGGTCCAGGGACGATCATATTCCGGGGCTTCGTCGCCCAGTTCCTTGATCGGCAGGTTCGCGACTTCTTCGCCCTGGTGCAGGATACGGAAGCGCAGGTCATCGGTGGTCTTGCCGACGATGGCGAAATCGAGGCCCCACTTGACGAAGATCGCCTTGGCGACCTCTTCCTTGGCGGGCTCCAGCACCATGAGCATACGCTCCTGGCTCTCCGACAGCATCATTTCGTAAGCGGTCATGCGCTCTTCGCGCACCGGAACGGTGTCGAGGTCGAGCTCGATGCCGAGGTCGCCCTTGGCGCCCATTTCGACCGCAGAGCAGGTGAGGCCAGCCGCACCCATGTCCTGGATGGCGATGACCGCGCCGGTCGTCATCAGCTCGAGGCAGGCTTCGAGCAGGCACTTTTCGGTGAAGGGGTCGCCGACCTGAACGGTCGGGCGCTTCTCTTCGATCGACTCGTCGAACTCGGCAGACGCCATGGTCGCGCCGCCGACGCCGTCACGGCCCGTCTTGGCGCCGAGATAGACGACCGGGAGGCCCACGCCTTCGGCCTTGGAGTAGAAGATGGCATCGCTCTTGGCGAGGCCGGCTGCAAAGGCGTTGACCAGAATGTTGCCGTTGTAGCGGGCATCAAACTCGACTTCGCCGCCGACGGTCGGCACGCCGAAGGAGTTGCCGTAGCCGCCGACGCCGGCAACGACGCCGGAAACGAGGTGGCGGGTCTTCGGATGATCAGGCGCGCCGAAGCGCAGCGCGTTCATGGCAGCGACCGGACGGGCGCCCATGGTGAAGACGTCGCGCAGGATACCGCCAACGCCCGTTGCCGCGCCCTGGTAGGGCTCGATGTAGGACGGGTGGTTGTGGCTCTCCATCTTGAAGACGACGCAATCGCCGTCATCGATGTCGACAACGCCGGCATTTTCGCCCGGCCCCTGGATGACGCGCGGACCCTTGGTCGGCAGCGTGCGCAGCCACTTCTTCGAGGACTTGTAGGAGCAGTGTTCGTTCCACATCGCCGAGAAGATGCCAAGTTCGGTAAAGGTCGGCTCGCGTCCGATCAGGCCGAGAATGCGCTCATATTCATCGGGCTTCAGCCCGTGCGATGCGATGAGGTCCGGGGTGATGGGGCGGGTGTTGGAAATCGTCATCGTCGACCGTCAAATCCTTCGGGCGGCGCGCAATCCACTAGCGAGGAATATGGCGCGTGCGAACCGCAACAGAAACAGGGGGCGCTTTGCGGCTTCTTTAACCTATGCTGCGGCGCGGCGCGACAGAAAAATACGGGCGATCAACAGCGGTTGACCCGCTTATGTTGCTTTGCGGAGAGCCTCCGAAGCTCGCGGCACCCTGTGGACCGGCGCGTCGATCTTACGGCCGAAACCAAGAAAGAACTTTCGCGCATTGATTGTGCCTGCGAACAATCTTCGCGCATTGTTAAGAAGTGCGCCCTACGGTTGTATTCACGCATTGCAGCCACCGATTCGCGCATGAAGCCCGAACTGACGTACTTTCCCGCGGATGATGCAGCGGCGGAGGGATGAGGAACGCGCATGACATCCATTGGCGCCACGAACAGCGCAGCCCTGCTGATCCTGCAGCGGGCGCAAGCGCCGGCACCCGAAACCGGCGGCCAGACGAACGCAATCGATGCGATTGCGGCGATCATCTACAAGGTGGCAGGCGGTGACAGCCCGGTGAAGACGCAAGCCGCATCTCAGATCACCAGCGGCCTCCTGGACATCAAGCAGGCCAATGACGACATCGTCTCGGATGCGCTGAAATTCCTCGATTCCGACGGCTTCAAGTCGAGCGATCCCGGCGTAAAGGACACGTTGAAGTCGCTCATTGGCCAGGATGGCAGTCGCTTTGCGGACCTGGTGAAGGCGGAAAAGGTGAAGCGCCCGGGCATCGCGGATGAAAATGCGATCACGAATGCCCTGTTGAAATTCATCAAGGGGAACCGCGAAAAGTTCACGAATGACGAGATCGTCATCGGCTTCCGCTACTCGAACGGTTCATCAAACATACTCAACATTGAAGACATCAATGGGAACAGTACCCGTGGCGCCCTGTGGGCACGTCATACCGCAGCCCAGGACGAAGCGACCGCCGCAATGAAGGAGTTGCTCGAGGTCGCCAAGGATCCGACAAAGCCGAACAATTTTGACGGCAGCAGGCTGAAGACCACGCTGTTAGCGACGCTTGCCGCGGGCGCGGAACTCGCAGCCTGGGGCGACAGGTGGGCTGATGCTTTCGGTTTCAAATCGGGTCGGCCATCGGCCGCCTAAAGCTGCGAGCGCGGATATTGATCGCGGCGCGGAGCAGGTGCGGAAGGACTTGCACGCAGCCACCACGAAAGATGCGGGCGACCAACTGTGGTTGACACCCGCATGCAACATTGGCGAGGCTACGACAGGACGCCGCCTAGAATTTGTAACCGAGGGCGAGGCCGGCCCGTGTCAGGCCGTTGTTGGGACCGTCGCAGAGATTGGCATGCGACGCATGCTCCACGGTCGCCGACACGTTCCAGTGTTCGTCGAGGCGCACGCCGGCAGCGGCGTATTCACGGAAGAGGAAGCGGCAGCCGAGTTGCGGACCGGAACCGTTGGGATCGTCGAGATCGCCGTCGTGAACCGTGCCGCCCGCGCCGAACTCCACGAAGAGGCGCTGCGTCATGTCGAAGGTCCAGCTCAAGCCGGCATAGGCCTGGTTGACGCCGTTCGACGCCGTGGCCACGGCTGCACCGGTATAGACACGCGGCCGCAACAGCTTCTCGCCGAAATCTGCCGCGCCATCCGCATTGAACGGATCGAAGTAGAGCGTGAACGACGGAAACACGCCGTCTTCCTGCTTGCCGCCGCTGGCGATCGATGTCGTCACGCCGAAGCGCATTTCGTCGAAGACGCCGTCCTGAGCCAGCGCCGGCGCGGCGATGACGGACGTGGTCGTGACCAAAAGGAGGGGTGCGATCAGCCGGGACGAGACCGGGCGAAACGGTAGCGGCATGCGAAATCCTTAGGCGCGAATCATCTACGCGATACTGCTAAAATAGTATCTTGCGTAAGCTTGCGCGAAAGTCACCCCGCGGATTTCGATCGTCACTCGAAACTGTCGTAGCCGGCTCGGCCACTGTCGAGCAGCCGCTTCAGCGTCTGGAAGCCAGCCCTGACTTCGGCGCGCTGCGGTGGCGAGGAGAAGCCGATGCGGATCCGATGGAAGACGCGATCGGTGCGACCGGCCTTGAACTCGTCCTCGTCGTCCACGAGCACGCCTTCCTGCAGCGCCGCTTGCTTGAAGGTGCCGGACAGCCAGGGGTCCGGCAGCTTCATCCAGAGGAACGGAATGCAGGGATGCGAGGCGAACTCGATGCCCTCGAAGACTTCGCGCGCCATGGCCTCGCGGGCGCGAACCTCCTCGATGCCCTGGCTGCGCAAGGCCGCAGCCGAGCCGGAGAGCACCAGGCGCGCACACAGTTCCGCAAGGATGAACGGCAGGCCGCCGCTGACCATCTTGTGGGCGATGCGGATGCGCTGGCCGAAATGCGGAGGGCAGGCGACCCAGCCACCGCGAACACCTGCGGCAACGGACTTCGAAAGACCGCCGACGAGGAAGGTGCGTTCGGGCGCAAGCTCGGCGAGCAGCGGCGTCTGGTCGCCGGTCATGGCGCCATAGAGATCATCCTCGACCAGCCAGACACCGTATTTGCGGGCGATATCGGCGATCGCCTGGCGGCGGGCGAGCGGCATGACGGCCACCGTCGGGTTCTGCGCGCTCGGCATCAGGAAGGCGAGCTTGGGATGCTGCTGCGCACAGACGCGCTCGAAGTCGTCGGGGATCATGCCGAAGGCGTCGGATTCGACCAGCGTCGTGCGGCGACCGATCAGGCCGGCGCTGCGGCTGACCTGCGAATAGGTGAGGGTCTCGAAGGCGATGCGATCGCCAGGGGCGGTCACCGCCGCGATCACCGCCACGACGGCCGCATGGGCGCCGAGCGTCGGAACGATGTTCTCAGGCTTGGGGCGAAACCCGCCGCGCGCCAGCCATTGGCACCCGGCTTCGAACCAATGATCCGGGAAGTTCCGCGCGTAGCTGGCGATATCGGCGTGATGCTCGTGGCTGATCTCACCCAACACTTCGCTCAGCACCGTTCCCTGGCCGATGTCCGGCGCCGCTGTGCTGTCGAACCTGAGCTTGCCGATGGGCGCGACCAGGGGGCGGGTGCCGGCAAGCGACGTCGTCAGCGGATCCGATTGCTCCGGCGGCCGGCTTTCGGGATGGTCGAGCACATAGGTGCCGCGTCCGACCTCGCCACTCACCAGCCCGCGCTCGCGGACGATATTGTAAGCGCGCCCGATCGTGCCGATTGTCACCCCGATATCGTAGGCGAGGTTGCGTTGCGGTGGCAATTTGGCGCCGACGGGCAGGGCGCCGTTGCCAATTGCCTGTTCGATCTGGTCGGCGATGCGCGCGTAGAGCGGGCCATGACCTTGCTGAATGTCTGGGAGCCAATTTGTCATAGTGACAATTCTTTAGATTACAGCGTGAAATATGTCAATTATCACCGATACAACGATAGCAATCGCTGCATTGGGGTTATCAATGAGTACAATAGATACAATTTGTTTGTCCCGCTCGGAGGCGAAGTCCGCAGGCTGCACCGGAGCATTGCTGGGTGGCGACTATTCGGACGAGCGCGAAAGCCTGCTGAAGCGTCTTTGGAGCCTCTATTGCACGCTGGCTGCAAAGCGGCGCGGCCGGCTGGCGCTCGGGGAATTGAGTGAGTGGCAGCTCAAGGATATCGGCGTTTGCGAGAAGGATGCGCGCCAGGAATCGTCTGTCCCGTTCTGGCGCTGACCGATCGGATCGGAACGACTGTCCGAAATGCAAAAGGACCGGCAACCTTGAGGTCAACCGGCCCTTGGATCAATTCGATACGTTCAACTTGGGCTATTTGCAGCCCTGTCCGCCAGCGGCCCAGCGCTTGATGTCGGCGGCCATGCGCGTTCCCGTCGGTTCGCTCATCAGCGGCCCGAAGGCCTGCAGGCGGGCCGGATTGCCCTCGGCCTGAACGACGGCGAGGGGGCGTGCCTCCGGCGATTTGCGCGGGACAATCAGGATGCGCGGACGGCCGGAGAATGAGTTGAGCTCGGGCGCAAGGCGATAGGACTTGAATTCGGCGTCACCCGACTTGAACCAGCAGCTGTTGGCACCGAGAGCCACGCGTTCCATGGTCGGCAGCGCCGCCGTGTTCGGGCTTGGTGCCGGCGGCTTCGGCGACTGGCACGAGGCCAGAAGCACAAGACCGAAGGCCGTGCAGGCAAGGCCGGTCAGGCGTGCAGGGGCAAATGAAGGCATCGACGGTCTCGCTCGCAAATGGGGATGGGTCGAATGCCTTCTACCAGCCGGATGGTTAAGCGGCGATTACTTCGAGGGCAGACGCAAACAGGCCGCGACCGTCGGAACCGCCGTGGGCTGCTTCGATCAGGTTTTCCGGATGCGGCATCATGCCGAGCACGTTACCTTCAGCGTTCATGACGCCGGCGATATCGTTCATCGAACCGTTCGGGTTGGTGCCTTCAGCATAACGGAAGACCACCTGGCCATTGCCTTCGATCGTCTTCAACGTCTCGGCATCGGCGAAGTAGTTGCCGTCGTGGTGGGCGACCGGCGACCGGATGATCTGGCCCTTGGAGTAGGCGCGGGTGAAGTCGGTGTCGGCGTTGACAACTTCGAGCTTGATCTCGCGGCAGACGAATTTCAGCGAGGCATTGCGCATCAGCGCGCCGGGCAGGAGCCCCGCCTCGACGAGGATCTGGAAGCCGTTGCAGACGCCGAGAACCTTGACGCCCTTTTCCGCCTTGGCCTTGATCGCCTGCATGACCGGCATGCGCGCTGCGATCGCGCCGCAGCGCAGGTAATCGCCATAGGAGAAGCCGCCGGGAATGACGATCAGATCGACATCCGGAATATCGGTTTCGGTCTGCCAGACGGTGACAGGCGCCTTGCCGGAGATCTTGGTGAGGGCCGCGATCATGTCGCGGTCGCGGTTGAGGCCCGGAAGCTGGACGACGGCTGACTTCATATCTCTGTCTCCGATACGGCAAGATCAATCTTGATGCCGCACTCGGACGAGCCAGGCATCTGCTGCGACGATGGCAGCGGCGTTTCCCATGGGACCAGCGGCTGCTCCGGCATTTCGTAACGTCTGGTTCCGCGCCCGAAGACGCGGAACGCCTTCTTCGCCTGTAGGATCAGGCGAAGGAGATGCTGTAGTTCTCGATCACAGTGTTGGCGAGCAGCTTTTCGCACATGGCCTTGAGGTCTTCCTCGGCCTTGGCCTTGTCTGCGGATTCGATCTGCAGGTCGAAGACCTTGCCCTGGCGAACCTGGCCGATGCCGTCGAAGCCGAGCGCACCGAGCGCGCCTTCGATTGCCTTGCCCTGCGGATCGAGAACGCCGTTCTTCAGCGTCACGGTTACACGTGCCTTGATCACTTTGATTTTCCCCGAAGTTACTTCACGAGAACCGGACCGGTGCCGCGCACGGGTTCGTTCTCATTCATGATGCCGAGACGGCGGGCGACTTCCTGGTAGGCCTCGACGAGGCCGCCGAGGTCGCGGCGGAAACGGTCCTTGTCGAGCTTCTCGCGGGTCTCGATGTCCCAGAGACGGCAGCTGTCCGGCGAGATCTCGTCAGCAAGGACGATGCGCATCATGTCGCCTTCGAACAGGCGACCGCACTCGATCTTGAAATCGACGAGCTGGATGCCGACGCCGAGGAACAGGCCCGTAAGGAAGTCGTTGATGCGGATGGCGAGCGCCATGACGTCGTCGAGTTCCTGCGGGCTTGCCCAGCCGAACGCCGTGATGTGCTCTTCGGAGACCATCGGGTCTTCGAGCGCATCGGCCTTGTAGTAGAATTCGATTATCGAACGGGGGAGGACCGTGCCTTCCTCGATGCCGAGACGCTTGGCCAGCGAGCCGGCGGCGACGTTGCGCACGACGATCTCAAGCGGGATGATCTCGACTTCCTTGATCAACTGCTCGCGCATGTTGAGGCGGCGGATGAAGTGCGTGGGGATGCCGATCTTGTTGAGGTGCGTGAAGATATACTCGGAAATCCGGTTGTTCAGCACACCCTTGCCGTCGATGACGTCGTGCTTTTTCTTGTTGAAGGCGGTCGCGTCGTCCTTGAAGAACTGGATCAGCGTGCCCGGCTCGGGACCCTCATAGAGGATCTTGGCCTTGCCCTCGTAGATACGGCGGCGACGATTCATGGATTTGTCTCTGTGTTTACTGGCGCTCTTGGGGCGCGCACGTGGAGTATCTCTCGCGGTCCATAGCTGAAAAGAACCGATTTCACAATCGGCCTATGTTCCAGTCCCCTGATTTGCATGGGGCACTGCGTGTCCTCCTCGACGCACCGGATGCCGCGATGCTTTCCGGGATAGAACGCGACCGAGGAAACCCTTCAAAGGTAACACGAAAGTCATCGATCCGAAAAACTTCGCATTGCAGTTTGACCCGCGTTTTGATTTATGGCGATAAACTGATTTCAGACATGGAATTCTCAGGGAGATTGATTGATGACGTCGATGCAGGATCGCGAAAAGGCCTTCGAAGCAAAGTTTGCGATGGACGAAGAGCTGAGGTTCAAGGCTGAAGCGCGTCGCAACAAGCTGCTCGGTCTGTGGGCCGCCGGCCTGCTCGGCAAGGCCGACGCCGACGCCTATGCCAGCGAAGTGGTGGCTGCCGATTTCGAAGAAGCCGGCCATGAAGATGTCGTTCGCAAGATCAAGGCGGATTTCGACGCGGCAGGCGTTGCCCAGAGCGAAGAGCAGATCCGCGTGCGGATGCTCGAACTGCTCGGCGAAGCCGTCCAGCAGCTGCAGAGCAAGTAAGCCGAAAGGCTGTTGCCAGATCCATTGAAGCGCCGCCCGTCCTTCTGGCCGGGCGGTTTTTATTTGTCCGGACCGCCGAACACCGGCTTCCACCCGCGGCGCAAGCGCTGCTCCAGCTCCAGCCGGTCCATCGGCCGCGCAAGCGCGTAGCCCTGCAGCACGTCGCAGCCGAGATCCCGCAGCATCGCCGCGTGCTCCCAGGTCTCCACACCTTCACCCACGACAGCGATGTTGAGCGAGTGACCGATGTCGATGATCGCCCGCACCAGCTTTGCCTGCTTGGCGCTTTCGGTCATCGGGCCGACGAGCGCCCTGTCGATCTTGAGCCGGGCCGGATTGAGGTTGAGCAAGCCGATGATCGAGGCATGGCCGGTGCCGAAATCGTCGATTTCGATTTCGATGCCGAGGTCGCCGAGCGCCGAAATGGTCTCGGCGATTTCGTCTTCCGGATCGTCGAGGAAGATCGACTCGAGCAGCTCGAAAGAAAGGATGCCCGGCGGGATCCGCATGTCGCGCAGATCGGCGATCAACCCGGGATCGCGCAGCCGCGGCGACGACATGTTGACCGAGATCTTGGGAACCCCGAGCCCTTCCTTCTGCCAGAACTGAAAGTCGCGATAGGCGAGCTCGACCACCTTCCTGTCGATCGCCGGCAGGACGTTGATCTCCTCGGCCACTTTCAGGAAATGGAAGGGGGCGAGAATGCCGCGCTCCGGGTGGTTCCACCGCACCAGTGCCTCGACGCCGGATATCTCCAGCGAGCGCGCGTGGAACTGCGGCTGGTAGTAGACCGTGAACTGCCCTTCCTCGATCGCCTGGCGAATGTCGTCACCGATACGCTTGGCGTTGAGGATCTGAGTTTGAATGAGCTCTGAAAACACCTCGACGCGATCACGCCCGACGCTCTTTGCCCGATAGAGGGCGATGTCGGCATTCATCAGCAGCTGTTTGGCGTCGAAGTCTTCGCCGCCCCTGAACGCGATGCCGATGCTTGCACCCAGGCGGCAGAGCTGGCCGTCATAGGGGATGGGGCGGCGGAAGGCATGGACGATGCGCTCGGCAAGCTCGGTCAGTTGCGGCAGGTCGCGGTCGCGGCGGCAGAGGATGACGAACTCGTCACCGCCGATGCGGGCGATGAAGTCGTCGTGGCGGGCGTGCGCGCGCAGGATCGCGGCCGCATGCGTCAGCATGGCGTCGCCGGCCTGGTGGCCGAGTGTGTCGTTGATCTGCTTGAAGCGGTCGAGATCGATATGCAGGATCGCGTTGACGGCGACATTCTCCGTCAGCATCTGATCCAGGTAGCGACGGTTGGGCAGGTCGGTCAGGTAATCGTGCAGCGCGTTGTACTCGATCCGGATCCGGGCCTGCTCGAGTTCACGGTTGCGCGCTTCGGCCGATGCCTTCGCCTGGCGCAACTCCTCCTGCAGCGCAATGTCTTCCGTGACGTCCCAGTTGGCGCCGATGAGCTTGCGTGTGCCGAGATGATCGACATAGGTCGCGGCATTGGAACGGATGTGACGGACGGACCCGTCCGGGCGCACGATGCGGAAGGCGTTGGCGTAGGGCTTTCCCGAGGCGATGCCTTCATTGGTTCTGGCAATGACGGCGTCGCGGTCGTCAGGGTGCAGGCAGTTTTCCCAGGCCTCCGAGGTCGGCGCGCCATCAGCAGGGTCGAGACCATAGATCTCGAACATGCGCTCGTCCCAGTCGTCGCGCAGCGCATCGAGATTGAAATCGAACACGCCGATCTTCGACACGCCGAGCGCCAGCCTCAGGCGGCGGGAGACTTCTTCTAGCCGCGCCTCGGCCTCCTTGCGGGCGGTGATGTCGGTATCCGTCCCGATGATGCGGCTCGGCCTGCCGTCCGGCCAGTAGGCAACGGAGGCGCCGCGGCTTTCGATCCAGATCCAGTGACCGTCGGCGTGGCGCTCCCGATACTCGAAGGTGTTGAAGATCGCTTCGCCGGAATCCTGCCGCTCGATCGCCGCCCGCACATGCGCATGGTCGTCGGGGTGAACGTTCTGGATCCAGTTTTCGAGCGTACCGTCGACCTGGGCATCTTCGGGCAGGCCGCGAAGCCGCCTCCAGGTGGCCGAATAAAACAGGTCTCCGGTTTCGAAGTCGTGATCCCATACGCCCTCAAGCGCGCCGTCGAGGGCGTATTTCCAGCGGGTCTCGTCGTTGCGCAATCCGGCGATCTCGTTGACGAAATCGTCGGCCGGCAACATCAGCAGCAGCGAGGCGGCTTCATCGCCAAACCGCACCGGCGAACAGGCAACGAGCATCGGCGCTGAGCGGCTTGGGCCGAGGAAATGGATCGTCTCGGCGACCGCCGACGTTGCGCGCGGCGGCACGCGCGGCCGATCCTCGTCCGCCACGAAGTCGCTCAGAAAGGCGTGTCGCAACTGTGAAAGCGTGCGGCCGAACACGTCGCAGGCGCGGGCGTTGGCAGCCAGGATCCGTCCGTGCGCATCGACAATGACGGCGCTTGCCGGCAACCGTTCCAGGGTGGCCTGCGTCAGAGCATCCGGATGCGCCGGTGCGTTTTGCGCACCTTTGGTGAGACGTTCGTTTACGGCCACTTCCCATGTCCAGTATCTGCGGCCGGACGACCAAACCAAAGGATCCGGTCAATGCGGGCGCAGATCAAGGTTCGACAGCGCTCGGCACCATCATGAGACGAGTCGCATCGTGTCGGCGATGATGACCGCGGACAATGAACGTCGGATTAATATGGCCGCAACAGGTGGCCGCGGCGCGTCAGGGTTTAAGCCGGCTCAGGAACTGGGCAAACACCATCGTGCCCTCCGGCCACGGCCCATGGCCGGACTCGGTGTTGATGTGACCGGATTCACCCGCATCGACGAGCAGCGAACCCCAGGCGTTGGCGATGTCGTCCGCATGTTCGTAGGAACCGAAGGGATCGTTGCGGCTGGCGACCATCAAGGACGGGAAGGGAAGCGGATCGCGCGGATAGGGGCCGAAGGTCATCAGATGCTTCGGACGGATCGCCGGGTTGGCAACATCCGGCGGCGCCACCAGGAAAGCACCGGCAATCGGCTTCTTGAAATGGGGCAGGGCGTGGATGGCCGTCGCAACGCCCAGCGAATGGGCGACGATGACAACAGGCTTTTCCGACGCATTGACCTCGTCGACCATGCGCGCCACCCAATCGTCGCGGACAGGCTTTGCCCATTCCGCCTGCTCGACGCGGCGTGCGGTCGACATCTTGCGCTCCCAGCGCGTCTGCCAGTGCTCCGGTCCGGAGTTGGTGTAGCCTGGAACGATGAGGATATGGGCGTCGGAAACTTTCATGGTGGCCGCGATGTGGCGCTGAAAGGCGCGGAAGTCAAGGCCTGTGGCCCAACCCGTTCATCACGGCCCAGACGACGCCCATGGGAGCCTGGCTGACGGCCCCGATGTTTCGCGTTCCAGGCGGCTGCTTAACGTGGCGAGAGGCGGCAGGCGACAGGCGTCGCATTTTCTGTATAATCGAACGGACGGTCGCGGATGGTGCGGCTTGGTTCGCCGTAACTCTGTTCCGTGGCCGCTCTGGTTCGTTGAGGAGTGTGAGCCATGACAACATTCCATGTCTTGTCGGGAGCGGACGCGAGTGTCGCCCATCCCGGAATAAAAAAGATTGGCGTCGCGGATGTATTCGACGCCTTACGCTTGGGCTTTGACGATTTTCGCGAGAAACCATCGCACTACGTCTTTCTTTGCCTGATCTACCCGATAGCCGGTGTCGTTCTGATCACCTGGAGCGCCGGCGCCAACATGCTGCCGCTGCTTTATCCTCTTGTCTCCGGCTTCGCGCTGATCGGCCCGGTCGCTGCGATCGGCCTTTACGAGATCAGCCGACGGCGAGAACTCGGCATGGACTACTCCTGGCCACACGCGCTTCGCCTGCACCGCTCTCCGGCGCTGCCGTCGATCATGGCCGTCGCCGCCATGCTGTTCGTTGTCTTCATCATCTGGCTGCTGGTCGCCCAGGCGCTCTATGTGCAGATCTTCGGGGCGGAACCACCGGATTCGATCGCGGCCTTCTGGAACGGCATCGTCGGCACTGAACAGGGCTGGAACCTGATCCTCGTCGGCAACGCCGTTGGCTTCGTCTTCGCCGTCATCGTTCTGTCGACATCCGTCGTGTCGTTCCCGTTGCTGATCGATCGGGACGTCGGCGCCGTATCGGCGGTCGAGACGTCCATTCGCGCAACGCTCGTCAACCCGGTGCCCGTCGCCGTCTGGGGTTTCATCATCGCCGCCGGCCTAGTCATCGGCTCGATCCCGGTCTTCGTCGGCCTCGCCGTCATCATGCCGATCTTCGGACACGCCACCTGGCACCTCTATCGCAAGATGGTGGAACCCGGTCCGCGCGCGCGGTCACACTGATCGCTGACAACCGAAGGCAGGATAACCGCTCAACGGAAAAAGCGCCGCATGTCGATCGACGTGCGGCGCTTGTGGCGTGTTTGCCGAAATGCCCGGCCTAGCGAAAATGCTTGTAATAGGATGAGATCTGCGCCGCCGTGTTGGACGACAGGTTGAGCTTGATGCCGATCTTGTCGCCGCGATACCAGCGGACCATGCCGGTCAGGAAGCCGAGCTCCTCGCTTCTGATCGTCACTTCCTGCCCCGTCTTGGCGCCGATGTCGAAGAGCAGCTGAAAGCAGATGCCCTCGGCTGAAAGATCCTTGACGATGCCGCTGCTGGAGCCGGATTTGACGGTCACCGTACCTGTAATTTTCGTTTGCGTGCGCTGCGTCGCCCGCTCGACACTGTCTTTGTAGGCCATGCGATCCTCAGAACCTGGATTGACAGACCCTGAGCTTTGCACGCAATGCGTGAATTTCCTGCTAACGCAAATGCCCGCATTCGAGCGATGTGCTCCAAATGCGGGCATGGCAACAAAACCAAAGGCCTACGGCCGTCCGCTCAGCGCGGAACTTAGCCGAAGACGCGCTTGAAGATCGTGTCGACGTGCTTGGTGTGGTAGCCGAGATCAAACTTCTCGCGGATGTCTTCTTCGGAAAGCGCCGCACGGACTTCCGCGTCGGCCAGCAGTTCCTCGAGGAAGTCCTTGCCCTGTTCCCAGACCTTCATGGCGTTGCGCTGCACGAGGCGATAGGCATCCTCACGCGACACGCCCGCCTGCGTCAGTGCCAAAAGCACGCGCTGCGAATGCACGAGCCCGCGGAACTTGTTCATGTTGTTGATCATGTTCTCGGGGTAGACGAGCAGCTTGTCGATGACGCTGGTCAGACGAGCGAGCGCGAAGTCCAGCGTCACTGTCGCATCCGGGCCGATCATGCGCTCGACCGAGGAGTGCGAGATGTCGCGCTCATGCCAGAGCGCAACGTTTTCCATGGCGGGAATGGAGAAGGCGCGAACCATGCGGGCAAGGCCCGTGAGGTTTTCGGTCAGGACCGGGTTACGCTTATGCGGCATGGCCGACGAGCCCTTCTGGCCCGGCGAGAAATACTCCTCCGCTTCGAGCACTTCGGTGCGCTGCAGGTGACGGACTTCCGTCGCCAGGCGCTCGATCGACGAGGCGATGACGCCGAGGGTTGCGAAGTACATGGCGTGACGGTCGCGCGGGATGACCTGGGTCGAAACCGGTTCCGGCTTCAGGCCAAGTGCCTCGGCGACATGTTCTTCAACGCGCGGGTCGATGTTGGCGAACGTGCCGACGGCGCCCGAGATCGCGCAGGTGGCGACTTCTTCGCGTGCGGCCAGCAGGCGCTGCTTGCAACGGTCGAACTCGGCATAGGCGAGCGCCAGCTTGACGCCGAAGGTGGTCGGCTCGGCGTGGATGCCGTGCGAACGGCCGATCGTCACCGTGTCCTTGTGCTCGAAGGCGCGGCGCTTCAGGGCTTCGAGCAGCTTGTCGAGATCGGCGAGAAGCAGGTCGGTCGCGCGCACCAGCTGCACGTTGAAGCAGGTGTCCAGCACGTCGGACGAGGTCATGCCCTGGTGGATGAAGCGGCTGTCGGGGCCGACGAATTCGGCAAGATGCGTCAGGAACGCAATCACGTCATGCTTGGTGACGGCCTCGATTTCGTCGATGCGAGCGACGTCGAAAGTGGCAGCGCCACCCTTTTCCCAGATCGTGCGCGCGGCATCCTTCGGGATCACGCCGATTTCGGCAAGCGCATCGCAGGCGTGGGCCTCGATCTCGAACCAGATGCGGAATTTCGTTTCCGGCGACCAGATGGCCACCATTTCCGGTCGGGAGTAACGGGGGATCATGGGCTTAAGCTTTCGTCGTCAGTGGAGGGATGGCCGTGCCTCTAGCAAAGATAGCCGCGAAGCTCAACGCCGTTGCTCATGGCGAGCGCTTGCCAGCCACAGGCAGACGGCGAACAGTATAACACCGCCGACGGGCAAAAAGAGGCGAAGGCCCATGACCAGAAACTGGTAGAAGGCGATCAGCGTCGTAAAGGCGAACTGGAAGAGCCAGGTCGTGGTTCCGATCGGGGCGTGCCACTGTGCATAGAATTCGCGGTAGTCGAGCGCGAAAAGCAGTGCCGTCATCCCGATCGTGCCGAGCGAGAGGAAGAAGAGATAGGCCGCGAAACGCGTTTCCACGCGGCGTCCGATCGCGGCGAAGCGGGCGAGAAACAGCGCCGGCGGCCAGGCGAGCATAGCGCCGGCCCCGAAGACCCAGAGCAGTTCGGCCAGATGGAAGGTCGCGTCCCGTTCCCGCAGCCACAGCGCAAACCACGCCGACAGCGTCATCGACGCGCTCCACACGGGCGCGCCGAAGAGCAATAGCGGAAGGCTCGGCACGGACCGGGCGAGGCGGGTCCGTTTCCGGGCACCGGCCGCCGCACGCCCCGCTTTCGCTTCGACGCTGGCGGCCGCCTCGTTCATTTGGCGATCCGCGTCGGGATCGCGATCCAGCGCCCGTCCGTCGTGCCTTCAAAGCCGAGCGACTTGACGAGCACCATGATCACGTGGGTTTCCGAACCGTCGTCGTTGCGGTGGGTGATGGCGCCGCCGACCTGATAGCCGGTGGGGCAACGGCGGCTTTCCGGTATGCGGCTGTCATCCTGAAGCACGTCGCTTGCCGGCGCGCCCGCCTTCATCGTCATCGACAGACGGAAACCCTTGGTTTCCTTCAGGAAGTCCTTGCAGATGCCGTCCGGCTCGAAGGTCTTTTCCTCGAGCGTAACCGTATAGGTCTCGCGGAAAGCTTGATCGGCTGCAAAGGCATCGTAGGTCAGCGAGAGCGGCTTGCCGTTGGCTTCCGTGATCGGGTTGAAGGCCGCGAGCAGCCCGGGCGCATCGGCCAGGCGATAGGCATCGATCAAGGGGGCTGCCCGACGCCGGGCTTCATGGCGCGCCTTCGACAGCGGGCTGCCGTCTTCGCGGCTGACAGCCCGCACCGGCGCGCCCGGCAGGAAGCTGTCATTGCGCGTGTCGATCACATAGATGGTCGAATAGGGAAAGCCGGAGCCGTCCTGGACGCCATATTCCTCGAAGGCAAAGACATTGCCGTCGGCCGAGAAGCCGATCGGCTGCAGTGCGGCATAGTCGCCAGCAAGAGCCGGCGATGCGGCGGCGGCCGCAGCCAGGCAACAAAGACCGGAAATGGCCGCGCGTGCTGTCATCGATAGGCCTTCTCGGCCGGCGCACGGATCGCTTCGATCGCTGAGCGATAGGCCTCGACCGAGCCGCCTTTGAAGATCGCCGAGCCGGCAACGAGAACATTGGCGCCAGCGCCGGTGGCAATGGCTGCCGTTTCAGGCGCAATGCCGCCATCGACTTCGATCTCGATCGGCCGATCGCCGATCATCGCCTTGATACGACGGATCTTTTCTGCAGTCGCGCCGATGAACTTCTGCCCGCCGAAGCCCGGATTGACGGTCATGACGAGGATCAGGTCCAGCTGATCGAGCACGTATTCGATCGCGCTTTCGGGCGTTGCCGGATTGAGCGACACGCCCGCCTTCTTGCCGAGCGAACGGACCGTCTGCAGCGAGCGGTGCAGGTGCGGACCGGCCTCGGCATGCACCGTCAGGATATCGCAGCCGGCCTTGGCGAAGGCTTCGAGAAACGGGTCGGCCGGCGAAATCATCAGGTGGCAGTCGAACGTCGCATCGGTGTAGCGGCGCAACGACTTGATGACATCGGGGCCGAAGGTGATGTTCGGCACGAAATGACCGTCCATGACATCGAGATGGATCCAGTCCGCGCCGGCATCGACGACATCGCGAACCTCCTGGCCGAGCTTGGAGAAATCGGCCGCCAGGATCGACGGGGCAATGCGGATAGGGTGGGTCATGGCGCACTCCAGCGTGTTTTCCGCGGGAATAGCACCGCCGAGCCCCGCAAACAACATGCCTGCAATCAAAGCTGCGTCAGCGACGCTGCGACCAGCAGGGCATGAGATCGTTTTCCGCCGGCGTCGCGTCGTGGACCCCGCGGGCGATCGCGCGCGCCATGGTCGAGGCGGCAACCGCGCCGAGATCGATGAAATCCTCTGTTGTCGGCGTCTTGCCGCTGGCGCCGGTCGCAAGCGCGAAGATCAGGTCGCCGTCGAGCGGCGTGTGCGCCGGCCAGAGCCCGCGGGCAAAGCCGTCATGGGCGGCAATCGCGAGGCGCTTGGCTTCGGCCTTCGTCAGCACCGCATCCGTCGCGATCACCGCGATCGTCGTGTTGGCGACGGCCGCCTGGCGGTCGCGGAACTTGATGCGGATGTCGGCCGCGTTGGCCGGCATCGGGTGGGGCAGGCCAAGCCCGCCGAACTCGTCATCCATCTCGAAGGGCGCGGACCAGAAATGCCCGGTGTCGCCGACGGTGGCGGATCCGAGCGCATTGACGGCGACAAGCGCGCCGATGGTGATGCCGTTCGGCAGGACGGTCGACGCCGAACCGAGCCCACCCTTCAGGCCCGCGGTCAGCGCACCGGTGCCAGCGCCTGCCGAACCGGTCGAAAATGTCGCGCCAGCCCGACCGACTGCCTCGAAGCCGAGTTCGCGGTAAGGCGGAAAGCGGCCCCAATCCTTGTCGCCACCGTTGATGAGGTCGAAGAGGATCGCCGTCGGGACGATCGGGATCCGGTGCGGGCCGACAGCGAAGCCGCGGCCCATTTCCCTGAGGGCGGCCTGCGCACCGGACGCAGCGTCAAGCCCGAATGCCGAACCGCCGGAAAGAACGAGTGCATCGACCGTCTGCACCGTGTTGTGCGGGTCGAGAAGGTCGGTTTCCCGGGTACCCGGCGCACCACCCAGAACCTGGACGGCGGCCGTTGCCGGCGGGTCGCAGACAACAGCGGTGACACCCGATTTCAGACGATGGTCCTCGGCGTTACCGACCGTCAGACCTTTGACATCGGTGATCAGGTTCAGCGGCCCAGGACGCATCATGGCGTGGCTCCTTCAGCGGCCGCAGGCACGAAATGGTCGCCTTGCCACTGCATCAAACGGTAGGGATTGTCGGCGCGCTCGTGCGCAGCGTTAAAGGCGGTGAGGCCGAGAACGGTCGGGTAGGGCCCCTTGCCGGCGATCGCTTCGGTCAGTGACTTGTCTTCCTGTGCTGCCCTATCCTTGGCTTCCTCCAGCAACGCCATCACCGCGAAGGCCGGCATCACATAACCTTCCGGCTCGATGCCGCCGGCGCGCATTTCGTCGGCAAAGGGCTTGCCTTCCGGCGATTGCGCCGCATCCGGCAGCGTTACTGCGAGCACGCCATCGGCAAGCGGAACCGTGAGATCGGCCGCGTTCAAGGCGTCGCCGCCAAGCAAGGTGAGGTTCGCGCCTTCGCCAAGGGCATCACGGGCGATCACTGCGGTATCCTGCCGGTCGCCGCCGGTAAAGACGTGGGTTGCGCCGCTTTTCACCAGGCGCCGCACCAGGTTGATCTGCTGCTCTTGCGCCGGCCGGTAGGTGTCGCTGAAGACTGGTGTCATGCCGATTTCGGCAAGCGCTGCGCGCACCGCCTCGACCAGCTCCCGGCTGTGGATCGTACCGTCGTCGACGAGCGCGATGGGCTTGTCCTTCCAGCGGTTGACGATGGCATCGACGATGGCCACGGCCTCGGCATTGCCGCTCGGCGCAAGGCGGAAGAGCGGCCATTTGTTCTTGAGCGCGTCTTCCATCAGGATATCGGAGCGCACGCTGAGGGTGATTGCCGGCAAGCCCGCTTCGGTCAGGGCCGGAAGCGTGGCATCCAGGCTTTCGGTGCAGAGAAAGCCGACGGCGGCTTCGGCACCTGCCGCAAGCAATGCCTTGGTCAGCGCCTCGTTGCCGGCGGTATCGCAGGTCTCGGGAATGACGACGATCTCGCTGCCGCGATCACCGGCCTTGAAGCCTGCGCCGTCGATAATCTGCTTGCCGAGCGGCGCGAACGGACCTTCCACCGGCGCCACGACCGCCACCTTGATACCGGCCGCCCAAGCCGGCGTTGCCTGCACCAGTCCGGCAAGGATAAGGCTGGTGACAATGGATCGACGCATTCACTTACTCCGCCGCCGCAAGCTTTCCCGTCCGAACCGATCCGGGGCAAAATCCTACGGCGAGCCACCACAGCTTCCTCTTCCGTTGCCGCTCGCGTCTGACGCGAGGCACGGTCGTTGCCGCATGTTTTAAGGAAGTGCCCCGCGGCGTCAAAGGAAAAGATGTCGCTCCTGGTGAAGAAGGTTCAATCTGCGTCACGGCCACGTCGCAGATGTGCAAGAATCTCCCTCCGGCGGGTTTCATATTTTCCGACAGCGTCTATGTATGTGCCTGACATCGCCCGGAGAAAGATGTGTTGGAGAAGACCCGGCTGGACCCTATCAGTTATCGCGACGCGATGAGCCGCCTGGCCGGTCACGTGCAGATCATTACCGCCGCTGACGGCAACGAGCGGCGCGGCGTCACCGTGACTGCGGCCTGCTCGGTTTCCGATAGCCCGCCGACGGTGCTCGTCTGCCTGAACGGCGCCAATCCGCGCAACGAGATCTTCACCCGCAGCGACAGCTTTGCGCTCAACCTGCTCGGCGACGAACACCGGGCGCTGGCCCATGGCTTCTCCGGCCGCGACCAGCTCGACATGGATCTGCGCTTTGCGCTCGGACAGTGGACGCGGCTTACGACCGGTGCGCCGATCCTCGTCAACGCCACCGCCGCTTTCGATTGCCGTTTGGTCGAGGTGAAGACGATCGCCACGCATCTGGTGCTCTTTGGCGAAGTCGTCGACGTCTCGATCGGGTCGTCCCGCCCGCCGCTCATTTATGTGGACCGCGGATACCACTCGCTATAAGTTTTTTACTGAGCGATCGACTGGTCATAGAAACATGAGAAGATCGCTCTAAGTCGTTGAGCTCGCCGGTGGATTTTATCCCCTTCCAGCTTCCAGCGATCGATTCGGGCCGTGGTGGAGGAGACATGGCGACACAGGCGGCAACGGGCCTGCCACAGTCCATCGAAGAGACGATGGCACTGCTGGAGGCGCATGATTATCTCGCCGGCACGGCGCTGGCGACCGTGCTGTTTCTTGCGCTCAGGATGAAGCGCCCGCTTTTTCTTGAGGGCGAAGCCGGCGTCGGCAAGACCGAGATCGCCAAGGTTTTGGCCAAGGCGCTCGACCGGCCGCTGATCCGGCTGCAATGCTATGAAGGTCTCGACGTCGCCTCGGCCGTCTACGAATGGAACTATCCAGCGCAGATGCTCGAAATCCGCCTGTCGGAAGCATCCGGCAAGGTCGATCGCAAGCGGGTCGAAAGCGACATCTTCTCCGAACGTTTCCTGATCCGCCGCCCGGTTCTGCAGGCGATTTCGTCGAACGGAGGGCGTGCGCCCGTTTTCCTGATCGACGAGCTCGACCGGACAGATGAAGCCTTCGAGGCGTTCCTGCTGGAAGTTTTGTCCGATTTCCAGGTGACAATTCCGGAACTTGGTACGATCCGGGCGGACGAACCGCCTGTCGTCATCATCACCACCAATCGCACCCGCGAGATCCATGACGCACTCAAGCGCCGCTGCCTCTATCATTGGGTCGATTATCCGAAGGCAGCGCAGGAACTGGAGATCATTCGCCGCAAGGTTCCCGGCTGCAACGCCACCCTGTCACGCGAAGTCATCGCCTATGTGCAGCGGCTGCGCACGATCGACCTCTTCAAGAACCCGGGCGTTGCGGAAACCATCGACTGGGCAACGGCGCTGACGGAGCTTGACCGGCTGGCGCTCGATCCGGAGACGATTGCCGACACGCTCGGAACGCTGCTGAAATACCAGGACGACATCGCCAGGATAGAGGGGGCAGAGGGGCGAAAGCTGCTCTCCGAGGTCAAGGCGGAATTGCTGGCGGCAAACTGATGACGGAGGCGCGGGAGCAGCACAGGAACGATGTTCCCCCGCCAATCGCGGCAGGCGACGGACGGCTTGCCGACAACATCGTCTTCTTCGCGCGCGCACTCCGGCGCGCCGGCATCAAGATCGGGCCAGGCGCCATCGCTGATGCCATCGATGCGGTGGCGTTGATCGGGATCGGCGGACGGGACGCGTTCTACGCCGCGCTGCAATGCGTCTTCGTCAAGCGTCACGAAGACCAACCGGTCTTCGACGAGGCGTTTCGCCTGTTCTGGCGGTCGCGCGGGCTGGTCGAAAAAATGATCGCGATGATGTCGCCGCTGGCGCCGGAACGCGAGAGCGAACGGCAGCAGCGCCGTGCAGGCGAAACCCGCGTCAGCGACGCGCTGGTTTCCGGGCACGAGGCGGATCGACCGCCACGCGACGAGCCGGAGATCGAAGTCGATGCCCGTTTCACGGTTTCCGGTCGCGAGCTTCTGCGCCGTGCCGATTTCGCGCAGATGAACGCCGCCGAGCTTGCCGAGGCCAAGCGCGCGCTCTCGGCCCTGACGTTGCCGATGGACCGCGTCGTCACGCGGCGCTTCCGCTCCTCGAAGCGTCAGATCCGCATCGACCCGCGCGCGACTATGCGCGATGCCATGCGCTTTGGCGGCGAACTGATCCTTCCGCGGTTTCGGGAGCGGCGCGTCGTCCATCCGCCGCTCGTCGTGCTCGCCGACATCTCCGGCTCGATGAGCCAGTACACCCGCATCTTTCTGCACTTTCTGCATGCGCTGACCGAGGAGCGGCGGCGTGTGCATACCTTCCTCTTCGGAACCCGGCTGACCAATGTCTCGCGCCAATTGCGCAATCGCGATCCGGACGCGGCGATCGACGACTGCGTCGCTGCGGTCAAGGACTGGTCCGGCGGCACGCGCATCGGCGAGACCTTGCATGAGTTCAACCAGCGCTGGTCGCGGCGCGTGCTCGGGCAGGGTGCGATCGTGCTTCTGATCACCGACGGCCTGGAGCGCGACGACGTGGCCGATCTCGAAATCGAGATCGATCGCCTGCACCGATCCTGCCGGCGGCTGATCTGGCTCAACCCGCTGCTGCGCTTCGACGGCTTCGAAGCGCGCGCGCGCGGTGTGCGGGCGATGCTGCCGCATGTTGACGAATTCCGGGCCGTGCACAATCTTGAATCAATTGGCGAACTGGTGAAGGCGCTGTCCGGTCAGGGCTGCCGCCAGGCGGATCCGCGGCGGTTCATCGAACCAAGATGACTAGGCCAAGATGACCGGATGAACGGCATTGATGGGAGGTGGCAGGCATGGGGCAGGCAGGCAATGTTCTCGATCCCCTCGATATCGCCGAGGCCTGGCTGAAGCAAGGACGCCGGGTGGCGATCGCAACGGTGATCGAGACCTGGGGCTCGGCACCACGGCCGGTTGGCAGCCATCTGGTGATCGATGGCGACGGCAATTTTCAGGGCTCGGTTTCGGGTGGGTGCGTCGAGGGCGCCGTCATCACCGAGGCAACCGACGTGATCGTCTCGGGTGCTGCGAAAATACTCGAATTCGGCGTCGCGGACGAGACCGCCTGGCGCGTCGGGCTTTCCTGCGGCGGCAGGATCCGGGTCCTCGTGGAGCGGGTAAACGGCTGACAATGGAACGGGCGATCCTGGAAACACTCAACCTTGCGCGCGCGGCCCGCCGTGCCGCCGTCACCGTCAACGATCTTGCGGGCGACGTCCGCGTCCACCTCGAAGGCGACGACTGTCCCGACCCCTGGCGCGAAGCCGTTGCCCGTGCGCTGCAATCCGGCCGGGCCGGCATCGTCGAGACCGGGCAGGGCGCATTCTTCCTCAACGTCTATCTGCCGCCGCCGCGCATCATCGTCATCGGTGCAGTGCACATTTCGCAGGCCCTGGCGCAGCTTGCGCCCGTTGCCGGTTTCGACATGACCATCATCGATCCGCGCACGGCCTTCGCCACGCCGGAACGTTTTGCCGGTGTCGACCTCATCGCCGAATGGCCGGAGGACGCCCTGAAACTCAGACCGCTCGACCGCTTCACAGCCCTTGCCGCCGTGACGCACGACCCGAAGATCGACGACGGACCGATCCAGGCGGCATTGTCGGCCGGTTGCTTCTATGTCGGTGCGCTCGGCAGCCGCAAGACCCACGCCACGCGGATCGAAAGGCTGCGACATGCGGGGGTCGCCGATGCCGATATGGCTCGCATCCGAGCGCCGATCGGTCTCGATATCGGCGCAGCAAGTCCGGCCGAAATCGCGGTTGCGATCCTCGCCGAAATCATCGAGGCGCTGCGACGGCGTGACGTTGGCGCCGCGGGGAGTGGAGCATGAGGTTCGGACCGATCAAGGTCGCGGAAGCAGAGGGCGCCATGCTCGCGCATGCGGTGAAGGCCGGCGATCTCAGGCTGCCGAAGGGGCACCGGCTCACGGCCGCCGACATCGCCGCTTTGATCGCCACCGGCGTCGATACGGTTGTGGTCGCGCGGCTTGATGCCGGCGATTTCCCGGAAGACGAGGCGGCCACGCGCATTGCCACGGCCATCGCCCCCGATCATCTCCGGTTCTCGCGGGCTGCGACCGGCCGCGTCAATGTCTATTCCGAGGTCGCCGGTCTCTTCGTTGCGAGCCGCGAAATCGTCGATCGGTTGAACCGCATAGATCCGTCCATCACCTTCGCCTGTCTCCCCGACCATGCGCCGGTGCAGCCCGGCGATATGGTCGCGACGATCAAGATCATCCCGCTTGCGGTCGCCGGCGCCTTCGTCGAGCAGGCGGAAAGGCTGCTGCGCGACCATCGCGCCTTCGAGGTCAAGCCGTTCGTGGCGCGGCGCTCGGCATTGATAGCAACGGAGTTGCCGAACCTCAAACCGCAGGTCATGGACAAGACACATGCCATTCTGGCGGCGCGGCTGCGACAGGCCGGAAGTGAACTCCTCACAGAACGGCGCGTCGCGCACAGCGAGGCCGCCGTTGCGACGGCGATCGCCGAAATGCGAGAAACGCACGACCTGCTTGTCGTCTTCGGCGCGTCGGCGGTTGCCGATCCCGACGACGTCATTCCCGCAGCAATCCGGCGAGCCGGCGGCGTGGTCGATCACGTCGGAATGCCTGTTGATCCCGGCAATCTTCTCGTTCTCGGCCGGGTCGGCGAGACGCCGGTGATCGGTGCGCCCGGCTGCGCCCGCAGCCCGCGCGAGAACGGCTTCGACTGGATCCTCGACCGCATCCTTGCCGGCGAGTGGCCGAGCTTCGACGATATTACCGGCCTGGGGGTCGGCGGTCTCCTGAGCGAAATCCCGACCCGGCCGCAGCCGCGCGATACTGCAACGGAGTTGTCATTGCCCTCGGTTTCTGTCGTCGTTCTGGCCGCTGGCCGGGCCAGCCGTATGGGCGCGGACGGCGGACACAAACTTCTCGCCACCTTCGACGGCGTGCCGCTCGTGCGCCGCAGCGTCGAAGCCGCGCTCACGGCCGCGCCGGGCAGGGTCAGCGTTGTGACCGGCCACCGCGAGGCCGACATCCGCCACGCGCTGCAAGGGCTGCCGGTGACATTCGTCTCCAACCCCGACTACATCTCGGGCATGGCCGCCTCGCTAACGGCGGGGCTTTCGGCAATTGGGACGCGGGCAGCCGGCATGCTGGTCATGTTGGCGGACATGCCCGGGATTACCGGCGACGACCTGCGCAGGCTCATCGAGCGTTTCGTCACCGAGGGCGGCCGCTCGATCATCCGGGCGACCGCCGGCGGGCAGCGCGGCAATCCGGTGATCCTGCCGCGTCAGACATTTTCGGCGATCCGGCAGTTGCTCGGAGACGTTGGCGCAAGGCACATCATCGAAAAGAGCGGCCTGCCGGTCATCGATGTCGAACTCGGCGCCGCGGCGCGCCTCGATCTCGATACGCCGGAACAGATCGTCGCCGCTGGCGGTATATTGGAGGAACAGACGCGTGGATAATGCCGCAATCGAAGAGATGTTCGAAGTCCTCGGGCCGGTGACCATCAAGCGGATGTTCGGCGGCAAGGGCATCTACTGCGAGGGCGTGATCTTCGCCCTTGAGGTCGACGGCGAAATCCTGCTCAAGGGCGACGAACAAACAGCGCCCGCGCTCGAGGCAGCCGGTTCGCGGCAATGGGCCTATGACGGCAAGGGCAAGCCGGTGAATTTGCCCTATTGGAGCATTCCGGACGACGCATTCGACGATCCGGACGAGATGGCGCGCTGGGTGCGGCTTGCCTATGAGGCAGCGCAACGCTCCCGGAAGTAGGCCGCCCAACATATGCGTGGCCTCAGATGAAATACAGATCACCGCGCCGCCCACCCGCGCGCCTAAGTGACGTCGGCCGGATCCAGCGATGCCAGTCACACGACACATGATCCCGCAAGGTGACGGAACGGCCGTTGAACTGTTCCAGGCGTCTGCCATCGGAACCGCGCCAACGGGTGCGCTTCTGCTTGTCCATGGCAACCAGGGCGGACGTCGTCTCGGCGCAAGCGAATTTGTCGACAGTGGTGCTCTCACGCGGTTTTCGTCCCGACTGAACATTGTGACGGCGGCGGTTTTCCAGCCAGGGTTCGGCGACACGGACGGGCCTGCGGATTTCTGTGGCCCCCGAACGCAGCAAGCCATCATTGCTGCCGTCGCCTTTCTGAGAGAGCAACTGGCAATCGATCCGGACCGAATCGTTCTCTATGGAAACAGCCGCGGCGCGGTCGCTGCGGCTATGGTCGCAGCACAGCTATCCCACCTTCGTGCCGTCGTTCTGGCAAGCGGCGTCTATGATCTCAAAAGCGTTTTCGACAACGCCCCTATGGAGATCCGAAAGGCGATAGAACGGGAGGCCGGGCTTTCCAGTGAAGTCTTCAAGGCTCGCTCCGCCTTGCATCATGTTGGTAGTATCAGGTCAGAGATCCTGCTTCTGCACGGACGGCATGATGACCGCGCGCCCGTTTCCCAGGCAGAGGCGTTTTACGAAGCCTTGTCCGACGCCGATGTGCCCGTCGATCTCAAGGTATTCGACTGCGGGCACCGTATCCCGCGTGACGAATCACAAAGGGTGGTCGACCCGTTTTTGCAGAGGATTTTCGCTTCCGGCGTCACACGCCACTAGGCATTGCGTTCGGAAGACGGTTGTTCCTCCGACAGCGGCACCCGAAAAATTGCGGAATGAGACGCGCCCGATGAACGCCGGCAGCGATTTGGCCGATCGCCGCCAAGCTATGCGGCGACGTCGTGTTCCTGCTTGCGCAAGGCTTCAGCAGCGTCGGCGGTAAAACGCGACAGCGGTTGGGGCAGGGCGTCGAGGCTGAACCAACCGAATTCGGAAAGCTTGTCCGGCTCGACGAGTTGCGGCTCGCCGGAGAAATCCCGGGTCACATAGATCATCGAGATCCAGTGCTGGCGATCGGCTTCGATCACCTGTTCGCTCAGGCAGAGGAATTCGCTCGACCGGATCTTGAGGCCGCTTTCTTCTTCGGCCTCGCGTCGGGCCGCAGCTTCCGAGCGCTCCATGTGGTCGACCTTGCCGCCGACGATGTTCCAGTAACCGGCCTCAGGCGCCTTCAAGCGCCTGTAAAGCAGGATCTTGCCATCGCGCACGACGACAAGTCCGCAGCCGAAGCCCGGAAAATCGATGCCTGGCTGGCCCATCCGTTCGGATCAGGCCTTGCCGGCAATCAGCATGAAGGCGGGGATTTCGTCGCCGAAACCGACCGGCGTCGGGCCGTCGTCATAGTCGCGGCGGTGGCGGTTGCGGCGGTCGCGATTGTCGTCGTTGGCAGGGTTCGATGCACGCACCGGACGATCGCCACGATTGTTCTGTGCCTGCTTGTTCTCTGCGCTGCGTGCCGGTTTCACCGATTCCGCCCTTTCCACGACTGTTTCAATTTCGGCCTCACTATCGGCGCGCACGGTATCGGATTTATGATCGGAACGGCCCCTCGAGCCGCGATCCCCATCTTTTTTCCGGTCCTTGCGGCCATCACGGCCGCGTTCGCGGCGGCCGGTGTCGTGGCTTTCCATCGGCTCAGGCAGATTGGAAAGGTCGCCGTTCAGCCATTCGACCTTCTGGCCGATCAGCTTTTCAATGGCGTCGGAGAATTTCGTGTCGCGCTTGGTCACCAGCGTGAAGGAAGCGCCCGAGCGACCGGCACGGCCGGTACGGCCGATGCGGTGGACGTAGTCTTCCGCGTGGATCGGAACGTCGAAGTTGAAGACGTGGCTGACATCGGGGATGTCGAGACCGCGAGCAGCAACGTCCGAGGCGACGAGCAGCTTGATGTTGCCGTCCTTGAAGTTGGCCAGCATCGTCATGCGCGAGCGTTGGTCCATGTCGCCATGCAGAGCGCCGACGGAGAAGCCGTGACGGTCGAGCGAACGGAAGAGGTCGGCGACGTCCTTCTTGCGGTTGCAGAAGATGATCGCGTTCTTCAGCTCGTCCTGGGCACGAATCAGGTCGCGCAGCACTGCGCGCTTTTCGTAGTCCTTGGCGTGCGCTGCGACGAAGCGCTGCGTTACGGTCTGCGCCGTCGAAGACGGGCGGGCAACTTCGACGCGCTCCGGGTTCTGCAGGAAGCGATCGGCAAGCTTCTGGATTTCCGGCGGCATGGTCGCCGAGAAGAACAGGGTCTGGCGCGTGAACGGGATCAGCTTGGCGATCCGCTCGATATCGGGAATGAAGCCCATGTCGAGCATGCGGTCGGCTTCGTCGATCACCAGGATTTCTACGCCGGTCATCAAGAGCTTGCCGCGCTCGAAGTGGTCGAGCAGGCGGCCGGGCGTGCAGATCAACACGTCAGCGCCACGCTCAAGCTTGCGGTCCTGCTCGTCGAACGACACGCCGCCGATCAGAAGCGCGATGTTGAGCTTGTGGTTCTTGCCATACTTGTCGAAGTTCTCTGCGACCTGTGCAGCGAGTTCGCGCGTCGGCTCCAGAATGAGCGTGCGCGGCATGCGCGCACGGGCGCGGCCCTTTTCGAGCAGCGTCAGCATCGGCAGCACGAACGAAGCGGTCTTGCCGGTACCCGTCTGGGCAATGCCCAGAATGTCACGACGCTGCAGCGCCGGCGGGATGGCGCCAGCCTGGATCGGGGTCGGGATTGTGTAGCCCGCATCGGTGACAGCGGAGAGAACTTTTTGGCTCAGGCCAAGGTCAGCAAAATTGGTCAAAGGGAAATCTGTTTCCGTTCCGGTTCAATAGAACACTGATCGATCGATGGAAAACGCACGAGCACGTGGCCGCGCTCTTAAGCTGAACGCCACTGAAAGTCAAGAAATCCAGCACGTTGAAGCAGTAAAAGGTAAATAGTGGCGAATCTGTCGCATTTCTTGTCAAGCAGAACCGCGCGGCAGCGTCAGTTCATATAGCTCGCAAGCTTGGTGCTCGCATCCAGAAACCGCATGGGATCCACGGCCTCGCCGTTCAGCCGGATTTCATAGTGGAGGTGCGGCCCGGTGGAGCGCCCGGTGTTGCCGGACTTGGCAATGACTTCGCCAGCCTTCACCTGGTCGCCGGCCTTTACCAGCACCGTCGAAAGATGGGCGTAGCGCGTCGCCACACCATTGCCGTGGTCGATTTCGACCATGTTTCCATAGCCGCCGGTCAGCCCCGCATTGGTCACCGTTCCAGGCGCTGCCGAGCGGATGCGGGTGCCGACCGTCGCGCGAAAGTCGATGCCGGCATGCAGCGCGAGGCGCCCGAGAAACGGATCAAGCCGGTTGCCGAAATCGCTGGTGATGTCGCTGGCCGGCGAGGGATTGCCGAAGGGCAGCTTGCGAACCTCGGCGCGCGTGCGGTCGAGTTCCAGGAGCGCGGTATCGAGTGCTGCAAGCGAACGGCCGAAATCGTCATCGTTCACGGGTTCGACGAAGGGGCCGCCGATCGCGGTGTCGGCGGACGTGGATATGTCATTGACCGGGATCATCTCGGCGACATCGTCGGCGGGCAGGTCGACACCGGCGCGCCCGACGATCGAGCGAATCGCACCCGACGTCTTCGCCGCGCCGTCCGTCAACTGCTGGACCCGCGCCATCTGCTCGCGCTCGACATCCTTCAGCGAGAGCGTGACTTTCGAAAAAATCCGGTCAGCCCGGTCGGAACTTGATTCGCCGGCATCGGGTGCCGCATAGGCGAGGGCAGGGACGGCCGCGGCACCGACCGGCGCAACGTTCAGCCCCATCAGCTTCTCGATTGCCTTCACACCACCGCTGCCGCTCGCGTCGGCGCGTTTGTCATAGGCAAGCGGCTCGACGGCCGCGGGCGCGTCGGTTGCGGTCGTCACGCCGGAATTTTCGGCTCTTTCGACCAGGGCGCCGAGCTTCCCGTTGCGCGAGGTCAGCGCCATCTGCTGGCGCAGCAGCTTCTCGACCTTTTCCTCGACCACCTGCTGGTCAAGCAGTTGACGGCTGGTGACCCGATCCACCTGCGCGCGTAGCGCCGTGATCCGATCCTCGTATTCGTGCTGCATGCGCGCCTGGCGGGCAATCGTGCCGCCGATCAGGTCGTCGCGCAAAACCAGGTAGGAGGTGGCCGCGAGATAGCCGATGCTGCAGACGCCGGCAAAGGAGACGGCGATCGCCGCCATCCACGGACGCACGGTCATGTGCCGGACCTTGTCGCCGCTGGCCAGGATCAGGACGTGATTCTGCTTGCGTTTTCCAAAGGTACGATTTGCCTGATGTCCAGACACCCGTTCTCTCCCGCCATGTGCGCGTTGCCTCGCATCACCTGGGGATCATTACACTTTGTTAGGGTTAACAATCGGTAAGCAAGATTGCGGGAAGGTGATGGCCGCTATCGATTGGTCGAAGCGGTCATCGAGCGGTAGAAGGACGGCGTCAGGCCGGCCTCGGCGCGGGCGATGTCGTTGAACGGCGCTTTCAGGGGACCGCGGAAATTGGCGCGCACCAGCGCCTGGAAGGTCGCCGCCGGGTCCTTCTTCTCGCGGGCGCAGAGAAAACGGAACCATTTGGCGCCAACGGCGACGTGGCCCTTCTCGTCCTCATAGATGACATCGAGCACGGCAGCGCTCTCGAAGTCGCCGGTTTCGCGCATCTTGGCCTGCAGCGCCGGCGTCACATCGAGACCGCGCGCTTCGAGAATGAGCGGCACGACGGCGAGCCGCGCCGTCAGGTCGTTGCGCGTATCGTGCGCCGCCTGCCAGAGGCCGTCATGGGCGGGCAGGTCACCATAGTCGGCGCCGAGGTCGTTCAGCCGCTGACGGACCATGCGGAAGTGTTTCGCCTCTTCGAAGGCGACGCGCATCCAGCCGTCGAAGAAGGAATTGGGCACCGGCTCGGTCGCAAAGCGGGCGACGATATCAAGGGCGAGATCGACGGCGTTCAACTCGATATGGGCGATCGAGTGGAGGAGGGCGATTCGGCCCTTGAGCGAACCGAGGGACCGTCGTTTGACCTGGGTCGGTGGCGTCAGCACCGGCTTGTCGGGCCGGCCCGGGCGTACCGGCACCGGCCGGTCGAGCGGCGAGCGCAGCGACAGCGTGCGGCGCTGCCAGCGACGCGCCGCTTCCTGCGCAAGCGCCGTCTTGACCTCGAGGTCCGCGGCGCGGATCGCTTCGACGGCGCCGCCCCGCAGGCTGTGAAACACGGGCAACTCGCTCATCGGCGGCCTCAGATCGCCTTTGCGGCGTCGAGGACCTCGCGGGCGTGACCGTCCACCTTCACCTTTTCCCAGACCTTGACGACGACACCGTCGGCGCCGATCAGGAAGGTGCTGCGCTCGACGCCCATATATTTGCGCCCGTACATCATCTTCTCGACCCAGACGCCATAGGCTTCGACCACTGCCTTCTCCTCGTCGGCGGCAAGCGGCACCGTCAGGTTGTGCTTCTTGGCGAAGCGGTCGTGCTTCTTCACCGAATCGGGCGAAAGCCCGATCAGGGCGATGCCGGCTGCGGCGAATTCGTCGGCCAGCTCCGAAAACGAGATCGCCTCGAGCGTGCAGGCCTGCGTGTCGTCCTTCGGATAAAAGAACAGAACGACCGGACGGCCGCGCAGGGCCGAGAGCGAAACCGTACCGCCGCCGTCACGCGGCAGGGTGAAGTCGGGAGCGACATCTCCGGGAGCGGGTCTTGCCATGATTAAACCTTCCTTCCGCCAAGTTTTGCAGACAATCGCGCACTACTGCATGTTTTCATTGGTCTTTGCCGACCAGAGGGCAAAACGTGCAGTGCTCAAGGTAGTCGAGCGCCATTTGCGCGCCACAGGGCACGCGATGCTCTTGGGCATAGCGAAAATCGTCGACCGCCGTCCAGCGCATTTGTGCTAGATTCGACAGGTTTCGGACGGCATGGGCCGCTACGAAACGTTGCAATCGCCTGCGCGCGCGAATTCCATCGCAGGTGGTCGCTGTCCACAGCATGGTCCCGCGTCCCTTGGTGACTCGGCACGATGACATGTGGTCTACAGAAGCGAGAAGTGGTCGCCCCGTACCGTGAGAGACGAAGGGTGGCGACGAAGCTCGTATCGAACGGAGGACGTCCGCGCTGATGAGTGAGATCCGCGGCGAAAAAGTCGGCTTTCGCAAGAAAGACATCGTCGCGTTGCATGCGTTGCCTTCAGCGCAGGCGCACGAACCCATGATCGTGCACGCGCCGCGCAAGAACAGAGCCGCGCGCGTCTGCGCCAAGATCGCACTGCTGATATCGCTGCTCGCGCTTTCCATCGCCGCAATCCTCATCGTCGTCATCGAAAGCGGAATGATGGACAGCACGCTCAATGCGCGCGCCCGCACCGCACTCAATGCAGCACTCGGCGACACCTATCGCGCCGAGGTCGGCAGCACCGTCGTGCGCATGACCGCAGGCGGCGCGATTGCGCTGAGGGCCCGCGAAGTGGCGCTCAGCGAAGCCTCCTCCGGCCAGCCGGTTGCCAAGCTGCGTGCGATCTCGATCGCGCTCGACCCGCTGGCGCTGATGACCGGCCGCATCGCCGTCTCCAATCTTGAGGCGGAAGGCGGCGACTTCGATACCGGGTTGCTGCCGCGCGGCGAGCCGCTCGATCTGACCAAGATTCGCATTGCCGACGTCGGCGATGCACTCGAAGCAATCTTCTCGCACGTCGATCGCATGTCGCAGATGGCAGCCGGCCGCGGCAGCCAGAAGGTCACGCTCTCGGATTTCAGTTTCTCCGTCATCGGCTCCCGCGATCGCATCGTGCCCATCGTCGCCAAGGCGCTGGAGTTCAACCGCGATTCTGGCGGGTCGATGAGCGTCAAGGGCAGCGTCACCGTCGATGGGGTGGACGTCGAACTCAGCGCCGACGCCCTCGGCGACAAGGGACACATGACCGGCTTCGAGGCGTCGGTCACCAATCTGCCGCTCGCGCCCTTCTTCTACCATGGCAAGGTTGGTTCGGAGCCGCCCTTCGGCGTCGTCGCGTCGGCCGGTCTGTCGCTGAAGGCGACGCGGGCCGCCGGCAACGCGAAACCGGATCTGCGCGTAACGGTGCGCACGTCCAAGGGCGAGTTCCACGCAGGCAACCTCATCTCGACCCTCAATGCCTCGCAAATGGACGTCGCCTACGACTTCGAGCGCTCGTCCGTCGAGATCCTGCCGTCGTCGGTCAAGATCGGCCGTTCGATCTTTCCGTTCACCGGGGCGATCATCGACCTCGACAAGATTGCCGGCACAACGGAGACCGGGTTTGCCATTGATCTCCTGCTCAAGAATGCAAGCTCCGCCCCGGAAGACGTCGCTGACGCGCCGCTGATCTTCGATGCCAAGGCAAATGGCCGCTTCGTGTCGGACAAGCGCCAGTTGATCTTCGACCAGCTCGCCGTGTCGACCCCGCTCGGTTCGATGTTCGGTTCGCTTTCCGTCGCCTTCGGCAAGACCTCGCCACAGATCAGCTTCGCTTCTGTCAGCGATCGCATGGAGGCGACCGCCGTCAAGCAATTGTGGCCGTGGTGGCTCGCCAAGGGCGCGCGCCGCTGGGCGATCGCCAACCTCTTCGGCGGCACGGTTACCAATGCCCGCATCGAAGTGTCGGTCGCAGAGGGCCGGATCGCCAACAATGAAGGCGAGCTCAAGCTCGACGAGCAGGAGCTCAATATCAATTTCGACATCGACGACACGCGCATCAACATTACCGGCGAGATACCGCCGCTGCGCGACACCTCAGGCAAGTTCAAGTTGAGCGGCCAGCGGATGACGGCGGAGATCGAGAAGGGGACCGCCTTCTTCCCGTCGGGACGCTCGGTCGCGCTCAACGGCGGCGACTTCATCCTGCCCGACGTCTATACGAAACCGCTGATGGCGGAGATGAAGATCGAGGTCGGCGGCAACGCCGATGCGATCGCCGAGCTCGTCAGCTACAAGCCGATCCAGGCGCTGCAAAAGACCCCCCTGCTGCCGGAAGATTTCAGCGGCCCCTTGACGGCTGTCGTGGGCGCCCGTTTCGGCCTGATCTCGGATCAGAAGCCGCCGAAGCCGCTCTATCAGGTACAGATGCAGCTCGATAAGGTCACCGTCCAGAAGGCCATGTTCGGGCGCGCAGTGGAGGATCTCGTCGGCACATTCCGGGTCGATAATCAGCAGGCGGTCCTCGATGCGGATGCCCGCATCGAAGGCGCTAAGGTCAAGGTCGCGCTGACGGAACCGGTCGATTCCGGTTCGACCGTCAAGCGCTCGCGCGAGATTTCGGGCTCGCTGGAGCAGGGTGTCTGGCAGAAACTGATACCGGGTCTTTCTCGGATCGTTTCCGGGCCGATCACGATTGACGTTGCAATAGACGAGGCGAGCCGGCAGACGGCAGAGATCGACCTCACGAAAGCCCAGCTCTCACTTCCCTGGATCGGCTGGAGCAAGGGCGTCGGGATCCCGGCCGAGGCGCAGTTCATGTCCTCGATGGACGGCAAGATCGCAACGATCAGCAATTTCGCGCTTGCCGGCGACGGCTTCGGTGCGCGCGGCAAACTGCAGATCGACGATGGCGGTCTTCTCTCTGCGGATCTCGACAATGTCCGCTTGGCGCAGGGTGACGACTTCAAGGTCTCCGTCGACCGCAACAGGGGCGGCTACACGGCGTCGCTCTCCGGAGCTGCAGCCGATATCAGGCCGATCCTGGCGCAATTGAAGACCGGAAGCGACCAGAACCAGGGTGGTGGCGACGACATTGCCATCAAGGCTCAGCTTGGTCGTGTCACCGGCTTCAACGGCGAATCGCTGTCGAACGTCAATCTCGTCTACGGCGAACGCGGACGCCAGATCGAGGACGTCAACCTCTCGGCTGTCACGAGCAGCGGCCAGGCGCTGGTTGCCCGGCTCGCCAAGGCCGGCGCCGACAACACGCTGGAACTGACCACGGGCGATGCCGGCGCGCTGGCCCGGTTTGCCGATATCTATCAGAACATGCGCGGCGGCCTGCTCAATCTGAAACTGCGCGATCGCGGCGGCCGTTCGTGGCGCGGCAGCGTCGATATCCGCAAGTTCCAGCTCGTTGGCGAACAGCGCCTGCAATCGATGGTGTCGACGCCAACCGGTGCCGACGGCCGAAGCCTCAACCAGGCCGTGCGCCGCGACATTGACGTGAGTTCGGCCCGCTTCGAACGCGGCTTCGCGCAACTGGCGCTCGACCGCGGCGCGATCCGCGTCGATGGCGGCGTGCTGCGCGGGACGGATGTGGGCGCGACCTTCCAGGGAACGGTGCGCGACAACAACGGCATCATGGACATGACCGGCACCTTCATGCCGGCCTATGGGCTCAACCGCATCTTCGGCGAACTGCCATTGATCGGCGTGCTGCTCGGCAATGGTCGTGACCGTGGCCTGCTCGGAATCACCTTCAAGCTCAACGGCCCGTTCAACCAGCCGAAGCTGACGATCAACCCCTTGTCGATCATCGCGCCGGGCGTCTTCCGCAGCATCTTCGAGTTCCAATAAAAAAGCCGGCGCACTGCATGTTCCTTAAGTCGTTGCCGATTTAAGGACAAAACATGCAGCACTTCAAAGTTCTACAGCGACCTTTGCGCGTCTTAACAGACGCGCTGCGCTGTAGGGCCGGCCTTTCTCATTCTTGGCTGACGCCCCGTTTAGGCCGGGCGCACCAGAATGTGTTTCTTCTTGCCAAGCGACAGCTTCACGACATTGTCGGCCGTCACGTCGCCGGTGCCGATGACCCGGCGCTCGTCGCCGACAGCTTCATCGTTGATCCTGACGGCACCGCCCTGGACATGACGACGGGCTTCGCCGTTGGAGGCGGCAAGGCCTGCGCGCACGATCAGCGTCAGCAGGCCGAGGCCGGCTTCGAGTTCGGCGGTCGGGATGTCGACCGACGGCAGGTCGGCGGCAAGCGCGCCTTCCTCGAAGGTCTTGCGGGCGGTCTCGGCGGCCTGCTCGGCGGCCGGACGGCCGTGCAGCATGGCGGTGATTTCCGTCGCCAGGATCTTCTTGACCTCGTTGATCTCCGAGCCGCCAAGCTTGGAGAGGCGGTCGATTTCGGCCATCGGCAGGGTCGTGTAGAGCTTCAGGAAGCGGGTGACGTCGGCATCCTCGGTGTTGCGCCAGTACTGCCAGAAGTCGTAGGCCGACAGCATGTCCGGGTTCAGCCAGATGGCGCCGTTGACCGACTTGCCCATCTTGGCGCCCGACGAAGTCGTCAGAAGCGGCGAGGTCAGCGCGTAAAGCTGCTCTGTGCCCATGCGGTGGCCGAGGTCGATGCCGTTGATGATGTTGCCCCACTGGTCCGAGCCGCCCATCTGCAGGCGGCAGCCGGTGCGCTTGTGCAGCTCGACGAAGTCGTAGGCCTGCAGGATCATGTAGTTGAATTCGAGGAAGGAAAGCGACTGCTCGCGATCCAGCCGCGTCTTGACGCTGTCGAAGGACAGCATGCGGTTGACCGAGAAGTGACGGCCGACATCGCGCAGGAATTCGAGGTAGTTGATGCCAAGCAGCCAGTCGGCGTTGTTGATCATCAACGCGTCCTTCGGGCCCTCGCCGTAATTGAGGTAGTTGGAGAACACCGTCTTGATGCTGGCGATGTTGGCGTCGATCGTCGCCGGCGTCATCAGCTGGCGCGCCTCGTCCTTGAAGGACGGGTCGCCGACCATGCCTGTGCCACCGCCCATCAGCGAGATCGGCCGGTGACCGGTCGCCTGCATCCAGTGCAGCATCATGATCTGGATCAGGCCGCCGGCATGTAGGCTCGGCGCCGTCGGGTCGAAGCCGATATAGGCCGTCACGGTTTCCTTGCGGAACAGTTCGTCCAGGCCAGTCTCGTCGGAGATCTGGTGGATGAAGCCACGCTCGCTGAGGGTGTGAAGGAAATCGGACTTGAAACCGGACATGATCTGTCTCTCTTGCGGGGGGAGTTTTTGAACGAACGGGCGTTTAGCACTGTTTTTGCGCATAATCACTTCAAAAGTGATTCTGGAAATATTGACCCGCATGACACAGACAAGAACCGCGATCGGCCTGATGAGTGGCACAAGCATGGATGGCATCGACGTCGCCCTGCTTCGAACGGATGGGGAGACCGTCGTCGAGCGCGGTCCATCCGCCGGCTTTCCCTACGATGCGCGTTTTCGCGATCGCTTGAAGCAGGGACTGGTCGACGCGAAGGCGATCACGCAACGTGACCAAAGGCCGGGCGCCCTTGATGCGCTTGAGCGCGACCTGACGCTGCGACACGCAGAAGCGGTCAAGACCTTCCTCAAGCAGAACAGCCTGTCTGCGGCGGATATCGACGTGCTCGGCTTTCACGGGCAGACCGTGCTGCATCGCCCCGACGAGGCTCTGACGGTACAGATCGGCGACGGTGTGCTGCTTGCCGGAGAAACGGGCATCGACGTCGTCTACGACATGCGCGCCAACGACATGCAACATGGCGGGCAGGGCGCCCCGCTGATCCCCGCCTACCACGCGGCACTGGCGCGTGGCGCGGCCGGCCTTGCAGCCCCGGTTGTCTTCGTCAACATCGGCGGCATTTCCAACCTGACCTTCATCGGCGGAGGCGAGACGCTCATCGCCTATGACAGCGGCCCCGGCAACACGCTGATCGACCAGTGGGTCGAAACGCATGCGGGCATTCCCTTCGACCAGGGCGGCATGATCGCCAGCGAGGGAACGGTGCTGCCGGCGCTTGCCGAGCGCTATCTCTCCAATGCCTTCTTCACCGCGGCCACACGCCGCTCGCTGGACCGGAACGATTTTGCACCGCCGGCTGGAAGCGACGCTGGTCTCGCCGACGGTGCCCGCACGCTAGCCCATGTCACGGCGGCAGCGATCATCAAGTCGGCCGGGCACCTGCCGCAGCGGCCGGCCACCTATGTCGTCTGCGGCGGCGGGCGGCTCAATCCGGTGATCATGCGCGACCTCGCTTTACTTGCCGAGGAAGAGGCCGCGACGGTGCTTGCGGCGGAAGCCGTGGGCTTCAACGGCGATTCGATGGAGGCCGAGGCCTGGGCGTATCTCGCCGTCCGCTCCTTGCGCGGTTTGCCGCTCACCTATCCGGGAACGACGGGCGTGCGGCAGCCAGTCAGCGGCGGCCGGCGCGCGGCGAAAACTTAAAGTTGATCTCGCGTTTCGCCATGAGTTCGTCACCCGGACGGATTAATCAAATTTTCGCAACAGCGAATTAGGATCTCAGCCGCTGCCACAGGAGGTGGCGAGGAGCGGCTTGGTGCCGCACGAGGGTTTCGGGTTCTTCGATGGGTGGTGCGATTTCTCTGCTGGCCGTGAATTTCATCATCGCGCAGATCTTCACAGCCGCATTTCTCATCATTGCCGCAAAGAGCCGGCAGCGGCGTGCGGCGCTCTGGTGCGCCGCCGGATTTGCCGTCGCCTCGCTTGCAGCCGTCTGCGAAGCCATCGTTCCTTTTTCCGCGACCCCGCGGCTCTTTGCCATCAGCGCCTTTGCCTGCGTACTCGGCGGCTTCTGTCTCCTGCGGTTTGGCCTCGGCCTTTTCTATCAGGTGCCGGTGCGCCTGCCGCTGCTCGGCGCCTTCTTCGTTGCCGGCGTTTGCCTGGATCTGACGATCTACGACCTGCCCAGAGGCACCTGGCAGCATGCCATCCCGTACCAGGCGCCCTTTGTCGTGATCCAGGCCTGGACGGCATCGGTCGTCCTGCGTTCCGGCCGCCGCACCTTCTTTGACTGGCTGCTGTTCAGCCTGCTGGCGCTCTCGGCCGCCTATTACTTCGTGAAGATCTATGCTGCGGTCGTCGCCGGCTCTGGCGCGACGGCCCAGGACTACGTTTCCAGCCCCTTCGCGCTCATCTCGCAGGCGTTCGGTGCGATGCTCATTGTCGGTGCCGGTCTTTCCATGCTCGGCGTCATGGTCAAGGAAATCGTCGACGACGCGCAAGCGCGCTCGGAAATCGATCTGCTCTCCGGCCTCTACAACCGCCGTGGCTTCATCGAGCGGGTCATGCCGCTGCTGCACGCCCGCGCCACCCAGACACCCGGCACACTCATCCTTGCCGATCTCGACCGCTTCAAGCTGGTCAACGACACCTACGGCCACCTCACGGGCGACGAAGTCATTCGCCGGTTCGCCCGGGTGCTGATGGACGTCATGCCGAACCGCGCCGTTGCCGGCCGTCTCGGCGGTGAAGAGTTCGCGGTGTATCTGCCCTGCACGGATCTGTCGGAAGCGCGCGTCGTCGCTCATGGCATGCGTGCAGCGATCATGTCCCAGCAGATCGGCGGTCTTCCGGAAGCCGCACGGGTGACGGCAAGCTTCGGCGTCACGGCCGTCGGTACCGGTGAGGCGCTGGAGCCCGTGATACAGCGCGCCGACGAGGCGCTTTACACGGCGAAAGCCAACGGTCGCAACCGCGTCGAATGCGCCGAAGCACCGACCACGGTCGTCAATCCCAGCGTTCCGCACTGGATCGGGCGATCATAGGCGACTGGCGTCTAGGCGATGCATTTCTCTCGGAGAAACCGGAGGATGTCTTCGGTGAACTGGGCCGGGTTCTGCAGTAGCGAAAAATGGCTGACCTCAGGCTGAATCAACAGGCCGGCACCCGGAATGTTGTCGGCGATGAACAGGGTGTCGTCGCGTTTGATCGCTTCCTCATGGTCCCCGTCCACCACCCAGACAGGGATCCGGATTTTCTGAAGGTCGCTGGCGGTGATGTTCGGCTGCGACGTCCACATCGCATTCATCTCGCGGAAGAAGGTCGTAAATCCCCCTGGCGTTGACGACCGCAGGGCGTACTCTTCGCCCGTCCGCGCGATATAGGCGTTGAAGACTGCGCTCTTGGACAGATCGTGTGTTCCGGACGGATTGCTGTTCGCCCCGAAGGAAAAGACACCGGCTATGAGGTCCGGATGTCGAATCGCCAGCAGGAGCCCGATAATCGCGCCGTCACTCCAGCCGACAATGGACGCCTTCGACAAGGTCAGGTGCGCCATCAGTGCCATGACATCACCTGCCATCAGATCATAGCTCATGCTCCCGCTACCCCGGGAGCTGCGTCCGTGGCCGCGGCTGTCCATCACGATGACCTCATAGGTCTTGGCAAGCTCGGCGACCTGAAGCCCCCAATAGTCGGAGTTGCCGAGCCCGCCATGGAGTAGAATGACGGGAGCGCCCGAACCGTAGACCGCATACCAGATCCTGGCGTCCGCGACCTCGACAACACCGTCTTGACCGCCGGCCGGAAGCTGTGGAGTGGCGGGCAGGGTTAGCCACCTCGGCGAGGACGCCGACCCATTCGACACCTGCGACATGGCTCCCCTCCTGTGAACACTGCTCGGCTCTGCCCCGACCAAACAGCCTAGACTTGCACTATACGCCGATCGCACGGCGCTGAAACTCACCCTGTCGGGTGAGCCCTATCGCGGCCCTCAGGCGCACGACCACTGGGCGCATTTGTCCATAAAAAAAGCCGCGCACCCGAAGGGATACGCGGCGTTTGTGTACTTTGGTCCGGGTCTCTAGCGGATGCGCTTGGCGGCCGGCTCCGGCGTCAGTTCGCCGTTGAGGCGACGGTCGAGGTAGTCCTCGCATTCGCCCATCAGGCCCTCGACCTGGCCATTGAAGAAGTGGTTGGCGCCCGGCACGGTCTTGTGGGTGATGAGAATGCCCTTCTGGGCCTTCAGCTTCTCGACGAGACCGTTGACGTCCTTTTCCGGCGCGACCTTGTCGGAATCGCCGTTGATGATCAGGCCAGAGGACGGGCAGGGTGCCAGGAACGAGAAGTCATAGATGTTCGGCTGCGGCGCGACGGCCATGAAGCCCTCGATTTCCGGGCGGCGCATCAGGAGCTGCATGCCGATCCAGGCGCCGAAGGAATAGCCGGCGACCCAGCAGCTCTTCGAATCCGGATGCAGGCTCTGCACCCAGTCGAGCGCCGAGGCTGCGTCCGAGAGCTCGCCGGCGCCATGGTCGAATTCGCCCTGGCTGCGGCCGATGCCGCGGAAATTGAACCGGAGCGTCGTGAAGCCGCGCTTCTGGAACATGTAGAAGAGCTGGTAGACGATCTGGTTGTTCATCGTGCCACCGAACTGCGGGTGCGGGTGCAGGATGATGGCGATCGGCGCGCTCTTCTGCTTCGAAGGCTGATAACGGCCTTCGAGGCGGCCGGCGGGTCCGTTGAAGATGATTTCGGGCATTGGCTCTCCGGGAGTGTTCCTGGTTCGAATCTTGGGTTCAGATCGCGATGAGTCTTGACGAAAGCAGTCAGCTTTTCTAAAACCTAGTTTAGAACCGTTCAAAACTTCTGTGCGGGCATTCCGCCTTGTGCTTCGTCTCATAAGGCAAGCGGCGCGGAAAATTCAAGGAAAATGCATCGCCAGAGGTTGCGGGCTTGTGACCTGTTGATCTAGCGAAGGAAATCATGTCGAGTTCGCGCATCTATATGGACTGGAACGCCACGGCGCCGCTTCTACCGGAAGCGCGCGAGGCTTGCCTGTCGGCGCTCGACCTTCTCGGCAACCCTTCTTCCGTTCACGGCGAGGGCCGCGCATTGCGCACGCTCGTCGAAAATGCGCGTCGCGACGTGGCGTTGCTCTGCGGCGCCAAGCCCGGCAGCGTCATCTTTACCAGCGGCGCCACGGAAGCGGCCAACCTGGTGCTGACGCCCGATTTCCGCATGGGTCGCACGCCGCTGAAGATCGGCCGGCTCTATGCCTCGTCGATCGAACATCCGGCGGTGCGCGAAGGGGGGCGCTTCCCGCGTGAAGCGCTCAGCGAAATCCCGGTGACATCGGATGGCGTCGTCGATCTCCCGGCGTTGCGTGACCTGCTGACGGCGCACGACCGCCAGCTCGGCTTGCCGATGGTTGCCGTCATGCTGGTCAATAACGAGACGGGCATCATCCAGCCGGTCGCCGAGATCGCCGAGATCGTCCGCCCTCATGGCGGCATTCTCGTCGTCGATGCGGTGCAGGCTGCCGGCAGACTGCCGCTTTCTATCGAAGACCTCGGCGCCGATTTCCTGATCATCTCCTCGCACAAGATCGGTGGCCCGAAAGGCGCCGGCGCGCTGGTGGCGCGCGGCGAGGTCATGATGCCCGCGCCGCTGATCCGCGGCGGCGGGCAGGAGAAGGGACACCGCTCCGGCACGGAAAATACGGTCTCGATTGCCGGCTTTGCCGCAGCCGCCAGGAAGGCAGGCGAAGGCGTCGGCCAGCGCATGAGCCAAGTCGGCGCGCTGCGCGACAAGCTCGAAGCCGACATGCTTGCGGCCGCGGCGGACGTCGTCATTCACGGCCGCGACGTTTCGCGCGTTGGCAACACGACCTTCTTCACGCTTCCTGGCCTCAAGGCCGAGACCGGACAGATCGCCTTCGATCTCGAAGGCGTGGCGTTGTCGGCGGGTTCGGCCTGCTCCTCGGGCAAGGTCGGGCAGAGCCATGTGCTGACGGCGATGGGTTACGATCCGCGCCAGGGCGCACTTCGGATCTCGATCGGCGAGGGCACGACACAGGCTGATATCGACCGTTGCGCCGCGGTCTTTGCAAAGGTAGCAGCAAGACGACGGATGCCCGGGCAAGCGGCCTGAGCGGAACGACCGGACGAAATTGCGGAAAAGCAATTTTCCGCTTGGCAAACAGGGTGAAAAGCGCCTTTTAGCCATTACATAAGCGGTGCGCCAAGTTCGCATCGTGTTGACAAGCTGCCGGACCTTGGATCCGGCAAGATTGGAGAACGACATGCCTGCCGTGCAGGAGACCATTGATCAGGTCCGTCAGATCGACGTGGACCAGTACAAGTACGGTTTCGAGACGACCATCGAAGTCGAAAAGGCCCCCAAGGGCCTTTCCGAAGACATCATCCGTTTCATCTCTGAAAAAAAGAGCGAGCCGGAATGGATGCTCGAGTGGCGCCTTGAGGCCTATCGCCGCTGGCTGACGCTCGAAGAGCCCACCTGGGCGCGCGTCAACTATCCGAAGATCGACTTTAACGAGATCTACTATTACGCCGCTCCCAAGGGCGTAACGGGTCCGAAGTCGCTCGACGAAGTCGACCCGGAGATCCTGAAGGTCTACGAGAAGCTCGGCATTCCGCTCAAGGAACAGGAAATCCTCGCCGGCGTGCAGAAGTCCAAGATCGCCGTCGACGCCGTTTTCGACAGCGTCTCGGTCGTCACCACCTTCAAGGAAGAGCTGAAGAAAGCCGGCGTGATCTTCATGTCGATCTCCGAAGCGATCCGCGAGCATCCGGATCTCGTGAAGAAGTATCTCGGCTCGGTCGTTCCGACCACCGACAACTATTACGCGACGCTGAACTCGGCTGTGTTCACCGACGGCTCCTTCGTCTTCGTGCCGAAGGGCGTTCGTTGCCCGATGGAACTGTCGACCTACTTCCGCATCAACGAGAAGAACACCGGCCAGTTCGAGCGCACGCTGATCATCTGCGAAGATGGCGCCTACGTGTCCTATCTCGAAGGCTGCACGGCGCCTCAGCGCGACGAGAACCAGCTTCACGCTGCCGTCGTCGAACTCGTTGCGCTCGATGATGCCGAGATCAAGTACTCGACGGTGCAGAACTGGTACCCGGGCGACAAGGAAGGCAAGGGCGGCATCTACAACTTCGTCACCAAGCGTGGCGATTGCCGTGGCAAGAACTCCAAGATCTCCTGGACGCAGGTCGAGACCGGTTCGGCGATCACCTGGAAGTACCCGTCCTGCATCCTGCGCGGCGACGGTTCGCGCGGCGAGTTCTATTCGATCGCCGTCTCGAACGGTCATCAGCAGATCGACAGTGGCACCAAGATGATCCATCTCGGCAAGAACACGTCGAGCCGCATCGTCTCGAAGGGTATTGCCGCCGGCGTTTCGGAAAACACCTATCGCGGCCAGGTTTCGGCTCACCGCAAGGCCGAGAACGCCCGTAACTTCACCCAGTGCGATTCGCTCCTGATCGGCGACAAGTGCGGCGCGCACACCGTGCCTTACATCGAGGCGAAGAACTCGACGGCACAGTTCGAGCACGAGGCCACCACGTCGAAGATTTCCGAGGACCAGCTGTTCTACTGCCTGCAGCGCGGCATCCCGACCGAAGCGGCGATCGCACTGATCGTCAACGGCTTCGTCAAGGAAGTCATCCAGGAACTGCCGATGGAATTTGCCGTCGAAGCGCAGAAGCTGATCGGCATCTCGCTGGAAGGCTCTGTCGGCTAACGGGAGGCGGACCATTTGGTCGAGCAGAGGGCTCTGTCGACGGGAATGAAAGTGATGGTTCTGTCCATCTTCGTTTCCGTCATCGGCCTTGCCACCGGAGTTGCGGGGTTGATCGCAGATTGGCCCATCGCAAAGGGAATTGGCATCTGTTCCGGCCTGCTTCTGGTCGTCGTTTTCTGGCTTAGCGCCAACGTCAAAGATGAGACATTGAACCGCTTCCTTTTTGGAAGACGAGATTGAGAGACACGAAATGCTTGAAATCAAGAACCTGCACGCCCGCATCGCCGAAGACGGCACCGAAATCATCCGTGGCCTGAACCTGACCGTGAAGGCCGGCGAAGTCGCCGCCATCATGGGTCCGAACGGCTCCGGCAAGTCGACGCTGTCCTACATCCTGTCGGGCCGCGAAGACTACGAAGTCACCGAAGGCGACATCCTCTATAACGGCGAGAGCATTCTCGAGCTGGACGCCGCCGAGCGCGCGGCCAAGGGCATCTTCCTGGCCTTCCAGTACCCGGTCGAAATCCCGGGCGTTGCCACCATGCAGTTCCTGAAGGTGGCGATGAACGAGCAGCGCAAGTATCGCGGCGAAGACGAACTGACGACGCCGGAATTCATGCGCCGCGTCAAGGAAGCGGCTGCCGAGCTGAAGATCGCTCCGGAAATGCTGCGCCGTCCGCTCAACGTCGGCTTCTCCGGCGGTGAGAAGAAGCGCGCCGAAATCCTGCAGATGTCGCTGCTCGAGCCGAAGCTGTGCGTGCTCGACGAGACCGACTCCGGTCTCGACATCGACGCGCTGAAGATCGTTGCCGATGGCGTCAACGCGCTGCGTTCGCCGGACCGCGCGGTCGTCGTCATCACCCACTACCAGCGCCTGCTCGACTACATCGTGCCGGACACGGTGCACGTGCTCTACAAGGGCCAGGTGATCAAGTCGGGCGACAAGACGCTGGCACACGAACTCGAAGCCAACGGCTACGCGGAAATCATCGAGGCCGCGGCCTGACGCCTGTTGAAGGAGTGTTCGAATGAATATGCAACAGGCAATCAAGATGACGGCGGCCGAAACGGCGCTCGTCGACGCCTACACCGCGCAGATCGGTGATCTGCCGGGCGACGGCTCGGTACTTTCGGTTCGCGACACGCTGGTGCACGAACTGCGCACCGCCGGCCTTCCAACCCGCCGCGTCGAATCCTGGCACTATACCGATCTGCGCACGCTGCTGCGCGCGGTGCCGGCTGCTGACCCGACGGCTTTTGCCGATCGCGTCGACGCCCTGGTTCCGGGCTCGACGGTGTTTTCCGTCCGTAATGGCCAGGCAGAGGCCAAGGGCAGCCTTCCCGAGGGCGTGACGGTCCGTTCCTATGTCGACAGCTTGCTCGACGGTTCGGCCGCAGCCGGCCTCGCCGTGCTCGGCTTTGACGACGCGATCGGCCGCATCAACGGCGGTCTCGTTCGCGGCGGCCTCGAAATCGCTGTCGCCGATGATGCCACGCTCGAAAACCCGCTGGAAATCCAGTTGGTCCAGAGCCTCGGCCAGGCGCACACGCGCTTCCCGGTCACTTTCGGCGCCAACGCCAAGGCGACCGTGATCGAGCGGCATCTGTCGACCAAGGACGCCGAGAGTTTCGTTTCCTCCGTCAGCGACGTGACGGTTGGGGAAGGCGCCGATATCATCTGGATCATCCTGCAGCAGCAGGGCGCTGCCGATACCCATCTCGGCCAGATCCGCTTCGACATCGGCAAGAACGCCAAGCTGCATCTCTTCGTGATCAACGCCGGCGGCAAGCTGGTGCGCCAGGAGATCCACGGCAAGACGAGCGGCGAGGGCGCCGACTTCAAGCTGCGCGGCATCAACCTGCTTGGCGGCGAGACCCATACGGACGTGACCTTCACGCTCGGCCACAACGTGCCGCACACGACCTCGACGGAAATCATTCGCAACGTCGTGTTCGACCGCGCCAAGGGCGTGTTCCAGGGCAAGATCCTGGTTGCCAAGGACGCACAGAAGACCGACGCGAAGATGGCGTGCAACACGCTGCTTCTGTCCGACGACGCCGACCTGTCGGCCAAGCCGGAACTGGAAATCTTTGCTGACGACGTGCAGTGCGGCCACGGTGCGACGGTTGCCGATATCGACCACACGCAGCTCTTCTACCTGATGGCGCGCGGCGTTCCGGAAAACAAGGCGCGGGCCATGCTCGTCAATGCCTTCGTTGCCGAGATCGTCGAAGAGCTTGAGGACCACGAAGCGCTGGTCGAGGCACTGGAAGACGTCATCTCGACCTGGCTCGACAAGCACGCCTGACGGGCTCCTTGCGTAATTCCTTAAATCGGCAGCGATTTGAGGGTAAATTATGCAGCGGCTCAACATGTTGCAGCGCGCCTAGCGCGTCTTAAGGGACGCGCGGCGCTCCAGGGCAATTGGATTAAGAGACATGGAACACACTGTACCGGTGCCTGCCTACGACGTCGAAGCGATCCGCAAGGATTTCCCGATCCTGTCGAAAACCGTCTACGGCAAACCGCTTGTCTATCTCGACAACGGCGCATCGGCACAGAAGCCGCAGGTCGTGATCGATGCGATCTCCCATGCCTATTCCAACGAATACGCCAACGTCCATCGCGGCCTGCATTTCCTGTCGAATGCCGCGACGGAAGCCTATGAGGCGGCGCGCGAAAAGGTGCGCCGTTTCCTCAACGCCCCATCGGTCGACAACGTCATCTTCACCAAGTCCTCGACCGAGGCGATCAACACGGTCGCCTATGGCTACGGCATGCCTGCCCTTGGCGAGGGCGACGAGATCGTGCTCTCCATCATGGAGCACCACTCCAACATCGTTCCCTGGCACTTCATCCGCGAGCGCCAGGGCGCCCAGCTCGTCTGGATCCCGGTGGACGACGACGGCGGGCTGCATGTCGAAGATTTCGTCAAGTGCCTGACCGACAAGACCAAGCTCATCGCCATCACCCATATGTCGAATGCGCTTGGAACCGTCGTTCCGGTCAAGGAAATCTGCCGCATCGCCCGTGAGCGCGGCATTCCGGTGCTCGTCGATGGCAGCCAGGGCGCCGTGCACATGCCGGTCGATGTCCAGGACATCGACTGCGACTGGTACGTGATGACCGGCCACAAACTCTACGGTCCCTCGGGCATCGGCGTGCTCTACGGCAAGACCGATCGCCTGAAAGAGATGCGGCCGTTCCTCGGCGGTGGCGAAATGATCGAAGTGGTCACGGAAGACACCGTCACCTACAACGATCCGCCGCATCGCTTCGAAGCCGGCACACCGCCGATCGTGCAGGCGATCGGTCTTGGCTACGCGCTCGACTATATGGAAAAGCTCGGCCGGGCAGCCATACAGGCGCACGAGGCGGACCTGACGGCCTATGCGCGCGAGCGGCTGTCGGCGGTCAACTCGCTCAGGGTCTTCGGCAATACGCCCGACAAGGGCAGCATCTTTGCCTTCGAGCTTGCCGGCATCCATTCGCACGATGTGTCGATGGTGATTGACCGAGCAGGTGTCGCCGTTCGCGCCGGCACGCATTGCGCCCAGCCGCTCTTGAAACGCTTTGGCGTCACCTCCACATGCCGTGCATCCTTCGGCCTTTATAATACTCGGGCCGAAGTCGATGCTCTGGTCGAGGCACTGGAACACGCTCGCAAGTTTTTCACTTGAGGAATAATATATAGAAGGTTCAAAGACTTCTCATAAATATTTGAACCAGAAGAGAAAGTTCAGGAGGCCTGACATGAGCCTTGATGCTACGGAAGAAAAGATCGACGTTCGTGAAGGCATCGTCCATTCGGCGATTCCGGCCGAAGAAATTGCGCGCCTCAGCGACGATATCATTGCCGCGCTGAAGACCGTCTACGACCCGGAAATCCCGGCCGACATCTTCGAACTGGGCCTGATCTACAAGATCGACATCGAAGACGATCGCATGGTCAAGATCGACATGACGCTGACCGCACCCGGTTGCCCGGTAGCGGGCGAGATGCCGGGCTGGGTCGAGAATGCCGTCGGCGCCGTCGAGGGTGTCTCGGGTGTCGAGGTCAAGATGACCTTCGATCCGCCGTGGACGCCGGACCGCATGTCCGAGGAAGCACAGGTCGCCGTCGGCTGGTACTGAGCCCTGCCATATTGATCCGTTAAGGCACGGATACTACATTTGATTCTGTAAGGCGCCGGGCCTTTACCCCGGTGACGACAAGGAGAATGAGCCCATGGGCTTTGCCGTGATGAGCCTGACCGACGCTGCTGCTGGCCGCGTGCGCGCGATCGTCGAGAATTCCGGCGCCGATGCCAAGGGCATTCGCGTCGGCATCAAGAAGGGTGGCTGCGCCGGCATGGAATATGCCGTTGATCTCGTGACCGAACCCAATCCCAAGGACGATCTGATCGAGCATCAGGGCGCCAAGGTCTGGATTGCGCCGGAAGCCGTGCTCTATCTGCTCGGCACGCAGATGGATTTCGAGGTGACAACGCTGCGCTCCGGCTTCACCTTCCACAATCCCAACCAGACATCCGCCTGCGGGTGCGGTGAATCGGTCGAGTTGAAGCCGGCCGATCTGGCGGCACTTGCCGCACAGGGCGACGCCGTCGTGCGCGCCAACTAAGTTTTACCATTCCTTCAATTGGATAGGTCGGCCCGGTTTTCGCCGGGCCTTTTTTCTGCTGAGATACACATCTATGGAATAGGGAGAGGGACATGGCGGCGTTGAACGAAGATCTCGTCTTCAAGGCGCTCTACGAAACGTTTCCCGATCCCGTGATTATCATCGACGCCGAGCGGATCATCCGTTCCGCGAACAATGCAGCGCTCCGCCAGTTCGGCTATCCGGCTGCGGAGTTCATCGACAAGTCCGTACGCCTGATCTACGCGACCGACGCGGAGTACGCCAAGCGCCTGCAGAATCGGGCGGCACGCGTGGACGAAACCGCGCCCCGATCCTCGAACTATCTTTATGTCCGGCGCGACGGCTCGACGTTTTCGGGGCATCTGCGCACGACGCCGCTGATCAACGACGCCGGCGAAGAGCTGGCGCTCATCGGCATCATCAGAGACATTTCGGACCTGACCGAAGCCGTGAGCGAACGGCAGAAGGCGTCCGAGATGCTGAATGCGGCGCTCGAAGCGATGCCCGAGGGCTTTGCCATCTTCGACCGGGAGGAACGGCTGGTCGTCTATAACAGGGCCTATCAGGCGATCTGCGGGCCTGCCGGTCAGGCACTCAAGCCCGGCATCACCGCCGAGGAAATCCTGCTCTTGGCGCGTCAGGGCGGTCATTACCCGGACGCCTTGCCGGGCACGCGCGAAGGCGACGAGTGGATCGCCTCGCGACTGCGCGATTTCCGCTATCCGGACGGAAAGCCAAAGATCCACCGTTATGCCGACGACCGCTGGCTGCGGGTGGAAAACATCAAGGCCAAGGACGGCAACACAGTCGTCGCGCGTGTCGATGTCACGGACCTGAAGCGCGCCGAGCTGGCGCTCGAGCGGCAACGACAGGAACTGGAGCACAAGAACGAAGCGCTCGATCAGTTCACCGCCACCGTCTCCCACGACCTCAAGGCTCCGCTTCGGCACATCTCGATGTTCTCCGAGATGATCGAAGACGACCTCAAGGCCGGCAATCAGACCGAACTTGCCGAAAATGCCCGGCACTTGCGCGACAGCGTCCGGCGCATGAACCGCGTGGTCGACAGCCTGCTCGACTATGCGCAGATCGCGCATCGCATCACCGAATGGACCGAGGTGAAGCTGAACGACGTCGTCTCGGAGACGCTGGCTATCCTTGCCGGTGACGCCAGCGACGCCAACGCTACCTTCGAGGTTGGCCCGCTGCCGGAACTGGAGGGGGATCCCGAGTTGCTGCGCCGCCTGGTCCAGAACCTCGTCGGCAATGCGATCAAGTACCGGCACGCCGACCGTCGCCCGGTCATCCGCATTCACGGCAACAATTTGCACCAGACGGTGGAACTGGTGGTGGAGGACAACGGCATCGGCATCGATCCGCGGTTTGCGACCCGAATCTTCGAAGTGTTCCAGCGGCTGCACAAGGATGAGACGGTCTATGGCGGCACCGGAATCGGCCTGTCGCTCGCCAAACGCATCGCCGAAAGCCATGGCGGTTCGATCTGCCTTGACACGAGCTTCCGAGAAGGCGCACGTTTCATCGTGTTGCTTCCGAGGTGGCTGAGGAAGGCGAAGTAGGGCGGAACAAGGTGACCTCGACGCCAAAGCGATTGCTCTTGGTGGAAGACGACGCGCACGATGCGCGTTTCGTGATGCGCGCCTTTGCCCAGGTCGATAAATCGATCGAACTCGTTCTGGCGACCGATGCGGACGAGGCCCTAGGGCAGCTCGCCAGCGGGCACTTCGACTACATGCTGATGGATATCAAGCTGCCCGGCAGCGACGGCATCGAGCTTCTAAGGCGCGTGCGCAAGAGCCGCGCCACTGCGCTGATCCCAATCATCGTGCTGACGTCCTCGATCAATCCGGCCGACGTGCTTCAGTGCTACGGTGCCGGCGCCAATGCCTATGCGGCAAAACCCTCCTCGGTCATCGAGTATCGCCGTTTTGCCGAGGCCTTTATCCGCTTCTGGGTCGAAAGCACGATCCTGCCACCGGGCATGAGCGCGCGCCGATAGCTGCGGCCCGCACGCTACGGGTATGACACGTCACGATCTCTTGGGAAACAGGCGGAGTGCAGATGCGGCGCATCCATCCGGGCGCAGGCGCGCCGGAAAGACAACCGGCGGAACATTGCTGCTCCGCCGGTCGATGTCGTTACTCTGCGGCTTCCGCGTAGCTTTCCAGCGGCGGGCAGGTGCAGACGAGGTTGCGGTCACCGAAGACATTGTCGACGCGATTGACCGGCGACCAGTACTTGTCGACCCGGAAGGCGCCCGGCGGGTAGCAAGCCTGCTCGCGCGAATAGGGGCGATCCCATTCGCCGACCAGGTCTTCGACCGTGTGCGGAGCGTTCTTCAGCGGGTTGTTGGTCTTGTCCATGCGGCCTTCTTCGATCGCACGGGCTTCCTCGCGGATCGCCAGCATCGCCTCGCAGAAGCGGTCGATTTCGGCCTTGGTTTCCGATTCGGTCGGCTCGATCATCAGCGTGCCGGCAACCGGCCAGCTCATGGTCGGCGCGTGGAAACCGCAGTCGATCAGGCGCTTGGCGACGTCGTCGACGGTGACGCCGGCGCTTTCGACCAGCGGACGCGTGTCGATGATGCACTCATGCGCCACACGACCCTTGGACGACTTGTAGAGCACCTCATAGGCGCCCTTCAGCCGTGCGGCGATGTAGTTGGCGTTGAGTATCGCCACCTTCGTCGCCTGGGTCAGGCCTTCGCCGCCCATCATCAGGCAGTAGCTCCAGGAGATCGGCAGGATCGAGGCCGAGCCGAAGGGAGCAGCCGAAACCGCACCGTCCTGGCCGTCCGTTTCCGGGTGGCCCGGCAGATAGGGAGCCAGATGCGCCTTGACGCCGATCGGGCCCATGCCGGGACCGCCACCGCCGTGCGGGATGCAGAAGGTCTTGTGCAGGTTGAGGTGGCTGACGTCGGAGCCGATGTCGCCGGGGCGGGCAAGGCCGACCATGGCGTTCATGTTGGCGCCGTCCATGTAGACCTGGCCGCCGTGCTTGTGCACGATCTCGCAGACTTCACGCACGTTCTCCTCGAACACGCCATGCGTCGAGGGGTAGGTGATCATGCAGCACGAGAGGTTTTCGGCGTACTGCTCGGCTTTCGCACGGAAATCTTCCATGTCGATGTCGCCGTTTTCGCTGACCTTGATGACGACGACCTTCATGCCGGCCATCTGGGCCGAGGCCGGATTGGTGCCGTGCGCCGAGGTCGGGATCAGGCAGACGTCGCGATGGGCGTTGCCCTGAGCGAGGTGGTAGGCACGGATCGTCAGGAGACCGGCATATTCACCTTGAGCACCGGAGTTCGGCTGCATCGAGATCGCATCATAGCCGGTGACCGCGCAGAGCTTTTCCGACAGGTCCTCGATCATGTGCTGGTAACCAGCCGCCTGATCCTTCGGCACGAACGGATGGATCTCCGCAAATTCCGGCCAGGTGATCGGAAGCATTTCCGCCGTCGCGTTCAGCTTCATCGTGCAGGAGCCGAGCGGGATCATCGCCCGGTCGAGCGCGAGGTCGCGGTCGGACAGCCGGCGGATGTAGCGCGTCATCTCGCTTTCGGCGCGGTTCATGTGGAAGATCGGGTGCGTCAGGTACTCGCTGGTGCGCAGTAGCGCCTCCGGCAGACGGTAACCCGGCTCGAACTCTTCCACCTTGAAATCGCCACCGAAGGCGCGCCAGACGGCTTCGAGCGTGACGGGGCGCGAGCGCTCGTCGAGGCTGATGCCGATCTTGGTTTCGCCGATCTTGCGCAGGTTCACTTCCTCGGCGACCGCGGTCTTGAGGATGATGCCCTGCAGCTTGCCGACTTCGACGGTGATCGTGTCGAAGAAGACATCCGGCTCAACGGTGTAGCCGAGCTTTTCGAGGCCCATGGCGAGACGAACGGTCTTCTGGTGAACGCTCTGGGCGATCGCCTTGATGCCCTTCGGGCCATGGAAAACGGCGTACATCGAGGCCATGACGGCGAGCAGTACCTGCGCGGTGCAGATGTTCGACGTCGCCTTTTCACGGCGGATGTGCTGTTCGCGGGTCTGCAGCGACAGGCGATAGGCGCGGTTGCCGCGGGCATCGACCGAAACGCCGACCAGACGGCCGGGCATCGAACGCTTGTGCGCGTCCTTGACGGCCATATAGGCCGCATGCGGACCACCATAGCCGACCGGAACGCCGAAGCGCTGGGTGCAGCCGATGGCGATATCGGCACCCATTTCGCCAGGCGACTTCAAAAGCGCCAGCGCCAGCGGGTCGGCAGCGACCGTCGCGATCGCACCGGTCTGGTGCAGACGCGCGATCAGACCGGTGAAATCGTTCACCTGGCCGTAGGTGCCCGGATATTGGAAGATCGCTCCGAAGACGTCGACCGGATCGAGATCGGTGAAGGGATTGCCGATGACGATCTGCCAGCCGAGCGGCTCGGCGCGGGTCTTCAGAAGCGCGATCGTCTGCGGGTGGCAGTTTTCGTCGACGAAGAAGGACTTGGCCTTCGACTTCGAAACGCGCTCGGCCATGGCCATGGCTTCAGCGGCTGCCGTGGCTTCATCGAGAAGCGACGCGTTGGCAACGTCGAGGCCGGTCAGGTCGCAGACCATGGTCTGGTAGTTGAGCAGCGCCTCGAGGCGGCCCTGGCTGATTTCCGGCTGGTAGGGCGTGTAGGCCGTGTACCAGGCCGGGTTTTCCAGGATGTTGCGCTGGATAACCGGCGGCGTGATCGTGCCGTAGTAGCCCTGGCCGATCAGCGACACGAGCTTCTGGTTGCGGTTGGCCGTTTCGCGCATCTTGTCGAGCGCCTCGCGCTCGGTCATCGGCGCGCCCCAGGCAAGCGGCGTCTTCTGGCGGATCGACGGCGGCACGGTGTCGTCGATGAGCGCATCGAGCGTCGGATACCCGACCACCTTCAGCATCTCGTCCATTTCGGCCGGCGACGGGCCGATATGACGCCGATTGGCGAAGTCATACGGCTTGTAGTCCGTAAAGGTGAAATCCTTGGGCATGCTCATCAGGCGACGAGCTCCTTGTAGGCCGCTTCGTCGAGAAGGGCGTCGGCTGCGTTCGGATCGGCGAGCTTGAGCTTGAAGAACCAGGCAGCGCCCTGCGGGTCGCTGTTGACCAGCGACGGGTCGTCGACGATCGCCTGGTTGACTTCGACGATTTCGCCGTCAAGTGGACAATAGACGTCGGACGCCGCCTTGACGGACTCGACCGTTGCCGCCGTGTCGCCCTTGGCGAAGGTGGAGCCGGTTTCCGGCAATTCCACGAAGACCAGGTCGCCGAGCTGGCCGGCTGCGTGCTCGGTGATGCCGACCGTTGCAACGCCAGCTTCGACCTTCAGCCACTCGTGTTCGTCGGTGAACTTCAACATTATCGCTCTCTCCTGATCAGCGTTTGTAGGTTTGTTTGACGAAGGGAAGGGCAGCGACCGCCAGGGGCAGGTACTTGCCGCGCACTTCCGCAAAAAGGGTGGTGCCGACGTCCGTGTGGCCGGTTTCGACATAGCCCATGGCCACAGGGCCATCGACGGAGGGGCCGAAACCGCCCGAGGTCACCTGACCGACCGGGGTCTTGCCCTCGGCATCGGCAAAGAGGTTGGCGCCACCGCGAACCGGCGCGCGCCCCTCGGGCTTCAGACCGACGCGGCGGCGCGAGGCGCCGTCGGCGAGCTGTGCGAGGATACGGTCGGCACCGGGGAAGCCGCCCGCCCGGGCGCCGCCGGCGCGGCGCGCCTTCTGCATCGCCCATTCGATGGCGCCCTCGACCGGCGTGGTCGTGGTGTCGATGTCGTTGCCATAGAGACAAAGGCCCGCTTCCAGACGCAGCGAATCGCGCGCGCCAAGACCGATCGGCTTGACATCGGGGTGTTCCAGCAGCCGTTGTGTCACATCGACGGCGGAGGCTGCGGGAATGGAAATCTCGAAACCGTCCTCGCCGGTATAGCCCGAGCGCGAAATGATGCAGGTGACGTCGTGAAGGTCCGCTTCGGCGACATCCATGAAGCGCATGCCCGAGACATCGGCCCAGAGTTCGCCAAGAACGGCTTCGGCATGCGGCCCCTGCAGCGCGATCAGCGCGCGGTCGTCGAGCATGGTGACGTCGCAGGTGTCGGCAAGGCCGGCCTTCAGATGCTCGAAATCCTGGTCCTTGCAGGCGGCGTTGACGACGAGGAACAGATGATCGCCGCGGTTGGCGATCATCAGGTCGTCGAGGATGCCGCCTTCGGCATTGGTGAAGATCGCATAGCGCTGCCGGCCTTCGCCAAGACCGAGAACGTCCACCGGCACCAGCTTTTCAAGCGCAAGCGCTGCGTCCTCGACCTTGCCGGACTTCGGACGCACCATGACCTGGCCCATATGCGAGACATCGAAGAGACCGGCGGCAACACGGGTGTGCTGGTGTTCCTTCATCACGCCATCGGGGTACTGCACCGGCATGTCGTAACCGGCAAAGGGTACCATGCGCGCGCCAAGTGAAAGGTGCAGCGCATGCAGCGGCGTCTGTTTCAAATGAGGATTGTTTTCCAAATCCGGCCTCCAGGTCTGGCGCTCCCGCGCCGGCTCACACTTCCGGCGTCAATCGCCGTCGATTCGAGCCCCCTCTGTCCCTTTGCCTGAGATTGTTATCCCTTCGGCGAGCGTTAAAACGCTTCTCTCCAGAGTCCTACCGGCACCTTGCTGGTCCTTTGGCCTGAGAGTTTCCGGGGCGGTTGCTCCTTCGGCACCGGTTTGAGCCGGCTTCTCCCAACAAGATCGTCTCCAGATAACGGCGAAGGCGGGATGTTGGCAAGGGGGCGGTGTCGCGCTGAAACACATTTTTGTCGCACGACCAAAAGACGCAGCCGGGCCGGGTGCGGCAATTCTGCCTTTGCATTCTTCTCCGGTTGAGGATAACCCAAGACAGATACCGGGGATAACCATGACAGGGCGCGACGGAAAATTCGGGATAGCAGTGCGGCTGATCGCCGTCTTTGCGCTCGTTTTCCTGACCTTCGCCCACAAGCCGCTCAGCGCCAAGACACTGAGCCCGGCTGAAATTTCCGCCTATCAGCTGCCTGACGGAACGATCGGCGAAATCTGCTTCGGCATGGATGGCGTCGACCATGAAAGCGGCAAGGGCCAGGCGATGGCCCCGATCTGCGAGGCCTGCCGTCTTTCGGGCTCCATTCTGCTGCCGGCTCCGCCAACCGAGAGCCTTCGCGCCGAAACGGGCGCGTGGCAGGTTTATCCAATCGCCGCTGTAAACGCGGCACCCCATCAGCATCTACGGCTGCTGCCGCCTTCGCGCGGGCCTCCAGCACGCTCGTAATTCTCCTCTCGCATCCCAATACAATTTGCCGCGTTCAAGCGGCTTGGACCACCGGACATCGGGCAAAGCCCGGCGCGTGGTCAGGAGATTACGACATGACAAAGACCAGGATCGCTTCGCTTTCGCTCGGCCTTACCCTTGCTGCAAGCGGCATCGCCCACGCCCACGCCACCTTCGAGAAGGACACGGCGCCGGTGGAGAGCACCTTCAAGGCGGTGCTGCAGGTTCCCCATGGCTGCGACGGCAAGCCGACGACGGAAGTGCAGATCAAGCTGCCGGAAGGCTTCGTCTTCGCCCAGCCGCAGCCGAAGCCCGGCTGGGAGATCGAGATCATCAAGGGCGACTACCAGAAGACCTACGACAATCACGGCAAGAAGGTCACATCCGGCCCGCTGGAGATCCGCTGGAAGGGCGGCAATCTTCCCGACGAATATTACGACACCTTCGTCGTGCGCGGCAAAGTCTCGGGCTTCGACAAGGAGACGGTGCTTGCCTTCCCGACCACGCAGCTTTGCGGCACCGAAGGCAAGGTCGTCTGGGACCAGGTGGCGGCAGAAGGTCAGAACGCACATGACCTGAAAAGCCCGGCACCGACCGTGACTGTGACGATGGCCGATGCCGCCGATCCGCATGCTGGCCATGGCGGGCATATGGCTGCAGCCGGCGGCTCGGCGAAGGTCGGCGATCTCGATATCACCGGCGGCTCGGTGAAGGCCATGCTGCCCGGCGCCAAGGTCGGTGGCGGGTTCCTGACGATCAAGAACGGTGGGGCAGGTGAAGACCGGCTCGTTGCTGTCGAAAGCCCCGCGGCCGCACGGGTCGAGATCCATGAGATGAAGATGGAAAACGACGTGATGCGGATGCGCAAGCTGGACGACGGCGTGGCATTGCCGGCCGGCGAAACGGTCGAGCTCAAGGCCGGCGGCCTGCACCTGATGTTCATGGACGTGAAGACGCCCTTCAAGGAAGGCGAAACGGTTCCCGTCACGCTCGTCTTCGAAAAGGCCGGCAAGGTCGATGCGACTTTCCCGGTCGGCTCGGCCAAGGGCGGCGAGGCAGCCGGCGGCCAGAAGCATCATTGACCCGAGAAATGGCGATACCGCTCAAGCGGCGTCGCTCTCATCCTCCTGGCCGGCGGGTTCATCCTGCCGGCCTTCGTTTTCCTGCTTCTCGGAACCACCGTCGTCTTCGCGCATGAATTCGAGATAGCGGCGAAGGGCCTCGGCTTCCGAGCGCTCCGGCAGACGGCCGTCGGCCGTGGCCAGCATGAAAGAGAGGGGCAGGGCGCCTTTGGTCTTGGGGATCGAGACCGGCGTCAGCTTGGGCTCTTCGGTGCGCCGCGCCGAGAGCAACGTGATCGCTTCGTCGGTCGGACCATCGCCACGCACGCGTACAGACGGCTTCAGCGCTTCCGCCGCATAGGCCGCCGTCGTTGCGGATACAGTGACGATCTGAGTCACGTCTTTCCTGCCTTCCCGTTAGCAATCCATTCTTGTCGCTCAGTTTCACCTGAAGGCGGGTAAAAACTGGTGGTTGCATTTTAGGAAAACTCTAACGATGGTCGCCGCGACCCGTGCGGAGCGAGCCGGAACATTACTAATACTTGCGCGATCGCTAAAGTTAAAACACACTCGTTCTAATAGAAACGGGGAGGCTGTGATGACCGAGCGAAGCATGCTGGAATTCAGGGTGCGGGCCCTTTATCTCGCCCGTAATGTCAACGACCTCGACACGATGATGGCGCAACTCGATCCGGACTTTAGCTTCCGCATCGTCGGAAGCGGCAGGCTCGGCACGATGGCGCTGGCGGTCAACACACCGGAAACGGTGCGCGACAGTTTCACGGCGCTCGTCAACAATTGGGACCTGAGTGAGATGGAGATGGTCGGCTGCTATGCAGACGGCGATACCCTCGTCGTCCACCGCGCCGGCTTTGTTCGCTTCATCCCGTCGCAGTCCCGCGAGCGAACCGAAATCATCGACAAGTTCACGTTCCGCGACGATCGGATCGTCGACCTGACGGAGTTCGTCGATACCCTATTTGTCGCCGAAACGATCGGGCTGCTGAACGAGCCGGCCGTCGCCTAGTCCTCTTCGGCGCGCGACAGGATGAGCTTTTGAACCGCCGGCTCCTGGGAGCGAATGGCGTTCATCAACACGGTCAGTCGGCCACGCAGGCTGTGGACCTGGTCGAGCAGCCGCATGGCCACGTCGACGCCGTCGTCATTGACGCCCATGGGGCCCGTCAGATCCTGGATCAGCCGCGCGCGCGCAAGATCGGCATCCTCAAACAGCCAGCCGGCGTCGGCCTCCTGGGGCATCAGCCAGCGCTGCTCGACCCAGATGCGCAAAACCTTGACCTCGATATCCAGATGTTCGCAGAATTCACGGTCGTTCATAGGTCATCCTCCCATGCCCTTGCGCGCATCTTCCGTCTTGCCGGCGGCCCAGCCTTCGACGAAGGCGGAAAGCGCCGGGTCCGGGGCCTGCGGCAGCACGATCTTCAGGCTGACATAGGCGTCGCCATGGCCGCCGCCCGGCTTGTGCAGTCCCTTGCCCTTCAGCCGCAGCGTCTTGCCGCTGTTGGTGTGCGGAGAAATCGACACGTTGACGGCACCATCGATCGTCGGAACCCGGATCTTGCCGCCGAGCACTGCCTCGCTCAGCGATATCGGCACCTCGTAGCGCACGTCGTCACCATCGGTGGCAAAGAGCGGATGCGGACGGACGCGAATGTCGATCAGTGCGTCGCCGGCCGGTGCGCCGTCGCGACCCGGCTCGCCCTTGCCGCGCAGCCTCAGCGTCTGGCCGTCGCGCGTGCCGGGCGGAATGGTCAGGTCGAGCGCCGGTCCGCCGCCGGGCAGGGTGATCTGGGTCTTGGTGCCGTTCGCCGCGTCGAGAAATGCGATCTCCATCGAGAAATGGGTATCGCGACCGCGCTGGCGCTGCTGCTGTCCGCCCGCACGCCGCGAAAAGAAGCTCGAAAAGATATCGTCGGCTTCGGCAAAATCCGAAAAGCCATGCGCACTTTCGTAGCGTGCCCCCGTATCGCCGGATTGGGCATAGTCGCGGTAGTAGTGCCGGGGCGGCGTTTCCGCTCCGGTTTCGTCGATCTCTCCGCGATCGTATTTTCCGCGTTTGTCCTCGTCGCCAAGCACGGCATAGGCCGCTGAAACCGCCTTGAAGCGGTCCTCCGCGCCCTTGTCTCCCGGGTTGAGATCCGGGTGCAGCTTCTTGGCAAGCTTGCGATAGGCGCTCTGGATGTCCTTTTGCGTCGCGTCGCGGCTGACACCGAGCGTTTCGTATGGGCTCGTCATGCGATCTCCTTTGGGCGAGCGCGGATCGACCACGTTTGCCGTGCCTTGCCGGCGCATGCGTCTTCAATCGCTCGCCTAAGAGCATAGAGCAGATTTGCGCCCGCGACAGGGGCGAGACGCCGCGCGACTCCACCATTTCGCGAAAGAGGGCGGTCTGCTACAATCGGTCGCGCAAATGAGCGCTTAAGGGGCGGAACGCCCCGAAGCTTCGGGAGGTCGAAATGTCCGTCCGCCTGCAACTCGCGATCATGGTCGGCCTGATGGTCAACGCCATCCTGTTCGCCATCGGGATCCTCATCGTTCTTTCGGTGCCGGCCCTCACGGCCAACGCCAAGTATGCGATCCCGGTCGTGGTCGTCAGCTGTTTCCTCATCACGCCCTTCATCGCCTGGATCATGGCGCCGCGACTTCGGCTGCAATACTGGAGAGAGCGCGAACAGACGAACCGGCAGCATCCGATCTAGCGGCCCATTCATCCATTGTTGACCGTGTCCGGATTGTCGCCCCTTGGCGGGCGGCGGTCGATGCAGATTGCATCTTCAACGATCATACATTTTGTTATACCACCATTTTAGTACTTGTTTTCTAACCGGCTCCGCCGCAGATTCTCTCAAGTCTCAAGGACATAGCCGGAACGCAGGCCAGAAGGGGACCGACTTCATGAGAACGATCGTATTGCTGCTCACGCTCACCACGCTGGCCGCCTGCTCGCAAACCTACAATGGTCCGCCCCGGGTGGTCGGCGGCGATGGCGACTACTACCAGGGCATCGTTGCGCCGCGGTAAGTTCGATCGTTCCAATCGATCATTTAGGGTACCGCTCCCTAGGCGCGCGTCCGTCAGATGGCGCCCTTAACAAGGGCGCCGCATTCGGTGACCTCGGCTTGGGTCAAGTCCGCTCGTCGGTCCACGTCCAGCTACCATCCTCCCGGCAATCCAGCAGGGCACGGTAGAGGTCGCGCGTATCGCCTTCCTCGCCGTTGTTGATGCAGGTGATGGAACGCTCACAGAGAAGCCTCAGCGTATTGCGGAAGGTCTCGCGTCCAAGCGTAGCCTCGATCCGGTCGAGAAAGACATAGCGCGGCCTGGAAAGAAGCACCTTGGCGACCGCCAGGAGTTGCTGTTCGCCCAGGGACATCTCCCGATCCTGCTCCTTCTCCAGCCCCTCGGCGCCGTCGGCGAGCTCGTCGAGACCGAGGCTGCGCAAGACTTCCAGCACCTGGCGGTCGGAGAACCCGTCAGGATTTTCAGACGGCACCAGATACTGCCGAAGCGTACCCGGCGGCAGATAGGGCCGCTGCGGCAGAAACATCAGGTCGTCCGGGCGGTCGATCCGCCCGGCGCCGACGGTCGGAATCCCCGCAGTTGCCCGGAAGAGCGCAGCACCCGCAGTGGCATGCGGGCCAGAGATCAGCACCGGCGTTCCCATTGGGATCGACAGCGACAGATCTCGAAGAACCGTGTGGCCCGACGGTCCCAGCGTCACATGGTCGAAAACCAGATTTCCGTCCCGTTTGGCCAGTTCGACGCCGGAGACGCTGTGTTTTCGGCTCCGTTCGATCGCCTCGAGCAAGGCGCTCAGCCGCGAAACGACGGCGGCGAAATTCGAGATCGAGTTGAACTGCCGGACGATCAGCGAGAAGGCGCCGACAAGCATGGCAAAGGCCGCTCCGGACTGGGTGATGACCCCGAATTCGATTTCACCGCGCATGAAGGCCGGCGCGATGATCAGATCCGGGATGATCTGGATCATCCAGTTGTAGCCGCTGGTGAAATAGGCGAGGTTCCGGTTGACCGCAGTGATGATGCGGATGTTGCCAACCAAGTCATCGAGACGATGCAGCAGCCGCGTCTTCTGCTGCCCCTCGACGCCGGTCACCATCACCGCTTCGGCGTTTTCGCGCAGATGCATGAGGCTCGACCTGAAGCTCGCCTCCTTGTCGAGCCGCTCATAGTTCAGGCCGATCAGCGGACGCCCCAGCACGATCGTCATGTAAGAGCCGCAGGCGGCATAGAGCACGGCAACGGCAAACAGCAGCGGACTGATGGACCAGAGCACGCCCGAGAACGTCACCACCGTCAGCGTGCTGCTGAACAGCATGATGATGTAGGAGAGCGTGGTGACCGTAAAGGCCTGGATGTCCTCGGATATCCGCTGGTCCGGATGGCTCAGCGTGCCTGAGACCTCGAGCCGGTAGTAAGCCTCGTCTTCCAGATAGATGTCGACGGCGCGGCGGGTCAGGAATTCGCGCCAGAGCAACGCCAGCCGTTCCTCCACGAAGCGCGCAATGACGCCGACGACGGTCAGCACAGCAAAGACGCAGACATAGAAGACGGCTTGCCGGATGAATTCGTTCATCTGGCGCTCGGCGATCGCCGTCATGAAATTGCGGCCGACATAGTTGTTGACGACGTTGAGGCCGTTGAGGCCGAAGAGCAGCAGCATGATCCCGAAGAACATCAACCGGGCGCGGCCGCCAACTTCGGAGGTCAGGAAGATTCGGACAGCCCGTGCAAAGCGAAGTGCGGTTGTTCTGATCGGCACTGGCTGGCTGTCCATCAGAGTACCTTTGTTGCTTTGGCCGTCAGAGCCAGCCGCCGGAAAAGCCCGCCCGCCTTAGGCCCACCACCAACGGCTCACAGCGGCGCATGATGTTCCAGAGCAGCCCGGTCCTGTAGTTCTCGATCATCAGCACCACCGGCCCCTGGTCGATGCCGAAGTGGTAGGGGCTGACCCACCAGCCGGATTCGGTTCCCTCCACCGGAAAGCTTCTGTTGAAGGAGGGCTTGAAGCCGTAGAGCTTGGTCATGCCGAGGTTCATGCGGGCGCAGTTCCAGACCGTCGGGATGACGATCTCCGGCGCGAAGGGCAGGGAGGCGACCACCGCCCAGGGCGACACCGTGCCGTCATCCGGACCAAAGGGTGCGCCGCGGGCGATGTAGTCGAAGAACTCCCGCTCGACGCCGTTCACCATGCCCTTTGTCCAGCCCGGACCATCGCTTGCGGTGAAGCCCCAGCAATGTTCGCCGTAGCCAACGAAATTCAGCGGGTTGCGGATGGCATATTCCTGCTGGACGAAGGTGGCATGGCGACTGTTCTGGAAATAGTCGCTGTTGTGCTCGCGCATGAATTCGTCGCGGATGCCGCGGAAGTCGATCCACATGTGCGAGAGCTGGTGGGTGAAGAGCGGTCCCGAATAGAGCAGTTCGCGCCCGTAAAGGTTCCGCCAGTCGTAGCTTGCGGTGTAGGCGGTGTAGGCTTCCGGTGGCAGTGGATGGGTCGGCGAGCCGAGGCCGAGGATGTAGAGCAGCAACCCTTCGTCGTAACCGCGCCAGCGGTAGGGGATGAAGCCGTTTTCCGGCCGCCAGCCATGGGTCAGCGTCAGTCCGTGGTCGCAGGCCCAGTTCCAGTCGGCCCGTTCATAGAGCGCGTTGGCCAGTCGGCGAACTTCAGCTTCCTCGGCGCTGTCACCGTCGAAATAGGCGGCGACCGTCAATGCGCCGGCAAAGAGGAAGGCAGAATCGATCGTCGACAGTTCGCACTCCCACACCCGCCGGCCGGTCTCGATGTCGAGGAAGTGGTAGAAAAAGCCCTTATAGCCGGAAGCGTCGGGTTCCGGTCCTTGCGGGCATTCAAGGAGGAACTGCAGCCGTCGACGCGCGATCTTGGCGGCAAACTTGCGGATGACGATGCCGCGCTCGACCAGCACCGAGATCGTCGCGAGCGCCATGCCGACTGCGGCGATGCTTGCGGGTGCGTCTTCCTGCGTCTTGTCACGAACCAGGCCGTTGTCCGGGTTGGTGCAGTGGAGATAGTAGAGCAGCGTCGTGAACTGCAACCGGGCAAGATCCTGCTCGGTCGGCATCCGGTTCAGTTCGGGATCTGTCGACAGCAATTCCGACATGGCAGCCAGCCGCAATGACGATGAAGGTTCGTGTCACACGCGCGAGACGCTCCTTGCGGAGCGGTTCGCAGGCCCAGACGAGCCGGGCAGGGTGATTGTCAGCCCGGCCCACGCGCAAGCCTAGACGTTATCCCCTTCGGTCGATGTGCCAGCCTTGGCAGGCTGCGCCCCCTTGACGCCCCATTTCCAGCCGCTGATCGAAGGCATGTCGTCGCCATGTTTCTCGATGTATTCGCGGTGCTCGATCAGCTTGGCCTGGATCGCCTGCTTGAAGTAAGCCGCCCGCGCGCCGAGATGCGGCAGGCGGTCGATAACGTCGCCGGCCAGATGGAAACGATCGAGCTCGTTCAGCACCACCATGTCGAACGGTGTCGTCGTCGTGCCTTCTTCCTTGTAGCCGCGCACATGCAGGTTGCCGTGGTTGGTGCGGCGGTAGGTGAGGCGATGGATCAGCCAGGGGTAGCCGTGGAAGGCAAAGATGATCGGCTTGTCCCTGGTGAAGATGCCGTCGAAGTCGCGGTCCGAAAGGCCGTGCGGATGTTCCTCCGCCGGCTGCAGCTTCATCAGGTTGACGACGTTGACGACCCGGACCTTGACCTCCGGCAGGTGCTCGCGCAGCAGCTGGACGGCAGCAAGCGTTTCCAGCGTCGGAATGTCGCCGCAGCAGGCCATGACCACATCCGGCTCGCTGTTGGCGTCGTTGCTCGCCCAGTCCCAGATGCTCACACCCATGCTGCAATGGCGCACGGCCTGCTCCATCGTCAGCCACTGCGGCCCCGGCTGTTTGCCGGCGACGACGACGTTGACGTAGTTGCGACTGCGCAGGCAATGATCGGTGACCGACAGCAGCGTGTTGGCATCCGGCGGCAGGTAGACGCGGACGACCTCCGCCTTCTTGTTGACCACGTGGTCGATGAAGCCCGGATCCTGATGGCTAAACCCGTTGTGGTCCTGCCGCCAGACATGGGAACTCAGGAAGTAGTTGAGCGACGCGACCGGCCGGCGCCAGGGGATCTCGTTGCAGACCTTCAGCCATTTGGCGTGCTGGTTGAACATGGAGTCGATGATGTGGATGAAGGCTTCGTAGCAGGAGAAGAAGCCGTGGCGGCCGGTCAGCAGGTAGCCTTCGAGCCAGCCCTGGCATTGATGCTCGCTCAAGACCTCCATGATCCGCCCGTCGGGTGAGAGGTGATCGTCCTCCGGATAAATTTCGGCCATGTAGCAGCGGTCGGTAACCTCAAGCACATCCTGCCAGCGGTTGGAGTTGTTTTCGTCCGGGCTGAACAGCCGGAAGTTCTTCGCATCCATGTTGTTCTTCATCACGTCGCGCAGGAACTTGCCCATCACGCGCGCCGCTTCCACGGTCGTTGCACCCGGGCTCGGAACGTCGACGGCATAGTCCCGGAATGCCGGCATCTTCAGGTCGCGCAAGAGCAGGCCGCCGTTTGCATGCGGGTTGTCGCTCATGCGGCGATGTCCCGATGGCGCGAGCGCCGCAATCTCCGGCTTCAACCGGCCTTCGTCACTGAAGAGTTCTTCCGGACGGTAGCTCTTCATCCATTGTTCGAGGACGCGGATGTGCTCGGGCTTGTCCATCTCCCCCATCGGCACCTGGTGCGAGCGCCAGTAGTCCTCGCATTTCTTGCCGTCGATTTCCGGCGGGCAGGTCCAGCCCTTGGGCGTGCGGAAGATGATCATCGGCCAGGCCGGGCGCTTCAGATTGCCCCTGATGCGGGCATCGTCCCAGATCTGCCGGATTTCGGCCATCGCCGTATCGAGCACGTCCGCCAGTTGCTGGTGAACCTTTGCCGGATCATGTCCTTCGACGAAATAGGGCTTGTAGCCCATGCCCTCGAAGAACTTCTTCAGTTCGTCGTGCGGGATGCGGGCGAGGAAGCAGGGATTGGCGATCTTGTAGCCGTTCAGATGCAGGATCGGCAGCACGCAGCCGTCGCGGGCAGGGTTCAGGAACTTGTTGCTCTGCCAGCCGGTCGCAAGCGGCCCGGTCTCCGCCTCGCCATCGCCGACGATGCAGGCAACAACGAGATTGGGATTGTCGAAGGCGGCGCCATAGGCGTGGCTGAGTGCATAGCCGAGTTCGCCACCTTCATGGATGCTGCCGGGCGTTTCCGGCGCCACATGGCTCGGGATGCCGCCGGGAAAGCTGAACTGCTTGAACAGTCGCTGCATGCCTTCGGCGTCTTCGGCGATGTTCGGATAAAACTCCGTGTAAGTCCCTTCCAGGTAGGCATGTGCCACCAGAGACGGTCCGCCATGGCCAGGGCCGATGATGTAGATCATGTCGAGGTCGTCGCGCTTGATCACCCTGTTGAGGTGAACATAGAGCATGTTGAGGCCCGGCGACGTGCCCCAATGGCCGAGCAGGCGCGGCTTGATGTGCTCACGCTTCAGCGGCTCGCGCAGGAGCGGATTGTCGAGCAGATAGATCTGTCCGACCGACAGATAGTTCGAAGCGCGCCAATAGGCGTCCATCAGGCGGAGTTCGTCTGATGACAACGGTGCTGCTGATTTTCCGGATGCCGTCTCTTTCATCGATGCTGTTTCAGGCGAAACCATCTGAGCCTCCCGGTCAAAAGGACCTATGCTGAAATTCCCTCCAGCTTGCCGTCGCGCAAGCCATCGCAGTCTCTCGAATTCGCTACGGTCGTTGCTGTTTTTTCTGCGGCGGGCAGGATGGTGGAACGCTTGAAGTACGAACGACAGCAGCAGGAATACGCTTGCAGCGCCGCGGACACTTGCCGCGGCGGTCTCGACGCACATGTTATTGCGGATAGGGCTCGGCGTAGTGTTCGACCACGCCGCGGACACCACGCACGTTCTCAGCCAGAATGCGCGCCGCCTTGCGGCAATCGGCAGTCTCCACATTGCCCCAGAGGTGCACGATGCCGTCGGTGACGGCGACCTTGATATCCAGGCCCTCAAGGCCGGTGTTTTCGCCGATGCGCACCAGGATGCTGCGCCGGATGGCTTCATCGCCCGCCGCCGTCTCGTCCTGCTTTGCCGACAACACAGCCTGCAGCAGGTCGGCGCGGCTGACGATACCGACGACAAGGCCGTTCCGCAGAACCGGTATGCGCTTGATCCCGCGCTCCTGCATCACCGCCGCGACCCGCGCGACGGAGGCGTCCTCGTCGATGGTCACGGGATTGGCCGTCATGGCGTCACCGACCCTCCAGGAGGACCGGCGCACATAGGCGCTCGCCCGCTCGTCCGCGGCCCCGCTCGGGTCGGCGACCGGAATGCCGCCGCCAAGCTCGCTCCGGCGAATGAGATCGCCTTCGCTGATGACGCCCACCAGGGCTCCATCACCGTCGACCACGGGGAGGCCGCTTACATGATTGTCGAGCATGATCCGGGCTGCCTGCCTGACGCTGTTGTCAGGGGACAGCTTGACGACCGACGTCGTCATTACATCTTTAACGCGCATGTCGATCCCGCTCCCCAAAGGACTTGGCACCGTCATTACGCTGCGTAAGTTAGTCCCATCTCGTCGGTTCGACAACTAGTGGGTGGCAGAAAAGAGAGTGGCGGACAGGGTGGGATTCGAACCCACGGTACGGTTTCCCGTACGCTGGTTTTCAAGACCAGAGCCTTAAACCACTCGGCCACCTGTCCTTGCCTGAAGCAACGCTCGACGGCGCGCTGGGCACGGCGTTATTGCGCGAAGCCTTGGCGCTTTGCAAGAATTAACATGCATCGCTGAAAGATTTTCTCGAGCGCTTCGAAGAGCAGGCGCGGGCAGGGACCGCGTTAACCAGCCATAAACCATAACAAGCGAAATGCGGCGCCAGCCTGTGGATGAGTTCGCATTTTCGCCTTGATGATGTCATGAATACACACCTGTTCCGTTTCGGGACGCCGAGATTTCCGCTGGGGGTAAGCGGAAGGTTTCGAGTACGGCTTTATCGATCGATGTTGTGGGACAGATGACCTCCAGTAAAAATGCGGCATTTCTGGTCAAGGGATTGCGCCTTGCGGCTATTCCGGCGCTGTGCGTCGCGCTTACCGCCTGCGGCTCCACGTCGAACGTCAAGAAAACTGCGCGGAGCAAGGAGTACTTTCCTGAATCCGTCTATGGCGTGAAGGCAAGCCCCCGCGTTGCCACCGGCAACAACATCCCGAAGGGCGGCGGACGCTTTCAGGTTGGCAAGGCCTACCAGGTCAAAGGCAAGTGGTACCAGCCCAAGGAAGACTTCGGCTATAACAAGACGGGTATGGCATCCTGGTACGGCTCGGCCTTCCACGGGCGCCTGACCGCCAACGGCGAAGTCTACGACAAGGCGCATCTGTCGGCTGCCCATCCGACCTTTCCGCTGCCGAGCTACGCCCGCGTCACCAACATGGAAAACGGCACCTCGGTCATCGTGCGCGTCAACGATCGCGGCCCCTACGAATACGGCCGCATCATCGACGTCTCCTCGAAAACGGCAGACCTGCTCGACATCAAACGCAAGGGCAGCGCGCAGGTGAAAGTGCAATATGTCGGCCGTGCGCCGCTCGAAGGCAACGACATGCCTTACCTGATGGCGTCCTATGTCGAGAAGGGCCAGCGCGGCCCGAGTGTCATGCCAGAAGGCCAGATCGCAACCGGCGTGATGGTTGCGTCGAACGAGCCGTTCCGCAAGCAAAGCCTCGGCACGATCACCGTCCCGGCCAAGGCGTCGCTCGACGTCAGCGAACCGGTGACGGCAATGGCCGCCCCCGTGCCGCAGTTTGCCCAGCAGCCGGCGTCGTTCAACGAATTCGTCATGCTGCCGGAAATCGGCCCGATCCCGCGGGAGCGGCCGGAGTACATTCCGATGCCCAACGGCAACATGGCCTATGCGGCTGCCTATTACGAAGTTCGCGTCAGCGACGCCGAATCGCCCTTCGAAGCGATCATGGTCGACAAGAAGCAGCTGACGCCGCAAGTCATCGTCGACTACGCCAAGCGCCAGAAAACCAACGGTTCGGCCCGTTAACAGTTCTCGGCGTTGTGCCAAAATGACCACGCTGCTATGCCCGAGGGGAAACCGGAGTTTCCCATGCGCATGAAGATGCTTTCGGCCGCATTCCTGGGCCTTGCGTTGTTTGCCGGCGCCGCATTCGCGCAAACGCCGGCACCCGCCTTCGACACCAAGGCAAAGCAGATCTTGCTGGTCGATGCCGAAACCGGCACGGTGCTTTTCTCGCGTGCCGAAAACGACCCAATCCCGCCCGCTTCGCTTGCCAAGCTGATGACCATGGAGGTGGTCGCCGAGGCGCTCGGCAAGGGCGAGATCTCGCCCGAGACCCTCTACGACGTATCGGAACATGCCTGGCGGACCGGCGGCGCACCGGCCGGCACTTCCACGATGTTTGCCGCTCTGAAATCGCGCATCCGGGTCGCCGATCTCCTGCAGGGCGTCGCGGTTCAGCTTGCCAACGATGCCTGCATCATTCTCGCCGAGGGCATGACCGGGAGCGAAGGTGCGTTTGCCGAACGCATGACGGCGCGCGCACGTGAACTCGGCATGCCGGTTGCGACCTTCCGCAACGCGACCGGGCTGCCCGATCCCGGCAACAAGATCACGATGAGCGAACTGGTGACGCTCGTCCGCCATCTGCATGAGGCGCATCCCGATCTCTACCGGCTCTATGCGCAGCCGGAATTCGAATGGAACAAGATCCTCCAGCGCAACAAGAACCCGCTGATCTCGGCCAATATCGGCGTGGACGGCCTGGCGACGGGCTTTGCCGAAGGTTTCGGCTTTTCGCTTGCCGCATCGCTGCAGCGCGGCGACCGCCGCGTCTACCTTGCGATGGGTGGCCTTGAGACAGACAAGGAGCGCATCGAGGAGAGCCGCAAGGTGCTTGATTGGGCGATGACCGCCTTCGAGAAGAAGCGGATCTTCACCGATGGCGAAGCGATCGGCGAGGCGGCCGTCTATGGCGGCGATGCATCTCACGTCGCGCTGGTGGCCGGCGGCCCGGTCGACGTGCTGCTGCCGGTCAACAATCCCGAGCGGCTGACGGCGCGTATCGTCTATAAGTGGCCCTTGCGGGCGCCGGTATCGGCCGGCACGGAAGTCGGCGTCGTCAAACTGTGGAACGGCGAGAAGCTTTTGCGCGAAGTCCCGGTCAAGACGGCCGGCGCGGTGGGGCAGGGAACCCTGACGAGCCGCGCGGTCGACGCCCTGCAGGAACTGCTTTTCTTCTGGCTTTAGGCCGTGGGCGCAATGCCGGCGCAGCAATGCGTCTGCCAAATCGTCACCTGACGGTTTCGCCCGGAGAACCAATCGGCTAAACAGGGCCAAATCGCATGCCGATACGGGAAAGCATGGTGTCGCTGAAAAAAGGTCTGTTCGTTACATTCGAAGGTGGGGAAGGTGCCGGCAAGTCGACGCAGCTCCGCCTTCTGGCCGAATCCCTGCGCGCGCGCGGCTACGAGGTGCTGACGACGCGGGAGCCCGGGGGCTCTCCCGGCGCCGAGGCTGTGCGTCACGTGCTGCTTTCGGGGGCTGCGGAAGCCTTCGGGGTCAGGATGGAAGCGATTCTTTTTGCCGCAGCCCGCAGCGACCATGTCGAAGAGGTCATCCGGCCGGCGCTCGACAAGGGCACGATCGTGCTTTGCGACCGCTTCATGGATTCCTCGCGTGTCTATCAGGGAATTACCGGCAATCTCGAACAAAGCTTCGTCGAGAGCCTCGAGCGCGTGGCGATCAACGGTGTCGTGCCGGACCGCACGGTGATCTTCGACCTGCCCGCCAGTGTGGGCCTCGAGCGGGCGCAACGCCGCGCCGGCGACGACAATCCAGATCGTTTCGAAAAGGAACAGCTGGAGACCCACGAGAAGCGGCGCGACGCCTTTCTCGACATTGCCAGCCGCGATTCCGAGCGGTGCCGGGTGGTGGACGCGACGCAGCCGGTCGAGGCGATCGCCGCCGAGGTGCTTTCTCTTGTCGAAGCGCTTCTGCCGCACGGCGACGGCACGGATACGTCCGCCGAGGAAGTCGTGTCATGAGCGAAAGAGCCGGCGTCCTCGATGGTGCCATTGCGCCCGCGGAGAACAATCGCCTGTTCGGCCATGAGCAGGCGGAAGCCTTCCTGGCGCAGAGCTACCGCTCCGGCAAGGGGCACCACGCGATCCTGATCGAAGGACCGGAAGGGATCGGCAAGGCCACGCTTGCCTTCCGTTTTGCCTACCACATCCTGAAACACCCGGAGCCGGCCGATGCGCCAGAAGCACTTGCCGACCCGGACCCGAGCTCGGCGATCGGCAGGCAGCTCGCCTCCGGCGCCTCACACAATCTCCTGCACCTGACCCGCCCGATCGATGAAAAGACGGGCAGGGCGAAGGGGGCAATCACCGTCGACGAGGTTCGGCGCGCCGGCAAGTTCTTCAGCCAGACCTCCGGCACGGGCAATTGGCGCATCGTCATCATCGATCCGGCCGACGATCTCAATCGCAATGCGGCCAACGCCATCCTGAAGATCCTCGAGGAACCGCCGCGCCGCTCGCTGTTCCTGGTGCTGACGCATGCGCCCGGGAAACTGCTGCCGACGATCCGCTCGCGCTGCCTGCCGCTGCGGTTGAAGCCGCTCGACGCAGCACCGCTCGGCCAGGCATTGGCGCATCTCGGTTTCGATCTCGAGGGCGAGAATGCCGGGCGCATCATCGCTGCCGCCAGCGGCAGCGTCGCCGAGGCGCTGAAGCTGATCAATTATGGCGGCCTGGAAATCGCCGCGACCTTCGAGGGCATCCTTGCGGGGCAGGGACCGGCTGTCCGAAAGGACATGCACAAGCTCGCCGACGCCCTCGCCGGCAAGGACAGCGAAACGATCTTCGATTTCTTCCAGGCCCTTGCCAGCGACCGCATCATGCGCGAGGCGCGCGACGCGGCCGTTTCCGGCGACATCATGCGCGCCGAGCGCTTCGCCCGGCTGTCAGCCACCGTAACCGAACGGCTGACCGTCAGCGACGCCTATAATCTCGACCGGAAGCAGACCATCCTGTCTTTGCTCGACGATATGAAGGCGGCGCTATAGCGTCGGCTGAAAACGCCATTTGCGCTCGATCGCCGCGTGAAGGTCGAGCTTGTGATGCTGCGCGAAGAGCAGCACATGCCCGAGAAGGTCGGCGGTCTCGTCGGCCATCTGTGTCCGGAGATCGTCCGGAGATTTCCCCTGGGATCGGCCGCGGCCGCTGAGCTTGTTCCACGCCTGGGTCAGTTCACCCATTTCCTCCTGCATCTTCAAGATGAACCAGTCGGGATCGCGCTCGATCCCGTGCGCGGCGGCATAGCCGGCCGACGCGGTTTCAAATTGGCTGCCAAGTTGATCCAGCACGACTCATCCCCTCCCAAATTGTTTCCGTTTTGTTCTATGCCCTGCACGCGAAGCGCGCAAGGAGAGGGCGCTGTCGGCGCTTGTTCCGGCCGGGCTTTTCATGGATCGCATGTTTCTTCCTTCAAGCGTATGCGCTAAGAGCGTGCGTAGCTTAATCCGAGATAGATCGAATCCGCCTATGAGAGACACGTCCCCCTTCTACATCACGACAGCGATTTCCTACCCGAACGGCAAGCCGCATATCGGCCATGCCTATGAACTGATCGCGACGGATGCCATGGCGCGCTACCAGCGCCTCGACGGACGTGAGGTTTTCTTCCTGACCGGCACGGACGAGCATGGGCAGAAGATGCAGCAGACGGCCCGCAAGGAAGGCGTGACGCCGCAGGAGCTTGCCGACCGTAACTCGTCGGAATTCCAGAAGATGGCGGTCGCCCTGAACGCATCCAACGACGATTTCATCCGCACGACCGAGGAGCGCCACCACAAGGCGTCGCAGGACATCTGGATCCGCATGGGCGCGGCGGGCGACCTCTACAAGGACTCCTACGCTGGCTGGTACTCGGTTCGCGACGAAGCCTACTACCAGGAAAACGAGACCGAGCTGCGCGCCGACGGCGTGCGCTACGGGCCGCAGGGAACGCCGGTCGAGTGGGTCGAAGAGCAGAGCTACTTCTTCAAGCTGTCGGAATACCAGGACAAGCTGCTGAAGCATTACGAAGAGAACCCGGACTTCATCGGTCCGGCAGAGCGCCGCAACGAAGTGATTTCCTTCGTGAAATCCGGCCTCAAGGATCTCTCGGTTTCGCGCACCACCTTTGACTGGGGCATCAAGGTGCCGAACGATCCCAGCCACGTCATGTATGTCTGGGTCGACGCGTTGACGAACTACATCACCGCCACTGGTTATCTCGACGATCCGAAGGGCCCGCGCGCCAAGTTCTGGCCGGCGAACATCCATGTGATCGGCAAGGACATCATTCGCTTCCACGCGGTCTATTGGCCGGCGTTCCTGATGTCGGCCGGCCTGCCGCTGCCCAAGCGCGTCTTTGCGCACGGCTTCCTGCTCAACAAGGGCGAGAAGATGTCGAAATCGCTCGGCAACGTCGTCGACCCGTTCAATCTCGTCGAGCATTTCGGCCTCGACCAGATCCGCTACTTCTTCCTGCGCGAAGTCTCCTTCGGCCAGGACGGCAGCTACAGCGAGGAGGGGATCGCCACCCGCATCAACTCCGACCTCGCCAACGGCATCGGCAACCTTGCCAGCCGTTCGCTGTCGATGATCGTCAAGAACTGTGACGGCCAGCTGCCCGTGTGCGGCCCCTTGACCGACGAGGACAAGGCGATGCTGGCGGCTGCCGACGCGCTGCACGAAGTCACCCGCGACGAAATGGGCAAGCAGATGATCCACCGGGCTCTGGCGGCGATCATTGCCGTCGTTTCCGAGACGGACCGCTACTTCGCCGGCCAGGAGCCCTGGGCGCTGAAGAAGACCGATCCGGCCCGCATGGGCACCGTGCTTTACGTGACGGCCGAAGTCGTGCGCCAGATTGCCATCCTGCTGCAGCCGTTCATGCCGGAATCCTCGGCCAAGCTGCTCGATCTGGTGGCTGCCCCGGCCGACAAGCGAGACTTTGCGGCACTCGGTGAGGCGGGACGCCTCGTCTCGGGCACGCCGCTCGAGGCGCCGAAGCCGGTCTTCCCGCGCTACGTGGCACCGGAAGCGCAGTAAGGCATTTTGAGCATGCTGATCGATACCCATTGCCATCTGGACTTCCCCGACTTCGAAGCGGAGCGTGATGCCATCGTCGCGCGGGCGCACGAAGCCGGTGTCGAGCAGATGATCACGATCTCGACCCGCGTAAAGCGGTTCGAGACGATCCTCGCGATCGCCGAAAGCTATCCGAACGTCTTCTGTTCCGTCGGTACCCATCCGCACAATGCGGACGAGGAACTGGATATCACAACCGAGGAGCTCGTCAGGCTTTCGGCCCATCCGAAGGTGGTGGCGATCGGCGAGGCGGGTCTCGACTATTTCTATGACAACGCACCGCGTGAGGCCCAGATCGAAGGCCTGCGCCGTCACATAGCGGCCGCCCGCGAGACCGGGCTGCCGCTCGTCATTCACAGCCGCTCGGCCGATGACGACATGGCGGCGATCCTGACCGAGGAGACCGGGAAGGGGGCCTTCCCTTTCCTTCTGCACTGCTTCTCTTCCGGTCCGGAGCTTGCCCGCATCGGCGTGGAACTCGGCGGTTACGTGTCGTTCTCGGGCATTCTGACCTTCCCGAAATCCGAAGAGCTGCGCGAGATCGCCAAGACCGTGCCGCATGACCGGATGATCGTCGAGACTGACGCGCCGTATCTCGCGCCCAAGCCGTTCCGCGGCAAGCGCAACGAACCGGCTTACGTCGCCCATACGGCCGCCGTGCTTGCTGAGACGATCGGCGTGACCACCGAGGAGATTGCAAGGATCACCACGGAGAATGCTTTCCGCGTCTTCTCCAAGATGCCGAGGCTCTGACGTGGCGTTCCGGCGCGCCTTCACCATTCTCGGCTGCGGCTCGTCACCAGGCGTGCCGCGTATCACCGGTGACTGGGGCGCCTGCAATCCTGAAAACCCGAAAAACCGGCGCATGCGCGCGGCCTTGCTGGTCGAGCAGATCGCGCCCGACGGTGGCAGGACGAGCGTCGTCATCGACACCGGACCGGATTTTCGCGCGCAGATGGTCGCAACGAATGTGCGCCACATCGATGCGGTGATCTATACCCATGCCCATGCCGACCATCTGCATGGGATCGACGACCTGCGCGGCTACGTCATCGAAAACCGGAGGCGGGTGCCGATCTGGGCCGATGCCTATACGATGGGCCGCATTCGCGAAGGGTTTGGCTATTGCCTGGAATCGCCGCCAGGCAGCGGCTATCCGCCAATCGTCGAGCCGCACATCATTCCCGATGACCTGTCGCCGGTGGTGATATCGGGCGCCGGCGGGCCGATCGCGTTCCGGCCGCTGATGCAGTTTCACGGCAACATCCACTCACTCGGCTTCCGCATCGGGGACTTTGCCTATTGCAGCGACGTCAGCGATTTTCCCGCAGAAACCGTCGCCAAGCTCGGTGGCCTTGATCTGCTGGTGATCGACACGCTGCAATACAAGTTCCACCCGAGCCATCTGTCGCTGGTGCAATCGCTCGGCTGGATCGAGCGCCTCAAACCGAAGCGGGCGGTGCTGACGCACATGCACGTGCCGCTCGACTACGACACGGTGCAAGGCGAGACGCCTGATCATATCGAGCCGGCATACGACCTGATGCGGCTCGAATTCGATGTTGACGATCCTGCGTTCAGCGCCTAATTCAGATTAGAATAAATATCTAATATACTGATTTATTTCGCGAAATATGGTGTCAGGTTGGCGCGAATGCGATCCAGAACCGTCGCACCCGACAGATCCGGAACAAAGCGCTGGCCGGTGATCTTCTCGAAGGCTTCGATATAGACCGCCGAGGTCTGCTCGATGAGATCGACAGGGATTTCCGGGATCGCATCCTTGTAGGGATCGCAGCGCGCGGTGACCCAGGCGCGCACGAAATCCTTGTCAAAACTCCTGGGACGTTCGCCGCGCTCGAAGCTTTCCTGGTAGCTGTCAGCGATCCAGTAGCGGCTGCTGTCCGGCGTGTGGATCTCGTCGGCGAGAATGATCGTGCCGTTTTCGTCGGTTCCGAACTCGTACTTGGTATCGACGAGGATCAGGCCGCGCTCGGCGGCGCGCTCTTGGCCGCGGGCAAACAGTGCGAGCGCATATTGCCAGACGGTGTCGAGTTGCTCCTTCGTCAGCAGTCCTTGCTCGAGGATCGCCTCAGTCGAAAGCGGCTCGTCATGGCCGCCGTCGAACGCCTTGCTGGTGGGCGTGATAATCGCCTGGGGCAGTTTCTCGTTGTCGCGCATGCCGTCCGGCAAGGTGATGCCGTACATCTCGCGCTCGCCGTTGCGGTACTTGGTCAGGATCGAGGTGCTGGTGGTTCCGGCGAGATAGCCGCGCACGACGACCTCGACCGGCAGAATGTCGAGCCGCTTGCCGATGACGACGTTCGGGTCCGGATAGCTGACCACATGGTTCGGGCAGATGTCGGCGGTTTCCTCAAACCAGTAGCGCGCCGTCTGGGTCAGCACGTGACCCTTGTTCGGGATCGACGTCAGGATGACGTCGAAGGCGCTGAGGCGGTCCGTCGCGATAATGATGCGATTGCCATCGGGCAGGTCGTAGTTTTCGCGAACTTTGCCTTTGTAGCGGTTTGGCAGTTCCGGAATGAAAGCATCTGAAAGAACGCGCAATTCGCTCATCGCATCTGGCCTTGAAAATGAGGTGTTCGGTGCAGGAACGCTAAGCAGGCTAGAAAGGCTGGGTCAAGCTCGCCAAGGCAACGTTACGCCGCAATCCATGCTTTCCGGCACATACGTTAGTTCCATAATCTATCTTATGTGATCTTTGTATGTAGCCGCAAAGTTAAAGTGTCCTGATCCTGCAAAGTTGAAATATAGCTCCCCCGGGTTTTGGATGAGATGGCTCTAACGGTTGGCCCCGCATGGGGAGTTCGTTCCGTATCGCGCGTGGAACTGCAACATCTTCTGGACACTGTTTATCTCTGTCCTCGCGACTTTGCCTTTCTTGAAGGAAAGAAGCGCGGCTGGTTTTCCCGTGCAGTTTCTACGGACCGCTTTCATCACAGGACCATCGATGAAAACATAATGGTTCAGATCGACACAGTTGGCGGATGCCGAAACTATGAAGTTGCCTTCGCTGTCGCAGCTTTCCGTGTAACGATAATTTTTGGCGGTCGCTTTCAGGCGATCCAAAGCTGCCGCCTCGCTGAAAGTATCCCAGAAAACGTAACCGCCAACGGCCATGAACACGAAGAGCGTGCTTAGCCTTAGAAGGCCTCGAGCGACCGTCGGCGATTCTTCATCCTCGTGCATTCATGCTCCCAGCGCTTGCCCAAAGCGCGCCCTCATCACTTGCGTCACGTCCCTGTCTCTCGGGCCGCTTCGAAAGCGGTACGCTCTTCCATGTAGGCCGATGGGTAGGTCTTTCATCATCGTCTTTCGCCAGGCTTCCTGCTCGGCGTTGATCAGCGCCAATTCCCAAACACAGGCAATGACCGGTCTCCGTGTCGCATCCATTGGCTCAGAAGCCGAATAGAGCTTGCGATAATTGTGCTGACACAGGACCGAGCCCTGTATCCACCAGTGCGCAGAGATGGAGATACCGAGGCTGCCGGGATGGATGATGACAAAGCCGAGGCCGTTGCTGTCGCCCTCAGCCGCCACGCGCGGAATCACGTCCCGTCGGACGAATGACTGAGCGAGCACCACCATCGCATCATCGACGTGGCGGCCATCGGCTGCCAGACCATAGGCTTTGAGCTTGAGACCGCCGATGTCCCAATCGCCCAGGTTGGAAACATCACGTGGGCGGTAAACCTCGATCGTTCCGGCATTCATCGGCACGCTCCCATCGATACATTTGTCTCCCACCACCTTGGGTGGCGACATTCAGGGAAAAACGACGAGCTGCCAAGGGGGGCAGCAAATAGTGGCAATGCATCGCGTGGAGACGCTCAACCGGGCAACCTACCCCGGCTCAGCTCCTTTCAGTTCCTTGACCAAGCGTTCCGCCGGACCAAAGTCGGTTATCTCCATCCCGGCGGATTGGAACCCCAAGGACCGATAGAAGGAAATCGCATATCCGCCGGATGTCACCCACATCTTGAGCGCGCCCGCACTGGACGCACGCTGCTCCGCTTCCGCCAGCAGCAGCTTGCCGATGCCGCGTCGCCATGCACTCGGATCGACAAAGATAGCGTCCAGCTCTGCAGATTCGCTGGACATGGGCAGCACAGTACAGAAGCCGATGACCTCACCGTTCGCTTCGGCAACCAGCGAATTCGGGAGATGTTCCTCGGCGATCCCGAAGACATCAGGATTGTCGAGAAGTTCCTTGTGGTGATCGCCGGTTGCCAGCGAAGCAAGGCGCTGCACCTCTTCGAGGCGATCGTGATCGGCTTTGGTTGCCTGGCGAAGTGTTGGCCGCATGACTGGTCCCATTGAAGTGAGCCTGAATGGTTGGAAGGCTCTGCATAGCCGAAATCGTGCATGCTACGCGGGCACTCAGCGCCCCCTACCCGCATTAGGCGCCATGATCGCCTTGACAACAAAAATTGTCAAGGCGATCATGGCCGCATGCTCGATCTCGACGTCATAGATGCGCCGGCCGCTGCCGCGCTTGCCCTGGAGCCGATCAAGGCCCGTTTGCTGGCGGAACTTGCCGCGCCTGCATCGGCTGCTGCGCTGGCTGTGCGGGTGGGCCTGACGCGCCAGAAGGTCAACTACCACCTGCGTGCGCTTGAGGAGCACAAGCTGATAGAACCGGCTGAGGAACGCCGCTGGGGCGGGCTGACCGAGCGGCTGATGGTCGCAACCGCCACATCCTATGTGGTTTCGCCGGCGGCGCTGGGGCCGATCGCCGCCGATCCCGGGCGCAGCAACGATCGGCTGTCTGCGAGCTATCTGGTCGCACTGGCGGCCCGCATGGTCCGCGAGGTCGGCGGGTTGTTGCGCTGCGCCCGGGCGCAGGACAAGCGGCTGGCGACGCTGTCGATCGACACCGTCATCAATTTTCGCTCGCCCGCGGAGCGCGCCGCCTTTACCGCCGATCTCGCCCAGGCGGTGAGCACGCTTGCTGCACGCTACCACGATGAAAGTGCTCCGGGAGCCCGGCCGCACCGGCTCATCATCGCCTCCTACCCTGCGCCAAGAGATGACGGCGCAGCCAACGGCGACCCCAACGACACCAACTCCTGAAAGGATATCCCATGCCTATCAAGAAGGATGGCAGCGGAAAGCGCTGGGTTGAAATGGAACTGATCGTGCCCGGCTCACCCGAAAAGGTCTGGCAGGCGATCGCAACCGGCAGCGGCAACAATGCCTGGTTCACCAAGACGGAAATCGACGAGCACGTCGGAGGCAGGATCGCCTTCGACTTCGGTCCGAACGGCGCCTCGACCGGTGAGGTGACGCATTGGGAGCCACCTGCCCGCTTCGCCTATGTGGAGCGCGAGTGGAGCGAAGGCGCGCCGCCGGTTGCAACCGAAATCACCGTCACGGCGCGTTCCGGCGATCGCTGCGTGCTGCGCATGGTGCATTCGCTGTTCACATCGAGCGACGACTGGGACGACCAGTTGGAAGGGTTCGAGGGCGGATGGCCGGCGTTCTTCGAGATCCTGAAGATCTATCTTGCGCATTTCGCCGGCGAGACGGCGGCCAGCAGCTTTGCCATGGTTTCCAGCGGGAAACCGGAGGCCACGGTCTGGGCACGCCTGACCGAAGCACTGGGGCTTGTCGGCGCCAATGTCGGCGAGGAGCGCAGCACGCCACCAAAGCCCGAACGCCTTGCCTGCATCGTCGAACGGGTGCAGCAGGACGCCAAGCAACGCTATCTGCTGCTGCGCCTGAAGGAACCCGGAGCTGGCATCGCGCTCATCGGGACCTATTCGACCGGCGATGGCACAAACGCCAGCATCGCACTCTATCACTATGGAGACGATGCCAAGGCGCGGGCAAAAGACAGCGAGCCGAAATGGCAGGAATGGATGGCGACGACCTTCAGCTAGGTCGACTTCCCCGGCGGTTGGCGCTCCGCTCGTTTGCACATTGGCAACGGGCGCCTCGCCGCCGCCGGCCCTATGCAAGCCGTTTTGCCAGACATCACTAACTTATGATTCCTGATGTAATACTTTCATATATAGAAATAATACCTTGATTTAAACAGTTTATATAAACCAATCGGATGCATTATTCGAAACGGCAACCAATGCTCCTGTTTCCAAAAGCCGTGACTGTCCTAGTCTTCCATTGCAGCTATGGAGATCGGCGATGTTCAGGAGCTTTGCAATCACACTCGGCATGATGGCGCAACTGGCAGCCGTGACCGCGGCGCGCGCGGACGAACCCGTCGATACGGCGCGGACAATCATACGAGAACAGATCGCTGCCTTTCTGCAGGATGATGCGGAAACCGCCTACTCCTTCACCTCACCTGCGGTGCGCGGCAAATTTCCCGACAAGGCAAGCTTCTTCGAGATGGTGAAGCGCGGCTACCAGCCCGTCTATCGGCCTGGCAACTTCGCGTTCGGCCGATCGAAGGTGATTGGCGACCAGGTGCTGCAGGAAGTTCTGATCTCGGCGCCCGACGGCAAGGATTGGACAGCAGTCTACGAACTCGTGAAGCAGCCGGATGGCAGCTACAAGATCAACGGCGTGATGATTTTGCAGTCGGCGTCGGGACCGGCGATCTGAGGCACCGGTCCGTTGGCGGCCATCAGACGGGGGGAAGGTCCCCTCGCCGCCAAGTTTCCTGGGTTTCGGCCATGAAGTCGGCGAAGCGGCCTTCGTCGATCGCCAGCCGGATGCCGGCCATCAGTTCCTGATAGTAGGCCAGATTGTTCCAGCTGAGCAGCATGCCGCCGAGCGATTCGTTCGAGCGGATCAGATGGTGCAGGTAGGCACGCGAATAGTCGCGCGTTGCCGGGCACGAGGACTGCTCGTCGAGCGGGCGCATGTCTTCGGCGTGGCGCGCGTTGCGCAGGTTGATGCGGCCGTGGCGCGTGAAGGCAAGGCCGTGGCGTCCCGAGCGGGTCGGCATCACGCAGTCGAACATGTCGATGCCCTCACCGACCGAGCGCAGGATGTCGTCAGGCGTACCGACGCCCATCAGGTAACGGGGCTTGTCCACCGGCATGATCGGGCAGGTAATGTCGAGCATGCGCAGCATCACCTCCTGCGGCTCGCCGACGGCGAGCCCGCCAACCGCATAGCCCTTGAGGTCCAGCCCCTTCAGCGCTTCGGCCGAACGCTCGCGCAGCTTCGGGATATCTCCGCCCTGCACGATGCCGAACATCGCCTTGCCCGGCTGGTCGCCAAACGCGACCTTGCAGCGCTCGGCCCAGCGCAGCGACATTTCCATCGCGCGCTCGATTTCCTTTGGCTCGGCCGGCAGCGCCACGCATTCGTCGAGCTGCATCTGGATATCGCTGTCGAGCAAGCCCTGGATCTCGATCGAGCGCTCCGGCGACATGTGGAAGAGCGCGCCGTCGACATGGCTCTTGAAGGTGACGCCCTGCTCGTCGAGCTTGCGAAGGCCGGCAAGCGACATGACCTGAAAGCCGCCACTATCGGTGAGGATCGGGCCCTGCCAGCGGATCAGCCCATGCAGACCGCCAAGGCGCGCGACGCGCTCCGCGCCTGGACGCAGCATCAGATGGTAGGTGTTGCCGAGAATGATGTCGGCGCCGAGATCCTTGACCTGGTCGAGGTACATCGCCTTGACCGTACCAACGGTACCAACCGGCATGAAGGCCGGCGTGCGGATCGTGCCGCGCGGCATGGACACTTCGCCGCGACGGGCCTTGCCATCGGTCTTGAGAAGCTTGAACTGGAAGGTCTCGGTCATCTAGTCTTTCCGGAAAAGCAGGCTGGCGTCGCCATAGGAATAGAAGCGGTAGCCGGTTTCGATCGCATGCGTGTAGGCCGCGCGCATCGTGTCCAGGCCACTGAAGGCCGAAACGAGCATGAACAGCGTCGATTTCGGCAGGTGGAAATTGGTCATCAACATGTCAACCGCGCGGAAGCGGTAACCGGGCGTGATGAAGATCCCCGTCGGACCGGACCAGGACTTGACAGTGCCGTCTTCCGAGGTGGCGCTTTCGATCAGCCGCAGTGAGGTCGTGCCGACGCAGACGATGCGGCCGCCCCTCGCCTTGACGGCATTGAGCTTTTCGGCCGTGCGGGCGTCGACGTGGCCGATCTCCTGGTGCATCACGTGGTCGTCGGTATCATCCGCCTTGACCGGCAGGAACGTGCCCGCGCCCACATGCAGCGTCACGAAATGCCGTTCGATGCCGGCCTCGTCGAGCTTGGCGAACAGGCGGTCGCTAAAATGCAACCCAGCGGTCGGCGCCGCAACGGCGCCTTCCTCGCGGGCATACATGGTCTGGTAGTCGGCACGGTCCTGCGCATCTTCGGCGCGCTTGGAGGCGATGTAGGGCGGCAAGGGAATGTGGCCGACCGCCATGATCGCCTCGTCGAGCGAGGGACCGGAGAGATCGAAGCGCAGCGTCACTTCGCCGGCATCGCCCTTTTCCTCGACGGTCGCGTCGAGCGTTCCGAGAAAGCAGCTCGAGCCGCCGTGGCCGAAGGCAATGCGGTCGCCGACCTTGAGGCGCCGTGCCGGGCGGGCGAAAGCCTTCCAGCGATCGGGTGCGACCCGCATATGCAGCGTCAGCGATACCTGCGTCGCGATCTCTTCGCCGCGCCGGCGGATGCCTTCGAGCTGGGCCGGAATCACCTTGGTGTCGTTGAAGACAAGCGCGTCGCCTTCCCTGAGGAACGACGGCAGGTCGAGCACGCCCTTGTCCGCCAGTACGTCGGCGCTATCGGGACGCACCACGAGCATGCGGGCGCTGTCGCGCGGGCTTGCGGGCCGAAGCGCAATCGAGGTTTCCGGGAGGTCGAAGTCGAACAGGTCTACGCGCATCGTTATCTTCAGACAAAGAAAAACCCGCCCCGGCGCAGTTGGCGACCGGGGCGGGTTCGTGCATTAGCGCAAATCAGGCGTCTGCGGCAACCCGCATCGTGACGATCGAGTCTGGATCACGCACCGGCTCGCCGCGCTTGATCTTGTCGATCGTTTCCATGCCTTCGATGACCTGGCCCCAAACGGAGTACTGCTTGTTGAGCCAAGGCGCATCGGTGAAGCAGATGAAGAACTGCGAGTTGGCCGAGTTCGGCATCTGGCTACGGGCCATCGAGCACGTACCGCGAACGTGGCTGACGTTCGAGAATTCGGCCTTCAGGTCCGGCTTGGAGGAGCCGCCCATGCCGGCGCGAGCCGGGTTGAAATGCTCGCCGCCGGTCTTGCCGTACTGGACGTCGCCGGTTTGAGCCATGAAGTCCTCGATCACGCGGTGGAACACCACGCCGTCGTAGGCGCCTTCGCGGGCCAGTTCCTTGATGCGGGCGACGTGCCCCGGAGCGACATCAGGCAGAAGCTCGATGATGACCTGGCCCTTGGTGGTCTCCAGGATGATCGTGTTTTCCGGATCCTTGATCTCGGCCATGGGTTTTCTCCTTCTGTTGATTTTACTTGCCGACCTTGACGCTGATCATGCGGTCGGGATCGGTGACGGAGCCGTTGTTGGCGTCGTCGCCGAGCTTGATCTTGTCGACGTTCTCCATGCCGGAGACGACCTTGCCGACGACCGTGTACTGGCCGTTGAGGAAGTCGCCCGGGGCGAACATGATGAAGAACTGCGAATTGGCGCTGTTCGGGTCCTGCGAGCGGGCCATGCCGACCGTGCCGCGCTCGAACGGAACGTCCGAGAACTCCGCCGGAATATCCGGACGCGACGAACCGCCGGTACCGGCAGCCTGCGGTTGGTAGCCGTTTTCCATGTCGCCATACTGCACGTCGCCGGTCTGGGCCATGAAGCCCTTGATCACGCGGTGGAACGCGACGTTGTCGTATTCACCGGCGGCGGCCAGCGCCTTGATCTGCTCGACATGCTTCGGTGCGATGTCGGGGCGCAGCTCGACGACGACCGGGCCGTCCTTGAGCGTGATCGTCAGGAAGTTGTCTGCCGATTGTGCAAACGCCGTTCCCGTAAAGGAAGCAAGCGCGATGGCGCCGGCGAAAGCGAGGTGGAGGATTTTCATGATTTCTCCCTGCGTGGTGAATTGGGGCCGCCCGTCAGGGGCGGCGTTTGGCCTGCAGTGCTTCGTAAACGGACTTGGGCACGAAGGCACTGACGTCGCCGCCCATGGCCGCGATCTGGCGGACCAATGTGGCCGTAATGGGCCGTGATGCCGTGCCTGCCGGCAAGAACAAGGTCTGGATATCCGGCGCCATCTGCCGGTTCATCCCGGCCATCTGCATCTCGTAGTCGAGGTCGGTGCCGTCGCGAAGGCCGCGCACCAAAAGCTTCGCGCCGCGCTCGCGGGCCGCATCGACGACCAGATTGTCGAAGGAGACGACGTCGATGTCGCCTGCCCTGTCCGGCAGAAATTCCTGGAGCGAACGGCGGATGAGTTCGGCGCGTTCGTCGAAGGAAAAGAGCGGCGCCTTGCCCGGATGGATGCCGATTGCAACGATGACTTTCGCCGCCACGTTCAGCGCCTGCACGAGCACGTCGAGATGCCCGTTCGTCATCGGATCGAAGGAGCCGGGATAAAATGCCGTGGTCATCGCACCTGTTTCCGTTTGGTGAAGCCTTTTGTCACGGACGGCGACGGATCGCAAGAGTTGTACGGCGCTTGGCCCTGTTCCCTGGGAAACAGCGGGCCAGAAAGAATGAATGCTAGATGAATGCCATGTTCAACGGTGCTTCACACCAAAGACGTTAAGTGTAGCGCCAGTAACAACGGAACTTTTTTGAACGTACCGCCGTTTAGGATGCGAAAGGATTACGGCTATGGGACTTGCTCTGTTTTCGATGGCGATGTTTTTCGCGATGATCTTTGCGACGATACATGGACTGCGCAACGAGTCCCGTGACCGGCGCGAGCGCTACGCGACCCAGAAGATCTTCCGTTGATGGAGGGCACTATGGCCACCCTGTTCATGATCGCGGCAGCGGTCACCAGTCTCGTATTCTTGATCGACTTTGCCCGGACGATACGCGACCTCCAGCGCGATCGCCAGGGTTCGGAACGGCTCGACGGTTTCAACGTCTAGCGGTTCCAAAGCTTCGTAAACGAAGCGTGGTAGTAAGCGGCCGTCGTTCCCTTCCCCTGAGGCGACCGCCATTGTAAGCCGGACGGCATCCCCTGCCCGTCCGGCTTTTTCTTTGCGTTCGGCAGCCCCGCGTTCGCCTTGTTACTCTGCCACCTGCTTGGCAGCGGCTTTGGCCTCCAATGTGCCCAGCATCCGGAAAAAGCGCCAGTTCAGCAGCACCGCAGCTGCGGCAAGGCCGAGCACGAAGCCGAACCAGACGCCGATCCCGCCGAAATTGAACAGAAAAGCGAAGGCCCAGGCGCAGACGAAGCCGATCGGCCAATAGGAAATCAAGGCCAGCAGCATCGGCACCTTGGTATCCTTGAGGCCGCGCAACATGCCGGCGGCGATCGCCTGCATGCCGTCGACGAGCTGGAATGCGCCGGCGATCACGATGAGCGGCGCTGCGAAGGCAAGCACTGCTGCAGCATCAGGGCGGGCGGTGTCGAGATAAAGGGCGGCCAGTTGGCTCGGGAAGAATGCGAAGATGGCGCTGCCGACCATGGCAAAGCCAGCGCCGAGCACCAGCGAAGCGATCGCCGCGCGCCTGACGCCCAGGAGGTCACCGCGGCCATAGGAGAGACCCACGCGCACCGTGGCCGCCTGCGCCAGCCCCAACGGGATCATGAAGGCGATCGAGGCGAATTGCAGGGCGATGCCGTGGGCCGCAAGTTCGACCGTACCGATCGTGCCCATCAGCAGCGAGGCGACAGTGAAGAGGCTGACCTCGGCAAGGATCGTCAGCGAAATCGGAATTCCGAGAAAAACGACTTCACGGAAGGCAACCCAGTCGGGCCGCCAGAAGCGGACGAAGAGTTCGTACTGGTTGAGCTCCGGCTTGCTCTTGATATAGGCAATCGTCAGCGCCGCGCCGAGCACGGCGACGCCAAGCGCTGCAACCGCCGCACCGAAGATGCCGAGTTGCGGGAAGCCGAAGTGGCCGAAGATCAGCACGTAGCAGAGCGCGGCATTGAGCACGAGCGTCGCCAGCGTGACGTAGAGAATGATCCCGGCCCTCTCCAGGCCACTCAGGAACGCCCTCAGCACCATGAAGATGAGGCCGGGGAAGATTGCCCATTGCGCGATGCGGACATATTCTCCCGCAAGCGCTGCGACCTTGGGCTGTTGGCCGGCAAATAGCAGGATCGGCTCGGCCATCCAGAGGATGGGCGCAGTCAGAAGGCCGTAAAGCATCACCACCCACATGCCCATGCGCACCGAGCGGCGCACCGAAACCTTGTCGCCGCGACCGACGGCCTGTGCCGCCATCGGCACCACCGCATTGGCAAATCCGTTGCCGAAAACATAGACGGTGAAATACATCTGGGTCGCCAGGATGATGGCCGCGAGCTCGGTGGCGCCGAGCTTGCCGACCATCAGGACGTCCGTCGTGTTGATGGCGAGCTGCGCCAGCTGCGCACCGATGAACGGCACGCCCAGATAGAAGCTCGCGCGATAGTGCGTCCGCCAGGAATTGTCGGTCGTCAACGATATCGGGCTCGCATTCGCGGTCAGCATGGCAGATTCCTGGCAGTCAATGCGGCCCCGGGCCGCAACCGAAGATCGGGGGGAGGAATCCGGAAATAGAATACCGTCGGGCAAAGAGCCAGCCGCAAGGGCGAGGTTGCTCAAACTTTCATCGATAGATCACGGAAATTGATCAATTTCCGTGCAGTCGCGGCCGCTCCATCGCCTCTGGCTCTTCCGGCGCTGCGGCGTCGGCCGGCTCGACGTTCTCCGCGCCCTGTGGTCCGACCGCCCTGCTTCTCGGTATCTTCAGGAAGAACACGATAAGCGCGCCGACGAGGAAGCAACTGGCGAGTGCATAGGGCGCGCCGGCAAAGGCGACGGGCGCGGCAGGGCTGGTGAAATAGCCGAAGGCCTGGGTGAAGATCAGCGGACCGATGATCGTGGTGATGCTGCCGATGCTGGTCAGCGCGCCCTGAAGCTCGCCTTGGGCCGACGGCGGCACGTGGGCCGCGGCGATACTGCGCAGCGGCGGATCGGCGAGGCTTTCGAGCGCGGTCGCGATGATCACCGCATAGATCATCCACCCCTGCCAGGCGCCGGCATAGCCGATGGCTCCGAGCGCGGTGAAGGTCAGGCCGAGCACGGCCGTGCGCCACTCCCCAAGCCGCGGCACCACGCGCGGCAGGATGACGGCCATGACGAAGGCACCGCCGATACCGAAGATCCCGAGCGAAAGTCCGATCTGCCCCTCGCTCCAGCCGTAGCGGTAGCTGGAAACGAAGGACCAGACGGCCGGATAGACCGAATGGGCAAGCCAGAAGAGAAAGAACACCAGCCCCACCCAGCCGATGCCGGGGTAATTGCGCATCTGCTTGAGGGCGCCGAGCGGGTTGGCGCGTTTCCACTCGAACCGGCGGCGGTTGGCGCTGTCGAGTGTCTCGGGCAGCAGGAATACGCCAAGGATAAAGTTGACGAAGGACAGCGCTGCCGCGCCGTAGAACGGGACCCGCGGGCCGAGTTCGCCAAGCAGACCGCCAAGCACCGGCCCGAGCGCGAAGCCGGTACCAAAGGCAATGCCGATCAGCCCGAAATTCTTGGCGCGATTTCCGTCGTGGCTGATGTCGGCAATGTAGGCCGATGCCGTGCCGAAGCTCGCGCCGCTGATGCCCGCGAGCACGCGGCCGATGAACAGCATCCAGTAGCTGGTGGCGAGCGCGCAGATGAGATTGTCGAGCGCGAAGGTGAAGACCGATGCGAGCAGCACCGGGCGGCGGCCGAAGCGGTCGCTGAGATTGCCGATCAGCGGCGCGAAGAGAAACTGCATGGCCGCATAGACGAGCAGCAGCCATCCGCCGTCGATCGCCGCCTCGCTGACATTGGCGCCCGTCAATTCTTCGAGGTAGGCCGGCAGCACCGGCACGATGATCGCGATGCCGATGATATCGAGAAACAGAATGAGGTAGACGAGGAACAGGCCGCGTCGCACAAATTTCTCGTCGCGCATGCGATCCCTCCCCGGCGGCCTGCCCCGGGAAAAGAGACAGAACGTGAACAACGCTACCAATTTAGGTGTAACGGATCATTTCGCACGAAACAATCCGTGAACGTCTCAAATTATCTGATGGGACTATCGCAATGGTTGATACGTCAGGCAGCGTACAGCCTGTGCCTCAGCGATGGTCCCGCCGCTGTTCGCGCTTCAGAAAGTCGACGAAGGCGCGCAACGGCGCCGGCATGTGCTTGCGGCTTGCATAATAGAGAAGCGGGCCGGAGAAGCTCGTCGTCCACGCCTCAAGGATCGGCACCAGGCGCCGTGCGGCAACCGCAGGCGCGATGAACTCCTCGAAGGTCCGGATCACGCCAAGACCGTCGATGGCCGCCCCGAGTTCGAGATCGATCGTGTTGGCGGTGACGACGGCCGGCGGCGCGATCGTCAGCGCCGCCTCGCCCTCGCCGAACTCCCAGGGAAGCGAGAAGCCGCTGGCGAAGCGGTGGCGAATGCAGGCGTGTTCAAGCAGGTCGCGCGGATGGCCGGGCACACCGCACCTGGCGAGATAGTCCGGTGCCGCGGCCGTAACGTAACGCTGGCGGCTCGGCCCGATCGGGATGGCGATCATGTCACGCTCGACGCGTTCCTCGTAGCGGATGCCGGCGTCAAAGCCTGCGGCGAGGACATCGACGAAGCCGTCATCCGCCGTCACCTCCAGCGAAATTGCCGGGTGCTCGCGCAAGAACCGGCCGATGATCGGTGGTAGTATTTCGCGGGCGACGATGGTCGGAACGTTCAGTTTCAACGTTCCCGCCGGACTGTCGCGCATCTCGTTGACCTGATCGAGCGCGCCGGCGATCTCGCCGAGCGCCGGCGTCAACCGGTCAAGCAGCCGCGTACCCGCCTCCGTCAGGGTCACGCTGCGTGTCGTGCGGTTGAGCAAGCGCACCTGCAGTTTCGCTTCAAGACGGCGGAGCGCCTCGCTCAGCGCCGACGCGGAAACGCCGCGCTTCTTCGCAGCCGCGCGAAAGCTGCGGGCTGCGGCAACAGCAGTGAAGGCATCAAGGTCGGCAAGCGGCAAATCGTTCATTGTGCGGAATTTCGTACAAGTCGTTCGGTTGAGATCGGATTATCGCACGGCGCCGAACGAAGTAAACAGAACACAGAGCAAGCGGCCGGCTGTTTTTCGGCCTTGTCGAAGGAGAACGAAGATGGATTACGTTTCACTCGGAAAGACCGGTCCCTCGGTTTCGGCGCTCGGCCTCGGCTGCATGGGCATGTCCGGCATGTACGGCCCCGCGGACCGAGCCGAAAGCATTGCTACGATCCATGCCGCGCTGGAGGCCGGCATCACGTTGCTCGACACCGGCGATTTCTACGGCATGGGTCACAACGAGATGCTGATCGGCGAGGCGCTGAAAGACGGGAAGCGCGACAAGGCGCTGCTGAGCGTGAAATTCGGCGCGTTGCGCGATGCCGCCGGGAACTGGTCCGGCTACGATTGCCGCCCCAAGGCCGTTCGCAACTTTCTCGCCTACACGCTGCAGCGGCTCGGCATTGACCATATCGACGTCTACCGCCCTGCCCGCCTCGACCCGGATGTGCCGATCGAGGACACCATCGGCGCAATAGCCGATCTGGTGAAGGCCGGTTACGTCAGGCACATCGGCCTCTCGGAAGTTGGGGCCGAGACCATCCGGCGTGCGGCCGCCGTGCATCCGATCGTCGACCTGCAGATCGAGTATTCGCTGATTTCACGCGGGATCGAGGACCAGATCCTGCCGACCTGCCGCGAACTCGGTATCGGCATCACCGCCTACGGCGTGCTTTCACGTGGACTGATCAGTGGCCACTGGCAGAAAGGTGCGGCCGCCAAGGGCGACTTCCGCGCCATGAGCCCACGGTTTCAGGAAGGCAATATCGACCGGAACCTCGCCCTCGTCGACGCTTTGAGGCAGATCGCCGATGGCAAGGGCGTATCAGTCGCGCAGATCGCGATCGCCTGGGTCGCGGCCAAGGGCAAGGACATCATACCGCTCGTCGGCGCGCGGCGGCGCGATCGACTGGCGGAGGCGCTGGCGTCGCGCGACGTCCATCTCAGTGCAGACGATCTGGCGGTGATCGAACAGGCGGTCCCGAAGAATGCCGCAGCCGGGGCGCGCTATCCGGAGGCCCAGCTCGCCCATATGGACAGCGAGCGCTAAGCCACAAACGAAAGGGCCGGCTGTCGAGCCGGCCCTTTCGTTGATTCCGGTTGAAAGAAATCAAACCGCGCCCGAGAACGTATCGCAGGCCGTCATCTTGCCGCTGTCGAAGCCGCGCTTGAACCAGCGCATGCGTTGTTCGGACGTGCCGTGGTTGAAGCTTTCGGGAACGACATAGCCCTGCATGCGCTTTTGCAGCGTGTCGTCGCCGATCTGCGTGGCGGCATTCAGCGCCTCTTCAAGGTCGCCCTGTTCGAGCAGGCCCTTCTGCTGGGTGTACTTGCCCCAGACGCCGGCGAAGCAATCCGCCTGCAGCTCGACGCGCACCGACATCTGGTTGGCTTCGGTCTCGCTCATCGACTGGCGCATCTGGTTGAACTTCGGCAGCACGCCGATCAGGTTCTGGACATGGTGGCCGACCTCATGCGCGACCACATAGGCCTGGGCGAAATCGCCGGCCGCATCGAACTTCTGCGCGAGTTCGTCGAAGAAGCTCATGTCGAGATAGACCTTGCGGTCGCCGGGGCAATAGAACGGCCCGGAGGCGGCCGAAGCAAAGCCGCAGGCAGAACGCACCTGGCCACGGAAGAGCACCATCTTCGGCTCCTCATACTGCTGGCCGTTCGCCTGGAAGATGCCGTTCCAGGTGTCTTCGGTCTCGGCAAGCACCGTCGCCATGAACTGCTTCATTTCCTCTTCCTGAGCCGTGCCCTGCGGCGCCGGCGAGCCGTCGCTCTGCTCGAATCCCGGCATCTGCACCTGGCCACCGCCGCCTTCCAGCACCTGCAGCATGTCGATGCCCATGGCCTTGAGGATGAAGTAGAGGACGACGAGGAAGATGATCGTGCCGAAGCTCATGCCGCCGCCGGCGCGCCGCATGCCACCGCCACCGGTCGGCATGCGAAAGCCGCCACCGCGCCCGAACGGATTTCCGCCGCCGGGGCTCGCGCCGCGCTGGTCTTCGATATTGTCGGATTGGCGGCGGCCCTTCCATTCCATGATCTGTCCTCCCGGCCTCTGAAAGGCGTTGTCGGTTTGCTCTTTTATAAGACGGCCCTAACGTCGTTGTAAAACGCAATCGCGACCCGTAAGTTCGCGATCTCACCAATCTTTCTGCTGCGACGGGCAGATCGCAAAAGCGCCGACGGCAAGCGGGCAGCTGGACTCATCAGCCGTCCGCTTTGAGCAACCGCGACCGCCTTGACGCAAACCCGCTTTGCCGGTCCTATTCGCAATCGTGCAGGGGCGAGGAGGCACGGTGATGAAGGCATTGCGGCTCGAAGGTATCGGTCAGTTGCGGGTCGTAGAAGTGCCAAAGCCCTCGCCCGGCCCTGTCGATCTGCTGGTACGCGTCGAGGCCTGCGGCGTCTGCGGTACGGACAGGCATCTGCTGCACGGCGAATTCCCCTCCAGCCCGCCAGTCACGCTCGGCCACGAATTCTGCGGCATCGTCGAGGCCGTCGGAAGCGGTGTTTCCGATATCGCAATCGGCGCCAGAATCACCGGCGATCCCAACATCGCCTGTGGCACCTGTCCGCAATGCAGTGCCGGGCGCATCAATCTCTGCCGCAATCTCCGGGCGATCGGCATCCATCGCGACGGTGGTTTTGCCGAATATGTGGTGATGCCGCGCAAGCAGGCACATGAAATACCACTGAGCCTCGATCCCGTGCATGGCGCCTTCTGCGAGCCGCTTGCCTGCTGCCTGCATGGCGTGGATATCGCGGGCATCCGCGCCGGCTCCTCCGTCGTCGTTCTCGGCGGCGGCGTGATCGGCCTGTTGGTGGTGCAGCTCGTCCGTCTCGCCGGCGCGACAACGGTTATCCTGTCGACAAGGCAGGCGGCCAAGCGCCGCCTTGCCGAAGAGGTCGGCGCGACGGCGACGGTCGATCCTTCCTCTGCCAATATCGTCGAGCAGATCGCCGGCGACACCGGGCTCGTTCCCGGCGGGGTCGATATCGTCATCGAGTGCGCCGGCGTTGCCGAAACCGTCAGGCAGTCGACACGGCTTGCCAGGGCCGGTGGAACCGTCGTGATTCTCGGCGTCATGCCGAAGGGCGAGACCGTGGAAATCGAACCGTTCGACATTCTCTTTCGCGAACTGCGGGTGCTCGGATCCTTCATCAACCCCTTCGTCCACCGCCGTGCGGCAGACCTTGTCGCCACCGGCGCCATCGAGGTCGACAAGCTGATTTCGCGGCGGGTAACGCTCGGCGAAGCGGCCGACGTCATTGCGCATCCGCCGGCCGCCGGAGAGGTCAAGGTTCTCGTCATCCCCGGCCGCGCCTGACATTCGCAGCACTGTTTCGCCGCGCGCAGAGCGCGCTGCGTGGCCAGAGGTGCGCAAATATGGCTGGTTCCTGTCGATTCCGGAATTTTCGGGGTTTCGCTTGCAGAAACATTTGCCTATAAGCCGCTTCTAGCCTGAAAAGACCCATCAATGCGTGCCCGGCCGGTGACCTCCCACCTCGGCCGGTTTTTCGCGCAGCTAGAAACGGATGATCGACCATGCCGAAGCGCCAAGATATCAAGTCCATTCTTATCATCGGCGCGGGGCCGATCGTCATCGGTCAGGCTTGCGAATTCGACTATTCCGGCACCCAGGCCTGTAAGGCGCTGAAGGAGGAAGGCTACCGCGTCATCCTCGTCAACTCCAACCCGGCAACGATCATGACCGATCCGGGCCTTGCCGACGCAACCTATGTCGAGCCGATCACCCCTGAGGTCGTCGCCAAGATCATCGCAAAGGAGCGCCCGGACGCGCTGCTGCCGACCATGGGTGGCCAGACCGCGCTCAACACGGCGCTGTCGCTGCGCCGCATGGGCGTTCTCGACCGCTACAATGTCGAGATGATCGGCGCCAAGCCGGATGCCATCGACAAGGCCGAAGACCGCGCCCTCTTCCGCGAAGCCATGGCAAAGATCGGCCTGGAGACGCCGAAGTCGCGTCTCGCCAACGCCACCGACATCAAGGACCATGACCGCAAGACGCACGAGGCCGAGCGCGCCGAACTGAAGAGCCGGCTTTCGGGCGCGGAGCTCGACAAGGCGCTCGACGACCTCGAGAACCAGTGGAACCTTGGCGAAGGCGACCGCAAGCAGCGCTACATGAACCATGCGATGGCAATTGCCGCGCAGGCGCTCGACGATGTCGGCCTGCCCGCGATCATCCGTCCGTCGTTTACGCTCGGCGGTACTGGCGGCGGCATTGCCTATAACCGCACGGAATTCTTCGACATCGTCGGCAGTGGCCTCGATGCGTCGCCGACCACCGAAGTGCTGATCGAAGAATCGGTGCTCGGCTGGAAGGAATACGAGATGGAAGTGGTCCGCGACACCGCGGACAACTGCATCATCATCTGCTCGATCGAAAACATCGACCCGATGGGCGTGCACACCGGTGATTCGATCACCGTTGCCCCGGCGCTGACGCTGACCGACAAAGAATACCAGATCATGCGCAATGCCTCGATCGCGGTTCTGCGCGAGATCGGCGTCGAGACTGGCGGCTCGAACGTTCAGTTCGCCGTCAATCCGAAGGACGGCCGTCTCGTCGTCATCGAAATGAACCCGCGCGTTTCGCGCTCTTCGGCTCTGGCGTCGAAGGCGACCGGCTTCCCGATCGCCAAGATCGCCGCGAAACTCGCCATCGGTTACACGCTCGACGAACTCGACAACGACATCACCGGCGGCGCGACCCCGGCCTCGTTCGAACCGTCGATCGACTACGTCGTCACCAAGATCCCGCGTTTTGCCTTTGAGAAGTTCCCTGGCGCCTCGCCGGTTCTCACAACGGCGATGAAGTCGGTCGGCGAAGTCATGGCGATCGGCCGCACCTTTGCCGAATCGCTGCAGAAGGCGCTGCGTGGCCTTGAGACCGGCCTTACCGGCCTCGACGAAATCGAAATCCCCGACATGGACGAGAACGGCGATGGCCGTAACGCCATTCGTGCCGCGATCGGCACGCCGACCCCGGACCGCCTGCGCATGGTTGCCCAGGCGCTGCGCTTTGGCATGAGCGAAGAGGAAGTCCACGAGGCGAGCAAGATCGATCCGTGGTTCATCGCCCAGTTCAAGGCGATCGTCGACATGGAAGCGCGCATCCGCGAGCATGGCCTGCCTGTCGATGCCGAGAACCTGCGCATGCTGAAGGCCATGGGCTTCTCCGATGCCCGCCTGGCAACGCTCGGTGGCAAGCGCCCGAAGGAAGTGGCGGAACTGCGCAATGCGCTCAATGTCCGCCCGGTCTACAAGCGCATCGACACCTGCGCTGCCGAGTTCGCCTCGCCGACCGCCTACATGTACTCGACCTACGAGACGCCCTTCGTCGGCGCCGCTCGCTCGGAAGCCGAGGTTTCCGAGCGCAAGAAGGTCGTCATCCTCGGCGGCGGTCCCAACCGCATCGGCCAGGGCATCGAGTTCGACTACTGCTGCTGCCACGCCGCCTTCGCGCTGAAGGATGCCGGCTATGAAGCGATCATGATCAACTGCAACCCGGAGACGGTTTCGACCGACTACGACACCTCCGATCGCCTCTACTTCGAGCCGCTGACGGCCGAAGACGTGATCGAGATCATGCGCGCCGAGCAGGAAAAGGGCGAACTCGTCGGCGTCATCGTGCAGTTCGGTGGCCAGACGCCGCTGAAGCTCGCCGAAGCGCTCGAAAAGAACGGCATCCCGATCCTTGGCACCGCGCCTGACGCGATCGACCTTGCCGAAGACCGCGACCGCTTCCAGAAGCTCCTGATGAAACTCGACCTCAACCAGCCGAACAACGGCATCGCCTACTCGGTCGAGCAGGCTCGCCTCGTCGCTGCCGAGATCGGCTTCCCGCTGGTCGTGCGCCCGTCTTACGTTCTCGGCGGCCGCGCCATGCAGATCATCCATTCGGAAAGCATGCTGCAGAGCTACCTGCTCGACACGGTTCCGGGCCTCGTTCCCGAAGACATCAAGCAGCGCTATCCGAACGACAAGACCGGTCAGATCAACACCCTGCTCGGCAAGAACCCGCTGCTCTTCGACAGCTACCTGACGAACGCAACGGAAGTGGACGTCGACTGCCTCTGCGACGGCAAGGACGTGTTCGTTTCGGGCATCATGGAGCACATCGAGGAAGCCGGCATCCACTCGGGTGACAGCGCCTGCTCGCTGCCGGTTCACACGCTCGACAAGGACATGGTCGACGAACTCGAGCGCCAGACGGCGGCCCTCGCCAAGGCGCTCAATGTTGGCGGCCTGATGAACGTGCAGTTCGCCATCAAGGACGGCACCATCTACGTGCTTGAAGTGAACCCGCGCGCCTCGCGCACCGTGCCCTTCGTCGCCAAGACCATCGGCGCGCCGATCGCCAAGATCGCCGCCCGCGTCATGACAGGCGAAGCGCTCGATGTCGCGATCGCCGCCTATGGCGAAAAGCCGGATCCGCGCAACCTCAAGCACATCGCCGTCAAGGAAGCGGTCTTCCCGTTTGCACGCTTCCCCGGCGTCGACACCCTGCTCGGCCCGGAAATGCGCTCGACCGGCGAAGTCATCGGCCTCGACACCGACTATGCGCTCGCCTTCGCCAAGTCGCAGCTCGGCGCCGGCGTCGACCTGCCGCGCGATGGAACGGTGTTCGTTTCGGTGCGCGACGAGGACAAGACCCGTGTGCTGCCGGCAATCCGCATCCTCGTCGATATCGGCTTCAAGGTGATGGCGACGGGCGGCACGGCCCGCTTCCTCGGTGAACACGGCATTGCCGCCACCAAGATCAACAAGGTCCAGGAAGGCCGTCCGCATGTCGAGGACGCGATCCGTAACCGTCACGTCCAGCTCGTCTTCAACACCACCGACAGCAACAAGGCGATCTCGGACTCCAAGTCGCTGCGTCGCGCGACACTGATGCAGAAGGTGCCCTACTACACGACCATGTCGGGTGCGGAAGCGGCTGCCCATGCCATCAAGGCTCTGAAGGCCGGCAGCCTCGAAGTGCGCCCGCTGCAGAGCTACTTCAAGGCCTAAGAACGAGAGCGGCGCGCGAAACCTTCGCGCGCCGCCGTCATGCCCGAGGACTGTTGTGCTTCAACAGCCCGCTCTCCGCTGAACGCCGCATGAACGACCGGTTCAGCCTGTATTCCCCCAGCACATGTTTCTATGACCCTGCGCACAGAGAGATCGGCGGCTTCGCCGGCGGGCGCGACATGGGGCAAGATCGTGCAACTCTATTTCTTTGATTTGCTGTGGGGCGACGAGCACTTCGTCGATGAAGACGGTATCTGCCATTTCGACGAGGGATCGGCCCTCTATTACGGCCAGCGGGTCGCGGACAAGATCGGTCGCGATGCGGATTATGGTTCGTTGAAGGTCCAGGTCCTCTCCAGCAACCGCAAGCTGCTGGCAACGATCGTGCCCTCCATCGGCCGCGGCGCCGAACAGCGGGCGTTGCTTGCCCGCCGCCACGTCGGCGCGTCTCTGTCAGCTGCAGCCTGAAGCAGTACCAAGAGCAAAGCGCGGGAACAGCCATCCTGCGCTTGATCGCACTGATCAGTCTGCCGCCAGGGCCTCGGCAGCCGTTCTGCCCCGATCACGACGCGCGTGGCTCGCTGCGAGCCGCACGGTTCTGACACCCAAATACAGAGAAGCCGTGGAGATCAGGAACGCGACGACGAAGACCGTGAACAAGGCGGCGTGCATCGTGGCAACGTTCGCCTGCTCGTCGAAACCGCGAAGATTGGCCGTCAGCCCGCAGATCGCCGCGCCGATCGCATAACCGGCCGACTGCAATGTCGGCAGAAACGCCGAGGTCTTGTCCCGCTCTCCTCGCAAGGAGACGTCCATCATCAGTTGGCTGAGCGTGCCCCACGATATGCCGAACCCTGCGCCAACGGCGATCTGGCTCGGGAAGACCAGCCGGTAATCGTCGATCGCGAAGGCGACCATCAGGCCAGCAAGCCCGAGACTGAGAAGCGCTGGACCCGCAGGGATCAACTTCACGCGCAGAGCGTGAGAGTGCAGGCTTGCGACGGCGATTGCGGTCACGCTCCAGGATATCGCCATCAGTGCTGCGGAAAAGCCAGCGGCCGTAGGGCTGAAACTCCAGACATGTTGCAGGCCGTAGATGAGATATACCGAGCCGGACGCCTGAGCGAGGGGCATCAGCAGCACCACCCAAAGCCCGGTGCCGAGCGGTTTTGTGAGCTGAAAAGCACCGGCGGGCAGGATCGAATGCTCTGCCCGGCGGTCTGTTGCGACGGCCGCCCAGAGGATGGTCAGCGCCGTTGCCAGCGCCGCCGCCATCAGGGGGACGCTGCTCGCCGTATTTGAGACCGATATCAGCAATATGCCGGAACCGACCACGGTTAGCCGCAGAAGCGGAATTGGGCGAGGCGTGTCGCTCGATGGCACCTTGCGTGCCGGCACGATCAACAGAACGAGCGCGACGAAGATGACGGTTGCGGGAACATTGACGGCGAAGGCCGCCCGCCATGACCAGTATTCCGTCAGGAAGCCGGATACGAGCGGGCCGCCAAAGGCCGCCGTTGCCCAGACGATGGCCTCGGCTCCGAATACCTTCGGGACCAGGCGCGGCGGGAAGAGTTCGGGGATCAGCGCGTAGCAGACCGCTGCAATGATCCCCTCGCCGAATCCTTGAAACACACGACCGGCGAGGACCTGCGGCATGCTGCCGGCGGCAGTCGCGACGAGGGTGCCGACGACAAAGATGAGCGCGGCCGCAATCAGCGTCCCGCGTGCGCCAAACCTGGACTTGAGCGTGGCGGCAACAGCGCCGCCGAGAATGGCAAAGACGAGATAGAGCGTGACGGCCCAGGACAACAGCGTAGCGCCGCCGATCTCTTCGACGGCTGTGGGCAGCGCGGTCGCTACGAAAAACTCGTTGAAGGCGAACAACGCGACTCCGAGGCAAAGGGCAGCCGTCGTCGCCAGATAGTCTGGCCGCAGCAGTTCGCTCCAGCGGCCGTCCTCCTGAAGTGCGGTATCGCCTTCGCCTGCCTTCGTTTCGTCCCTCGCCAGAACCATGCCCAACGTTCCTCGTGCTATCTCTTCGGAACACTTCTGTTACGACCTCAACCGCAGTTGAGGTAAAGCGCTTTCTGCGCAGCTTGCCACCCCGTCGCCTCCCCCACAAGTTGCAGCGGCATTTCAGGGTTCGGTGGACGACGGCGAAATATCTGGCTTTCGCGCTTCCGTTTCTGCTATAACGAAGGTTCGAAGTTTCGGACGGTTCCGGCGTTTGCGCGCCGGAGACCGTTTTCTTTTGCGTTGGCGCCGCCCAAAGGGCGGCGCCTCGTGCTTGATGAAGGACATTGAAATGGTCGAAAAAGTGCCGATGACCCAGGGCGGATTCGTCAACCTGCAGGAGGAGCTGCGCTGGCGCCAGCAGGAAGAACGACCGCGAATCATCGAGGCGATTGCCGAAGCCCGTGCACATGGCGACCTGTCGGAAAATGCCGAGTACCACGCTGCCAAGGAAGCGCAGAGCCACAACGAAGGCCGCATCACCGAGCTCGAAGACTTGATCGCCCGCGCGGAAGTCATTGATCTCTCGAAGATGTCCGGCTCCAAGATCAAGTTCGGCGCCAAGGTGAAGCTCGTCGACGAAGACACTGAAGAGGAAAAGACCTACCAGATCGTTGGCGACCAGGAAGCCGACGTGAAGGCCGGCCGCATCTCGATCTCGTCGCCGATCGCCCGCGCGCTGATCGGCAAGGAAGTTGGCGATTCCATCGAAGTGAACGCCCCCGGCGGTTCCAAGGCCTACGAGATTCTTGCCGTCAACTGGGGCTGATCAGCCCCAGACAGGGGCGAAGTCTTCCTTCGCCCCCTTTTCTCTTTCTCCCAAAGACGATCATTGCTCGCGCAAGGAGTGCGCTTTCGTGGCCGATATCCGGAACGTCGAGGTCATCGCTCCCAATTTCAAGCGTCGTCTCTCGGGCGTGACGTCTACCATCATCCAGTTGATTCCGATCCAGCGCGCGCTCGGCGAAAAGATCGCCGTGCTTGGTCCGGGCCTACCTGACACCCTGCCCTCGATCCGCTTCCGCGATCTTCTGCGTCTGTGGAGTGCACCGGACGGACGGCCCTGCCGGGTCTGGCATGCGCGCCGCAATGTCGAGATGCTGCCGGCGATCGTGCTGCGCGACCTGCTCGGCATGAAGCTGAAGATCGTCTTCACCTCCGCTTCTCAGCGCCGCCACACCGGCTGGAGCAAGTTCCTGATTTCGCGCATGGACGCGGTGATCGCGACGAGCGGCAAGACCTCCGCCTATTTGCAGGTGCCGAACACGGTCATCCTTCACGGCATCGACACCAAGCGCTTCCAGCCACCGGCCGACGCAGGTGCGGCCAAGGCCGCGCTCGGCCTGGATCCGGCGCAAAAATATGTCGGCTGCTTCGGGCGAGTGCGCAAGCAGAAGGGCACCGATCTCTTCGTCGATAGCATGATTGCGCTTTTGCCGTGCCGGCCCGGCTGGAGTGCCATCGTCGCCGGTCGCGCGACCGGCCCGCACGTGGCGTTCGAGAACGAACTGAAAGAGCGGGTTGTAAAGGCCGGGCTTACCGATCGAATCCGTTTCGTTGGTGAACATACCAACATTCCGGACTGGTACCGCGCGCTCGACCTTTTCGTTGCGCCGCAACGCTGGGAAGGTTTCGGGCTGACGCCGCTCGAAGCGATGGCAACGGGCGTGCCCGTCATCGCAACCGATGTCGGCGCATTTTCGGAACTGGTCGTCGTCGGCGAGCAGGAAACCGGCACGGTGATCGCCGCCAACGATCTGCAGGCGATGGTCGAGGCGACTGCCGGCTTCATGGACGATGATCACCGCCGGAGCTTGGCTGGCGCCAACGGTCTAGGCCTAACCCGCGCATCTTTTGCGATCGAGGGCGAGGCCCGCGCGATCAACGCCGTCTATGAACGCCTGATGCGTCCCTGACAGGCTGCCACCGCGTGGCAGCCCCGCACTAAACTCTCTTAGCGCTTCGAAGCGAAGAGTTTCAGATAGGCGTCGGTAATCGCCTGCTTCGAGAACTGGTTCATCAGCGTCTCATGGCCGCGTTCGGCAAGACGTTCGCCCAGCGAGGGATCGCCCGCGATCCGGTCGATCGCCTGGGCAAAGCCGTCGGCGTCACCGATATCGACCATCAAGCCGTTTTCGCCGTCGCGCATGAACCATTGCGGTCCTTCCGATCGGCTGGACACGACAGGCGTGCCTTGCGCCCAGGCCTCGAGGATAACGTTGCCGAGCGGCTCATGGCTCGATGCCATGACGAAGATATCCGAAGCAGCAAGGAAAGGCCGCGTGTCCTTCTGCCAACCGGCAAAGCGAACGCGCTTCGACACGCCGAGGTCGGCAGCGAGCTTTTCCAGGTTTGCCCGCTCCTCGCCGTCACCCACCAGCCAGAGATAGGCATCCGGCACCTTGGCGATCGCCTGGATCAGGGTGTGGAAACCCTTGCGCGGAACGAAGCGCCCCATCGACATGACCACAGGCACGTTTTCAGGTGTGTCGAGCGTTGCGCGGCTGATCGGCGCGACCCGCTCGGTTCCGGTGAAGTTGGAAATCACCTCGACGTCGCGCTTCCAGCCGATCTTGCGCACATGCTCGGCGATGCCCGGCGTGTTGCAGACGAGGCAATCGGTGTTGCGGAAGTAGTCGAGCCGTAGCGGATAGTCGCCGAGACGCGAGATCTTGATGCAGCCCTTGTAGTTGGGCATCAGGCGGCTGGCGCGCGGCATCCAGGCAAAGAGCGCGTCGGGCTTTTCGCGCCGCGCCATGCTGCTGACCTTCATCGGCAAGAGAATGCGATCGAGCGACAGGTTGCGGAAGTTGCTTTCGATGATGCGCGTCGCGCCCTCGATGTCCTTCCGCCAGATGCGTCCCGGCCGGATGACCGAGGTCTGCTCGACCCCGCGCTCGCCGAGCGCGTTGACCAGGTGGACGAAGAAGCGCTCAGCGCCGCCGTCCTTGCCGAAGTGAAAATGCATGACTTTCATGGAAACCTCACCGCTGGTTCTGCCGCCGATCCATGTCGTCATGGTTCGGGTGGCGTTTCAGCGCGTGCCTCTGATAGATCTTGGCGGCAGTCAGGAAAGCGTAGACCGCCCCCGTCATCGCCTCGATGAAGCCTGGAAAGCCGCAGCGCCACAGGCCGTTACGGAAATAGAGCCGGAGGAAATAGAGCGGCGGGCTGAACAGCATCTTGTAGGGCCGCGCCGACTTGCCGGCGGCGAACTGCTGGTCGGCCTTGAGCGTCGAGTACTTGTTTTCCTTGAGGATCTGCTCGTCGATGATCAGCGGCCGGTAGTGCAGCAGACTGCCCTTGGGGGCAGCGCCGACCGCGCCATCCGGCACGATGCCTTCGTGGACCTTCTGATTGAGGTCGTAGCGGCCCCTGCCCTGGCGGATCAGCCGCAGGTTCCGTCGCTCGTGCGCGCGCTCCGGCGTGTAGCCGTAGCCGATCAGGTAGGGCCTGCGCGCGACGCGCCAGCCAACCGTCTCCGGTGGCGCATCGAGCAGTGACGGCAGCAGCGCCTTCAGCGGTTCGTCCAGGCGTTCGTCGGAATCGATGTTGAAGCACCAGGGCTGCGTGCATTGATCAAGCGCGAACTGCTTCTGGCCGGCATAGCCCCGCCACGGCTCATGCAGGAAACGGATCGGCCAGCCCTTGTCGATATAGGACTGCACGAGTTCCGGCGTTCCGTCGGTCGAACCGGAATCGACGATGACGATTTCTGAGCATTGCTCGAGGCTCTCGATGCAATTGCCGAGATAGGCTTCTTCGTTCTGGCAGATGATGAAGGCGGACAGCGGAAGCTTGTTCATGGGCAGGCCTTAGATCTGGACGAGGCCGATATCCTTGACCTGGCGAATGGTCAGCATCGTGCGCACCGTATCGACGCGTTCGTTGGCCGTCAGCACTTCGATGACGAAATCCTGGAAAGTCGTGAGGTTTTCGGCGACACAATGCAGGAGAAAGTCGCTTTCGCCGGAAACCGTCCAGGCCTGCCGGACGATCTGCCATTCGGCGGTGGCGGCGGCGAAGGCCTTGAGATCGGCTTCCGACTGGCGCTTCAGGCCGACCATGCAGAAGGCGACGAGATCAAAGCCGAGCGCCGGAGCGTTCAGCAGTGCGTGATAGCCCTTGATGACGCCCGTCTCTTCGAGCTTGCGCACGCGCCGCAGGCACGGCGGCGCGGAGATGCCGACCCTTTGCGCGAGATCGACATTGGTCATCCGGCCATCACGCTGGAGCTCGCGAAGGATCTTGAGATCGATAGCGTCGAGCTCGACTTGTTTCGTCATGAACGTTCGTCCTTTTCGTGGTGACTTTGAGCGCGAGGCAAAGTCGAAAACTTGTGTCTGCCGATGGTGAGGTTGCCCCGATCGTGGGCGACGTCGACTGATGCGTCCCTATCCCGGCGCTGCCGCGATCGTCTCGGTCGAGATTTTCGGCAAGGCGCGCTCGTCAAGGGCAAGGTCGTCTCGAGTCGGTGCGTGGCCGAGCGCAGCGCGTTCGCAGTGCAACCATGCACGGCCGGCATTCAACCCCATATGCTTCTCCAGCAAAGTGAATCCGCGTGAAATATCGTCAAACCCGCTGGACAACAAGCAGCCCGGCCGACTATTCGCGGGAAAACGGCGTTGGCGATGCCGGCAGATGTGCAAATAGAGGTGGACATCGTCAGAAGCGACACGAAGTGCGCTCCACTGCCGCCGCGCGCTCCGGCGCGAGACGCGGATCGATGCCGGGCCGCCCCCTGTGCCTTAAGCGCGTCATCTGGTGGCAAAACCGGGCTTCAGGCTCAAGCACTTGTGTGTATCAGGCTGTGCGCTCTTGAAAGTCATGGTGGGGAATACCTAAAGTATGGAACGATTTCCCATTGACGCAATGGAATCGGATGGGGACGCAATCCTCTCCGATGAACGAAGGACAAGATTATGACTGCCCGTCACGTGAAAGTGCTGATCATCGGCTCCGGCCCGGCCGGCTACACCGCCGCCATCTATACGGCGCGCGCCATGCTCGAGCCCGTGTTGATCGCCGGCATGGAACAGGGCGGCCAGTTGATGATCACGACGGACGTCGAAAACTACCCGGGCTATGCCGATCCGGTCCAGGGCCCTTGGATGATGGAACAGATGCTGAAGCAGGCGACCCATGTCGGCGCCGAGATCGTCAACGATCTCGTGACCGATGTCGACCTGTCGGTTCGTCCGTTCCGCATCAAGACCGACAGCGGCAACGACTGGACGGCGGACGCACTGATCATCGCCACCGGCGCCAAGGCCAAGTGGCTCGGCATCGAGACCGAACCGACCTTCATGGGCTTCGGCGTCTCGGCCTGCGCCACCTGCGACGGCTTCTTCTATCGCAACAAGGATGTGATCGTCGTCGGCGGCGGCAACTCGGCCGTCGAGGAGGCGCTCTACCTGTCGAACCTCGCCAAGACCGTGACCGTCGTTCACCGTCGCGATTCCTTCCGCGCCGAGAAGATCCTGCAGGAGCGCCTGTTCGCCAAGCCGAACGTCAAGGTGATCTGGGATCACGAGGTCACGGAATACCTGGGCGCACCGGCCAAGCCGCCTATGCCCGCTTCCGTCAACGGCGTGAAGCTGCGCAACACCAAGACCGGCGAAACCTCCGACATGGTCACTGACGGCGTGTTCGTCGCAATCGGTCATGCGCCTGCGGTCGAACTTTTCAAAGGCAAGCTTCGGCAGAAGTCCAACGGCTATCTCTGGACCGCAGCCGATTCGACGGCGACCGACGTGCCCGGCGTTTTTGCCGCAGGCGACGTGACGGACGACATTTACCGTCAGGCGGTTACCGCGGCCGGCATGGGCTGCATGGCAGCGCTTGAGGCCGAGAAATACCTGGCGGGTCATATGCCCGTCGCAATTGCAGCCGAATAGAAGCTGCGAATCGGGGTGGTGCCGCTGAGGCACCTCGCCCGTGTGGGAACAGATGCATCAGCCACGCCCGGAAGACAGGACCCCGTCTTCCGGAGTGGTTTCTTATGGGGGACTTCATGTCGCTGGACTGGGACAAACTGCGCATTTTTCACGCGGCGGCCGAGGCTGGGTCGTTCACCCATGCGGCAGACAAGCTTCATCTTTCGCAGTCCGCGATCAGCCGGCAGGTCAGCTCGCTGGAGCAGGATGTCGGCATCAAGCTGTTCCACCGTCATGCGCGCGGCCTGATCCTCACCGAACAGGGCGAGATCCTCTATCGCACCGCGCATGAAGTGCTGATGAAGCTCGAAAGCGTCAAGGTCCAGCTGAGCGAGACGACCGACAAGCCGAGCGGCAAGCTGCGCATTACCACCACGGTCGGTCTCGGCCAGGGCTGGCTCACTGACAAGATCCAGGAATTCATGTCGCTGCACCCGGAGGTGCAGGTTCAGCTCATCCTCGACAACGAGGAACTGGACGTGAACATGCGCCATGCGGACTGTGCCATCCGCCTGCGTCAGCCGCAGCAGTCGGATCTCATCCAGCGCAAGCTCTTCACCGTGCACATGCACGTCTATGCAGCTCCGTCCTACATCAACAAGTATGGCGAGCCGCAGTCGGTCGAGGATCTCGACAACCACCGCATCATCACCTTCGGCGAGCCGGCGCCGAACTATCTGCTCGACGTGAACTGGCTTGAGATCGCCGGCCGCGATTCCGACAATCCGCGCGTGTCGCATCTGCAGATCAACAGCCAGACCTCGATCAAGCGCGCCTGCCTGCTCGGCATCGGCGTCGCCATGCTGCCCGACTATATCGTCGGCCGCGACCCTGGCCTCATCCAGCTGCCGATCAGCGCCGACATCCCGTCTTTCGATACCTATTTCTGCTATCCGGACGAGATGAAGAACGCAGCCAAGCTCAAGGTCTTCCGCGACTACATCGTCGCCAAGGCCCGCAACTGGAACTTCTAGCGCGCTCCGCGCGAATGCTCATTTTCCGAGCATTTTCCCGAGTGAATGCCAACCTTCTGTTTTTGCATCGATATTACCAATGCGCCGGCACAATTGTGCGGCGCATTTTTATTGTGCGCCGCAGAAATAGGCAGGGATGCGTGCATGACATGGCTGTCATGCACAGAAAATGATTGTTGCGCGCCCAAAAAAGCAGCATACCAAACTCAGCTGATGCATCTTTGGTGGCTTCTCCTCCCAGTGCCACCGCAGCAGCTGTTCCCCTCTGGAGGTTTAATTACCTTCACAACTTATAAGGGCCCAAGTCATCTTGTGGCCCTCTTTTTTTGTCTACTGTTAGATACAGGCGAACCGTGATGAAAATCACAGCCGGCTATTGAAAGCCGATACTTCGCTTCCCATATTAAAATGCAGCTGATGCATTCTTGGTGGCTTCTCCTCCCCGCCACCGCATTAGCTGTTCCCCTCTGGAGGTTCTTATTACCTTCACAACTACAAGGGCCCAAGTTTTCTTGAGGCCCTCTTTTTTTTGCCTGCAGCACGCTCACGGTCTTGTGATTTGAATATCGTGTTTTAGCGATACATCTATCGATAAACCACGATACGGCGATATACGATGGACCGAGACGAAATCCTCAAGGCGCTTGCCCATCCCGTGCGGGTCAACATCCTCGCCTGGCTGAAGGAGCCGCAGCGCCATTTTCCGAGCCAGGAGCATCCGCTCGATCTCGGCGTATGTGCCGGCCAGTTCGAACGCTGCGGCCTGTCGCAGTCGACCGTTTCCTCGCATCTCGCTGTGCTTCAGCGCGCCGGCCTGGTGACCACCCGCAAGGTTGGCCAATGGATTTTCTACCGCCGCGATGAAGAGACGATCGCCGCCTTCCTCAAGAGCCTCGGCGATCTCTAAGACGCACCTTCTCCCCAAGCAGACCTCCTCCCTGAAAGGACCTCCCATGGCCTCGCTTTTCGACCCCATCACCATCGGCGACATCGCGCTGAAGAACCGCGTCGTGATGGCGCCCCTGACCCGCAACCGGTCGCCGGGCGCTGTTCCGAACACCCTGAACGTGACCTATTACGAGCAGCGTGCGACGGCCGGCCTGCTGATCACGGAGGGAACGGCAATCACCCAGCAGGGCCAGGGCTATGCCGACGTGCCGGGCCTCTATACGCCGGAAGCGCTCGACGGCTGGCGCAAGGTGACGGACGCAGTGCATGCCAAGGGCGGCCGGATCGTTGTCCAGATGTGGCATGTCGGCCGCATTTCGCATGATTCGCTGCAGCCGGGCGGCGGCAAGCCCGTGGCCCCGTCGGCCATTCGCGCCAAGTCCAAGACCTATCTGGTCAATGCCGACGGTACCGGTTCCTTTGCCGAAACCTCCGAGCCGCATGCGCTGGAGATCGCCGAGATCAAGGCGATCGTCGAGGACTATCGCAAGGCTGCGCGCGCCGCGATCGACGCCGGCTTCGACGGCATCGAGATCCACGCGGCCAACGGCTATCTCATTGACCAGTTCCTGCGCTCGGGTTCGAACCACCGCACGGATGCCTATGGCGGTTCGATCGAGAACCGCGGCCGCTTCCTGTTCGAGGTCATGGATGCCGTGACGAATGAAATCGGCGCCGGCCGGGTCGGTATCCGCCTTTCGCCTGTCACCCCCGCCAACGATGCCTTTGATCCGCAGCCGCAGCAGGTCTTCGGCCATGTGGTCAAGAATCTCGCCCGCTATCCCCTCGCCTATATCCACATCATTGAAGGCGCGACCGGCGGCCCGCGCGACCACCAGCAGGGCGACCAGCCATTCGACTACGACGCCCTGCGTTCGACCTATGTCGCCGCTGGCGGCAAGGCTGCCTGGATGACCAACAATGGCTATGACAGGGCGCTCGCCGTGAAGACGGTCAAGGACGGCGAAGCCGACCTCGTCGCCTTCGGCAAGCCGTTCATTGCCAATCCTGATCTCGTCGAGCGGTTGAAGCGCGATGCGCCGATGAACGCGCCGGATCAGGCAACCTTCTATGGCGGTGGCGCCAAGGGCTATACCGACTATCCCGCCCTTGAACAGGTCGCCTGACACTCCCACATGGCAATGCTCCGCCTCCTTGGCGGAGCATTTGTCCTTGGGAATGAAGAGCTTATGTTTTCGCTATATTCAGAGAAATGGTCATTGCATCCTGACGGCGACGTCATCGTAACCCCCTCCAGCCGTCTTTACCCCGTCCGCTATCGCGGCCAGCAGGCGATGCTCAAGGTCGCCGAGGACCCGGAAGAGAAGTATGGCCGCCTGCCGCTGCTCTACTGGAACGGGCAAGGCGCTGCCAAGGTCTATGAAGCCGATGGCGACGCGGTACTGATGGAGCGCACGGACAGCCGGCGCAACCTCTTCCACATGGCGATGACCGGAAGCGACGAGGATGTGACGCGCATCATCTGCCGCACTGTCGCCGCGCTTCATGCGCCGCGCTTAACACCGGTTCCCGGCGATCTCGTGCCGCTCGACAGATGGTTCGCCTCTCTGGAAACGGCTGCTCCCGCTCAAGGCGGGCTCTTTGCCCGCGCGCTCGAGGCGGCGAAAAGCCTGTTAGCCGATCCCGAACCGCCGGTCGTCCTGCATGCCGACGTGCACCACGCCAACATCCTCGATTTCGGCGACCGCGGCTGGCTGGCGATCGACCCGAAACGCGTGCTCGGCGATCGCGGCTACGACTACGCCAACCTCTTCTGCAATCCGGAACTGCCCCTAGTTACCGCTCCGGGCCGGCTGCAGCGGCATCTGCCCATCGTCGCCAAGGAGACCGGGCTTCACCCGCACCGTATCCTCACCTGGGTGCTTGCCTATGCCGGGCTTTCCGCAGCCTGGTTCCTGGAAGACAACGACGAATTCGGCGTCGAGAACGACCTCGAAATGGCGCGGATCGCCATCGCCGAACTCGACCGCTAAGCTCACCCCGTCCGCAACAGAACGACGGCGTAGATACAGGTCTCTCCGCCGTCATTGCGGAAGACACAATCCTGCGGCGGGCCGAGCTCGAGGCAATCCCCGACGCCAAGCGTATGGATCTCCAGCCCTTCCACGAAGGTCAGGCGCCCTGCACTCACCCATATCCACCGGCGATGGAGCGCATAGGCGGATGCCGGGATCGGCACCTCGGCGCCGGCCGGAAGCTCGACCTCGACCAGCTCGAGCGGCAGGTCCGACATCGGCGACACGTGGCGCCGGAGGTAGCCGGTCTGCGGATCGCGCCACACCGCCTGATCCTGGCGTCGCGACAGCCTGCCCTGGCTCATCTCGGCCCGCGCGATCAGGCTGGACATGGTGAGACCAAACGCACCGGCGAGCTTTGCCAGTAGCGTCGCCGTCGGGCTGCTGTCGCCCCGCTCAACCTTGTGGATCATCGCGCGCGAGACGCCGGAGCGCTCCGAAAGATCGCTCAGCGACCAGCCGCGCGCCTCTCTTTCCAGACGAATTCGTTCACTGAGCCGTTGATCCAGACTGTCTACTTTAGTATTCATATCGTAGTCATATAGTGAACGAATGCGAGGAGCAAGCATGCTGATCCGGGCGGCCATCCAAGACGATCTGCCAATCATCTGCGACATCTACAACGACGCCGTGGCGAACACGACGGCGATCTGGAACGATACCCTGGTCGATGTCGCCAATCGAACAGCCTGGCTGAAGGCGCGCACGGACGCGGGTTATCCGGTGCTGGTGGCAGTCTCGGACGAAGGCGATGTCATCGGCTATGCGTCCTTCGGCGATTGGCGCGCCTTCGATGGCTACCGCCACACGGTCGAGCACTCCGTCTATGTTCACAAGGATCGGCGCGGTGGCGGCATCGGCCGGAAACTCATGGAAGCGCTGATCGCCGAGGCCGAACGGCTGGGCAAGCATGTGATGATCGCCGGTATCGAGTCGGAGAACGCAGCCTCGATCCGCCTTCATGCCCAACTGGGTTTCGAGGATACCGGCCGACTGCGCGAGGTCGGCACGAAGTTCGGCCGCTGGCTCGACCTGACATTCATGCAACTGGTGCTCCAGGCGGGCTCGCCGCGCTAAGCCGCGGCGTCGCCTCGACAATGGTCGTTTGTCGAGGCGGCGGGAGATGCTATGAACCTTCAAGGACTGTTTCTGGAAACATTTTGACGTGGGTCTTCGGCAGAAGGTCAGATCGGGTGCCTGGGCACGTGTCGCGAAAGCGGCACTGGCGCTGGCTGTCAGCATTCCGTCGCTGAGCGCCGTCCCCGCGGCGGCTCGTATCGATGATCTCGCCCCACAGCCCAAATGCGTCTATTCCGGCCCGTCGGCTACCGACCCCGCCAAGTCGCTCTGCATCAGCAAGGAAAACTTCGCCCGCGATATCTGCGGCGTGATCGACCACTATGCGGCCGTCAACGACCTGCCCGCGGCTTTCTTCGCCCGCCTGATCTGGCGCGAAAGCCTGTTTCGGCCCAATGCCGTCAGCCCCAAGGGCGCTGAAGGCATCGCGCAATTCATGCCGGGAACGGCGAAGATGCGGGGGCTCAACAACAGCTTCGATGTGGTCGAGGCGCTCGGCAAGTCGGCGGAATATCTGAACGAACTCAAGTCGCGCTACGGCAATCTCGGCTATGCGGCTGCCGCCTACAATGCCGGCGAGAACGGGCTCGAGCGTTTTCTCGAGGTCGATTGGCTGCCGGCGGAAACGCGCAACTACGTGCTTGCGATCACCGCTTACAGCGTCGAGGACTGGCGCGACAATCCGCCAAAGATCCTCGACCTGACGCTCGACAAGAACAAGACCTTCATCGACGGCTGCGTGGCACTCGCCAGCACCCGCAATCTGCGCGACATCGAGGTGATCGACGAGGCGGAATGGGCGCCCTGGGGCGTGCAGCTTGCCGCGCATTTCCAGAAGTCGGTGGCGCAGCGATTGTTCGTCAGCGCAGTCAAGCGGTTGCCGGAGCCGATCCGCAGTGAGAAGGCGCTTCTCCTGCGCGAACGCAATGCCAGCTTTGGCCTCAGGATCCGCTACGCCGCACGCATCGGCCGCGAGACCCAGGCGGACGCAAACAAGCTTTGCGCCACGATTCGCAAGAGCGGCGGCGCTTGCCTCGTCTTCCGGAACTGACCGGTATCAGGGCCCAGCCGAAATCGATCCTCGACATGGACGCGCCCTAGCCTGTGGCACGCCCTTGTGGAAGCGCCGGCCGGTCGCTCAGGCAACCAAGCCCGCGGAGCGTCGTTGCGACAGCCTCGTCGATCGGCGTGTGCGGCTCTTCGCCGAGCACGGCAAGCAGCCGCTCGTTCGGCATTCTCAAGGGTTCGCGCCAGAGATAACGCATCTTGCGCAACTCCCTGAAGAGCGGAACGAAGGGCGACGCCAGGTCGATCAGCCACCACGGGAAGGCGCGGACGGGAAGCGCGGGCTTGCCAACGACCCGGCGGATCGCCGCAATCATCTCGGTGCCATTGCGGTCGAGGAAGCCCTGCATGTGGTAGACGGCGAAAGGCGGCAGGTCCTCGGTGCGCTCGACAAGGCGGATCATGGTTTCGGCCACATCGGGCAGATAGGCCCATTGATGGCCGATGCCTTCGCGGCCCGGGTAGGAAATCGCGCCCAACGGTTTGCCCGGTTTCACCAGCCCTTGCGAAAACCAGTTATTGGCCGCACCGGGACCGAAGAAGTCGCCCGCCCTGACGATGATGACGCCGACACCCGCCTCCGACGCATCCTTCAAGCGACGCTCCATCTCCTTGCGAATCTGGCCCTTGTCGGTGTCCGGGTTCTGCGGTGCGTCCTCCGTCAGGACGGGAAAGGCGTCGCGGCCGAAATTGTAGATCGTTCCTGGCAAAAGGATGCGTGCACCGGTGGCCTTGGCAGCAGCGATCGTATTGTCGAGCATCGGCAGCACCAGGGTGCCCCAATTGCGGTAGCCAGGCGGATTGACCGCGTGCACGATCAGATCGACGCCTTCGGCAGCAGTGCGAACGTCGCCCGCGTTCATGGCATCGCCTTGCCGCCAGTCGAACGCCGGCTCGGTCTGCGCCGCCGTCGCGGCGTTCCGGTTCAAGGCACGCACCTGCCAGCCGCGGCTGTGGAGCCCGCGTGCGACGGCGCTGCCGATGCCGCCCGTCGCGCCGAGCACCAGCACGCGTCTTGCTCTCTCCTGAATCTCGGTCATGTCTCGCTCCATCCGTTTCAATGAAGGCAGCATCAGGCATTCACGAGCTAAACGGAATTGCCGAAAAATCTTGCTCAGCTATACTGAAATCCATGAGCAAGATGGATTTGAGCTGGGATTTCTACCGAACGTTCCTCGCGGTGCTTAAGGAGGGATCGCTGTCGGCCGCCGCTCGCGAGCTTGGCCTGACGCAGCCAACCGTTGGCCGTCATGTGGACGCCATGGAAGCCGCGCTCGGCTATCCGCTCTTCGTGCGCTCTCCGCACGGCCTGTTGCCGACCGATGCCGCGCTGGCGCTCAAGCCCTATGCCGAGACGCTCGCCGCGACATCGGCTGCGCTCTTGCGCGCCGCGTCGAGCCAGCGCGATACGGTCAGCGGCACAGTGCGCATCAGTGCCAGCGAAGTCATCGGCATCGAGGTGCTGCCGCCGATCCTTACAGAGCTGCACGAGGCCTATCCGGAGCTGACGATCGAACTCTCCGCCTCGGACATGGTCGAAGACCTTTTGCGCCAAGAGGCCGATATCGCCGTGCGCATGGTGGCACCCGCGCAGGATGCGCTGATCGCCCGCCATCTCGGCGCGGTTCCCTTGAGCTTTCATGCCCACCGCCGCTACATCGAGCGACGCGGTATGCCGCAGACACTGGCCGAGCTTAGCGATCACAGCCTGATCGGCTATGACCGCGAGACGGCGGCGATCCGGGCGATCGTCGCCCGCTCGCCGGAACTGCCGTCGACATGTTTTGCGCTGAAGGCCGATAGCAACCTTGCCCAACTGGCCGCGATCCGCGCCGGCTTCGGCATCGGTATCTGCCAGAACGGGCTTGCGGCACGCGATCCCGATGTTCTACCGGTGCTGCCGGAACTGTTCGAGATGAAGCTCGACACCTGGCTGGTGATGCACGAGAACCTGAAGACGGCGCCCCGCTGTCGCGTCACGTTCGACGCACTTGCCGCGGGGCTGCGGGCCTATATTCGTGGCACTGCGCTCGCAGACGCGAATACCGAGTTCTGATTTCAGGCAGCTCCCGCCGACGGCTCGATACCGCCCCACGAAAAAGCCCGCCAAAATGGCGGGCTTTCTGTTTCCTTGGCACTTCAAGTGAAGCGCTTAATCCTCGGATTCGGCTGGCGTTTCCGGCACACCGTTTTCGATGCCGGCTTCTTCGCCTTCCTCTTCATCGCTCTCCGGCTCGCTGATGCGCTCGACCGATACGACCTTCTCATCCTTGGCGGTGGAGAAGATGGTGACGCCCTTGGTCGCGCGGCTCGCAAGCCGGACGCCATTGATCGGCACGCGGATCAGCTGGCCGCCATCGGAGACGAGCATGATCTGGTCGTTGTCTTCGATCGGGAAGGCAGCGACAAGAACGCCGATTTCCGTCGTCTTCGAGGTGTCGGTGGCACGGATGCCCTTGCCGCCACGGCCAGAGGTGCGGAAATCGTAGGACGACGAGCGCTTGCCGAAGCCCTTCTCCGAGACCGTCAGCACGAACTGTTCGCGTGCCTTCAGTTCCTCGAAGCGTTCGTTCGACAGTTCTCCGCCGTCGGCGACTTCCTCGCCAACCAGAGCGATTTCTTCCTCGTCGCCGTTCGTCGCCCGACGTTCCGCCGCTGCGCGCTTGAGATAGGCCGCACGCTCCCACGGTTCGGCCTCGACATGGCCAAGGATCGCCATCGAGATGATGCGGTCGCCGTCGCCGAGGTTGATACCGCGAACACCGATCGAGTTACGGCCGGCAAAGACGCGCACGTCATCGACCGGGAACCGGATGCACTGGCCGAGCGCTGTCGTCAGCATGACGTCGTCACGCTCCGTACAGGTGTCGACGGAGAGGATCTCGTCACCCTCTTCCTCGAGCTTCATCGCGATCTTGCCGTTGCGGTTGACCTGGACGAAGTCCGACAGCTTGTTGCGGCGAACCGTGCCGCGCGTCGTCGAGAACATGACGTCGAGGTTTTCCCAGGTCGCCTCGTCCTCAGGCAGCGGCATGATCGTCGTGATGCGTTCGCCGGGTTCCAGCGGCAGCATGTTGATCAGAGCCTTGCCGCGCGATTGCGGCGTGCCGATCGGCAGGCGCCAGACCTTCTCCTTGTAGACGATGCCACGCGAGGAGAAGAACAGAACCGGCGTGTGGGTGTTGGCAACGAATAGCCGGGTAACGAAATCCTCGTCCCGGGTCGCCATGCCGGAGCGGCCCTTGCCGCCACGGCGCTGCGCGCGATAGGTCGTCAGCGGTACGCGCTTGATGTAACCGAGATGCGAGACGGTCACGACCATGTCTTCACGGGCGATGAGATCCTCATCGTCCATGTCGGGGCCGCCCTCCATGATCTCGGACCGGCGCGGAGTGCCGAACTCGTCGCGGATGGCGATGAGCTCGTCCTTGACGATGCTCATGATGCGCAGGCGCGACGACAGGATGTCGAGGTAATCCTTGATTTCCTCGCCGATCTTGTTGAGTTCGTCGCCGATTTCGTCGCGGCCGAGCGCTGTCAGGCGCTGCAGGCGCAGATCGAGAATGGCGCGGGCCTGCTCTTCCGAGAGGTTGTAGGTGCCGTCCTCGTTGATGCGGTGACGCGGGTCGTCGATGAGGCGAATGAGGCTCTCGACGTCGTGGGCCGGCCAGCGGCGCTCCATCAACTGCTCGCGCGCGGTCTGCGGGTCCGGCGCCGTGCGGATCAGCTTGATGATTTCGTCGATGTTGGCGACGGCAATCGCAAGGCCGACGAGCACATGGGCGCGGTCGCGTGCCTTGCGCAGCAGGTACTTCGTGCGCCGGCTAACGACTTCCTCGCGGAACGAGACGAAGGCGCGCAGCATGTCGAGCAGCGTCATGTGTTCCGGCTTGCCGCCGTTCAACGCCACCATGTTGCAGCCAAACGAGGTCTGCAGCGGCGTGTAGCGGTAAAGCTGGTTCAGGATGACGTCGGCATTGGCGTCGCGCTTGAGTTCGATCACCACGCGGTAGCCCTGGCGGTCCGATTCGTCGCGCAGGTCCGAGATGCCCTCGATACGCTTCTCGCGCACCAGCTCGGCCATCTTCTCGATCATCGTCGCCTTGTTCACCTGGAACGGGATCTCGGTGATGATGATCTGCTCGCGGTCACCGCGCATCGGCTCGATATGGGCGCGGCCGCGCATGATGACGGAGCCGCGGCCGGTCTCATAGGCCGAGCGAATGCCCGAACGTCCGAGGATGAGCGCGCCGGTCGGGAAGTCCGGACCGGGGATGATTTCCATCAGTTCCGGCAGTTCGATCGCCGGATTGTCGATCAGCGCCATGCAGCCGTTGATGACTTCGACCAGGTTGTGCGGCGGAATGTTCGTCGCCATGCCGACGGCGATACCACCGGCGCCGTTGACGAGCAGGTTCGGGAACTTCGCGGGAACGACTGCCGGCTCCTGCAGGGTGCCGTCATAGTTGTCGCGGAAGTCGACCGTTTCCTTGTCGAGATCGTCGAGCAGCGAATGGGCAGCCTTTTGCAGGCGGCACTCGGTGTAGCGCTCTGCTGCCGGCGGGTCGCCGTCGACGGAGCCGAAGTTGCCCTGGCCGTCGATCAGCGGCAGGCGGAGCGACCAGTCCTGCGCCATGCGCGCCAGCGCATCGTAGATCGCGGCGTTGCCGTGCGGGTGGTACTTACCCATCACGTCCCCGGTCACGCGGGCGCATTTGACGTATTTCTTGTTCCAGTCGATGCCGAGCTCGCTCATCCCGTAGAGGATGCGGCGGTGCACGGGTTTCAGACCGTCACGCACGTCGGGAAGCGCGCGGCTGACGATAACGCTCATCGCGTAATCGAGATAGGACCGCTGCATTTCCTCGATGATGGAAATCGGCTCGATGCCTGGCGGAGTTTTTCCGCCGCCGGGGGTGCTTTGCTCAGTCAATGGTGATCACGATCTTTGTTCAGAATCAGTCGGATATTTATAGCGGATTGCCATCGGAAGCGCCAATTTGCGGCCTTCGGCGCCACTTGCCCGCCGGACTGTGAAGATGTCCTTGTAATGCCTTGATTCGCTGTGCGATTCACGCGGTTATCCTAGCAGGAACCGATGAGCCGCACGGCAGTTGTGAACAGTCTTTTGCCGCCGGAGCAGGCTTTTGTAGGGCATGGCGCGCGAAATCGGAAGAGCCGGGCCGCCAATGACGTCCACGGCGCCCGTTTGCGCCTCACCTGGGCGTAGCGATTGCTGATTAAGTCATTGCTGAGACTTTGTTTGTCTGCCCCTTCCCAATGCCCGGCCGCTTGCCTAACAATGTAGCCATGCCACCGGGAAAACCCGGGGCTAAAATCCGGAAGGGGAAACGGATGTTCAATGTCGACCTGTTGGTCAATGCGCTTACAACGCTTCTCGTCACGCTCGATCCGCCCGGCCTTGCGCCGATCTTCCTGAGCCTTACGGTCGGCCTCAGCCGACAGGAGCGCTTTCAGGTGGCCACCCGCGGCTCGCTGATCGCCTTCTTCATTCTCGCCGCCTTCGCCCTCTTCGGCAACAGCATCCTCGGACTGCTCGGCATCTCGATCGGCGCCTTCCGCATCGCTGGCGGCCTGCTGCTCTTCTGGATCGCCTTCGAGATGATTTTCGAGAAACGCCAGGAGCGCAAGGAAAAGACCGGCGAGAATGCGACGGTCAAGGACCACATTCACAACATCGCGGTCTTCCCGCTGGCCCTGCCGCTCATTGCCGGCCCGGGCGCAATTTCGGCAACGATCCTGCTTGCCGGCTCGTTCCCGACCGCCGTCGAGCGCACTCAGCTCCTGATCGTCATCGCCCTGTCGATGCTCAGCCTCTTCCTGGCGCTGGTCATCGCTGAACGCGTCGATCGCTTTCTCGGCGTCACCGGCCGCGCCATCCTCACCCGCCTGCTCGGCGTCATCCTGGCGGCACTTGCGGTGCAATTCGTCGTCGACGGCGTCAAATCCGCGATGGCGACCTGAGGTCGGACGGCTGGGCCACCCTTTGCCCGATGCAATCGAAGAAGACCGGAAACGAAAAACGCCACGTCCTTGGGACGTGGCGTTTTTCGTCAAAAGGATCCGCTTGCGATCAGAACGGGATATCGTCGTCCATATCGCGCGAGAAGCCGCCACCCTGGCCGCCTTGACCGCCCTGGCCACCGCCCGAACGGCCACCGCCGGAGGACTGGCGCGGCTGGTCGTAATCGTCGTAACCGCCGCCGCCATAGTTGCCGCCGCCGCCGAAGTCGCTCGAACCGCCACCGCCGCCACGGCTGACGCCGCCGCCTTCGCCGCGGCCGTCAAGCATCGTCAGTGTCGAGTTGAAGCCCTGCAGCACGACTTCGGTCGAGTAACGGTCGTTGCCGTTCTGGTCCTGCCACTTGCGGGTCTGCAGCGCGCCTTCGATGTAGAGCTTGGCGCCCTTCTTCACATACTGCTCGACGACCTTGCACAGGCCTTCGTTGAACACCACCACCTGGTGCCATTCCGTCTTTTCCTTGCGCTCGCCGCTGTTGCGGTCGCGCCAGGTCTCCGAGGTGGCGATGCGCAGGTTGGCGATCGGCCGGCCGTCCTGCGTGCGCCGGATTTCCGGGTCTGCCCCGACATTTCCGATCAAGATCACCTTGTTGACGCTTCCAGCCATGTTGCTTTTCCCGTGGTTTCACCGGACCAACGGCCCGGCTTGGAATTTCAAGAGCGCGCATCTTAGCGGTCAGAACCCGCCGATACGCCCCGCCTCAGACATAATCCACAACAGTTTTGGTCGTTTTATGGATGTTTTGTTCTTTATTTGTTCTAGTATTTGGCTATGATCCTGTCAACCGACTCGAATTGGCCGCCTGTTTTGCCGATTGCGCCTCGACATGGGCGTTAGCGTCATTACATAGGGGGCTTTCAACCGACATGCAAAAGCTGGCTTCCGATGAGTGAACTCAAGACCATCTCCATTCGTGGTGCGCGCGAGCACAATCTGAAAGGCATCGACCTCGATCTGCCGCGCAACAAGCTGATCGTGATGACCGGCCTTTCCGGCTCGGGCAAATCGTCGCTTGCCTTCGATACGATCTATGCTGAAGGCCAGCGCCGTTATGTCGAAAGCCTTTCGGCCTATGCGCGCCAGTTCCTCGAGATGATGCAGAAGCCGGATGTCGACCAGATCGACGGCCTGTCGCCGGCGATCTCGATCGAGCAGAAGACGACCTCGCGCAACCCGCGCTCGACGGTCGGTACCGTCACCGAAATCTACGACTATATGCGCCTGCTCTTTGCGCGCGTGGGCGTGCCCTATTCGCCGGCGACGGGTCTGCCGATCGAAAGCCAGACGGTCAGCCAGATGGTAGACCGGGTGCTCGAATTCGGCGAAGGCACCCGCCTTTATATCCTTGCGCCGCTCGTGCGCGGCCGCAAGGGCGAGTACAAGAAGGAACTCGCCGAGCTGATGAAGAAGGGCTTTCAGCGCGTCAAGGTCGACGGCACCTTCTACGAAATCGCCGAGGTTCCGGCACTCGACAAGAAGTACAAGCACGACATCGACGTCGTCGTCGATCGCGTGGTCGTCCGCCCCGACCTCGCCTCGCGCCTTGCCGACAGCCTTGAGACCTGCCTGACGCTCGCTGATGGCCTTGCCGTCGCCGAGTTCGCCGACAAGCCGTTACCGCCAGAAGAAACCGCCGCCGGCGGTTCGGCCAACAAGTCGCTGAACGAAACCCACGAGCGCATGCTGTTTTCGGAAAAGTTCGCCTGTCCGGTTTCAGGCTTCACCATTTCCGAGATCGAGCCGCGGCTGTTCTCGTTCAACAATCCCTTCGGCGCCTGCCCGACCTGCGACGGTCTTGGCAGCCAGCAGAAGATCGACACGGCGCTGATCGTTCCGGAAGAGCACCGGACGCTGCGCGACGGCGCAATTGCGCCCTGGGCGAAATCCTCCTCTCCCTACTACAACCAGACACTGGAAGCGCTCGGCAAGGTGTTCGGCTTCAAGCTCGGCAGCCGCTGGAACGAGTTGTCGGCAGCGGCGCAGAACGCGATCCTGCACGGAACGGAAGAAAAGATTGTCTTCCATTATGAGGATGGCGCCCGCTCCTACAACACCACCAAGAACTTCGAGGGCATCGTGCCCAACCTCGAGCGCCGCTGGAAGGAAACCGACAGCGCCTGGGCGCGCGAAGAGATCGAGCGTTATATGTCGGCTGCACCCTGCCCGGCCTGCGCCGGTTTCCGCCTGAAGCCGGAAGCGCTGGCGGTCAAGATCGACAAATTGCATATCGGTCAGGTGACCGAAATGTCGATCCGCATCGCCCGTGACTGGTTCGAGGCCCTGCCGGAACGTCTGAATGCCAAGCAGAACGAAATCGCCGTCCGCATCCTGAAGGAAATCCGCGACCGGCTGCGCTTCCTCAACGATGTCGGTCTTGAGTATCTGAGCCTGTCGCGCAATTCCGGAACGCTTTCAGGCGGTGAAAGCCAGCGCATCCGGCTGGCCTCGCAGATCGGCTCGGGGCTGACAGGCGTTCTCTACGTGCTCGACGAGCCGTCGATCGGCTTGCATCAGCGCGACAACGCCCGCCTGCTCGACACGCTTCGGCATCTGCGCGACATCGGCAACACGGTGATCGTCGTCGAGCATGACGAAGACGCGATCCTGACGTCCGATTATGTGGTCGATATCGGCCCGGCTGCCGGCATCCACGGCGGCGAGGTCATCGCGCAAGGATCGCCGTCGGACATCATGGCCAATCCGAAATCGCTGACCGGCAAATATCTGTCCGGCGAGCTTTCGGTCGCCGTTCCCGCGGAACGCCGCAAGCCGAAGAAGAAAAAGGAAATCACCGTTGTCGGCGCCCGCGCCAACAACCTGAAGAACGTCACCGCCTCGATCCCGCTCGGCGTCTTCACCGCTGTTACCGGCGTCTCCGGCGGCGGCAAGTCGACCTTCCTGATCGAGACGCTCTACAAGGCCGCCGCCCGCCGCATCATGGGCGCGCGCGAAAACCCGGCCGAGCACGACCGCATCGATGGCTTCGAGCATATCGACAAGGTGATCGACATCGACCAGTCGCCGATCGGCCGTACCCCGCGCTCGAACCCGGCGACTTATACAGGTGCCTTCACGCCGATCCGCGACTGGTTTGCCGGTCTGCCGGAGGCAAAGGCGCGCGGCTATCAGCCGGGCCGCTTCTCCTTCAACGTCAAGGGCGGCCGCTGCGAGGCCTGCCAGGGCGACGGTGTCATCAAGATCGAGATGCACTTCTTGCCGGATGTCTACGTCACCTGCGACGTCTGCCACGGGAAGCGCTACAACCGCGAAACGCTCGACGTGCATTTCAAGGGCAAGTCGATCGCCGACGTGCTCGATATGACCGTCGAGGAAGGCGTCGATTTTTTCGCCGCCGTTCCCTCGGTGCGCGACAAGCTCGTCACGCTCAACCAGGTCGGCCTCGGCTACATCAAGGTCGGGCAGCAGGCCAACACGCTCTCGGGCGGCGAGGCCCAGCGCGTCAAGCTCGCCAAGGAACTGTCGAAGCGCTCAACCGGGCGCACGCTCTACATTCTCGACGAGCCGACCACCGGCTTGCATTTCCACGATGTCGCCAAGCTTCTTGAAGTTCTGCATGAGCTCGTCAACCAGGGCAATTCGGTCGTCGTCATCGAGCACAATCTCGAAGTCATCAAGACCGCCGACTGGGTGATCGACTTCGGCCCTGAAGGCGGCGACGGCGGCGGCGAAGTCATCGCCAAGGGCACGCCGGAAGACATCGTGAAAGAGAATCGGTCCTACACCGGCCACTTCCTGAAGGAACTACTGGAGCGCCGGCCGATGAAGAAGGTCGAAGCAGCGGAGTAAGTCTGCCGATCTGGTCGGCGCGCTTTAGGAGTGATCACGGCATGATGCGGCCTGCTCGTCTGGAAGATCTGGCCGCCGTGCAAAGCGTGACGGCGGCGGCCTATGAGCCCTATCGGGCGCTCTTTGGTGGGCCGCCGCTCCCGGTCACCGAGGATTACGCGCCTCGCATCCTTCGTGACGAGGTCTGGCTTCGGGAGCGAAATGAGGTTGTCTCGGCGCTTGCCGTTTTCGAACGGCACGCCGATCACCTTATGATTTTCAGCCTTGCCGTTGCCCCGGCCTGTCAGGGCCAGGGGCTCGGTATCGAATTGCTGCGCTTTGTGGATGCAAAGGCGGCCGAGTTGGGCTTGCCGGAGGTGCGGCTCTACACCAATTCACGCATGGAGCGAAACATCGCGCTCTATCGCGCCTATGGATTTCAAGAAACGGGTCGCCGACCCAATCCCTATCGTCCAGGGTGGACACTCGTGGACATGACGAAATCGATCAAAGAGTAAAAAAGTAGGCGGTCAAGCGATGGCCGTCGTTGAGGAGGATGGCATGGCAAAATCCGGAAAGATTCGCGTTGGTATCGGCGGCTGGACCTTCGAGCCCTGGGAAGGCACCTTCTATCCCGACACACTGGCAAAGAAGCGGCAGCTTGAATTTGCCGGCAAAGAGCTGCGGGCGATCGAGGTGAACGGCACCTATTACTCGTCGCAGAAGCCGGAGACCTTCGCCAAGTGGGCGTCGGAAGTGCCTGATGATTTCATCTTCTCCCTGAAGGCGAGCCGCTTCGTCACCAACCGCAAGGTTCTGTCGGAAGCCGGTGAATCCATGGAGCGTTTCCTGACGCAGGGCCTGACCGAGCTCGGCCCCCATCTCGGCCCCATCCTCTGGCAGTTCGCGCCGACGAAGAAGTTCGAGCCCGACGATTTCGAAGGCTTTTTGAAGCTTCTGCCGGAGAAACAGGACGGCTTGCCGCTGCGCCATGTGGTCGAGGTCCGCAACCCAACCTTCCAGTCTGCGGATTTTGTCTCGCTGCTGGAGAAATACGGCGTCGCCGTCGTGCTCGCCGAGCATGCGGACTATCCGATGATCGCCGATGTCACCGCCGATTTCGTCTATCTCCGCCTGCAGAAGGGCAGCGACGAGATCAAGACCTGCTATGCCGCCGACAAACTCGACCTCTGGGCCGACCGCGCCAAGGCGTTTTCAGCCGGCGACGAGCCGAGCGGCCTTGAGAAAAGCGCGCCTGATCGCAAGGCCAAGAAGGAACCGCGCGACGTGTTCGCCTACTTCATCACCGAGGGCAAGGTGAATGCACCGAATGGCGCACGCGAGCTGCAAAAGCGCGTCGACTGACATCAGCGGGGCCAGATTGCGCGCAGACGCGTCTGGCCCGTTTGGGGCGCATCGGCGCCCGCGAACCATACCACTCGCTTTATCCCAGGCCTGTCGCAGGGCGTCGATGATCCGCCGTGTCGCGGGCTGCGCCAACGTCGGCTGTGCACCAAATGCCGGTGCTTACCGGACCGCTAAAAACGAATCACTGTCCCACCCCATATCGCTTTCGCTGACGCAACCGAGCCTGCCGTAAGGGACACTTTTTATGCGGGTTTTTACCCGTCAAAATTTCGTTTGCGCGCCGACCGTTGCGTCAGTCTCACAGGCAACCTCCGGAAGTGCCTGATTTTCATGGCATTGGCCGATGTCCCCGTTTTCCACAGCTGACCCACACAACATCTAGCGCTCAAACTTCCGTCACAAACCACCCCTTGACGCCCCCGGACGATTCACGGTTAATGGATTTCACGTTGCAACGGCGGCGGACCGGATTGTTCAAGTCCCGGTTCCTCTCCCAAAATCGGCGGTTCTGAAAGGCGGCAGTCATGGATTTCACCATGGGGTCGCCCTGAGGATTTCTGTGCGATTTTTCGGGTCCACCGGGGCAATATTTGGCTGGCATGAAGAAGTTGTTGATACTATATTTAGTATTTGCAGCCAGCCTATCTCACAAGATACAGGGTCACCCAGCTATGGGTTTCTCTCCAAGGACGGAAGCTGAGACTGGCTGCGGGATGCCCCTCGCGGCCGGGCGGGGACAATTGCGCCTGTGGCGGGCGCTAGGCAACACGAAGGACCAGGGACAATGAAGATCGAACGTCGTTTCACGAAAGCCGGGCAATCCGCCTATGCGGAGATCGAATTCCGCAAGGCTACGAGTGAAATCAAGAACCCCGATGGTTCGATCGTTTTCCGCCTTGCCGATATCGACGTGCCGGCTCAGTTCAGCCAGGTTGCCGCCGACATTCTCGCGCAGAAGTATTTCCGCAAGGCCGGCGTACCCGCCAAGATGAAGCGCGTCGAGGAGAACGATGTCCCCTCCTTCCTCTGGCGCGCGGTTCCCGACACGGATGCGCTGAAGGCGCTGCCGAAGGATGAGCAGTACGGTTCCGAAACCGATGCCCGTCAGGTCTTCGATCGCCTGGCCGGCACCTGGGCCTATTGGGGCTGGAAGGGCGGCTACTTCGACACCGAAGAAGACGCCTCCGCCTTCCAGGACGAACTTGCCTACATGCTCGCCACGCAGCGCGTCGCGCCGAACTCGCCGCAATGGTTCAACACCGGCCTGCACTGGGCCTATGGCATCGACGGCCCCGGCCAGGGCCACTTCTATGTCGACCCCTTCACCGGCAAGCTGACGAAGTCGAAGTCGGCTTACGAGCATCCGCAGCCGCATGCCTGCTTCATTCAGTCGGTCGGTGACGATCTCGTCAACGAAGGCGGCATCATGGATCTCTGGGTGCGTGAAGCGCGCCTGTTCAAGTACGGCTCCGGCACCGGCTCCAACTTCTCCTATCTGCGCAGCGAAGGCGAAAAGCTCTCGGGCGGCGGCAAGTCCTCCGGCCTGATGTCGTTCCTCAAGATCGGCGACCGCGCTGCCGGCGCGATCAAGTCGGGCGGCACCACCCGCCGCGCCGCCAAGATGGTCGTCGTCGACATCGACCATCCGGATATCGAGGAATACATCAACTGGAAGGTCAAGGAAGAGCAGAAGGTTGCCGCCCTCGTCACCGGTTCCAAGGTCGTCGCCAAGCATCTGAAGGCGATCATGAAGGCCTGCGTCAACTGCGACGGCACGGACGACGCCTGCTATGACCCGAAGCAGAACCCGGCACTGAAGCGCGAAATCCGCGCCGCCAAGCAGGCGCTGGTTCCGGAAAACTACGTCCAGCGCGTCATCCAGTTCGCCAAGCAGGGCTACAAGGACCTCGAGTTCAAGACCTACGACACCGACTGGGATTCGGAAGCCTACCTCACGGTTTCGGGCCAGAACTCCAACAACTCCGTCTCGATCAAGGACGACTTCCTGCGCGCCGTCGAAACCGATGGCGATTGGCACCTGACGGCCCGCAAGGACGGCCGCGTCATGAAGACGCTGAAGGCACGCGACCTCTGGGAATCGATCTCCTACGCCGCCTGGGCGTCGGCCGATCCGGGCCTGCACTTCAACACGACGATGAACGACTGGCACACGAGCCCCGCCGCCGGCCCGATCCGCGCGTCGAACCCGTGCTCGGAGTACATGTTCCTCGACGACACCGCCTGCAACCTCGCCTCCCTGAACCTGATGACGTTCAAGGATGCGGCGACCAAGCGCATCAATATTGCCGACTACGAGCACGCCGTCCGCCTGTGGACCATCGTTCTCGAAGTCTCGGTCATGATGGCGCAGTTCCCGTCCCGCGAGATTGCCGAGCTTTCCTACGAATACCGCACGCTCGGCCTCGGCTACGCCAATATCGGCGGCCTGTTGATGTCCTCGGGCATTCCTTATGACAGCGCCGAAGGCCGCGCCATTGCCGGTGCGCTGACCGCGATCATGACCGGCATCTCCTACGCCACCTCGGCCGAGATGGCCGAGAAGCTGGGTCCGTTCCCGGGCTTTGCGCCGAACCGCGACAACATGCTGCGCGTCATCCGCAACCACCGCCGCGCCGCCTATGGCGAGACGACCGGTTACGAAGCGCTGTCGGTCAACCCGGTTGCGCTCATCCATGGTGACAATCCGGATCAGGACCTCGTCATCCACGCCATGAGCGCCTGGGACAAGGCGCTGGAACTCGGCGAGAAGCACGGCTACCGCAACGCCCAGGCAACGGTTATCGCGCCGACCGGGACGATCGGTCTCGTCATGGACTGCGACACGACCGGCATCGAGCCTGACTTCGCGCTGGTCAAGTTCAAGAAGCTCGCTGGCGGCGGCTACTTCAAGATCATCAACCGCGCCGTTCCGGAAGCGCTTCGCTCGCTCGGCTATGGCGAAAGCCAGATCGCCGAGATCGAAGCCTACGCGGTCGGCCACGGCAACCTGAACCAGGCGCCGGCGATCAACCCGTCGACGCTGAAGGCCAAGGGTTTCACCGACGAAAAGGTGGAAGCGGTCAACGCCGCTCTGAAGAGCGCCTTCGACATCAAGTTCGTCTTCAACCAGTGGACGCTCGGCGCCGACTTCCTGAAGGGCACGCTGAAGGTCACCGACGAACAGCTAGGTTCGATGGACTTCAACCTGCTCGACCACATGGGCTTCTCCAAGAAGGACATCGAAGCGGCCAACATCCACGTCTGCGGGGCGATGACGCTGGAAGGCGCACCGTTCCTCAAGAACGAGCACCTGCCCGTCTTTGATTGCGCCAACCCCTGCGGCAAGATCGGCAAGCGCTACCTCTCGGTCGAAAGCCACATCCGCATGATGGCGGCCGCCCAGCCGTTCATCTCGGGCGCCATCTCCAAGACGATCAACATGCCGAACGAGGCGACCGTCGAGGACTGCAAGAACGCCTACATGCTCTCCTGGAAGCTGGCGCTGAAGGCAAACGCCCTCTATCGCGACGGCTCCAAGCTGTCGCAGCCGCTGAACGCCTCGCTGATCGAGGACGACAAGGACGAGGATGCGCTGGAGGATCTGATCCAGGCGCCCGCCGCCGCCCAGGCCGTCACCATCACCGAGAAGATCGTCGAGCGTGTCATCGAGAAGGTGATCCGCGCCCGCGAAAAGCTGCCGAACCGCCGCCAGGGCTACACCCAGAAGGCCGTCGTCGGCGGTCACAAGGTGTATCTGCGCACCGGCGAGTTCGGTGACGGCCGCCTCGGCGAGATCTTCATCGACATGCACAAGGAAGGCGCCGCCTTCCGTGCGATGATGAACAACTTCGCGATCGCCATCTCGCTCGGCCTGCAGTACGGCGTGCCGCTCGAAGAATATGTGGAGGCCTTCACCTTCACCAAGTTCGAGCCGGCCGGCATGGTCCAGGGCAACGACGCGATCAAGAACGCGACGTCGATCCTCGACTACGTCTTCCGCGAACTGGCGGTTTCCTATCTCGGCCGTCACGATCTTGCTCACGTGGACACGTCCGATTTCGGCAACACCGCACTCGGCAAGGGCATCCAGGAAGGCAAGACCAACCTGATCTCGACCGGCTGGACCCGCGGCTACAAGCCGACGATCGTCGGCGGCACCGGCGAGCGGGCCTCCAGCGAGCCCAAGGGCTCGTCGACGGGTGCTCCCGCCCGCGCCTCCTCGGGCGCGACCGTGACGGCGATCGCCGGAAACACGGTGCGCAAGCTGGAAACGACGACCGCGATCGCCACCTCGGAAATCGTCGCTTTCAAGCGCGACTATGAAGAGCGGGCTGCGGAGCTGGCAGAAGAGATCGCCGACGAAGTCGAGCAGGAAGTCACCGCCCTCTTCTCCGACAAGGCGGCCGCCGAAGCGGCATCGGCCAAGTCGGATGCCAAGAAGGTGGAAGCCGAACGCCGCGCCCGCTCGATCATGCAGGGCTACACCGGCAACATGTGCACCGAGTGCCAGAACTTCACCATGGTGCGCAACGGCACCTGCGAGAAGTGCGACACCTGCGGTGCAACGAGCGGCTGCAGCTAAGCGGTCCGTCGTCGCTGACGACGTCCGAACGATAACGGCAAGCATTGCCAACCCGAAGTTTTCTTCGGGTTGGATTGCTTTATAGAACAAAACAAGAATCTATAGGCCGAGCCACCATGCGACCGAGTTTCTAGCCATGCCCACCCCGATCATAGACATTATACTTGAAGACCCGAACCGGGATGACCTCAGTGGCATCGTCGCACCGCTCGACGCTTACAATGACGCCCATAGCGGCATGGCCGATCTGCCCGGTTTTGCCGTCGTGCTTCGCGATCCGGAGACGAAAGTCGCGACGGGTGGGCTCTATGCGACCGATGGATATGGCTGGGCCTTTATCCGTTACCTCGCCGTTCCCGATGAATACCGCGGCCAAGGCCTTGGCCGACGCCTGATCGAGGAAGCGGAGAAGATCGCGCGCCAGCGCGGCTATGTCGGCCTCTGGCTCGACACCTTCGAATTCCAGGCCCGGCCGTTTTATGAAAAGCTCGGCTTCGAGGTCTTTGGTGAACTCGAAGGCGGTGAAGGGGCGATTGCGCGCTACTTTCTGAAGAAGCGGTTCTGACGTCGGAAAGTCACGCCCCGAAGAAGCAACCGCGTTTTCTGCCCTCCGAAAGCAGCAGCATGCGGCGGCGACACGATGCACGACCGCCGACGCCACCGGACAGCGAGTGCCTTGTTGCCCTACAACGCGTTCAGGGTCACCCGAAGCGCCGGCTGCCGTTGACGTCCTTGCCGATGATCTCCCGGATAATGGTCAAGGTTTCCTTCGCCGCTTCTTTAGGTGCAAGTGCTGTGTCGGCGACGTTGCTGACCAGCTTCGTCATGTCGTGATCGATGTCCTTCTCCGCCCAACGCTTTCCTTTGGCGACGGTGATGTAGACGGAGTAGGCATGGTGCATGGTCCCGGGCCGCTCGCCGATGATGTGGAGAATTCCTCGAAAGGTGTTGGGATCGGCGTCGGCAAACAACGTCTCGCCGATCCTGTAGCCAGCCCGCACCCTGCCGCTGGTGACCAGGATGTTCTTGTCGCTCACCGAGACGCCGGCATCGCCGAGCAGCCTGCGCATTTCCTCCAGATAGGGCGAAAGATGGCCGTCATCCATGATGGCCTTGGCGTTCAGGCCATCTGAAATGACGATCTGGCCCTTGGGCATATCGCCTTTCCACGACGCCCTGATCGCTTCGATAGCCTTGATTGAGTCCGGGCTCAGCGTTTCACCGGTGGTCGGGTGCGCGATGTAGTCGTTCCGATCCTTGGACAGCGTGCGAACCGGGACGACGCTGGGCACGGCCGCAATGAAATCCGGCGTAAGTTCGGCCCAAAGAGAGAGTTTGGCGTCGTCGTAAAGACCCCTCACCTTCGTCGCGAGCGCCGGGTTGAGATCCCATATCTTCTCACCATGGCCCGTCGCCAGATCCACGCCCCTTGCCTCGACTTCCGTCATCAGCCGCCGACCCTCGGCGTAAACCTTCTCCTTCGGCCGCTTGTCCCCCTTGGCGAGGCGGTACTGGTAATAGACCCAGAGGGGATCGCCATAATTTGACGTGTAGGTGTTGTCCTTGCCGACTATTCCAAGTCGTTTGTAGAAATCCCACATCGCATCGTTGACCTTGAAGCCGAACTTATCCCTCACGCGCACGTGGTCCTGAAATGCGGTCGTGAGATAACTCAGCATCGGGTCGTTCTTGGTGGGCAGAGCAATCAGGTAGGCCGGGTTGGCCGGCATGATCTGGTCCTGGCACCAATCGAGATCGTCCAGGCTGACGGTCATGTGCAGGGTGGTGCAGATATCGAGGCCGATGGTCAGGCCGTGGAGCTTGCCCATCACCATGTCCTCGAGGCAGCACCGCACGAGTTGTTCCCGGCTCTTGAACACTTCAGGCCCAATAAAGCCGGCGACATCGTTGACATGCAGCCATGCGCCCTTCGGCTGCACTTTCGCAAGTTCCATGCCGATGGCCCGGCTGAACCCGTACTTCCGGGACTCAAGCACCATCATGTCGACACCGTTTGCCGCGCCGTTGGTGAATTCCGATCCTTGCCCGGTTTCGAAGTAGAGACCGTAGCGCTCCCCTGCCTTCGCGTTTGCATATTTCAGGATCTTCTCATTGGTGATGTCGAAGATCTTGTTGCAATCATCCGTACCGGCAAGGCTCTGGAACAAGGTGGAGACTGTGCCGGGAAAGTCCTCGCTGACCTCACCCTGGACGTCGATGTGGGCGAGCACGCACCACGGAATGACGTCTACCAGCTTGAACGTATCCACGATGTCTTTCAGCGCCCGCTCCACCGTGACCACGCTGTCGACGGTGCTGTCCACCGGGTTGGTACCGATGACGATATCTCCGGTCGCGTAGGAAAACGCGTCGAAGACCTGCCACATGATGTCGTCGGGATGGTCGGTCGGCGAATTCGGCTGGATCCGTGCGCCCATGTATCCCTTGGCCCCCAACTTGGTGCCGGGCATGACATTGAAGATCTTTTGGCTGACGGCGATCAGCTCGTCATTGCTCATCAGTTTCGGCACACAGCCGATGGTATCGCTGGTCAGGCCATACATGACGCCTTTGATCTCATCTTCCGATTTGGTCAGAAGAAATTCCTTCAGCTGGCCCATGGTCCAGTCCTTCAGCTTTTCCTGCTGGACCTTGTCGGTGGTCTGCCAGATCAGTCGTTGCAGATCGTCCTCAAACAGAGGGTGCCGATCGAGGTCTGCGATCTTCGTTCTTGCCAGGAGGCCTCGTGCGTTCGTTCGGGACGCGTCACTGTCCGCAGCCACACCGATTGTTTGGTCGCCTTCCTTGAAGGCATTCGCGCATCCCAGCACCTGCCGATAGGTCGTCTCGTCAAAGCCACCCTTGATCCTGCTGATATAGGCAAAGACGTCCTCATCCTGCTTCACCTCGTCGATTGCGAGGTTGCTTGCGCCCGCTGCGGCACGGGCGGCGTGACTATAGGCGGTCAGCGTGGCCGCTGCGGTCCCCGCCACCAGCAGGAGGTCGCGCCTGGACAGTGCATGCTGGTCTGAGAACATGCCTTTGCGCATTGCCATTTCCTTTCCGCAAAAGGTCTATCGGCATTTCGCCGGACGACTCACTGGCGACCGGCGATTGAAGGAAAGCGCACAAGAATAAATGCTCGACACGTGTCACTTGGGCATGGACCCGGTGAGCCTCGACCAACCAGGCCAAGTCGATTACTGCAGGCTCATCACGATGCGACCGTCGATCTTGCCGGCTTCCATGCGGCGGAAGATCTCGTTGATGTTCTCGAGGCTATCCCACGAGAAATGCGGCGCGACCTTGCCTTCGGCGGCGAATTGCAGCGATTCCTCCAGGTCCTGGCGGGTGCCGACGATCGAACCACGCACCGTGATGCGCTTCAGAACCGTTTCAAAGACCGGCACAGAGATCATGCCGGGGGGAAGGCCGACGAGCGCCATGGTGCCGCGCGAGCGAAGGAAGCCGAACGCCTGTTCCATCGCAGCCGGTGAGACGGCAGTCACAAGCGCGCCATGCACGCCGCCGGTAGCCTTGATGACCTGCTCGACCGCATCCTTCGCCTTGCCGTTGACCGTGATGTCGGCGCCCAGTTGCTTTGCCAACGCCAGCTTGTCGTCAAAAATGTCGGCGGCGACGACATGCATGCCCATCGCCTTGGCGTATTGCACGGCCATGTGGCCGAGCCCCCCGATGCCGGAGACTGCCACCCATTCGCCAGGACGGACTTCGGTCTCCTTCAATCCCTTGTAGACGGTCACACCCGCGCAGAGCACCGGCGCGGCAGGGCCGAACTCCAGCGCGTTCGGCAGGCTGCCGACGAAATCAGGATCCGCCAGTCCGTACTCCGCAAACGTTCCGTTGACCGAATATCCCGTGTTCGACTGGGCCGCGCACAGCGTCTCCCAACCCGTACGGCAATGCGGACAGTAGCCGCAGGCGCTGTGAAGCCAGGGAACGCCGACCCGGTCTCCCTCTTTCACTCTTTTGACGCCGGCGCCGACCGCCGAGACATAGCCGACGCCCTCGTGTCCGGGAATGAACGGTGGACTGGGTTTTACCGGCCAGTCGCCGTTTGCGGCATGGAGATCGGTATGACAAACGCCCGTTGCTTCGTATTTGACCAGGATCTGCCCCGGCTGCGGCGTGGGCACCGCCAATTCGTCGATCGTCAGCGGCGCGCCGAATTGCCGGACCACGGCCGCCTTCATCATCTGAGCCATTTGCCAATCCTCCTCCAATCGCCGGGCCACGGAGAGGTTTCTGATGGGAACAGCGGGCCGGCAGGGGCCTATCTCACATACGAAAATCGTGTAATTGGCGCGGGCATCATGGCGTTCACAACCGGTGCCCGGACGGCATTTCATGGTTGGCGTGTACCGCCGACACTTCAACGAGGCTCACGGAGCGCCATCGTCCGGTTGCAGGGTAAACCCGCCGGCAGAGTTCGACAATGGGTGGAGTTCAGAAGCGGTTCAGAGCCCGACGGCCTCGCTCCTCCTAGCCGGATCGAGCAACACTTATCGGGCAACGACGTTCGAGCGGGCGTGCTGGCGCGCGTCTATTGACAGGCTCGGCGGCCGTCGTGTTGACTGGATGGCACGGGGCCGTAGCTCAGTTGGGAGAGCGCCGCAATCGCACTGCGGAGGTCGAGGGTTCGACTCCCTTCGGCTCCACCAAGGCAAACAGAATTGAGCCAATTGCCGAAGCACTGGAGGAGTGGCTGATTTGTAATCAGCAGATCGCAAGTTCGAGTTTCTCTGGGGACACCACTCGTCCCGGCCACCGCCCGGCCTTCGCGCAACAACGCCCGCTCGCGCGCCCCTGTTTTCAGAGGCTAAACGGATCCCGTGCCGAGCGTTTTTCGCTCGGTGCATTGAACGGATCCGCCTTCTTCTCCTTGGACTTGCGGCCCTCGTCGGCGATGATCTCGTCGACTGCCTTCTGGCACTTCATCAGCTCTTCGGCTGCGGGGCCGGTGCCACGCAGGCTGAGATTGGCGATGACGCGATCTTCGAACGCGATGGCCAAGCCCCGCTTGCGCACGAAGCCCGTCAGGAACTCGGCGTCGGTCACGTTCACGAACAGAAACTTTCCGCTCGCGTCGCCAGCGGCGGTCGCCGAAGCGCTCCAGGGCTCGGTCTTGTCGAAGCGGAACGTCAGGTCGTATTCCTTGCCGACCTCGAGCGACCGCCAGTCGTCGCTGGCGAAGCTCATGTAGAGCGGCGACTCGGAGCCCTTGGGATAGAACCCGAGGCGCAAGGTGACGCCGCCGTCGAATTCCGACGAGATGAAGCAGGAGCCCTCCATCGAGGTGTCGGATGCAACGGTCCAACCGTCGACGTCCTTCCACTTGATGATTTCGGACTCCTCAGCCGCAGCCGATCCCGCGGCGATCAGACAGCTTACCAATCCGACCAGCAATCTACGCATGCAAAACCCCCGTTTGCCCGCATTTTGATAGGTCCCCGCGCCGCTGTCGAGGGTACCGAGCCCGATACCAGCAACATTTTAGGAATATTCACCTCTCTGCGGCAAGCGGACGCGCCCATCACATGGCAAAAGGATCTTTCGACGACTTGGTCTGGCCGCCACCGGCAAACGGATCGTTGTTCGGGGCAGTGCCACCGGCGCCAGCAAAGGGATCGTTCGCTGCCCCCTGCCCGCCATTCGGGATCAGGGCGCTCACCGCCTCCTGACATTTGAACATCTCGCTCACCGCCTTCATCGAATCGCGCAGGCTGAGGCTCGCGACGACGCGTCCCTCGAAGGCCAGCGCCAAGGTGTTCTTGCGAACGAATTCGGTAAAGAAGTCGGTGTTGGAAAAGTTGACGACGAGGGCCTTGGCGCCGGTAAGATCGACGCCGAACGCAACGGCCGGCCACTGGCGACCACGGTCGAGCTGCAGGGCGACGTCATATTCCCGCTGCGGCTCGATGGATTTCCACTCGGCATTGCCGATCGAAAGAAACGCCAGGTTCGCCGACCCCCGCGGATAAAACCCGATACGAAGGATCGCGCCGGCATCATAGCTCGTCGCGGCGTAACACGAGCCTCCAAGGGAAGGATCGGACCCCACCGTCCAGGCGTTGATCCGTTTCCAGATGTTCGAACGCCCTTCTTCAGCAGACGCCGCTCCGGCCGTGAGCAACAGACCGAGCACCACCAACGACAATCTACGCATGCAATTACTCCACTTTCCACGCAAAGTTATCTTTTTTTGACCTCCTGTCGAGACGGTGAAGCCCCTTCCTCGCAGGGATTTTTGCGCATCCCCCACCCCCGGCCCCAGAGCCGATAGTGCCGGTGCGTTCTTCGCCCGTCGCAAGAGGAACGGTCAAGATGAACTCGAGGTGCAGCGGCTGGCGCAAATCAGACACAGCCTGCAGGCAAAGAGCTGTTGAACACGGCAGAGTGATCGCCATGCTTGCTGGACTTCGGAACGAAAGCACGGTTCACATCGTTTCCCACCCTGTAGTGCCACCCCTTCATCAAGTGGACGTTCCCCGTGCTTGCCGCCCTGCTTCTCGCTTCGATAGTCGCATCGCCCAATATGCCTGACGTCAAGCTCAGCGCTGCGACGGTGGATGAACTCCAGACCGATTTCGAACGGGCCGTGCCGTGCCACCAGATCGATGGACGCAACGTGTGGAAGGGCGCGCTGGCGTTCTACATCCAGTCCTTCGTTTATGACGGCGACACGCCCGTCGCGACCGACGCGGCCGACGCGGTGCTTCCGGAAGACAACAGCGCAGAGACGGTGAAGGAGTTCGAGGACGCCTGCTCGACCTCGCAAGCGACCTAAATCTCTCCTCATAGAGCCCCGTGATTCGCTCGAATCAGCTGCGCGACTGGTGCCTGCCGGCGCGTTTTTGGCACGCACCGTCGCCGATAGGCGCCCTGCTCCCGCAAAAGTGACCGATCGACACCCGCAGAAGCGGCCAATTGCCTGAATTCACGGAATTTTAGGCACTTGCGGAACACATATGGAACAGATAGTGTCTGTTCTTGATTTGTTTCACGCCTCTGGAGCGACGTGCCATGCTGACCCGCAAGCAACAGGAATTGCTTCTGTTCATTCACGAACGCATGAAGGAGTCGGGCGTACCGCCGTCATTCGATGAAATGAAGGATGCGCTCGACCTGGCGTCGAAGTCCGGCATCCACCGTTTGATCACCGCGCTCGAAGAACGCGGCTTCATTCGCCGGCTGCCGAACCGGGCGCGCGCGCTCGAAGTCATCAAGCTTCCGGAAGCCTACGCCGCCGGCCAGCAGCAGCCGCGCAGAGGCTTCTCGCCGAGCGTGATCGAAGGCAGCCTTGGAAAGCCGCCGGCGGCCGCTCCTGCCGCGCCGAAGCCCGCCCCAGTTGCCGAAAGCACGTCAGTTTCCGTCCCGGTGATGGGGCGCATCGCTGCCGGCGTTCCGATCTCGGCAATCCAGAACAACACCCATGACATCACCGTGCCGCTCGACATGATCGGCAGCGGCGAACATTACGCCCTTGAAGTGAAGGGCGATTCGATGATCGAGGCCGGCATCTTCGATGGCGACACGGTGATCATCCGCAACGGCAACTCGGCCAATCCCGGCGACATCATCGTGGCGCTCGTGGACGACGAGGAAGCGACGCTGAAGCGCTTCCGTCGCAAGGGCGCGTCGATTGCGCTCGAAGCCGCCAACCCCGCCTACGAGACGCGCATCTTCGGACCGGATCGCGTGAAGATCCAGGGCAAGCTTGTCGGGCTGATCCGCCGCTACCATTGAGCTGCAGGCAGAACACCGGATCAAAAAAGAGCCTCGCCAAGGCAATTGGCGAGGCTCTTTCCATTTCGGGTGAAATCCAGATCGTCTATTCGTGGATCGTATATTCTCCGAGCTCGCAGAGATCCTGCGTGTCCTCGGTCGTATCGAGGGCCGAGCCCTCCTCGAATTCGAATCGCATGTCGTATTTGCAGACGTCCCGCCCGTCGGCAATGGTGATCTCCATGCTCTCGCCGGGGTTCAGGACCTGCCGACCGAAAACATCGTCTTCCCACTCATTGACGCCGACCGGTGACGTATAGAAGTTCGTCAGTACCACGCTGGTGTTGTTCTTCAGCTGGAAAACCAGGTCGTCAGCGTGCGCCTCAATAGCGGTCGCCGCAAAACACGCCAACGCCGTCAGGATCAGTCTCTTTTTCATTGATGCCATTGCCTCCGTTCTTAATGTTGACGGACGCTACCGATGCGGCTGATCTCAGCGGAGTCATCGTTCCCCCTCTACCGATTTCACCGAAGCGATAAGATCCGACGGAGGCATAGGAGACGTGGCTTGCGCGGACGTGGGGTCGCGAAACGACCCGCGCTGCCCTAAGGCAGAACGTCAAACCAATTCAAACGAGGTGAGATTTTTGGAGGCCTCGCCCGGAATTGAACCGGGGTACAAGGATTTGCAGTCCTCTGCGTCACCACTCCGCCACGAGGCCTCACAGCTCGGATAACCAAGCGTTGGCGCGGATTTAGAATGATTGCAGAAAAACCGCAAGAGGCATTTTCTGAAAAACGCGCCGTCGATTTGTTGGATAGATACTTTCCACAGAACGATCGCCGATGCCCGCCGATCGGCTCCCGGTTGATCTCAGCACCAGGGCGTCGGGCGTCCATCCCACGGGCGCACGAGCCCCTCGGAGACAAGCACGCGTCCAAGAGATTGATCGCCACGGGTAACCAGGCGCAGTTTTTCGCCGGCCTTGGCGTCTGATCGCCCGCCTGCCGAAACCAGCTTGAAGTCGCCCGCGTTCAGCAACTCGCGCAGGCGCTGCTTGGCGTAGAAGCCGCGCGAACGCTCCTTGTCGCAGCTTGCCTGGCGGATTCGCGGCGCATCGACGTCGGCGACACGGATCGTCTCGCCATGAAAGACGAAGGTGGAGCCATCGATCACGCAGTTGTCGTTGCGAATGCCGCAGAAATAAAACTGGTCGGTGCGGATGGACGCCGTCTTCACCTCTTCATTCGGCCGCACGACGGGGGTTGGCGGCGTGACGCCGACATTCACCGACGGCACCGGTGCGGCCAGGGCGACCTTCGTGACCGGGTCGGGCTTCGGATTAGGCTTGTGCCTGTCCGCCTGATGCGCGACGCGCTCCTGCGCTTCAGGAACGGCACGCGGAGGCTTCGGCTTCGTTTCCGTTCGCGACGCAAAAGCCACGACATCGGAAACCACGGGCCAGTGCCGCAACTCGGCGCGATGGTCATAGGCCATGACGCCGCCAAGGGTGAGCGCTGCGGCCAGATACCACGGCGCCATGCCGCCCTGCTTGCTGCTGCTTCTGCCCGAACTGCGGCGTCGACGTTTCGTAGTGGCTTTGGCCATCGGTCCCCATCCTGATTCGAGACCGCATTATGCGTTTGATGGGTTGCCGAAAAGTTTTCGAGGGTACCCCAACAGAGGGGAAGCCTGCGACGAACCGGTCATTCGCCCTGAGCATCACGGCGGTTCTTGAAATATTCGGGAATCGAACCGCGACCGCCCGAAGGACTGGGAACGGCCCCTGCCCGCAACAAGAGGAGCGGCAAACGGCGTTCGGCTCAGGAACCCTTCGAGGAATTGGTTTTCCCGCGCCAGCGCGCCCACCAGACGGCCAGGCGACGACGACGGCGGCGAACCGAGGGAATGTCGTGGGAAAGCACGATCAGGCCCAGCGGTATCATCCAGAAGCCCAGCACGGGCAGGAAGCCGAGAAAACCGCAGAACACCAGCAGCGAACCCAGCAGGATGCGCAAGAGCGGAGAGTCGGGCAGCGCGATGCGCCATTTGCCCAGCACGATCTGTCGTGTCTGCGGATCAATGCCGAAATGCATCTGCTTCCTGTTTTTATTCATCATTCCCTATCCGGCGTGTTTTCCCACAATTGGGGACTTCTCCACAGCCTCGCAACGGAACTTGTCATTTTTTTTGAAAAAAGCGCTTGGCAAATCAGAAAAGCATGCGTATTAGCAGCCTCACTTCTGAAGCGCACAGCACAACAGCGGCGCGGATGATCCCTGGTAGCTCAGCGGTAGAGCATTCGACTGTTAATCGACAGGTCGCCGGTTCGAATCCGGCCCGGGGAGCCACTTTCTAAAAGAGCCATTTGCAGCGATGCGAATGGCTCTTTTTCATTTTGCACCTATGTTCCCTGGGTGATCAATCCCCAACCTCCCGATGGTTCTCCATGACAAAGGCCGCGGCGCCGCCCATCATCGTCTGGTTCCGCAAGGATCTTCGCCTGGCCGACAATCGCGCCCTTTCGGCCGCTGCCGGCGAAGCCGCCGTCATTCCCCTCTATATTCGCGAACCCGCCGACAGCGGCAACGGTCCGCTCGGCGCGGCTCAGGAGTGGTGGCTGCACCATTCGCTTGAAGCTTTGGGCGCAAGTCTTACCGAGTGCGCTTCAAGCCTCGTTCTTCGATCAGGCACGCCGCTGGACGTGATCGTCGAGATCGCGCGCGCAAGCGGCGCGGAGCGCATCTACTGGAACCGCCGCTACGACCCGAGCGGCATCGCCACGGATACCGCGCTTAAGAAGGCGCTGGCCGAACGGGGCATCACCGCCGAGAGCTTTGCAGGACAGTTGCTGCACGAGCCCATGCGGCTGCTGACGACCACGGGCGGCCCCTACCGCGTGTTCACGCCGTTCTGGCGCGCGCTCGAGCTGAAAAACGAGCCGGCACCGCCGATCGACCGGCCGCACCATATTGCAGCACCGGAAACCTGGCCGCGATCGGAGCGCCTCGACGACTGGTCGCTGTTACCGACAAAGCCGGACTGGGCAGCAACATTCAGCGAGGTCTGGACGCCGGGCGAAGACGGCGCGGCCACCCGCCTCGAAGAATTCATCGACGAAAAGCTCGACGCCTACAAACGTCGCCGCGACTTTCCCGATGCGGATGGCACATCCCTGCTCTCGCCCCATCTGGCGTTTGGAGAAATCTCGCCGGCGCAGGCCTGGCATGCGGCAGCCGGCCCCCAGGCCGACAGCGGCGAAGGGGCCGCCACCTTCCGCAAGGAGCTCGCCTGGCGCGAATTCTCCTACCATCTGCTGTTTCATTATCCTGAGCTCCCCCGCCGCAACCTCGACCGTCGATTCGACCGCTTCCACTGGCTGAACGACGAGGACAATTTCACCGCCTGGACCAAGGGCCTCACCGGATACCCGATCGTCGATGCCGGCATGCGCCAGCTGTGGCGTCACGGCTACATGCACAATCGCGTCCGCATGATCGTCGCCTCCTTTCTCATCAAGGACCTGCTCGTCGACTGGCGAAAGGGAGAAGCGTGGTTCCGTGACACGCTAGTCGACGCGGATCCGGCCAACAATGGCGCAAGCTGGCAGTGGGTCGCCGGATCGGGCGCGGACGCCGCACCGTTCTTCCGGATCTTCAATCCGCTGCTGCAGGGCGAAAAATTCGACCCCGATGGTCTCTATGTGAAGCGCTTCGTGCCGGAACTGGAGCGCCTTTCCCCGCGCTATGTCCATCGCCCCTTCGCAGCGCCCGCCACAGCCCTTGCGGAAGCCGGCATCGAACTTGGTACGACCTATCCCAAACCGATGGTCGACCATGCCGTTGCGCGGGATCGGGCACTGGCGGCTTTCCGGCAAGTCACAGGCGCGCCGGGAGATTCCGAGGGCCCATAGACCCTCCGGTAGAATTCCTCAGTTGGCGTCTTGCCCGATTGCGGCTAGGCTCACCTTACGGATGCAACAGCTGAGGGGGTGGTGTGTGCGTAACCTGGAAGCCGATTTTGCTGCATTTTCCGATGCGGTGGAGCTATCTTCCGACAACCTGGCGACGGCCGTGCGGGATTTTCCGCTCAAGGCGCGCATGGTGCTTGGCGCCTTGGTGCACCTTCAGGTGGGAACGCTGATGCTCGCCACGCCAGATGGTCGCCGGCTGGTGATCAAAGGCGCCAGGGCCGGCCCCAGCGCCATCCTCAATCTCAACAACTGGAACCTGCCCCAGCGCGCCATTTCAGGCGGCACCATCGGGGCCGCGGAAAGCTACATCGACGGCGACTGGGACAGTCCCGATGTCGGCGCCTTTCTCGAACTCTTCCTCGTCAACGCCGAAATCGGCAATAATTTCCCGAACCGCGCGCGCGGACTTCTGCGCCTCTTCGACAAGTTCCTGCACTGGCGCAATGCCAACACCCGCTCCGGCGCCCGCCGCAACATCCAGGCCCACTACGACCTCGGCAATGCGTTTTACAGCGAATGGCTCGATCCGAGCATGACCTATTCGTCCGCGCTCTACGCCACCGGCGCCAACGATCTCCGCTCGGCGCAGAAAGCCAAGTACCGCGCGCTGGCCGAGGCGACGAATCTGCGTGCCGGCGACCACGTGCTCGAGATCGGTTGCGGCTGGGGCGGCTTTGCCGAGTTCGCGGCAGCGGAAATCGGCTGCAAGGTCACCGGGCTGACGATCAGCCGCGAGCAACTGGCCTTCGCCCGCGAGCGCATGCAGCGGGCCGGCCTTGCCGACCGTGTCGAACTGAAGTTCCAGGACTATCGCGAGGAAACAGGCACCTATGACCGCATCGTCTCGATCGAGATGTTCGAGGCGGTCGGCGAAAAATTCTGGGCAACCTATTTCTCGCAGCTGAAGCGGTGCCTGAAACCCGGCGGCAAGGCCGGACTGCAGATCATCACGATCAAGCCCGAATCCTATGAGGAGTATCGCTCCAATCCGGATTTCATCCAGAAATACGTCTTCCCAGGCGGGATGCTGCCGACGCGCGAGCATCTGGTCGAGCTTGGCCGCAATGTCGGCCTGCGGATGATCAACGACTTCGGCTTCGGGGTAGACTATGCCCGCACGCTCGGCGAATGGCGGGAGCGGTTCTGGGCGGTCTGGAACCGGATCGAGCCGCTCGGCTTCGACCTGCGCTTCAAGCGGCTGTGGGAGTTCTACTTCTACTATTGCGAGGCCGGGTTCCGCGCCCGCAACATCGATGTCCGGCAGATCGTCTTCGAGTGAAGCGTACGCCGCGTCTTTACCGCGTCACCCGTAGCGCTTAAGAGGCGGTCGATCCAAGTTTCTGTTCAAAGGTACAGCATGCGTCTTGCATGGTTTTTCCTCGCGCTCGCCATCGCGACCGAAGTGGTGGGCCTGACGGTGATGAAGGCCGCTTCCGAAAGCGGCTCCTACCTCGGCCACATCGTCATGTATGTCTCGATCGCGCTCTCCTACGTCTTCCTGGCGAAGGCCGTGAAGACGATTTCGGTCGGCGTCGCCTACGCGATCTGGGAAGGTTCGGGGGTCGCCATCATCACACTGGTTTCGGTTTTCGTCTTCGGCCATGTGCTGACCGGACGCGAAATGCTCGGGCTTTCGATGGCGATCGTCGGCATCCTGCTCGTCAATGCAGGCGAGTATCATGAGGAAAACGAAGCAGCGCGTGAAGGAGCCGCCGATGAGCGCGCCTAGCATCTACTTCGTTCTCGCGGTCGTGGCCGGCATCCTCGATATTGGGGCCAACCTTGCATCGACGAAATCGGAGGGGTTCGCCCGCCGTGGCTGGGGCATTCTCTCGATCCTGCTGGTGCTCGCCGCCTTTGCCTTCCTGGCGGAAGCCACCAAGGGCATGGAGCTCGCCATTGCCTATGCCGTGCTTGGCGCAACCGGGATCTTCGGGACGGCCATCTGTGGCCGTTTCCTGTTCGGCCAGAAGCTGAAGCCGATCGGCTGGGTCGGGCTGGCGCTCATCTTCGGCGCTGTGCTGGTGCTTCACACCGCCTGACGCGGGTGCCCGCCGGGTCCGGCGTGCTTCTTGCCTTCCATGGCCTCCGCCTTGCCGCGGGTCAGCCAGCTCAACACGCGGAAATAGAGGCTGTAGGGCAAAAGATCCATGAGCTTCACCGCGTAGGCAAAGCGGCGCGGGAAGGCAATCTCGAACCGTCGCGACTTCAGGCCGGCGACGATACGCCTTGCCGCCTCCTCGCTGGTCACCGGTGCTGGTCTCAGAAATCGGATATGTGCGGTCCCGGGCGTATCGACGAAGCCGGGGCTGATGATCTGCAGCCTGATACCGAGCCGGTCCAGATCGAACTTCAGGCTTTCAGCCATATTGATCAGCGCGGCCTTGGTGGCGCCATAGGCGGCACTGGTCGGCAATCCGCCATAGCCGGCCACCGACGAGACGATGGCGATGTGTCCGTACCCCTGCGCCTTCATGTGCTCCACCGCCGGCAAGAGACAGTTGACGACGCCGTTGAGGTTGACGGCAAAGCTCTTCTCGAAGGCCTCGCGGTGAAGCTCGTCTCCCCGCACCGGCAGCGCGACCCCGGCGTTCAGCACCACGAGAGACAGATGCCCGTGATCGTATTCGATCGCCGCCATCACCCGCTCCATGTCGGCGGGGTCGGTGACATCGCCGTCGAGCACGGTGATCCGCCCTTCACTTGCCGCTTCATGCTGCAGATCCACGAGCCTGTCGTGGTTTCTCGCCGTCACGACGACGGAGTAGCCTTCGCGCACCAGCGCAAGCGCCAGTGCCCGCCCGGTTCCCGAGCTTGCGCCCGTTACCCAAGCCAGTTTCTGTTCCGATTTCGTAGATTGAATACTCATCACTCACTCCTCGGCACGCGCCGGGAAACACGTACGCATCTCCTTCTGTGGGCGAAAAATGACTTGCCCGGCCCTTCTTCGCGGCAGCGCTCCTTGCCGCCGGCTCTCGCCGTCCCTGGAGACGATTTTTGTTCGGGACAGAGCGACGGCGAAACGCTATTTCTTGCCTGAAGTGCAGGCTGAGCCGAAAACACGCCAACATTTCGGCGGTCCCGGAACGTTGTCGATATTCGCCGCCCGCCGTTCGTTTTTACCTGGTACGTGCCGCCTTGCCGCGGTGCCTGTCTTCAAACACGAGGTTCTGAAAATGGCCATTCTCCCGTCCGTGCTCGAAGCAATCGGAAACACGCCCCTGATCCGGCTGAAATCCGTTTCCGACGCGACAGGCTGCACGATCCTCGGCAAGGCCGAGTTTCTGAACCCCGGACAATCGGTGAAGGACCGGGCGGCCCTTTCGATCATCCGCCATGCGGAACGCACCGGGCAGTTGCGGCCGGGCGGCGTCATCGTCGAAGGCACGGCCGGCAACACCGGCATCGGGCTGGCGCTCGTCGGCCAGGCACTCGGCTACCGCACCGTCATCGTCATCCCGGAAACACAGAGCCAGGAAAAGAAGGACGCCCTGCGGCTGCTTGGCGCCGAGCTCGTCGAAGTGCCGGCCGTTCCCTATAAGAACCCCAACAACTACGTGAAAATTTCCGGCCGGCTCGCCGAGCAACTGGCCAAGTCCGAGCCGAACGGCGCGATCTGGGCCAACCAGTTCGACAACGTTGCCAACCGCGACGCCCATGTGGAGACCACGGCGCCCGAGATCTGGCGCGACACGGATGGCAAGGTCGACGGCTTCATCTGCGCCGTCGGCTCCGGCGGAACACTAGCCGGTGTCGCGCAAGGGCTGAAGGCGAAGAACCCGGCGATCAAGATCGGCCTTGCCGATCCGCAAGGGGCCGCACTCTACAATTTCTACACCAATGGCGAACTGAAGTCCGAGGGAAGCTCGATCACCGAAGGCATCGGCCAGGGCCGCATCACCGCCAACCTCGAAGGCTTCACGCCCGACTTCTCCTACCAGATCCCCGATTCGGAAGCGGTGCCGTACGTCTTCGATCTGATCGAGCGGGAAGGCATCTGCGTCGGCGGCTCGACGGGCATCAACATCGCCGGCGCGGTGCGGCTCGCCAAGGATCTCGGACCGGGACATACGATCGTGACGATCCTGTGCGACTATGGTAACCGCTATCAGTCGAAGCTCTTCAACCCGGACTTCCTCGCCTCCAAGGGGCTGCCGGTGCCAACGTGGTTGAAGACGGCTTCCAACATTGCAGTGCCATACGAATCAGTTGGATAGGAATGCGATGACCAGGACCGTGACCGCCCTCTTCCGTGACGACTTCTACCTCTCGACCTGCGAGGCCAATGTCACCGGAATCCTCGAAGACGGCGGGATCGAGCTTGATCAGACCTGCTTCTATGCCACCTCCGGCGGCCAGCCCGGCGACACGGGCTTTCTGGAGCGCGCCGATGGCAGCCGCATCGACATCGCGGTCGCCCGCCATGGGCAGACCAAGGACATCATCATCCACGTGCCGGCCGAGGGCCAGCCGGCACCCGAGATCGGCGAGAAGCTGGTTCTGCACATCGACTGGCCGCGCCGCTACCGGCTGATGCGTATGCACACGGCCTGCCACCTTCTTTCGGTCGTCTGTCCCTTCCCGATCACCGGAGCCTCGGTCGGCGAGGACGAGAGCCGTGTCGATTTCGACATGAGCGAGACGATCGACCGGGACGAGGTCACGACAGCGCTGATGAAGCTCGTCGACGAAAACCACCCCGTTTACGTCCAGTGGATCACCGACGACGAACTCGCCGCCAACCCCGGCATCGTCAAGTCGAAGAATGTTCGCCCGCCGATCGGCCTTGGGCGCGTCAGCCTTGTCTGCATCGGCGAGAATTCGGCGATCGACAGTCAGCCCTGCGGCGGCACGCATGTGTCGGAAACGCAGGAAGTCGGCGCCATCCACATCGCCAAGATCGAGAAAAAGGGTAAGGAGAACCGCCGGTTCCGTATCCGCTTCGGTACCCCCGAAGACCGCGCATCAGTTTGAGTAAGGAGTTGCGACCGTGACCAACAACAAGAGCGCCTTTGTCGTTTCCGCCGATTGGCTGCAGGAGCGCCTTGGCGATCCCTCGATCCGGATCCTCGACGCGTCGTGGTACCTGCCGGCACAGAAGCGCAACCCGAAGGCGGAATACGACGCCGGGCACATTCCCGGTGCGGTCTTCTTCGACCAGGACGCCATTGCCGACCATACGAGTGGCCTGCCGCACACGCTGCCTTCGCCGGAAGCTTTTGCCGAAGCCGTCGGCGCGCTCGGCGTCAGCGAGAGCGACACGATCGTCGTCTATGACGGCCCCGGCATCATGACGGCGCCACGCGTGTGGTGGGAATTGCGCATCATGGGCGCCAAGAATGTCTATGTACTCGATGGCGGCATGGACGGCTGGAACCGGGAAGGCCGGCCCGTCAGCACGGACGTGCCCTCGCCCAAGCCGGCCACGTTCAAGCCGAGCTTCACGCCGGCCGCGGTCACGTCTCTCGCGGGGATGAAGCAGATCGTCGCCGATGGCGCGATCCAGATCGCCGACGCCCGCGGCGCCCCGCGCTTTTATGGCGAGGAAGCCGAGCCGCGCGCCGGCCTTCGTTCGGGCCACATGCCCGGCGCCCACAGTCTGCCGTCCGGCGTATTTTCGGAAAACGGGAAGCTGAAGGATCTTGAGAGCCTCCGCCAGACATTTGCCGCCGCCGGCGTCGATCTTTCGAAGCCCGTGGTCACCACCTGCGGATCGGGCGTGACTGCCGCCATCATCACCTTGGCGCTGCAGTCGCTCGGCCACACCGACAACACGCTCTATGACGGATCCTGGTCGGAATGGGGCGGGCGCGCTGACACCGCCGTCGTCACGGGTCGCGAGTGACGCCATGCGCACTCCGAAGCTCGCCTCGCTGACGGCGCACGTCACCGAACTCGAAATGACGGCTCCGCCGAAGCAGAGCCTGCCGATGCCGGTCAACATCCAGACCGCGATCCTGCGCGTCTCCGACATTCCGCTCGGCTACTATCGGTTTCTCTATCTGCGCGTCGGACGCCGCTGGCATTGGACCGAACGGCTGCGGATGAGCGACGAGGATCTGGCTGCCCTGCTTGGAGACAAGCGGCGGAGCGTAACGGTCCTTTACGTCAACGGCGCCCCGGCCGGATTCTTCGAGCTGCATCAGGGCGACGACGACGTGGTCGAGCTTGTGCATTTCGGCCTGATGGAACACGCACTCGGCCTCGGGCTCGGCAAGTGGTTCCTGCTGCAGACGCTGTTTGCTGCCTGGGCGCTGAATCCGAGCAAGTTGACGGTGACCACCAACAACCTCGACCATCCCCGCGCGCTGCAGCTCTATCAGCAATTCGGCTTCTCGCCGGTCGCGACCCGCGAAGCCACAGTCAAGCCTTTGACCGATGCCGAACTTCTGAAGCTGGTGAAGAACCTCTGAAGAACACCATGCGGCAAGTTCCGGGTGTCCCGATTGCTGCGGCCAGTGCACTCTCCTGATCGAACAACAAAAGCCGATCAAGGAGATACACTATGTCGTTGCGCTATATTCCGATGTCCGACGCGGAAGCTCGCCGGATGAGAGAAGGCGGGCTGGACGCCTATGGCAATGCGCCGGAGCGACAGATCTCCGATGGCGGCGGCGTACCCTGCCGTCATTGCCTGGATTATGTCGGGGCCGGCGCACCCTATCTGGTTTTCGCGCTTCGGCCGTTTTCCTCGTTGCAGCCCTATGCGGAAACCGGGCCCGTGTTCATGCACGCCGAGGCCTGCCCGGCGCATGACGGCGACGCGTTGCCGCCGATCCTGAACTCACGCGCCGACTACCTGCTGCGCGGCTACGGCGCGGACGAGCGCATCGTCTATGGAACCGGCGACGTTGTTGCCAGGGAAGACGTGGAAAGTCGCGCGACAGAATTGCTGTCGAGACCGGACGTTACGTCCGTGCACGTCCGCTCCACCCGGAACAATTGCTACCAGTGCCGGATAGAGCTGGCCTGAGACGAAATGGGCCCGGCATTGCTGCCGGGCCGAAACGATTGTCAGGCGACGTTCAGAACTGCTTCGGGCGCATAGGCATCATAGCCGAGCGCTTCGGCCACGGGCGCGTTGGTGACGCGACCGCGGTGCACGTTGAGGCCGGCACGCAGATGCCGGTCCTCGGCAATCGCCTTCAGGCCCTTGTCGGCGAGTTGCAGACCATAATGCAGCGTGGCGTTGTTGAGCGCATGCGCCGAGGTCACCGGTACCGCGCCCGGCATGTTCGCAACGCAGTAGTGCACGATGCCGTCAACCTCATAGGTGGGGTCGGAATGGGTCGTCGCATGCGAGGTCTCGAAGCAGCCGCCCTGGTCGATGGCGACGTCGACGATGACAGCCCCCTTCTTCATGCCGGTCAGCATTTCGCGGGTCACGAGCTTCGGTGCCGCAGCGCCCGGTATCAGCACGGCCCCAATGACGAGATCGGCCGAGAAGACCTCCTCTTCCAGCGCATCGATAGTCGAATAGCGCGTGTGTACGCGGCCGGAAAAGAGATCGTCGAGCTGGCGCAGACGCGGGATCGAGCGATCGATGATGCTGACGTCAGCCCCGAGCCCCGCCGCCATGCGGGCGGCATGCAGGCCGACGACCCCGCCACCGATGACGGTCACCTTGGCCGGCAGCACGCCGGGCACGCCGCCGAGCAGGATCCCGCGGCCACCATTGGCTTTCTGGAGCGAGGTCGCACCGGCCTGGATCGCCAGGCGCCCGGCAACTTCGGACATCGGCGCGAGCAGCGGAAGGCCGCCGCGATCGTCGGTGACGGTCTCGTAGGCAATCGCCGTGACGCCGGAATTGAGCAGGCCCTTGGTCTGTTCCGGATCGGGCGCAAGATGCAGATAGGTATAGAGAATTTGGCCTTCGCGCAGTTGCGCCCATTCGGAGGGCTGCGGCTCCTTGACCTTGACGATCATGTCCGACTTTTCGAACACGTCCTTTGCCGTCGCGACGATTTTCGCGCCAGCGGCACGGTACGCATCGTCGTCCGCGCCGATCCCTGCCCCGGCCTTGGTTTCCACGATTACCTCGTGGCCATGGGCAACATATTCACGCACCGAGCCGGGCGTCAGGCCGACACGATATTCATGGTTTTTGATTTCCTTCGGGCAACCGACACGCATTCTTGCGTTCCTCTCCTGTAATGGGCTTTGCGCCGCTTTTGACGAGGCAATCAGCAAAACACGCGGACAATCGAATGTCCTTGCAAAGACGAAAGCCAACGCGCATTGATTTCGAAGAATATTGCGGAATTTGGAGAAATATTGAGGGAAATCACCAATGAGCGAACTTGACGCCATCGATCATGCGATTCTGCGCATTCTTCAGCAGAACGGTCGGATCTCGAATGCCGACCTCGCGGCCAAGGTCGGGCTCTCGCCGTCGGCCTGCTCGCGCCGGGTCGACATCCTGGAAAAGTCGGGAACGATCGCCGGATACCATGCCCGGATCGCCCACAAGGCGCTCGACTACCAGATCATGGTCATCGTGCACATTTCGCTCTCGGGGCAGTTCGCCAAGACGCTCGCCGAATTCGAGGCGGCGGTAAAGCTCTGTCCGAACGTGCTCGTCTGCTACCTGATGTCGGGGGAATACGACTATATCCTGCGGGTGGCGGCCAAGGATCTGCAGGACTACGAGCGCATTCACCGCGACTGGCTTTCGGCCCTGCCCCACGTGGTGAAGATCAACTCGAGCTTCTCGCTGCGCGAAATCATCGATCGGCCGAATGTCGGCATCTGAAGGCGGCCGCAGACCCTACCGGCCGACGACGCAATCGCGGCCGCGTCCCTTGGCGGCATAGAGCCTCAGATCGGCCTGCGCCAGCAGATGCTCGACCGAGCCCCCATCGGCCGGCGTCGACGATAGGCCGATGCTCGCCGTCACCGGGCGCCCATCCGGCGTCGACAACTGGCTCGATATCGCGATCCGGATTTCATCGGCGCGCCGCAGCCCATCCACGTGGTCCATCTCCGGACAAAGGATGACGAACTCCTCGCCACCGTAGCGGAACAGGCGATCGACGGGGCGAATCTTTGATTTCACCGTTTCGACCAGCTGTTGGAGCACGCGATCGCCCTCGAGATGCCCGAAGCGATCGTTGACGCCCTTGAAGTGGTCGACGTCGATGATCATCAGCGTCACGGCTGCGTTTTCGGCGCTCGCGGCGTGCAGCATTGCCGGTGCCTCGACCTCGAATCGGCTGCGGTCGAGCGAGCCCGTCAGCGTGTCCTGCCCGGAGCGCGACAAGAGGTCCTCGTAGCGCTCACGGAAGGTCAGCGTGTTGAAGATATCGCCGAGCGGCCGGTCCGACATGGCAAGCGACGGGTGGCGCGAGAGGTTGAGATAAAGGCCGACGGCAAGGGCATAGAAGGGCGCCGCCAGCATCTTCGCCATCCAGCCACCCCAGAAGACCTCCGCCGGCGCGCCGTTCCACCAGCGCAGCGCCGCATAGAAGGCGGCCTGGTCGAATGTGAGCACCGCTACACCGCAGATGAGGAAACGGACAGTCACGAAGTGACGCAACCAACGACCGAGGCGCTCGTAGAGCAGGATGATCATCAGCGCATCGAAGTAGAGGATCGTCGTCCCCCAGACCATCAGCCATCCCATCTCGTCGATGAAGGCGAGGTCGGCGGAGCGCTCCGCGACGATCGACACCGTATCGTGCTGCCGCAGCAGAAGGCTGAGCGCCACCGTCAGGAAATTGCCGGCGAGCAGGCCATAGATCGGTTGGCGCACCGTTGCTGCGTCCTCCTTCACATAGAGAAGGAGGATCATCATCAACTTGCCGGAAAACAGGACGGCCGATCCCGGCGAGATCACGCCGAACGGCAGTTGCACATAGAAGACCGCAGCGAGATAGGTTTCGATGAAGTGCATGACGCCAAGGGCGGCGACAAATACCCCGAGCCCCAGTCGGGCACGAAGGTGCAACAGCCCGATCATCGCCGTCACGTAGACCAGCGCCTCGCCGACGAAGAGAAGAAGGTTGGCGTTTGGCATGTGCTTGAGAAAGTTCCGTTTCCTGGAGCACCGTTAACCAGGAAACTTGAAGAAAACTTTACCAGGTGTCCGCTGTTGCTCGACCTTTCAGTGCGAAAATCTGCCGCTTTCGGAAACGGCGGCTTTCCGGCATAGTCGGCTCCAACCCACCGTCGTTCGGTGACCAGCGAACAAAACTCCCGATTGTATTCCTTTTCCATGAAGACCCGCATTCTTGATAAATGGAGGACCGCATGACATCGATGACTTCCCCGCTTCACCTCACGCGCCGCTCGCTTCTCGCGGGGGCCGCGGCCTCCTCGGCACTCGTCATGCTGCATCCATTCTCGGCGCGCGCCGCCGCCAATCAGGCGCATCTCAGGATCATGGAATCGACGGACTTGCACGTCCACGTGTTCCCCTACGACTACTATGGCGACAAGCCTAACGACACGGTCGGCCTTGCGCGCACCGCCTCGATCATCGACGCCATCCGCGCCGAAGCGACGAACTCCATGCTCGTGGATAACGGCGACTTCCTGCAGGGCAATCCGATGGGCGACTACATCGCCTATCAGCGCGGCATGAAGGATGGCGACATCCACCCGATCGTCGCCGCCATGAACGTGCTCGGCTATGACTGCGGCACGCTCGGCAACCACGAATTCAACTATGGCCTGGACTTCATGTTCAAGGTGCTGAACGGGGCGAATTTCCCTGTGGTCTGCGCCAACCTGACGAAGGGATCGCTTGCCGCCAAGGCGCGCCAGGACGAACTGTTCCTGAAGCCTTATGTCATTCTCGACCGCAAGGTGAAGGACGGTTCCGGCCAGGAGCATTCGATCCGCGTCGGCCTTATCGGCTTCGTACCGCCGCAGATCATGACCTGGGACGCCAAGCACCTGGAAGGCAAAGCCAATGCCCGCGACATCGTCAAGGCGGCCGAAGCCTGGGTGCCGCAGATGCGCGAAGAAGGCGCCGACATCGTCGTGGCGCTCTCGCACTCCGGTATCGGCCAGCAGGCCTATGCGGAGAACCTCGAGAACGCCTCCGTGCCGCTGGCCGCAATCGAAGGCATCGATGCGATCGTCACCGGCCACAGCCACCTGGATTTCCCCGGACCGAAGTTCAAGGAGATTGCCGGCGTCGACAACGAGAAGGGGCTGATCTCCGGCAAGCCCGGCGTCATGGGCGGCTTCTGGGGCTCGCATCTCGGCCTGATCGACCTGTTGATCGAGCGCGACGGCGGCAAATGGCGCGTCGTCAGTTCGACGAGCGAGGCACGCCCGATCTACCGCCGCGAGGACAAGAAGGTCATCGCCGAGGTCGCCGACAAGCCGGAGGTCCTGGCGGCCGCCCAGAAGGACCACGAGGCGACGCTTGCCTATGTGCGCACGCCCGTCGGCAAGACCAGCGCGCCGCTCTATTCCTACTTTGCCCTGGTCGCCGACGATCCGTCGGTGCAGATCGTCAGCCAGGCGCAGACCTGGTACATCAAGGACATGCTGAAGGAGACCGAACACCGCGACCTGCCGGTGCTTTCGGCGGCTGCCCCCTTCAAGGCCGGTGGTCGCGGCGGCGCCGACTACTACACCGACGTTCCGGCCGGCGACATCGCCATCAAGAACGTCGCGGATCTGTACCTCTATCCGAACACGGTGCAGGCCGTGGTCATTACCGGCGAGCAGGTACGCAACTGGCTGGAAATGTCTGCCGGGATCTTCAACGAGGTCAAGCCGGGCGCTTCCGACGCGCCACTGATCAACGGCGGCTTCCCGTCCTACAATTTCGACGTCATCGACGGGGTCACCTATCAGATCGACCTTTCCGTACCGCCGAAGTTCGACAAGGACGGCAACACCATCAACGCCGCCTCAAACCGCATCAAGAACCTGCAGTTCAACGGACAATCGATTGATCCGGCTCAGAAATTCGTCGTAGCGACCAACAACTACCGCGCCGGCGGCGGCGGCAACTTCCCCGACATCGGCGCCGACAAGGTGGTCTTCGTCGCGCCCGACACCAACCGCGATGTGGTGGTCCGCTACATCATCGAGCAGGGCACGATCAACCCGTCGGCCGACGCCAACTGGACCTTCGTCCCGCTCGCAGGCACCAGCGTGACCTTCGACAGCGGACCGAAGGCGCGGCAGTTCCTGGCGCAGGTGAAGGGCGTGACGATCGAGGACGCCGGTGACGCTGCCGAGGGTTTTGCGCGTTTCCGCATCAAGCTCTGAGCCACGAACCGATCAGTGGGCTGCCGCTTGCGGTGGCCCACACACTTGGCGCCTGGCCGCTCCAGCAGGCTAAACCGCCGACTCAAGTCTCCGGCATTCCTGCCGCAGAACATGAGCTGCGGCAGACAATGTTCTGTTTATTTTAGATTATCTTGGATATAGGCGCGCGGCTCAGACCTGGCGCGACGGGGCGTCATCGGAAAACAGCGACGGACCGGTCTGGTCAATGATCTGGCGCCCCTTGCGCAACGCAGCGTCGATCGCGTCCTGCTCGGACGTGAAGAGATCGGCGCGGATGAAGCTGCGGACCTTGGCGCCGCCTTCGGCCGAGACCTTCTCGATGTTGCCCGCCAGACGAAACTGGGAGCCCTCGCGCATCGGCGTCGCGCGGATGGTGCAATCCGCATAGGCCTCGGATTTCCCCGGCGCTGCCTGCGCCTGGTCTTCAGAGTTGCCGGAGCGGCCGAACAATTTCGAGAAAAACGATGCCATGCCCAAGACTTAGACGCCGCGGCCGACACTGTCAAAGCTTAAGTGCCGATATTCGACCGCGACGCCCTCACGCCGATCAGATGATGAGGTTGGAGAGGATCTCGTTCTCGGTAATGTCCTGATAGCGCAGCCCCGCAGCGTCGAAGCGAGCCTTCAACACGGGGAAGTTCTCCGCCTGTTTCGTTTCGATGCCAATCAGGATGGAACCGAAATTGCGGGCCGACTTCTTCAGATACTCGAAGCGCGAGATGTCGTCTTCGTCGCCAAGCAGGTTGAGGAAATCGCGAAGCGCGCCCGGCCGCTGCGCCATGCGCAGGATGAAATACTTCTTGAGGCCGGCATGGCGCATCGCCCGCTCCTTGACGTCGGGAAGGCGTTCGAAGTCGAAGTTGCCGCCGGAAACGACCGCGACCACCGTCTTGCCCGCAAGCGCCTCGGGGCCCAGCGCTTCGAGCGCCGAAATCGAAAGGGCTCCGGCCGGTTCGAGCACGACGCCTTCGACATTCAGCATGTCGACGATCGTCCGGCAGATGGCATTTTCGGCCAGCAGCATAACCTGGTCAGGCGAGAAGCGCCGCAACGCTGCAAAGTTCAGATCGCCGATCCGCCCGACGGCGGCACCGTCGACGAAGTTGTCGACCTGGTCGAGGGTCACGACACTGCCGGTTTCCAGGCTTTCCCGCAGGCTCGGCGCACCCGACGGCTCGCAGAAGATGAAATGATCGGCCGCGACCTTGTCCTTGAGGTAGCCGGTGACGCCGGCGGCAAGGCCGCCACCACCGACCGGCAGCACGACGAGATCAGGGATGACACCTTCCGGCAGCTGCCAGGCAATTTCCGCCGCGACGCTCGCCTGCCCCTCGATGATGTCGGCGTGATCGAAAGGCGGCACCATGACGCCGCCGATCGCTTCCACGTGGTCGCGGGCAGCCTTGTAGCATTGATCGAAGATATCGCCGACCAGTTTGATGGTGATGAACTCGCCGCCGAACATCCTGGTCTTGTCGATCTTCTGCTGCGGCGTCGTCACCGGCATGAAAACGACACCCGGAACGCCGAAATGGCGGCAGACGAAGGCGAAGCCCTGGGCGTGGTTGCCGGCCGAGGCGCAGACGAATGTCTTCCCCGAGGCACCGGCACCGATCGCCTTGCGGAAGAAGTTGAAGGCGCCCCTGATCTTGTAGGAGCGAACCGGCGAAAGATCCTCGCGCTTGAGGTAAATGTTGGCGCCGTAGCGCGCGCTCAGGTGCTCGTTGAGCTGCAGCGGCGTCGGCGGGAAGATCTCCCGCAAGGCTTCGGTTGCGGTTTCGACATCCTGCTTCATCACGTGCGGTCTTCCGTTGAGTTGGTCGCTGGCGGTCGCTATTGCACATCGCAACGCCCGAAGCCATGGCTTTGACTCGAATCGGGCCGACGTTGAAAATGACGCACTGACCGTTCCACCGGCACGGCCATACTGTTTTTCCGGGAAATGAACGCTTGAACGCAACCCTGATCCGGCATGCCGTGCACATTTCGGCGATCCTCGGCATATATCTTGCTTGCGCCATGTTGGTGCCGGCGATGGTCGATCTCTATTACGGCCATTCGGATTGGCAGATCTTTGCCGCTTCGGCGTTCATGGTCGGCGGCCTTTCGCTTGCGACCTTCATGGCGACGCGCATGGGCCCGCCGCCCTTCTCCAAGAAGTTCGGCTTTGTTCTCGTCAATATGCTGTGGGCCGTGTTCTCGGTTGTCGGCGCGATCCCGCTCTGGCTGTCATCGATGAAGCTCGATTTTGCCCAGGCACTGTTCGAATCCGTCTCGGCCATCACGACGACCGGTGCGACCGTGATCGTCGGTCTGGACGATGCGCCGCCGGGGCTCCTCCTCTGGCGGTCGCTTTTGTGCTGGCTTGGCGGCATCGGCATCGTCGTGCTCGGCCTGTTCATCATCCCCTATCTCAGGGTCGGCGGCATGTCGTTCTTCAAGATGGAGTCCTCCGACACGAGCGACAAACCCTTTGCCCGGCTCGCGAGCTTTAGCCGCGCCTTCCTGGCGATCTATGTCGTCATCACGCTTCTCTGCACCATCGGCTATTTCCTGACGGGCATGAACCGCTTCGATGCGATCAACCACGCGATGTCGACGGTGGCGACAGGTGGTTTTTCCACCCATGATGCATCCTTCGCCTATTTCGGCAGCATTCCGCTGCTCTGGACCGCCACCTTCTTCATGGCGCTCTGCAGCCTGCCCTTCTCGATCCTGATCGTGCTGGTCGCTCGTGGCAGGCTCGACGCGTTGCGCGACCCGCAGATCATCGTGTTCCTCGGCTATCTCTCAGCCTTCTCGATTGCCGTTGCCGTCTATCATCGGCTCGCCAATGGCGTGGAATTCCATCTGGCGCTGGCACATTCCTTCTTCAACATCACCTCTATTCTCTCGACCAGCGGCTATGCCAGCCAAGACTACACGCTCTGGGGACCCTTCGTCGTCATCGCCGCCTTCATCGCCACCTTCATGGGCGGTTGTTCCGGATCGACCGCCGGCGGCATCAAGGCCTATCGCTTCATCGTGCTCTTCAATGCGATCCGGTCGGGGCTGAACAAGATCGTCTACCCCAACGCGATCTATGCGGTGCGCTATGGCGGCAACACCGTCGATGCTGACACGCAGCGCTCCATCTTCCTGTTCTTCATCACCTATATCCTGCTGTGGGTGCTCGGCAGTCTCGCCATGGGCGCGCTCGGCTACGATCTGGTCACCGCGACCTCGGCGGTCATTACCTGCCTTTCCAATGTCGGCCCGGGCCTTGGTCCGATCATCGGCCCGGCCGGAAACTTCTCGACACTCGGCGATCCCGAACTCTACCTGCTGTCGCTGATGATGCTGCTCGGTCGTCTCGAAGTGCTGACCGTGTTGGTAATCCTGACGCCGGTCTTCTGGAAGCATTGACCATTCGCCTCGCGGCCCTATCGTCTTGACTCGGTGCAGCAGATGCCGAAAGTCGGTCGAAACCGGCGATGGGGGAACGTCATGGTGAAACATATACGTCGTCTGGCGATGCTGACCGCCGCCGTGACGCTCTCGGCTGGTCTCGTCGCCCATGCCGGGCCGCTTGCCGACGCGGCGGTGCAGGCCGAGAAGCTCGCGGCATCCGGCGACGCGGCGAAGGCCCATGAGCTGCTCCGCCAGGCGATGAGCGATTTCTCGCAAACGCTGCCACTGGCGATCGGCAAGGCGGTTTTCGTCACCAAGGCGCCGACCGGCTACGCCATGTACGACCCGCGCGAGGGCGCGGTGTTCAAGGAAGGAGAGTCGCTGATCTCCTATATTGAGCCGATCGGCCTCACCTGGAAGGATTCGGCAACGAAGGGCCAACTCGAAAGCCACTTCACCGTCGACTTCGATATTCTCAACCCGAAGGGCGACGTGCTCGCGGGCCAGAAGGCGTTCGGTGATTTCACCTTCACCGGCCACCTCAGAAACCAGGAAATTTATTCGACGCTGACCATCGACGTCTCAGGTGCTCCCGCCGGCGACTATGTGCTGCGCTTCCATTTCAATGACGTCAACAGCGGCAAGAGCGCCAGCGTCGACCAACCATTCAAGATTGCCGGACCGTAATACCATGCCCCACGCAGTAACGACCGTCGGCTTCGATGCCGACGATACACTCTGGCAGAACGAGCAGTTCTTCCGGCTGACGGAAGCGCGCTTCGCCGAGCTTCTGAGCGCCCACACGGACACCGAACACCTGTCGGAGCGGCTGCTTGCGGCGGAGAAGCGCAACCTCGGCCTCTACGGCTTCGGCATCAAGGGCTTCGTGCTCTCCATGGTCGAAACCGCCGTCGACGTCACCGATGGCAAGGTGCCCTCCTCGGTCATCGCCGAGATCCTCGCCGCCGGGCGCGACATGCTCGTGCACCCGGTTGAGCCGCTGCCGCATGTCAAGGAAACGCTCGAAGCACTTCACGGCCACTTTCGCCTTGTCATGATCACAAAGGGCGATCTCTTCGACCAGGAGCGCAAGCTCGCCGCCTCCGGCCTTGGCGACCATTTCGACGCCGTCGAGATCGTCAGCGACAAGACCGTCGCCACCTACGAGCGCATCTTCAAGCGTCACGGCGACGGGGCGCTGAAAAGCATGATGGTCGGCAATTCGCTGAAGTCGGATATCGTGCCTGCACTCGGTGCCGGAAGCTGGGGGGTCTATGTCCCGCACGCGCTCACCTGGTCGTTCGAACACGACGATAAACCAGAGGACCATCCGCGGTTTCGCGAGATTGCGGATCTCGGCGGGTTGGGCTCGGTCCTTGAGCGCTTGACACCGAAGGCTTGACTGTCGTCCGCAAGCGCCAAGTCGATCGCAATTATAAGTTGATGCGTATCGATGATACACGAATCAGCTTATCGTCCACATGGTGGCTTAGATGAGGGGAATCAATGTTGGCGCTTGTTTTCGGTGCAGCGATTGCGATGGTGATGGTGGGCAGGCTCATTGGATGGCTGCTGCGGAAGGTTTCGGCTTTGAGCGTCTTTTCCTCGCGCCTCGCGGGTTTGGCGGTTCTGTTGTTTGTCGCACCCGCCATCTACTCGTTCAATTCGGGCTGGCCGTTTGTCGACGCGTTTTTCGTCTACGCCCTCGGGGCACTGATTGCCGCGGCCGTCTTCTACTTCATGAAGACGAGAGAACAGCGCGCCTAAGGGCGTTGTCCACCCCGTAAACCCCCGATCACCCTTGACTGTTTGACCTGAGTGTTTGATCTAGGCTGTATGCGGGCGTGGCGAAACTGGTAGACGCAAGAGACTTAAAATCTCTCGGCCTTGGCTGTGCGGGTTCGATCCCCGCCGCCCGCACCAGGCAATCGGTTTTCAAGGATCAACAGGATAGGCGCATCCGATGCTCTCAGGAGAGCGAGACGTTGCGCCGGCGAGACTGGCCGCTCAGTTGTTGTAGTAATAACAATCGCATTCCGCCTGGTAGGCGTCGTCGTGCCAGACGCGGACGGCGAGTTTCGTTGCGCATCCCTGGTTTTCCAGCCTGAGGCCGAGAAGCGAGACCGCTGCCGCCTTGGAATTGGGGGCGTCCACCTCGATTGCCGATCCGACCTGGTGGACACCCTGCCGCGGGGTCCAGGTGAAGATCTGAACGCTGTAGTGCATCGAATATCCTCCGTGGGAGAGATGGTGTGCACGCAATACTAAACGCTATGTGTTCGCATAGAGCCGGTCGCCTTGACCGTTTCAGCCGTCTTCGACGGTCGCTTCAGGCCGATCGCCGCCATCCGTGTGTTCGAAGTGCCAGTGGCCCTCTTCGTCCTGGAAGCTGATCTCCTCGTCGTCGCCGCCGACCTGCTGTTCGGCGGCGGCGGCCTTGGCGGCGGCAAGCGCCGTTTCGCGGTTGGGAAAGGGTTCCGAATAGGCGTCGGCGGCCTTGTAGGCCCATCCGCCGTCATGAGGAACGATGGTGTAAGTAATCCGCGCCATGCTTCCCTCCCAATAATCCGAAAGACGTTCCCGTCTTCGGCGGGCCGTTGCCGCACAGCCCCGCATTCCTCCTCGTCAAAGGCATACTCAATGCCGAACGCCGCGGATATTAGCACAAGTGTGGTACGAATTGCCACATTCGCGAATCACCCGGAAAGGCTAGCCGCCAAACGAAAAGGCGGCCCCTTGCGGCGCCGCCTAAACTCTTGAAACAATTGCGTCGAGATGATCAGGCCGAAAGCTTGGCGGCGATCTTGGCGACGTGTGCGCCCTGGAAGCGGGCAGCCTGGAGCTCGACCTCGGACGGCTGACGCGAGCCGTCGGCATCGGTGATCGTCGAGGCGCCATAGGGCGAGCCGCCCTTGATCTCGTCGAGGCCCATCTGGCCCTGGAAGGCATAGGGAAGACCAGCGACGACCATGCCGTGGTGCATCAGCGTCGGGATGAAGCCGAGGATGGTGGATTCCTGACCGCCATGCTGGGTGGCCGAGGACGTGAAGACGGAGCCGACCTTGCCGACCAGCTTGCCAGACGCCCACAGGCTGCCGGTCTGATCGATGAAGTTGCGCATCTGCGAGGCAACCGTGCCAAAGCGCGTGCCGGCGCCGAAGATGATCGCGTCGTATTGGGCAAGCTCTTCGACATGGGCGACCGGCGCGGCCTGGTCGAGCTTGAAGTGAGAGGCCTTGGCGACCTCGGCCGGCACCAGCTCCGGAACGCGCTTGACGTCGACTTCGGCACCCGCAGACTTGGCACCTTCGGCCACGGCGTACGCCATGGTTTCGATGTGTCCGTATGCCGAATAATAGAGAACGAGAACCTTGGCCATAATTGCTCCTTTGGATACAAGCGATCCCACTTGATCACTGCTGCGCGGAAGATTTATCAAAATGCAGCCGCATGCCAGGAGCCGTCCGGGAAACAGACTGTTCTCGCAATGTGAACAATAATAATTCACTGTTAAATGACTGACTAAACAAACAGGATCACCCGATGAGCAGCATAAAAGTCGTCACTGCCGCCATGGTCGCCATCGGCGACGAACTTCTGTCGGGGCGTACCAAGGACAAGAACATCGGCCACCTCGCCGACATGATGACCATGGTCGGTATCGACCTCAAGGAAGTGCGGATCGTCGCCGACGACGAGGTGGCGATCGTCGAGGCGATCAATGCAGTGCGCAGCCGCTACGATTACGTCTTTACGTCCGGCGGTATCGGCCCGACTCATGATGACATCACCGCCGACGCGGTGTCGCGCGCCTTCGGCGTCGAATGCATCTACGAGCCGGAGGCGATGGCGCTGCTCGGCGCCATGTACGAGCGCCGCAATATGGAGTTTACCGACGCGCGCAAGCGCATGGCGCGCATGCCGCTCGGCGCACGCCATATCCCGAACCCGGTATCGACGGCGCCGGGTTTCGCCATTGGCAACGTGCATGTGATGGCCGGCGTGCCACAGGTCTTCCAGGCCATGCTCGACGCTCTGCTGCCCGGTCTCAACGTCGGTTCGCCCCTCCTCTCCCGCACCGTGCGCTCGCCCTTCGGCGAAGGCGACATCGGCAGCCCGCTGACCGAAGTGCAGAAGAACCATCCAGAAACGAGCATCGGCTCCTACCCGAAATTCGACGGCAAGACCTTCTCGACGGATATCGTCGTGCGCGCCCGCGATCCGGAAGCCCTTGCGGCAGCGGAAGCGGATGTGCAGGCGATGATCCAAGCAATCGCCGACGCGCGGGCAAAGGGATAGCGCGAAGCCCTTGCACTCAAGGCCTCAATGCCGTTATTGCATGTCGGCAAATCAGGATGACGCGTTCCCGCCTGCCCGATCTGCCGGACGCTTCGCCTTACCCTCGTTCAGACAAGCCGGAGCCCACCCATGTCGCTGCCCGATAAAGCCTTTCCCGTTTCCTGGGACCAGTTCCACCGCGATTGCCGCGCGCTTGCGTGGCGGCTCGCCGACAATGGCCAGGAATGGCGCGCCATGGTTTGCATCACGCGCGGCGGCCTGGTTCCGGCGGCGATCATCTGCCGCGAGCTCAACATCCGCATGATCGAGACTGTCTGTGTGGCCTCCTATCACGACTACGATTCTCAAGGACAGATGAAGGTGCTGAAAGGCATCGCCCCCGAAATTGCCGAGGGCGGCGGTGAAGGCGTGCTGATCGTCGACGACCTGACCGACACCGGCAAGACTGCCGCGGAAGTCCGCGCCATGCTACCGAAGGCGCATTTCGCCGCCGTCTACGCCAAGCCGAAGGGCCGGCCGCTGGTCGATACCTTCGTTACCGAGGTCAGCCAGGACACCTGGATCTATTTCCCCTGGGACATGGGCTTCACCTATCAGGAGCCGATCGCCAAGGGCACGCGCGGCTAATAGCCCGTATGTTCCTTCCGGACCCGGTGCCCCTTGTCGGGAGGCGACTTTCGGTCCGTGAGTTTTCGATCAGCTGATCGGCGGTATCGCGCCGATCAGCGTTTCGGCAGTCAAGCCAGGCCCTGCCTTGGCGCCGGCTGCGCCATGGCGCCAGACTGCGGCTGCGGCTGCCTCGAAAGCCGGCATTCCCTTCGCCAGATGCGCGCCGACGATGCCGGCAAGAACGTCCCCCGATCCGGCGGTTGCCAGCCACGGCGGCGCGTTGTTGTTGACGACCGCCCGTCCGTCCGGCGCGGCAACGACGGTGTCGGCGCCCTTGTAGACGATCACCGCGTAACTCGCCCGCGCCGCAGCCTGCGCCTTCTCGATCTTCGAAAGCCCGTCGTCACCGGCAATATCAGGAAAGAGACGGGCGAACTCGCCGTCGTGCGGCGTCATGACCATCTGGCCCCCGCCTTTCGCCAGTGCCGCGAAAAGTTCGCCGGGATTTGCCTGGAACGAGGTGATGCCATCGGCGTCGAGCACCAGGGCGCGATCGCAGAGCGCAAGCGCAAAGTCCCTCGCCTTCTTGCCGATGCCGAAGCCTGGCCCAAGCACGAAGCTTCCCAGGCGCTGGTCCTGCAGCCATTTGGTAAGCTCCCGCTTGCCGTCGATCTCCTTGACCATCACTGCCGTCAGATGGGACGCATTGATGTCGAGGGCAGCGTTGCCGGAGGCGACGGTGACAAGGCCGGCGCCGGCCGCAAGGCCCGCCGCAGCCGACAGGCGCGCCGCGCCCGTCGCCTGGCGGTCACCTGAGAAAACCACCAGATGCCCGCGCTTGAACTTATGCGTCGAGGCTGCCAGGTCGCCGCCCCAGCCCGCCCAGAGCAACGGCGCATTGAGGTGCAGCGAACCTGCACCGGCGCGCAGGATGCGCGCGGGAATGCCTATGTCGAACACCTCGAGCGTGCCGCAGAGGGACCGCCCGGGCAAAAGCCAGTGACCGGGCTTTGGCACCATGAACGTGACGGTGTGGCGGGCGGCAAAGGCGGCGCCCCGGACCGCGCCCGTGCGGCCGTCGATGCCGCTCGGCAGATCGACCGCAACGACCGGAACGCCACTGGCATTGACCCGTTCGATAAGGTGAATGACGTCGTCCGGGAGGTCGCGAGACAAGCCCGCCCCGAAGAGCGCATCGATGACGACATCGCCGGCCTGCGGTTCGTAGGCAGAAAGTGGTGTGACGGGATCGCTCCAGTTTGCCCGGGCCCGCACAGCATCGCCTTGAAGCCTGGCGGGATCGCCCAGCACGAACACCGCGACATCCGCCCCGCTTTCGGCAAGGCCGCGGGCGGCAACGTAACCATCGCCACCATTGTTGCCGGGGCCGCAGAGCACGACGAAGCGGTGCGCTTCCGGAAAATACCGCAGGGCCGCAGCGCTTACCGCCAGTCCGGCGTTGCGCATCAGCGTAAAGCTATCGATGCCGGATTGGGCCGCCGCCTGGTCTATTGCCGTCATTTCGGCGGGCGTGATCAACAGGTGCTGAAGGTCAGAGCGCATGCCCCAGACTTATCCATGCCCGCGCGCGTGAAGCAAGGCCTCAGCCTTAACACCATGATTGCCTTAAAATAAGGCATTTGCACATAATTGTTGCTCAAATAACAAGCTTCGCGTCTGCCATGACGTAGGGGCTCTGCAAGAAGCGGGCATCTTTCGATCGGAAATCATAAAAAATAGGCAGATCGCACCCCGCCGAAGGCATGGAAATCCTGTAATCGGCGCGCCGGCGGCAGATTTTTTGTCGTTCTGACAGATTTTCGCAGAAAAACTGGCATGCAACGTGCATATTCAGGGCGAGCGGGCATGATCCTGCTATCAAGGGAGAAGCGGAGAGACATTTTCTCATGAAAAAGATCGAAGCGATCATTAAGCCCTTCAAGCTCGACGAAGTGAAGGAAGCCCTTCAGGAAGTCGGCCTACAGGGTATCACCGTCACGGAAGCCAAGGGCTTCGGGCGGCAGAAGGGTCACACGGAGCTGTATCGCGGCGCCGAATACGTGGTGGACTTCCTGCCGAAGGTAAAGGTCGAAGTGGTGCTGGCGGATGAAAACGCGGAGGCCGTCATCGAGGCGATCCGCAACGCCGCGCAAACCGGCCGCATTGGTGACGGAAAGATTTTCGTTTCCAATGTGGAAGAAGTCATCCGTATTCGCACGGGCGAAACCGGCCTCGACGCCATCTGACATCACGGGCCGTTCGGCCCGGTTCTTTTCAAATCCTCGTCATCTCACACAGGGAATAACGGCAAATGACGACTGCAAGCGATATTCTGAAGCAAATCAAGGACAACGACGTCAAGTTCGTCGACCTGCGCTTTACCGATCCCAAGGGTAAGCTGCAGCACGTAACGATGGATGTGGTCTGCGTCGACGAAGACATGTTCGCCGATGGCGTCATGTTCGACGGCTCCTCGATTGGCGGCTGGAAGGCCATCAACGAGTCCGACATGGTGCTGATGCCCGATCCGGAAACAGCGCATATGGACCCGTTCTTCGCGCAGTCGACGATGGTCATCATCTGCGACATTCTCGATCCGGTTTCGGGCGAATCCTACAACCGCGACCCGCGCGGCACGGCCAAGAAGGCCGAAGCCTACCTCAAGGCATCCGGCATCGGCGACACCGTTTTCGTTGGCCCGGAAGCAGAATTCTTCGTCTTCGACGACGTCAAGTACAAGGCCGACCCGTACAACACCGGCTTCAAGCTCGACTCCTCGGAACTGCCGTCGAACGACGACACCGATTATGAGACCGGCAACCTCGGCCACCGTCCGCGCGTCAAGGGCGGCTATTTCCCGGTTCCGCCGATCGACAGCTGCCAGGACATGCGCTCCGAAATGCTGACGGTCCTGTCCGAGATGGGCGTGACGGTTGAGAAGCACCATCACGAAGTGGCTGCCGCCCAGCACGAGCTCGGCGTCAAGTTCGACGCGCTTGTTCGCAACGCCGACAAGATGCAGATCTACAAATACGTCGTGCACCAGGTCGCCAATGCCTATGGCAAGACGGCAACCTTCATGCCGAAGCCGATCTTCGGCGACAACGGCTCGGGCATGCACGTACACCTGTCGATCTGGAAGGACGGCAAGCCGACCTTCGCCGGCGACGAATATGCCGGCCTCTCGGAAAGCTGCCTCTACTTCATCGGCGGCATCATCAAGCATGCCAAGTCGCTGAACGCCTTCACCAACCCGTCGACGAACTCCTACAAGCGTCTCGTCCCGGGCTATGAGGCTCCGGTTCTCCTCGCCTACTCGGCGCGCAACCGTTCGGCTTCGTGCCGCATTCCGTTCGGCACCAACCCGAAGGCCAAGCGCGTCGAAGTCCGCTTCCCGGATCCGACCGCCAACCCCTACCTCGCCTTCGCAGCCATGCTGATGGCCGGCCTCGACGGCATCAAGAACAAGCTGCACCCGGGCAAGGCGATGGACAAGGATCTCTATGATCTGCCGCCGAAGGAACTGAAGAAGATCCCGACCGTCTGCGGCTCGCTGCGCGAAGCGCTGGAAAGCCTCGACAAGGACCGCAAGTACCTGACGGCCGGCGGCGTGTTCGACGACGACCAGATCGATTCCTTCATCGAACTGAAGATGCAGGAAGTCATGCGCTTCGAAATGACCCCGCATCCGGTCGAGTACGACATGTACTACTCGGTCTAAGACCGTGCGACCGGCGGCATCGACCACCGGTTCAAGCCGTGCTTTGGGCCGGCGGCTCCCTAAAAGGAGCCGCCGGCCTTTTCGTTGGCGCGCACGGATTGCAAGCGCTCCCGCACAGGGAGCGGCACGAAACCGTCGAATTGTGTGATATTATGTTGCCAACAACTTTTGCGCGTCCGCGGGACACGCATGGCGAGATCGATCAACGGAGGGCAGAAGGGAAGTCCCTATTGATGTTTTGGGTTCGCCAACCCAGATAATCTCCTGAAAGGATGTGTTGCGTCATGAAGCAGAGAAACGCCAAATTCGAGATCGGACAGGTGGTTCGCCATCGGGTTTTCCCGTTCCGCGGCGTCATTTTCGACGTCGACCCGGAATACGCCAACACCGAGGAGTGGTGGAACGCCATTCCGCAGGAGATCCGCCCAAGCAAGGATCAGCCCTTCTATCACCTGTTCGCCGAGAACGACGACAGCGAGTATGTCGCCTACGTCTCCGAGCAGAACCTGGAATTCGACGACAGCGACCGGCCGATGCGCCACGCGCAAGTCGATGCCCTGTTCGACAAGGATGGCGTCGGTCACTACAGGCCCAAGGCGACGTTCCGCCACTGAGGCCGCTTCGCTCTCGAACAAATGAAAACGCCCGGACCGCGAGGTCCGGGCGTTCCTTTATCCGTTTGCGGAGGACCGCTTAGTTCTGCTTGGCAGCCTTCTGGGCTTCTTCAAGCTTCTTGCGTGCGTCCTCGGCCTTCTTCTGCATTTCTTCCTGCAGCAGGCGCTGACGCTCTTCGAGCTGCGACTGCTCGATCGGCTCGCCGTCGTAGACACCGGTGAAGCCCGTGAGGGCCATCTTGATCGGGTTCGGAGCGCGCTGGAAGTTGACCGAGGTGAAGACGACCTCATTGCCCTTCTTCAGGCTGGCGATCAGCTGGTCGGAAAGCGGCGCTTCGGCAACGCACTTGTCGGGCATGCAGATGGCGTAGTCGAGCTTGACCGGCTTGCCGCCGTCGATCTGCATCTGAACGCCGGTCGGGATGAGGCGCGCCGACGGTACCGAAACCTGCATGATCTTGCGGTTGACCTTGCCGGAAACGGTGATGAGGCCGACAGCGGTCACGAGCTGGCCGTTGTTGGCGGTCAGCAGGTTCTGAACGATGCAGACATCGTTGTCTTCCTGCTTGGTGCAAACCTTGAACCAGCCCTGCGGCGGCTTGCCGCCAGCCTGCTGTGCAGACGCAACGCTCGGAACGCCCGCAGCAGCTACAGTGAGCGCCAGCGCTGCCATGCCCGAACGTTTTGCAATATTCGACTTGAACATCATTGTGATTCCGTCTCCTGAAATCCGGTAACGGAACAGTTGTTCCGCAGGTGAGTATCGTCAGCCGCCGTTGTCCTGTTGGCCAAATAAGGCAAATGCATGACCCCGTTTCCGGAAACACCTGTTACATTGGCTCGCTTCGATTATCCAGTGTTTCCTGTCATTTTTTGACTTCATACTGGGCGGAATTTGGACCGCGGATCGGTTGGATTCATCCGTCGGCATTGGTAACGTTCGGGGAATCGGCCTGTTGATACCCCTCACGGGAGGTGACCTTGCGTGCAATTCTTTCCGGTCTGGCGCTGATCCTGACCACCACTTCATTCGGCGCTGCTGCGGCAGCCGCTCCTGTGCATGCGATTGCCATGCACGGAGAGCCGGCGCTGCCTGCCGATTTCAAGAACTTTCCCTACGTCAATCCGGACGTAAAAAAGGGTGGAAAGATCTCCTACGGCGTCGTTGGCAGCTTCGACAGCCTCAATCCCTTCATCCTGAAGAGCATGCGCACGACCGCGCGCGGCATGTGGGATCCGGAATACGGCAACCTCGTCTACGAATCGCTAATGCAGCGCTCGCGCGACGAGGCCTTCACCATGTACGGCCTGCTCGCGGAGACCGTGGAGTGGGACGACGACCGGACCTTCATCCAGTTCAATCTCAACCCGAAGGCCCGCTGGGCCGACGGGCAGCCGGTGACCGCCGAGGACGTGATCTTCACCTTCGAGTTGCTGCGCGACAAGGGACGTGTCCCCTTCAGCAACCGCATGGCCAAGGTGGCGAAACTCGAGAAAGTCGGCGAGCGCAGCGTGCGCTTCACCTTCACCGAGGATGCCGACCGTGAGCTGCCGCTGCTGCTCGGCCTGTCGCCGGTGCTGCCGAAACATGCCATCGACCTCGCGACCTTCGACCAGACAACGCTGAAGCCGCCGGTCGGCTCCGGCCCCTATCGCGTGGCCGAAGTGAAGCCGGGCGAGCGCATCGTCTACAAGCGAAACCCGGACTATTGGGCGAAGGACCTGCCCTCGAAGGTCGGCCAGGACAATTACGACGAGATCTCTGTTGAGTATTTCCTCCAGGAGAACTCGCTGTTCGAAGCCTTCAAGAAGGGCGAGATCGACATCTATCCCGAAGGCAGCGCCACCAAATGGGCGCGCGGCTACGATTTCCCGGCCGTTCGCTCCGGCGACGTCGTCAAGGAAACCTTCACGCCAAAGACGCCGTCGGGCATGCTCGGCATCGTCTTCAATACCCGCCGGCCGATGTTCGACAATCTGAAGCTTCGGCAGGGTCTGGCGCTGGTGTTCGACTTCGAGTGGGTCAACAAGAACCTCTTCGACAGCGCCTATACGCGCACCCAGAGCTACTGGCAGAACTCGACGCTAAGCTTTCTCGGCGCACCGGCCGACGACCGAGAACTCGGCCTGATCGGCGACGCCCGCGATCGAATCAACCCGGCGATCCTCGACGGCACCTACCGCCTGCCGGTGACCGACGCGTCCGGCCGCGATCGTAACGTGCTGCGTGTCGCCGTCTCGCTGATGCGCGAGGCCGGCTATCAGATCAAGGACGGCAAGATGGTCGATCCGCAGGGCAAGCCGCTTGCCTTCGAGATCATGAGCCAGAATGCCGGCCAGGAAAAAATTGCGCTCGCCTATCAGCGGTTTCTCGCCCCTCTCGGCATCCAGGCGACCGTGCGCACTGTCGACGATTCGCAGTACCAGCAGCGCAGCCAGTCTTTCGACTACGACGTGATCATCAAATCCTTCCCCTCGACGCTGTCACCCGGCATCGAGCAGGCCGGGCGCTGGACCTCGCAGGCGCGCGACCGGCAAGGCAGCGACAACTTCGCCGGCGTCGCCGACAAGGACGTCGATCGGATGGTCAACAACATCCTGCAGGCCCGCACGAGCGAAGATTTCACCGCGGCCGTGCGCGCGCATGACCGGTTGCTCGTCAACAACTCCTACCTGGTGCCGCTCTACCACCTCGACGCCCAGTGGGTGGCGCGGCGCAAGCATATCGGCCGGCCGGACGTGATGCCGCTCTACGGCTACCAGCTTCCGACCTGGTGGGATCAAGACGCGCAATAGAGGGTCGGTTCCCTTTTGGTAACGCATTGAAAGCCGGGTCAAACCGGCTTATCTCGCCGTCATACCGGAAAAAGGAAAGGCACCCACACCATGCAAACCGTCAGCATCGATATCGTCTCGGACGTCGTTTGTCCCTGGTGTTATCTCGGCAAGGCCCGGCTCGACCAGGCGATTGCCAACGTTCCGGACGTGCTTGTCACGGTCAACTGGCGCCCCTACCAGCTCAATCCCGACCTGCCGCCCGAGGGGATCGATCACAAGCGGCATCTTGCCGAGAAGCTCGGCGGCCAGGCGGCCGTCGACCGCGCTCACGACACGCTGCGCGAACTCGGCAATGCCGACGGCATCGCGTTCGATTTCGATGCGGTGAAGATCAGTCCGAACACGCTTGACGCTCATCGGCTAGTCCGCTGGGCCGCAACCAACGGCGAGAAAGCGCAGTCGGCCGTCGTCGGCCTGCTGTTCAAGGCCAATTTCGAAGAAGGCCGCAATGTCGGCGACCACGCGGTGCTTCTCGATATCGCCGAGCAGGCCGGCCTCGACCGCCCCGTCATTGCAGCGCTGCTTGGTTCCGATGCCGACAAGGACGCGGTCAAGGAAGAAGTCGGCATGGCCCGCGAAATGGGCGTGACCGGCGTCCCCTGCTTCATCCTCGAAGGACAATATGCGGTGATGGGCGCGCAATCGGTCGACGTCTTGACCAACGCGGTGCGTGAAATCGCCGAGATGAAGGCGAGCGGCGAGCCGAACTGATCGCGCGGCGATCCGAAACAAATCTGCTTCGACAGACCTTGACCGTACTGCCGCACTGCGCGGCAGTACGGTTTTTTGTTACTTCGCCAGGCCGGCGAGCTGAGTCATCACCATTGCTGCACCCGACAGGCGCTTTTCCGGTGTTGCCAGTTCGCGCTGGAAGAAGATGCTCTGGTCGGGCCGGATCTTCGAAAGCGTGCCCTGCTTGGCGATGTAGCCGACGAGTGCCGCCGGGTTCGGGAATTCCTTGTTGCGGAACTGCACGACGACGCCCTTCGGCCCGGCATCGAGCTTTTCGACATTTGCCGTGCGGCAGAGCGACTTGATGTAGACGATCTTCAAGAGGTGCTGGACCTCGATCGGCAGCGGGCCGAAGCGGTCGATCATCTCGGCGCCGAAGCCGTCGATCTCCTTAAGGTCCGTCAGTTCGCCGAGGCGGCGATAGAGACCAAGCCTCAGATGCAGGTCCGGCACGTAGTGTTCCGGGATCATGACCGGCGTTCCGACCGAAATCTGCGGCGACCAGCCGGTGTCGTGGATCTCTTCCTCACCCTTGAGTTCGGCGACCGCTTCCTCGAGCATCTGCTGGTAAAGTTCGAAGCCGACTTCCTTGATATGGCCCGACTGTTCTTCGCCCAGCAGGTTTCCGGCGCCGCGGATATCGAGGTCGTGGCTCGCCAGCTGGAAGCCGGCGCCAAGCGTATCCAGCGATTGCAACACCTTCAGCCGGCGCTCTGCCATGCCCGTCAGCGTCTTGTTGACCGGCAGCGTGAACAGCGCGAAGGCGCGCACCTTCGAGCGACCGACGCGGCCGCGAAGCTGGTAGAGCTGGGCAAGACCGAACATGTCGGCGCGGTGTACGATCAGCGTGTTGGCCGTCGGCACGTCGAGACCGGATTCGACGATCGTCGTTGACAGAAGCACATCGTAACGCCCGTCATAGAAGGCGTTCATGATGTCTTCGAGCTCGGTCGCCGGCATCTGGCCGTGGGCAACCGCCACCTTCAGCTCCGGAACGTCGGACTTCAGGAAATCATGGATTTCCGACAGATCGCTCAGGCGCGGGCAGACATAGAAGCTCTGGCCACCGCGATAATGCTCGCGCATCAGCGTTTCGCGGATCACCAGCGCGTCGAAGGGCGAGATGAAGGTACGCACCGCCATACGGTCGACCGGCGGCGTCGTGATCAAAGACAGTTCGCGGACACCCGTCAGCGCCAGTTGCAGCGTGCGCGGGATCGGCGTTGCCGAAAGCGTCAAGACGTGCACGTCCGACTTCAGTTCCTTCAGCCGCTCCTTGTGCTTCACGCCGAAGTGCTGCTCTTCGTCGATGATCAAGAGGCCGAGATTGGCAAAGTTGACCGACGTGCCGAGCAGCGCGTGGGTGCCGACGACGACATCGGTCTTGCCATCGGCCACTTCCTTCTTCGTCAGCGCCAGTTCCTTGGACCCGACGAGACGGGATGCCTGTTGGATGCGGATCGGCAGGCCGCGGAAGCGCTCGGAGAAGGTCTTGAAGTGCTGGCGGGCAAGCAGCGTCGTCGGCACGACGACCGCGACCTGCACGCCGTTCATGGCGGCGATGAAGGCGGCACGAAGTGCCACTTCCGTCTTGCCGAAGCCGACGTCGCCGCAGACCAGCCGGTCCATCGGACGGCCGCTGCCGAGGTCTTCGCGCACCGCCTCGATCGAGTTCAGCTGGTCTTCGGTTTCGTCATAGGGGAAGCGGGCGGCAAACTCGTCATAGACGCCGTCCTGCGCGGCCAGCACCGGCGCGCGGCGCGTATGGCGTTCGGCGGCGATGCGAATGAGGCCGCCGGCCATATCGAGCAGCCGCTTCTTGAGCTTGGCCTTGCGCGCCTGCCAGGCAACGCCGCCGAGCTTGTCGAGGATCGCATCGGTACCCTCCGAGCCGTAGCGCGACAGAAGCTCGATGTTTTCGACCGGCAGGAACAGCTTGGCATCGTCGGCATAGACGAGTTCGAGGCAATCATGGGGCGCGCCGACCGCCTCGATGGTGCGCAGGCCGACGAAACGGCCGATACCGTGTTCGGCGTGCACGACATAGCTGCCCTCGTCGAGGCCGGCTACCTCGGCGATGAAGTCTGCGCCGCGCTTGCGCCGCTTGGAGCGGCGGACCATGCGGTCGCCGAGAATGTCCTGTTCGCCGATGATGACGAGATCACCCGTCTCGAATCCGGACTCGATGCTGAGCACCGTCGCGGCCGCCTCGCCCGGCTTCAGCGACTTGACCTCGGCGAGCGCCTTGATCGGCTTGACGTTGCCGAGACCGTGTTCGGCAAGCACCTGGAGCAGGCGGTCGAGCGAGCCTTCGCTCCAGCCTGATATCACCACCTTGGCGCCCTTCGAGCGCCGCTCGGCGATGTATTTGACCGCCTGATCGAAGACGTTGACGCGTTCGCTTTCGGCTTCGCCCTCGCCCGCCGACTTCGCCCAGCGCATGCCTTGGCGCGCATCGACCGAGATCACCTGGCGGGCCTCGCCCTCGTGCTCGTTGAAGGGCGAGAGGCGAATGGCATCGCGTGAGCTCAGGCCGGCGTTGAAGCCTTGCGCGCTCAGATAAAGCAGTTCCGGCGGAACGGGCTTGTAGGGCGTGCCCTGGGTGGCCTGCGCCTTGCCCGGAGACGCCGAGGCCAGTCGGGCGTCGTAATAGTCGAGAATGAGCTTCGAGCGCTCGGCCGCGGCCTCGCGCGCCAGATGATCGGTGACGATACGGAAGCCGTCGAGATAGTCGAAGATCGTCTCCAGCCCGTCATAAAACAGCGGCAGCCAATGCTCCATGCCGGCGTAACGCCGGCCTTCGGAGACAGCCTGGTAAAGCGCGTCGTCGCGGGTCGTCGCGCCGAACAGCGATAGGTAGTGCTTGCGGAAGTGGCTGATCGTTTCGGGCGTCAGCGACACCTCGCTCATAGGATTGAGATCGAGGGAGCGGACCTGACCGGTGGTGCGCTGGCTTGCCGGATCGAAGGAGCGGATGGTTTCGAGCGTATCGCCGAAGAAATCGAGGCGCAGCGGCTCGCCGCTTCCGGGCACGAAGACGTCGAGGATGCCGCCGCGCACCGCGTATTCTCCAACCTCACGCACGGTCGCGACGCGCTCGAAGCCGTTGCGCTCCAGCCGCAGCGCGATGTCGTCCATGCGCACCTGATTGCCCGGACGAGCCGAGAACGCCAGGCTCTGGATCACGTCCTGCGGCGAGATCTTCTGGAGGGCCGCGTTGACCGTCACCAGCACGATCGCCGCATGCGGCTTCTTCTTGTGCGCAATCAAGGCGCTCAGCGCCGCCAGCCGCCGTGCCGAGGTGTCGGCGCTCGGCGAGACACGGTCATAGGGAAGGCAGTCCCAACCGGGAAGCGTCAGCACCGGAATGTCGGGCGCGACGAATGAGAGGACTTGTTCCAGATCGGCGATCCGCTGGCCGTCCGAAAGAATGTAGGCGACCGGCTGGCCGGCACGGGCCAACTCGGCAAGGATCAGCGCCTCGGCACCGGAAGGGACCGGCCCGATCGTGATCTCTCGCTGTGCTTCGACAATCTTCTTCGGATCAAGGCCAGCCAGCATCATCGGTCTATTTCATCTCTTCGGGAAGCTTGTCGAAATCCGGACGATAGGCAGCGATGCGCTGAAACATCTGCGTCTGATAGCGAGCCGGCACCGGCTGTTCGCCGATGATCCACTTGACGAGATCGTTGTCTTCCTCGCCCATGATCGTCTCGAGTTCGTCGAGCTGTGCTTCAGAAAGCGTCGAGAGCTCGGCCTCGGCAAACTGCCCGAGGATCAGATCCATCTCGCGAATGCCGCGATGCCAGGCGCGAAACAGGATCCGCCGTCGACGCGGATCGAGATCGGCGCTGGTGCGAGAGATTCCGGTCATGGGAAATTCCTTCCTGCCGCCCGCGATGACGCCCGCACACTCGGACGAACGCGCAAGGCTTTGGGGTACGGTTTGTCGTCAACGGCTCTATAAACTCTGAATAGCCGATTGTCAGCCTTGCCAAAGCCCGAATTATCGTCGCAATTTCATCGCCATGCGCCCCACCCTGCTCGATCCGCTCTTCTCTCCGCTCGACACGCTTCCAGGCATCGGCCCGAAGATCGGCGAACTCTATGCCCGTTTGCTCGGTCGCGAGACGATCGAGGACTGCCGGGTGGTCGACCTCGTTTTTCACGCGCCGCATTCGCTGATCGACCGGCGCCAGCAGCCGGGCATCGCCCACGCGCCGCAAGGAGTGATCGTCACTATCACCGGTCGGGTCGATCGCCACCAGCCGCCGCCGCGCGGCAAGCCCAACCTTCCCTATCGCGTGTTCCTGCATGACGAGACCGGGGAACTGGCGCTCACCTATTTCCGCGTCAAGGGCAACTGGTTGGAAAAATCGCTGCCGGTCGACGAGACGGTCATCGTCAGCGGCAAGGTCGATTGGTTCAACGGCCGCCCGTCCATGGTGCACCCGGATTATGCGGTTCGGGCCAGCGAGGCGGAAAACCTGCCGCTGGTCGAGCCGGTCTACGGGCTGACGGCAGGACTTTCACCACGGATATTGCGTAAGTCGATCGAGGCAGCCGTCGCCCGCGTCCCGGAAATGCCGGAATGGATGGACGATGCGCTGCTGACGAAGCAGGGCTTCGGCACGGCGGCCGAGAGTTTTCGCGCGCTGCACGATCCGCGCGACGCGACCGACCTCGATCCGCAGGCCCCCGCCCGCCGCCGCCTTGCCTATGACGAGTTTCTCGCCGGGCAATTGTCCCTGGCTCTCGTTCGCCAGCGCCTGCGCAAGGTCGCGGGAGTACCGGTTCACGCGACCGGCGTGCTCTCCCGTCCGGTCATCGACGCCCTTCCCTTTTCCTTGACGAACAGCCAGTCGACGGCAATCGCCGACATCCTGAAGGACATGGCCGGGACTGACCGCATGCTCCGGCTGCTGCAGGGCGATGTCGGCTCCGGCAAGACGATGGTGGCGCTGATGGCCATGCTGGCAGCCGTCGAATCCGGCGGACAGGCAGTGCTGATGGCGCCGACGGAAATCCTCGCACGCCAGCACCATGCGACGCTTGCCAGAATGGCCGCCCCTGCCGGCATCGCCATCGACGTTTTGACCGGCCGCACAAAGGGCAAGGAACGCGACGCCATTGTCGAACGGATCGCCTCCGGTGAGACCCGGATGGTGATCGGCACGCACGCGCTTTTCCAGGATACGGTGAGCTATAAGGAGCTGACGCTTGCCGTCGTCGACGAACAGCATCGCTTCGGCGTTCACCAGCGCCTGCGACTGACCGCCAAGGGCATCTCGCCGCATATGCTCGTCATGACCGCGACACCGATCCCGCGCACCCTCGTGCTTGCCGCGTTCGGCGACATGGATGTGTCTAAGCTCACCGAAAAGCCCGCCGGACGAAAGCCGATCCAGACCGTGACGATCCCAACGGAACGCGTGGACGACATCGTCGATCGGCTCGACGCCGCATTACGCGAGGGCAAGAAGGCCTACTGGATCTGCCCACTCGTGGAAGAGTCCGAAGCCGTCGACGTGATGTCGGCAGAAGAACGATACGAGAGCCTTGCCAAGCGCTTCGGCAACAATGTCGGCCTGGTGCACGGCCGCATGAACGGCGCGGAAAAGGACGCCGTCATGCTCGCCTTCAAGAACGGCGAGATCCGCCTGCTGGTTGCGACCACCGTCGTCGAAGTCGGCGTCGACGTGCCGGACGCGACGATCATGGTGATCGAACATGCCGAACGCTTCGGCCTTGCCCAGCTTCACCAGCTGCGCGGCCGCGTCGGCCGTGGCGACGAGGCATCCACTTGCATCCTGCTCTACAAGGGGCCGCTCGGCGAAACCGGCCGTGCCCGGCTCTCGATCCTGCGCGACAGCGAGGACGGCTTCCTCATCGCCGAGGAGGACCTGAAGCTGCGCGGTGAAGGCGAGTTGCTCGGAACCCGCCAGTCAGGCACGCCCGGTTTCCGCATCGCCAGCCTCGAAGCCCACGGCGATCTGCTCGAAATCGCGCGCAAGGACGCCGCCTACGTGATCGAGCGCGACCCGGACCTCACCTCGGAGCGCGGCGAAGCGCTCCGCACGCTGCTCTATCTCTATCGCCGCGACGAGGCCATCCGCTTCCTGCGCGCCGGCTAAAGCGTCCCTTTGTGCGTTCATTGGAACGCACGGCGCACTAGGCCTTAGACAGTCTCTTGCTGGGTGATTTTCAAGGGGGCGTTGGCGAGCGGCTTCTGGTCGGGGGTCACGAGGCCACCCGAGATCAGGAGCTTGGCCGCGTCCTCCGCGCTCATGTCGAGCGGGATGATCTTGTCGCGCGGGATGAACAGCAGGAAACCCGCCGTCGGGATCGGGGTCGGCGGCAGGAAGACGGCCACCATGTCCATGCCGCGTTCCTTGAATTTCGAGGCGATCTCGCCTTTCACATCCGTTGCGATGAACACCAGCGACCAGATGCCCGGGCTCGGATACTCGATCAGCCCGGCCTTCTTGAAGGAGGAGGACTGCTCCTGCAGCACCGTCTGGAAGATCTGCTTGGTGGACTTGTAGATCGTGCGGACCAGCGGGGTGCGATTGACGAGCGACTCGGCGAGATTGACGATCGACCGACCGACGAGGTTTGCGGTCATGAAGCCGACGAAGGTGATCACGAAAATGGCGACGAGCAGGCCGAAGCCGGGAATGGCAACGGGCGAATAGGTATCCGGATTGTAGAAGTTCGGCAGATAGGGCTTAACCCAGCCGTCGGCCCAATCGATGAAGGTGCGCACGAGCCAGACGGTGATCGCCACCGGCGCACAGATGATCAAGCCGGTCAGAAAGTAATTGCGCAGCCGCGTCGCGATATAGCCGCGTTTGGAATGTTCCGTCATGCTTCTTCCGTCTCAACCTCACTCGACGCCGAAGGCCGGATGATAGGCGACCGTGCCGGCCGCCATCGCGCCGGAAAGAGCCAGCGCCATGAAATATTGCGGCGCACAACCGGGGAATACAAGAGCCGATTCGTTGCGGAAGCCGAACTTTTGATAGAGGGCCGGATCGCCGACGACGACGCAGCCCGAGGCGCCTTCCGCCCGCAGCCATTCGAGGCCCTCGAGGATCAGTTGCCTGCCGATGCCCTGGGCCTGAACGTCCGGCTTGACCGAGACCGGACCGAGCCCGAACCAGCCGCTTTCCGCCGGGTCGAACGTTACCGGCGAAAAGGCGATGTGCCCGACGATTTCCTCGTTCATCTCGGCGACAAGCGAGACGGTCAGCGCGCCGGCCTCACGCAGCCGCTCGATAATGAGGGGCTCGCTCTGGTCGCTGTGCGGATGCCCTTCGAAGGCGGCCGCGGTGACGTCGCGGATCGCCTTCTCATCTCCCGGGCGCTCATGCCGGACATAGATCATTCGACGGTCACCGATTTGGCGAGGTTACGGGGCTGGTCGACGTCGGTGCCCATGAACACCGCGGTGTGATAGGCAAGCAGCTGGATCGGCAGCGAGAAGATCATCGGCGCGATGACCTCGTCGACATCAGGCAGCACGATCGTCGCCATGGTCTCGAGCTTGGAAGCGGCAGCGCCCTTCTCGTCGGTGATGAGAATGATCCGGCCGCCGCGGGCCGCCACTTCCTGCATGTTGGAAACGGTCTTTTCGTAGAAGCGGTCGTGCGGGGCAATGACGATGACCGGCATATTCTCGTCGATCAGCGCGATCGGTCCATGCTTCAGTTCGCCGGCGGCATAACCTTCCGCATGGATATAGGAGATCTCCTTGAGCTTAAGTGCCCCTTCCATCGCCAGCGGGAAGCTGGTGCCACGGCCGAGGTAGAGCACATCGCGGCACTTCGACAGCTCGCGCGACAGAAGCTCGATCTTCGGCTGAACGGCGTTCAGCACCTGGCCCATGATGCGCGGCATTTCGGCGAGAAAACGAACCAGGACCTGCTCTTCCTCGGCACTCACCGTGCCGCGGGCGCGACCGGCGCCGATCGCGAGCGAAGCCAGCACGGCGAGCTGGCAGGTGAAGGCCTTGGTCGAGGCGACGCCGATTTCGGGGCCGGCAAGGATCGGGAAGACCGCGTCGGATTCACGCGCGATCGTTGATTCGCGCGTGTTGACCACGGCGCCAATCTTCAGGCCGAGCTCCTTGCAGTAGCGCAGCGACGCCAGCGTATCGGCGGTTTCGCCGGATTGCGAGATGAACAGCGCGGCCGCATCAGAAGACAGCGGGATCTCGCGGTAGCGGAACTCGGACGCAACGTCGATTTCCACCGGCAAGCGGGCGTAACGCTCGAACCAGTACTTGCCGACGAGACCGGCGAGATAGGCAGTGCCGCAGGCGGAAATCGCAAGGCTCGGAACCTTGGCGAAATCGATCGTGCCCGGCAGCGCCTTGATGCGGTTGCCGGCAAAGTCGATGTAGTGGCTGAGCGCGTGCGCGATCACCTCCGGCTGCTCATAGATCTCCTTCTCCATGAAGTGCCGGTGGTTGCCCTTGTCGATCATGTAGGCGGCTGCTGTCGAGAGCTGCTTCGGCCGGTCGACGACGTTGCCGTCGAGATCGAAGATATGCACGCCATTCGCGCCGATTACGGCCCAGTCGCCATCGATCAGATAGGTGATCTCGTTGGTAAAGGGCGCAAGCGCGATCGCGTCGGAGCCGAGGAACATCTCGCCGCGACCGTGACCGATCGCAAGCGGCGGGCCGTTGCGCGCCGCCATGATCGTCGAAGGGTCGTCCTGGAACAGCACCGCCAGCGCATAGGCGCCGGTGACGCGCTTCAGCATCGCGTGCATGGCCTCGCGCCGGCCAAGTCCGTCGCGCCGGAACTTGGAGAGCAGATGCGCGACGACCTCGGTGTCGGTGTCCGTCTCGAACTTGGCGCCGCCGGCGATCAGCTCGTCCTTCAGCGCGGCAAAGTTTTCGATAATGCCGTTGTGCACGACGGCGACGCCGTCGGTGAAGTGCGGATGGGCGTTCCGCTCGGTCGGCGCGCCATGGGTTGCCCAGCGGGTGTGGGCAATGCCGATCGTGCCAGCAAGCGGCTCTTCGCGCAGCCTGATCTCCAGATTGACGAGCTTGCCTTCGGCGCGCCGGCGCTCCAGCTTGCCGCCAATGACGGTAGCGACACCGGCGGAATCATAGCCGCGGTACTCCAAGCGCTTCAGCGCATCGACCAGTCGTTCCGATACCGGCTGGTTGCCAACGATGCCTACAATACCGCACATAGTCGTCTCCGAATTCGTCCCCGCGCCGTGATCGGCGCCCCTGTTCAACGAGGGCGAAAAATGCCGCCCGGCGCGCTGCCTTGGTAAAGCATTTGCGGATCGAGGCAATCCGCCCCGATTTCACTTTCGATTTCAATGTTTAACGCCGCCGCATGTTCCCGCGAATCCAACCCGATCCAAGGGGCGTGCGACAATCCGAAGTGCTCGGCGCCCGCACGCGTCAGCGCGCGGGCATCATAGGCTTAGCCGCCTTCTTGGCCGCCTTCACCGCCTGGTAGCGCTCGCGCAGCAGCCGTGCCCGGCCGGGCTTGATTTCCTGGCGCGCGCGGCCGAAAGCGACGGCGTCGGCCGGCACGTCCTCGGTGATCACGCTGCCGGACGCGACCAGAGCACCGTCACCGATCGACACGGGCGCCACAAGCGACGAATTCGAGCCAATAAAGGCATTTTCCCCGATCCGCGTTTCGTGCTTGTTCACACCATCGTAATTGCAGGTGATCGTACCGGCGCCGATGTTGGTGCCTGCGCCGACGAAGGCATCGCCGATATAGGTCAGGTGATTGACCTTGGCGCCGGCGCCGATCTCCGCCTTCTTGACCTCGCAGAAATTGCCGACCTTGGACTTTTCACCGAGATCGGCACCCGGGCGCAGGCGTGCATAAGGGCCGACCGTCGCACCGGAGCGCACCGTCGCACCCTCGACATGCGAAAAGGCGTGAATGATCGCGCCGCTTTCGACGCGCACGCCCGGACCGAAGACGACATTCGGCTCGACCAGGACATCCTGCTCCAGCACGGTATCCCAGGCGAGAAATACGGTTTCCGGCGCGATCATCGATACGCCCGACAGCATCAGCTCGTGACGACGGCGCTGCTGCCACAGACGCTCGATGAAGGCGAGTTCGGCGCGGGTGTTGCAGCCGGTCAGCTCCTCTTCGGGGGCCTCGACGGCAATCGCCTGCCCGCCGATCTCGCGAACGATCTCGACGAGGTCGGTCAGGTAGTATTCGCCCTTGACGTTGGCGTTGCCGATGCGGCCGAGAAGGTCGAGCGCCTTGCGACCGTCGATCGCCATCAGGCCGCCGTTGCAATAGGTGATGCGGCGCTCTTCTTCCGTTGCGTCCTTGTGCTCGCGAATGGCAAGCAGCGCGCCGTCCTTAACGATCAGGCGGCCGTAGCCCGACGGGTCTGCCGCCTCAAAGCCGATCACCACCACCTCATTGCCGGCCGCCAGCCCCTCGCGGGCGGCCCTAAGCGGCTCCGGCTTGATCAGCGGTGTATCGCCGAAGACGACGAGAATGTCGTCGTAACCCTTTGCGATGGCGTCGCGGGCCGCAAGCACCGCGTGACCGGTGCCGAGCCGTTCCTTCTGCAGATAGGAGGAAACCGACACGCCGCCGATGTCGGCGGCGGCCGAGACCGCGTCGGCGTCGCGGCCGACAACGAGAGCGATATCGGAGATGGAAGCACTTGCGAGCGCCTCGACGACGTGGGCGATCATCGGCCGGCCGGCCACCGGATGCAGCACCTTCGACATGGACGATTTCATCCGCGTGCTTTCACCCGCAGCCAAAACGATGGCCAGGCACGTCCGTTCCATATATCTCTCCTTGGTCTTTTCCAGGCTCACGCCCTCTGCACAATTCCTTAGATCGGAATCGGCTCAAGTACAAAATCGCCGTTCGATTCGGCGCGGTGCTAGCAGCAACATATTGCGAGAAGCATAATTCTCACAATCACGTCGCATTAACCCGCTTAAAACCGGATGATGGCATAAGAAGGCGCGGAGCCTGTGTCAGCAAAACCGTGCGGGTGCATCGCTCCTTCGGGGGATCAAGCCGCAATGCACAGCCGCACTGACATCGACACACCGGCAAAGCCTACCGGCGCGGTTGTTCTTCTCGCCCGATCTCCGCTTCTGCTGCTGGCCCTTGTGCTTGGCGTACTCGCGGTTCTGTTGAGCTTCACGATCCCGCAGCCGATCGGCCCGATGTTCTGGGACCACTATCTCTATCTCGATGCTGCCAACCGCATCCGCGACGGCCAGATCCCGTCGGTCGATTTCTTCACCCCCGTCGGCGCCCTCGGCTACTATCTCTTCACCGGCCTGCAGGGCATCTTTCCGCACGGCCAGCCGCTGCTCCTGGCAAGCTGGTGCCTGCTTCTCGCCACAGGACCGCTGATCGCGCTGGTGGTCGTCGATGTCCAGAAGCGTTCAACGGCACTCGCCTATGCGATCCTGCTGCCGTTCCTGGTGTTTTCGGTGCTGCCGTTCAACACCGGCGACTTCTACCCCTACCCCGGCTCCGACGGTTTCGGCATCTACAACCGCCAGGTCTGCCAGCTTCTCTATGTGCTTGCAGCCGCACTCGTCCATGTGCGCGATCGCCGGCTGCTCGTCGCAACGGTCGCCGGTGCCATGGCGGCACTCTTCTTCGTCAAGATCACCGGCGCGGTTGCCGGCACGCTCATGTGCCTCATGGCCTTTGCTGCAGGACGCCTGCCGTTCCGCTCGGCTATTGCAGCCGGGCTTGTGGTCTTTGCTGTCCTCGCCATCGTCGAAGTCGCCTTCGGCGGCGTCTCCGCCTATCTTGCCGATATCCTGGCGCTGCTTTCCGTCAATGACGGCAGCTTGCTGCCGCGCCTGCTGCAGGCCGCCTCCCTCAATGCCGGCCTTTTGATCCCGGTCGGACTGCTTTGCATGGTGCTTTTCGGAAGCCACCTTTCGTCCTTCACCCAGTCGCTGCGCCAACTTGGAAAAAGCCCGTCAATGGCGGCGATTGGCAGGACGTTCGACCAGCCGTTTTTCTGGCTGACTGCCTTCGTTGTTGCCGGCATCGTCTTTGAGAGCCAGAACACCGGCAGCCAGGCGTTCATTTTCCTGTTGCCGCTGCTCCTCAAGCTCGCGATTGACGAGGTCGCGACCGCCAAAACAAGGCCCGCCGCAATCGCCGTCGCTGTTCTCGCGCTCGCGGCAGCCTTGCCGCCGGTCACGGCCGTTGCGCAAAAGAGCGCGCGCGCCTGGATCGGGGCCGTCAACAACGTGCCGCTGGAAAGCCGCAACCTCAAAACCTTGGGCGCCGTCAATGTGCGGCCCATCCTGGCACTGCGCGCCGAGCGCCTGCGCACCATCTACGCGACCGAGCGCTCCGCTTTCGACGCCTTCGCCAAGGCCGGCGAGTTGCCGTCGTTCCTGCTCTATAGCGATTTCGATTTTCAGGCGGGATGGCTGATGAATGTCGACGACGCGGTCGACGCGCTCAGGGCCTACGAAGATTCAAACCGCGTGCGCTTCGAAACGATCTTCAACGTCGACTTCACCAATCCCTTTCCGTGGCTGATGGACCGCAGTGCGCCACTGCATGTCGCGATCGGCGCAGATCCCTTCCGCGCCATTCCGCCGCCGGATGAAGATGTTCGCGCTGCCATCGCTGCTGTCGACATCGCGCTGGTACCGACCTGCCCGGTGACCAACGTCAACCAGACGCTGCTGTCGCTCTATCTGCTGAGCCTCGAGACGGGGCACAGCCGGATCACGCTGACACGCTGCTACGACGCCTTTGTCCGCAACGGCCTGAAGCCTGCGGCCAACGTCGGCGGCTGACGGACGCCGATGACTAAGCGCCCGGCCGCAAGCGGCTCTCGCTGAGCAGCCCGTTTTCCTCAAGGATTGGATAGGCGACGGAAGCGATATGCGCGTTGACGCGCTTCAGATCCCTGAGCATGTCGAGGTGCAGGGAGCTCGTCTGCAGGCTCTGGACCAGCCCGTCGCGTAACCGCTCGATATGGCGCTCGGCGGAGCGTTTTTCCATGTGGCGCACGTTGACCTTCACCTCGATGAGCTGCTTGGCGAGATCGGCGTTGCGGGTGACGAATATGGTCTGCGCGACACGCAGATTGTCGATGGTCAGATTGAAGAGGCTCTTCAGCTCCTGATAGCCCTCCTCCGAGAACTTCAGGCCGTTGCTCACCTTCTTCGCGATCTGCTCGCACAGCCCCTTCTCGATGATGTCGCCCATGTGTTCGAGATTGATGGCGTAGTCGATGATGACGATCGAGCGGCGGCCGTCGTCGGCGCTGAGGCCATCGCGGCCCAATCGCGACAGGAAGATCTTCACCTCCTGCTGCAGCTGATCGACCTGTTTTTCGAACTTGCCGATATCGCGGATGTCCGAAAGATCGTTGTTGTTGAAGGCGTTCGCGGCGCGCATCAGCATCGCCTCGACCAGATCGCCGACACGCAAGACCTCGCGAGTGGCGCCCGAAAGCGCCATGACAGGCGTATTCAGCGTGCCCTCGTCGAGATAGCGCGGACCGGTCTCCTCCGCTTCTCCGTCCGGAATGAACCGCGCCATCAGCTGCGACAGCAATCCGGCGAAGGGCCAGGCAAGAATGGCGACAGCAAGGTTGAAGGCCAGGTGAATGTCGACCGGCAGGTTCTGGCGCGGCAGCGGCAGGCTCTGCAGAAACTCCACGCTCATGCCCGTCAGCGGCAGCGCGATCAGGCAGCCAATGGCACGAACGACGAGGTTGGCGATAGTGACGCGGCGCGCCGACGGCGCGGAACCGAGCGTCGCCATGACGGGCGGAACGGCGCCACCAAGATTGGCGCCAAGCACGAGCGCCACGGTCAGACCAACGCTGAGGATGCCTGTCGTCGAGAGCGAGAGCACCAGCATCACCACAGCGAGGCTCGACGACGACGCAAAGGCAAGTCCCGCGGAAATGAGCAGTGCCACCGGCCAGGCGCTGTCGAGCATCGACAGGAACGCCCCAAGGGCCGGACTGTCGCGCATCGGCTCCGTCGCCGCGCCCAAGAGATGTAGCGACAGAAGCATGAGGCCGATGCCGACGAAGGCAGCACCCAGACCCTGGCGGGCGTTCGACCGGCTGGCGCGGTGCAAGACCACGCCGATGAGAATGACGAGCGGCGACAGCCACTCGATGCCGGTCGCCACGATCCAGGCGGTCATGGCGGTGCCAAGATTGGCGCCGAGCAGGACGATCTGCGCCATGCGCGAACGGATAAGCCCCTTCTCCACGAAGGATGCCGTCATCAGTGCCGTCGCCGTGGAACTTTGCAGCGCAAGCGTTGCGACAAGTCCGGTCACGAAGGAACGGAGAGAGCCGTCGGTTCCCTGAGCGAGGCCGGCGCGCAACCGCGCCCCGAAGGCACGGGTCACCCCGTCCTTGACCAGGGACAGGCCGAAGAGAAGCAGCGCCACTGCTCCAAACAGGTTTACCATCACGATTGTCGACTGCATGGAATCTTTCCCGCGGAAGCTCCAAAGAATCGCTCCGCCCCTGCAACAGAACCACAGAACAGCGGCATGTTCGAGCCAATGTGACAGATATTTTTCGGTTGCCGGCTAATGAATCCGACATCAACTTCAGCGTTCGCGCCGGCCCGTGCGGCGCGCGCGTTTCGCAGGATCTTCGCTTCCCATGATCGTGTCGCGGCATGCGCCGGAAAAACAGGTGCACCACCGGGATCAACGATCCCGTGAGCGCGCGCAATTTGCGGCAAACAACCCTTCATTTCCTGTTTCGTTTGTTTTAAGGAACGATTTCGTTTGGCCGATGGCCACCGCATTGCAACGAGGTTTCTGCCCCCATGCTCGAATTTCTGAGAAGCGCCGCCCAGACCTGGGTCGTCAAAGGCCTGCTAATCGTTCTCGTTCTGTCGTTCATGGTGTGGGGCGGCTCGTCGCTGACGATGACCAACCAGTCGGACGCGGTGGTCGTCGTCGGTGACGTCAAGGTCAAGCCCCCGGAATTCCGGCTCGCCTACGAGACCATGCTGGCACAAGCCTCCCGCCAGCTCGGCACGCGGCTGACGCCGCAGCAGGCGCGCGCTTTCGGCATCGAGCAGCGGGTCTACTCGCAGATCGTCGCCGGCGCGGCTCTCGACCAGCTCGCCAACGACATGAATCTCGGCCTGTCGCAGGATCGGCTCGCAAAACTGATCGCCGACGATCCGGCATTCCACAGCGTCAACGGCCAGTTCGACCGAATGACGTTCACGAGCGTGCTGCGCAATGCGGGCCTGCGCGAACAGGATTACATCAACAGCCAGAGCCAGACCGCGATCCGCTCGCAGATCGTCGATGCGCTGTCGGATGGCTATGTCGCTCCGAAGGTTCTCACCGACGCAATCGGCGCCTACCGGCACGAGAAGCGCACGATCGATTACCTGCTGCTCTCGAATGCCAACATTGATCCCGTCAAGGTGCCCGGCGACGATGTGCTTTCTCCGTGGTACGACAGCCGCAAGGCAAACTACCGTGCACCGGAATATCGCAAGATCACCTACGTGAAGCTCGAGCCGACCGACGTCGCCGATCCGACCGTTGTGACCGACGACGAGATCCGCGCCGAATACGAACGCCGCAAGGAAAGCTTCCGCAGCGCTGCCGCGCGGACCATCGAACAGCTCTCCTTCACCTCGCGTGAAGCCGCAGACGCATCGTCGGCAAAGCTTGCTGCCGGCACCAGCTTCGACGATCTCGTGAAGGCCGAAGGCAAGTCCTCCGCCGACGTACTTCTCGGCGAATTCACCAAGGATCGCGTTCCCGACGCCAAGATCGGCGAAGCCGCTTTCGCGCTGCAGGCCGACGGCGTGACCCCGGTTGTCGACGGTGCCTTCGGTCCCGTCATCCTGCGCGTGACGAACATCCGCCCGGAAACCGTCCGCAGCCTCGACGAAGTGAAGGAAGAACTGCGCAAGGACATCGCCCTGTCCACGGCGGGCGAGGAAGTCATGCGCCTGCATGACAAGATCGAAGACGAGCGCGCTTCCGGCGCGCCGATCAAGGAAGTCGCCGACCAGCTCAAGCTGAAGTTCATAACCGTCGATGCGGTGGACGCGACCGGCAAGGACAAGAACGGCGATGACGTCGTCGGCCTGCCGGAACAGGCAGCTCTTCTCCAGGAAGTCTTCAAGGCCGACGTCGGCGCCGAAACCCTGCCGGTGAATGTCGGCCGCGAAGGTTACGTCTGGTTCGACCTCGATGAAGTTATCCCGGCGCGCGATCGCACGATGGACGAAGCCCGCGACGAAATCGGCGCCGACTGGATGGCCGAGCAGCAGCGTGCAGCCCTGGCCAAGAAGGCCGGTGAACTGAAGCAGCGCGTCGAACAGGGCGCAAAGCTCGCCGACGTCGCGACCGAACTCGGCCTCGTCGTCGAGACCAAGGCAGGCCTGACGCGCGCAACCGCGGACGTCGCTCTCAGCCCGGCTGCCGTCGCCGCCGCCTTCTCCGGCGCGAACGGCTTTGTCACCAATGCTCCCGGCATCGGCGGCGAAGGTCAGATCCTTCTGCAGGTCACCTCAGTCGACACCGCCGGCCCGGCAGACGTGCTTCAGGACGACAGCCGCCAGATCGAGGCCCTCGCCCGCGTCAGCGGCGAGGACATCCTGGACCAGATGGTCGCCACGCTGCAGGCCGCCTACGGCGTTTCGATCAACCAGACGCTCGCTGAAACCGCCATTGCGCAACGATAGGCCCAAGGAAACCATCGATGAGTGATCTGAAGCCATTCGTCGCCAAGGTCGCCGCCCGCGAGGCGCTGAACCGCGAAGACGCACGTGCCGCCTTCGAAATCATCATGTCGGGTGCCGCAACGCCGTCGCAGATCGGCGGCTTCCTGATGGCATTGCGGGTGCGCGGCGAAACCGTCGATGAAATCGTCGGCGCGGTGGGTGCGATGCGGGCCCGCATGCTGCCGGTCGATGCCCCGGCGGACGCAGTCGATATCGTTGGCACCGGCGGCGACGGCGCCGGCACCTACAACATCTCGACGCTTGCCTCGCTGATCGTCGCCGGCGCGGGCGTGCCGGTCGCCAAGCACGGCAACCGCGCGCTGAGCTCGAAGTCGGGCACGGCCGACGCGCTCTCCTGCCTCGGCGTCAAGCTCGACATCGGTCCGGAAGCGATCTCGAAATGCATCCGCGAAGCCGGTGTCGGCTTCATGTTCGCCCAGCAGCACCATTCCGCCATGCGCCATGTAGGCCCGACGCGGGTGGAGCTTGGAACGCGTACGATCTTCAACCTGCTCGGTCCGCTCTCCAACCCCGCAGGCGTCAAGCGCCAGCTCGTCGGCGTCTACGCGCCGCAGTGGGTGCAGCCGCTCGCCGAAGTGCTGCGCGATCTCGGCTCGGACAACGTCTGGGTCGTTCACGGCGACGGCCTCGACGAGATCACCACGACAGGCACGACCGAGGTCGCCGAACTCAAGGACGGCAAGATTACGACCTTCACGCTGACGCCGGCGGATTTCGGGCTTCAGACGGTGACGATCGATGCGCTCAAGGGCGGCGACGGTGCGCACAATGCAGTCGCGCTCCAGGCGGTGCTCGACGGTGCCGAGAACCCCTATCGGGACATTTCCCTTGCCAATGCGGCCGCATCGCTGATGATAGCCGGACGGGCAAAGGACCTCACCGAAGGCATGGCGCTCGCGCGCCAGTCGCTTTCAAGCGGCGGCGCGAAGACCGCGCTGCAGCGCCTGATCAGCGTTTCGAACGCGGCCTGAGGAAGGATCAGCACATGACGGATATCCTGCGCAAGATCGAAGCCTATAAGCGCGACGAGATCGCGGCCGCCAAGTCGCATGTCGCGCTCGACGAGCTCAAGGCGCGCATCGCTGACCAGTCCGCCCCGCGCGGCTTCCATGCGGCGCTCGCCGCGCGCAAGGCCGCCGGCACGTTTGGGCTGATCGCCGAAATCAAGAAGGCAAGCCCGTCGAAGGGGTTGATCCGCCCGGATTTCGATCCGCCTGCGCTCGCCAAGGCCTATGAGGCCGGTGGCGCGGCCTGCCTGTCGGTGCTGACGGACGCCCCGAGTTTTCAGGGCGCGCCTGCCTTTCTCGAAGCGGCGCGCGCGGCCTGCGCCCTGCCGGCGCTGCGCAAGGACTTCATGTTCGACACCTACCAGGTGTTCGAGGCACGCGCCTGGGGCGCCGACTGCATCCTTCTGATCATGGCTTCGCTCAGCGACGACGACGCCCGCCGCCTTGAAGAAGCTTCCTTCGAACTCGGCATGGACGTGCTGATCGAAGTGCATGATGCCGAGGAGATGGAACGGGCGCTGAAGCTTGCCTCGCCGCTCGTTGGCATCAACAACCGCAACCTCAGGACCTTCGAGGTCGATCTCGCTGTTTCCGAGCAGCTTGCGGGCATGGTGCCTGCCGACCGTCTGCTCGTCGGCGAAAGCGGCATCTTCACGCATGCGGATTGCCAGCGGCTGGAAAAGAGCGGCATCACGACCTTCCTCGTCGGCGAGAGCCTGATGCGCAAGAGTGACGTCGAATCAGCAACACGCGCACTTCTGACGGGCGCTGCGACCACGCTGGCGGCCGAGTGATGAGCAAGCCGACGCTCACGCATATCGGTGGCAGCGGCGAAGCGAACATGGTGGATGTCGGCGACAAGACCGAAACGGTGCGCATCGCCGTCGCCGAGGGCCATGTGCGGATGAAGGCGGAAACGCTGACTCTCATTCTCGAAGGCGACGCCAAGAAGGGCGACGTCATCGGCACGGCGCGGCTGGCGGGCATCATGGCCGCCAAGCAGACCGCCAACCTCATTCCGCTCTGCCATCCGCTGATGCTGACCAAGGTCACCGTCGACATCACGCCGGATCCGACGCTCCCTGGCCTTCGGGTCGAGGCGCTTGCCAAGCTGACGGGACGCACCGGCGTCGAAATGGAAGCGCTGACGGCTGTCAGCGTCGCCTGCCTCACCATCTACGACATGGCGAAAGCCGCGGATCGCGAGATGGAAATCGGCGGCATCCAGCTGGTCAGCAAGTCCGGCGGACGATCTGGCGACTACCGACGCGAAGGGAACTGAGGCCATGGCGTTGCTGTCCGTCGAAGACGCGCTCGAGCGAATCCTCCACGGCGCCATGCCACCGCAATTGACAGAACTCGTCAGCCTTCATGACGCGCTTGCCCGCGTGCTGTCTCAAGATATTCCGGCGCGCGTCACCCACCCGGCCTTCGACAATTCGGCGATGGACGGCTACGCCGTGCGCCACCGGGACATCGAGACCATCGGCTCCGAACTGACCGTCATCGGCCAATCGGCGGCAGGCCACGGCTTCAAGGGCGAGATGAAAGCGGGCGAAGCCGTGCGCATCTTCACCGGTGCGCCAGTGCCATCGGGCGCCGATACGGTGATCATCCAGGAAGATACCGAGCGGTTGCCGGGCAACCGAATCCGCACCACATTCGTGCCCGGCAAGGGGCGACACATCCGAACCGCAGGCCAGGACTTTATCGCCGGCGAAGCGGGACTTTCGGCGGGCGACGTGCTCGATGCCGGGCGCTTGACGCTCGCTGCCGGGATGAACCATGCGAGCCTGCCGGTCTTCAAACGCCCACGGATCGCGATCCTCGCCACGGGCGACGAACTGGTGGCTCCGGGCAGCAAGCCGGGCAACGATCAGATCATCGCCTCCAACAGCTTCGGAGTCGCGGCGATTGCCCGCGATAACGGCGCTGAGGTCATCGATCTCGGCATCGTCCGCGACGATCGGGACGCGATCGGTGCGGAGATCGGCCGCGCGCAGGCCGCCGATGTCGACGTGATCGTCACGCTCGGCGGCGCTTCGGTCGGCGACCATGACCTGGTGCAGTCGACGCTGATTGCCTGCGGCATGACGCTCGACTTCTGGCGCATCGCCATGCGGCCGGGAAAGCCGCTCATGGTGGGACAGCTCGGAAAGGCCACGGTGCTCGGCCTGCCGGGCAATCCGGTCTCCAGCCTCGTCTGTGCCCTGCTCTTCCTAGAGCCGCTGACCCGTAAGCTCGCCCGCTTGCCATCGCGCGACCGATTGACGACCGCGCGGCTCGCAAGCCCGCTTCCGGGCAACGATGTCAGGCAGGACTATGTGCGCGCGCGCCTGACGAGGGACAGCGACGGCGCATTGCTCGCCCATCCCTTCTCACGGCAGGACTCGTCAATGATGAAGGTTTTCGCGCAGTCCGATTGCCTGATCGTACGACCGCCGCACGCGGGCGAGGCGCCCGCGGGCACGCCCTGCGACATCCTCAAGCTTCGCTGAACAAACCAGGCGCGAGCCACCTAGGCGCGCAAAAGCAAAAGGCCGGGTAGAACCCGGCCTTTGTTTCCGTTCGATCTCGGCGATGATCACGTGGCTTCGTCATAGAGCGCCGCCATGTCAGCGTGCCGCTGTCACCGCTTTTGCAGCATCAGGCCGGGGTGCGAATCAATTGACCGTCTCGTCCGAGCGGCTGACCAGGATCTTGTCGATGCGGCGTGCGTCCATGTCGACCACTTCAAAGCGGTAACCATGGGCAATCGCGACATCGCCCTCCTCCGGCGTCTTGCGCAGTTGCTGGACGAGGAAGCCGGCAATGGTCTCGAAATTACCGTCGGCGTCGATGCCTTCGATGCCGATCGTCAGGTGGATTTCGTCGATCGGCGTGCGGCCGTCGACAAGGTAGCTTCCGTCTTCGCGCTGGCGGATCAGGGCATGCTCGATGTCGTCGTAGTTCGACGGCAACACGCCAACGATCGCTTCGAGAATATCGGCGATGGTGATGATGCCCTCGGTGCTTCCGTACTCGTCGACGATCATTGCCATGTTGATGCTCGACGACTTGAAGGCTTCCAGTGCCTTCAGGCACGACGCCGTCTCCGGCAATGTGTGGATTTCCTTGATGTACCTGCGGACATCGAACGGCCCGGAGGTGGGAGCGTTTAGAATTTCCTTTGCCAGAACCGCGCCGAGAACGTCGCCGCTTGGACCGTCAACCACCGGGTAGCGGGAATGGCCGAACTGATCGATCTTGCGGCCAACCGTTTCGAGGCTGTCGTTGACGTCGATGAAGCTCACCTCGGTGCGGTGGGTCATGATCGACTTCACGTTGCGGTCGCCGAGGCGGATGATTCGCCGAAGCATCTCATGCTCCGACTTTTCGATGGCACCGCTTTCGACGCCTTCGGCCATGATCGCGTGCACTTCCTCTTCCGTCACATGATCCGGATCGTCGGGACGGATGCCGAGAAGACGCATGGCGAGCGATGCCGCCGTCTCGAAGAGGTAGACGACCGGCGCTGCGATCCGTGACAACAGGTGCATCGGGCGCGCGACGAACATGGCTAGCGCCTCGGAATTTTTCAGCGCCAGCTGCTTCGGGATAAGTTCGCCGATAACCACCGACAGGAAGGTGATGAGGGTAACGACGAGCACCAGGGCGACCGTGTTGCCGTAAGGATTGATCCAGGCGATCTCATCGAGCAGCGGCGCAAACTTCGCAGCGATGGTCGCGCCGCCGTAGGCGCCGGCCAAGGTGCCGACGAGCGTGATGCCGACCTGAACCGTGGAAAGAAACTTGCCGGGGTCTTCAGCAAGGCGCAGCGCCACCTCGGCGCGGGCATTTCCCTGTTTTGCCATCTGGCGAAGCATGGGCTTGCTTGCCGAGACGATTGCCATTTCCGAGAGAGCAAAAAATGCATTGATCAAAAGCAGGACGAAAATGACAAAAAACTCGGACATGGTCTCCAGGTCACCGTTGACGAAAGTCGCTCCGCAAGGAGCGAGCCCTCACCAAATAAGGCCAGCGCGCGATCCGAGCAAGCACAAGCAATGAAATCGCTGCAATCTTCTGAACATTGGAAGGGTCGAGCGCTGTTTTGTTGAACAATCTCGACCGGTGGCAGCATCAACTGCGGCTGTGCAGGGCGCTGCGAACGCGCTCGCGTCCGATCTTGATCACGTTTTCCATCGCAAGGCGCGCGCCGAGCTCGTCACGCCTGCCGATCTCTTCGACGATCCGGATATGGTTGCGGGCAACTTCGTCTATGCCGCCCTTTTCGGCGACCGGGGAGCTCAGCTTGAAGACGCCGACCAGCGCCGCCTCGATCAGCCCGCCGACCGTGCGCATGAATGGGTTGCCGGATGCCTCGGCGACAGCAAGGTGGAATTTCAGGTCAGCGCCGGCGAGGCTCTCGGCGCTATGGCCCTCCTCGCCCATCGCAACCGCGAGCCGCATCATGCGGCTGATTTCGGCCTCCGACGCGTTTCGCGCCGCGAGCGCGGCGGCATGCGGCTCGAAGGCCAGGCGCACTTCGCTGAGATGATAGAGGAACTCTTCGTCGACACCGCACTCGAAATGCCAAGTCAGGATATCGTTGTCGAACAGGTTCCAGTCGTTGCGCGGCGTCACGCGGGTGCCGATTCGCGCCCGCGGCACGACGAGCCCCTTGGCGGCGAGCGTCTTCATCGCTTCGCGCAGAACGGTTCGCGACACCTTGAAACGGGCCGCGAGTTCCGGGTCACCCGGAAGAATGGAGCCGACAGGAAATTCGCCGGATATGATAGCCTTGCCGAGTTGATCGACAACATGTGCGTGGCTGGTTCGCTTGCGCGAGCCGGACACAACGGTTTCCAGCACACTCCTGTTCAATCCATCTCCTCCAGGCACTCCCCTGCCTGACTTCATACGGCGCGCTGCGCCACAACGCCTTCGTGCGAAGCACGGAGGTCACCCCTAAACCTGTGCAAATGAATGTAGTTTGAACGGTCGATTCCGGAAAGCCCCAGGGCGGGCGCAAAACCGTAAACCGCGCACCGCCGAACGGACAAGCAACCCTTGCGCGATCTCCAAACGACAAACCCCGCCGAAATGGCGGGGTTTGCATTGTGTTTCGTAGGCGCTTGCTTACTTCGGCAGCTGGTCGTCGACACCTTCGACGTAGAAGTTCATGCCGAGCAGCGTGCCGTCGTCCGACGATGCGCCGGCTGCCAGCCACTCGCTACCGTCCTGCTTCTTCAGCGGGCCGGTGAAGGGCTTCAGCTCGCCCGACTCGATCTTGGCTTGGGTGTCCTCGGCGAGCTTCTTCACGTCGTCAGGCATGTTGGTGTAGGGCGCCATCGTCAGAATGCCGTCCTTCAGGCCGTCCCAGCTCGAGGTCGTTTCCCACTTGCCGTCGAGGAAGGCCTGGGTGCGCTTGATGTAGTAGGCGCCCCAGGTATCGACGATCGCCGTCAGCTGCGTTTCCGGGCCGGCCTTGATCATGTCGGACGCCTGACCGAAGGCCTTGATGCCACGCTCGGCGGCAACCTGCATCGGAGCCGTCGTATCAGTGTGCTGCGTCAGGATATCAACGCCCTGGTCGACCAATGCCTTGGCAGCATCGGCTTCCTTGCCTGGATCGAACCAGGTGTTGGCCCATACGACCTTGATCTTGAAGTCCGGGTTGACCGAGCGCGCGCCGATGACGAAGGAGTTGATGCCCATCACCACTTCCGGGATTGGGAAGGAAGCGATGTAGCCGGCGACGCCCTTCTGCGACATCTTGGCAGCGATCACGCCCTGGATGTAGCGGCCTTCATAGAAGCGGCTGTTGTAGGTCGCGACGTTCGGCGCAGTCTTGTAGCCGGTCGCATGCTCGAACTTCACGTCCGGGAACTTCTGGGCGATCTTGATCGTCGCATCCATGAAGCCGAAGGACGTCGTGAAGATCAGGCCGCAGCCCGAGCGTGCGAGACGCTCAATCGCGCGCTCGGCATCCGGACCTTCCGGCACGCTTTCCAGATACTGCGTCTCGATCTTGTCGCCGAGCGCCTTTTCCAGCTCCTGGCGGCCGATGTCGTGCGCCTGGGTCCAGCCGCCGTCGGTCTTTGCACCGACATAGACGAAGCAGACCTTGGCCTTTTCCTGGGCGCTTGCGCCGGTGGCAAAGCCGAGCGCGGCCGCGGAGCTTGCGAGAACGAGCAGTAGTTTTTTCATTTTCTTGACCTCTGTCGGTTTGAGAAACGTCAGTATGAAATGCTTGCGATCACCGGTCCGGCACAAACGGTTTGCCGAGCGATGCCGGCGTATTGATCAGGGTCATGCGCCGGTTATGCGAAATGAGAATGAGGACGACGATCGTTGCGACATAGGGCAGCGACGAAAGGAGCTGCGAGGGAATGCCCAGACCGAAGGCCTGCGCGTGCAACTGGCTGATCGAAACAGCGCCGAAGAGATAGCCTCCCGCCACCAGCCGCCACGGACGCCAGGACGAAAAGACCACCAGCGCCAACGCGATCCAGCCGCGACCGGCCGACATGTTCTCCACCCATTGCGGCGTATAGACGAGCGACAGTTGCGCGCCGGCAAGGCCGGCGCAGGCGCCGCCGAACATCACGGCGAGATAGCGGGTGCGAATGACGTTGACGCCGAGCGCGTGTGCTGAGGCGTGGCTGTCGCCGACCGCACGCAGCTTGAGGCCAGCGCGGCTCTTGAACAGGAACCAGTGCACGCCTGCGACGATCGCGATCGAAAGATAGAAGATGATGTCCTGCCGGAAAAGCAGCGGCCCGATGTAAGGGATATCGGCGAGAAGCGGGATCGCGATCGGCTGAAGCTTGACGCCCTGCATGCCGAGGAAACTCTCGCCCATCATGCCGGAGACGCCGATGCCGAGCAGGGTCAAGGCCAGGCCCGTCGCCACCTGGTTTGCCACCAGGCTCAGCGTGAGGAAGGCAAAGAGCTGCGAGAACAGCGCGCCGCAGGCGATGCCTGCAAGCATGCCCAGATAGGGCGAACCGGTGATCTGGGTGATTGCGAAGGCGGAGACCGCCCCCATGATCATCATGCCCTCGACGCCGAGGTTCAGCACGCCGGACCGTTCGGTCACCAGTTCGCCGATTGCGGCCAACACCAGGGGCGTTGCGGCCGTGATGACGCTCAAAAGGATCGCTTCGACGATACCCATCAGCGGCTCCCCTCGCTGTTAGTCGCGGTCAGCCGGTCGAAGACCAGCTTGATGCGATAGTGGATGAGCGTGTCGCAGGAGAGCACGAAGAAGAGCAGGAGACCCTGGAAGACGCGCGTGACTTTTTCGGAAACGCCGATCGACAGCTGCGCCGCCTCACCGCCGAGATAGGTGAGCGCCAGCACCAGGCCGGCGGCGACGATGCCGAGCGGATTAAGGCGGCCGAGAAACGCAACGATGATGGCGGTGAAGCCGTAGCCGGGCGAGATGACCGGGCGCAACTGCTGGATCGCGCCGCTGACCTCGGAAATGCCGGCCAGGCCGGCAAAGGCGCCGGAAAGCAGCATCGAGAACCAGATCATCTTGCGCGAGGAGAAACCGGCAAAGCGCCCTGCCCGCTCCGATTGGCCAAGCACGGAAATCTCGAAGCCCTTCAGCGTGTAACGCATCATGAACCAGACGAGGATCGCGGCTATGATGGCGAAGGCGAAGCCCCAGTGGGTACGGCCGGAGGCAAGCATTTCCGGCAGGATCGCATCGACGGCAAAGGTGCGCGTCTCCGGAAAGTTCATGCCGCCCGGATTGCGCCAGGGTCCTCGCACCAGCCAGTCGAGAAAGAGCTGGGCGACATAGACCAGCATCAGGCTCGTCAGGATCTCGTTGGTGTTCATATGCGCCTTGAGGAAGGCGGGGATGGCGGCAAACAGCGCGCCGCCGAGCATGCCCATCAGCATCATCAGCGGCAGCACCAGCGGCGACTGCCAGTCGTAGAAGACCACCGGCAGGATCGAGCCGGCAATCGCGCCCATGATGAACTGGCCCTCGGCGCCGATGTTCCAGTTGTTGGAGCGGAAGCAGACCGATAGCCCGACGGCAATCAGGATCAGCGGGGCGGCCTTGATCGCCAGTTCGTGCAGCGACCAAACCTCGCTCAGCGGCTCGATGAAGAAGCTGTAGAGCGCCATCACAGGATTCTTGCCGAGCAGCGCAAACATGATGCCGCCGAAGATGATCGTCAGCAGGAAGGCGATGAACGGCGACAGGATCGAAAACAGCGTCGAGACCTTGGCGCGCTTTTCCAGTTCAATGCGCATGTGCGGCCTCCGTGCCTTCCGTCTTGCCGTACATGCCGCCCATCAGCAGGCCGATCTTTTCACGCGAAAGCTCCTTGGCCGGATAGGGATCGGAGAGCTTTCCGTCGCTGATGACGGCGATCTCCGTCGCCACTTCGAAGATCTCATCGAGATCCTGGCTGATGACGAGCACGGCAGATCCGGACTTGGCGAGATCGACGAGCGCCTGGCGGATGCGGCTGGCAGCACCCGCATCGACGCCCCAGGTGGGCTGGTTGACGACGAGCACGCTCGGCTGGCGGTCGAGTTCACGCCCGACGATGAACTTCTGCAGGTTGCCGCCGGAAAGCGAGCCGGCCGGCGGGTCCTCGCCACTCTTGCGCACGTCCATCGCCTCGGAGATGCGCTTCGTGGCGCTCGTCACCGCATCGCGCCGGATGATCTTGAGGAAGCCGCCGCCGAGGAACGCCTTGGCGTCCGAGCGACTGCGGGCAAGCACGAGATTGTCGGAAAGCGGCAGCGCCGATACCGCCGCGTGACCATGGCGTTCCTCGGGAACGAAGCCCGCGCCCATCAGCCGGCGGGCGTTGATGTTACGGTTGCCGACCGGCTTCTGGCGGATCTGCACCGCATTGTCGTCGGCAACCGGATATTCGCCCGAGAGCGCGTCGAAGAGTTCACCCTGGCCGTTGCCGGCAACACCGGCGATCGCCAGCACCTCGCCGGCATGCACCTTGAGACAGATGTTCTTCAGCGAAACGGCGAAAGGCGTGCGCGCCGGCACGCTCAAGTGCCGCGCTTCCAGCTGCACCTGGCCCTTGGCGCTGGTGCCTTCGGCCGTCACGGCCGCGACGTCGCCGCCCACCATCATGCGCGCCAGCGACGAGGGGGTCTCCGTCTTCGGATCGCAGGCGCCGGTCACCTTGCCGTGGCGCAGCACCGTTGCGCGGTCGCAGATGCGCTGCACCTCTTCCAGCCGGTGGCTGATATAGAGAACAGAACGGCCTTCGGCCTTCAGCTTGTAGAGTGTTTCGAACAGGCGATCGGCTTCCTGCGGCGTCAGCACCGAGGTCGGCTCGTCGAGGATGATGAGGCGCGGGTTCTGCAGGAGCGCGCGCACGATCTCGATGCGCTGGCGCTCGCCGACCGAGAGATCCGCCACATGCGCCTTGGGGTCGAGCGGCAGGCCATAGGCATGCGACAGGCGCGACGCCTCTTCCGCCACCCTCGCCAGCGAGATGTTCGCATCCATGGAAAGCGCGATATTCTCTGCGACCGTCAGCGCCTCGAACAGCGAAAAGTGCTGGAAAACCATGCCGATGCCGAGCTTGCGCGCTGCCGCGGGATTGGCAATGCGCACGCTCTGGCCCTGCCAGAGGATCTCGCCGGCCGTCGGCGCCAATACGCCGAACAGCATCTTGACCAGGGTCGATTTTCCGGCGCCGTTTTCGCCGAGAAGGGCGTGGATTTCGCCCGGTTCAATCTGCAGATTGATCCCATTGCAGGCCGCGAAGCTGCCAAACAATTTCGTCAGGTTGCTCACAGCCAATAGATGACCGTTCGCCGCTACTCCCTCAACAGGCACGCTGCCCTCTTTCCCCTCTGTTGATCCGCGTCCGCCTTAAGGCTTCGATCACGGAATCAGCAGTGTTGTTCCACTTGTTTTTCTTGTCTCGAGATCCGTATGCGCTCGCCCCGCATCGGCGAGCGGATAAGTCTGATTTATATTGATACGCACTTTGTTGCTTCGCACAATATCAAACAGGGAATTTGCACACGCTTCCAGCGCAGGCCGCGTGGCAACATAACCAAAGAGTGTCGGACGCGTCGCAAAAAGCGAGCCCTTTTGAGCCAGGATGCCGATGCTGAAGGCATCCACCGGACCGGACGAATTGCCGAAGCTGACCCAGAGGCCGCGCGGCTTGATGCAATCCAGCGACGCCGGATAGGTGTCGCGCCCGACGGAATCGTAGACGACATCGACGCCGCGGCCGTCGGTCAATTCCTTGACCCGAGCGACGAAATTGTCGGTGCGGTAGTTGATCACGTGGTCGTAGCCATGCGCCAGCGCCAGATCAATCTTGTCCTGCGAGCCCGCGGTACCGATGACCGTCGCGCCAAGCGCCTTCGCACACTGGCCGGCGATGAGCCCGACGCCACCGGCTGCGGCATGAAAGAGGATCGTCGTGCCCGGCCCGACCTGATAGGTCTGATTGAGCAGATATTGCGCCGTCATGCCTTTCAGCATCATCGCAGCCGCGGTCTCGAGGCTGATGCCTTCAGGCACCTTCACCAATTGCGCGGCATCGACATTGCGTTCGCTCGCATAGGCGCCATCGGCCGAGGCATAGGCGACGCGATCGCCGACGGAGAACAGGCTGACGCCGTCGCCAACCGCAGTGACGATGCCGGCACCTTCCTTGCCCGGCACGAACGGCAAGGCCGACTTGTAGAGGCCGGTGCGGAAGTAGACGTCGATGAAATTGAGTCCGACCGCCACTTGGCGGATCTGCACCTCACCCGGCCCCGGCGGCGAGAGTGTCACGCCTTCGAGCTTCAGGACCTCCGGTCCTCCGAGTTCGCGTACCACAATCGCCTGTGCCATTGCCTGCTCCTATTTCCGGCCGAGACTTGGGAAAATCTGCAGCACGAAGCCAATCACGTAGAGATAGATGCCTGTGACGACGAAACCGGTGACGACCCATGCCGGTGTCGCAAAATGCAGGAGCAGCGCATAGATGCCGAGCGCCGACCACAGAAGGAAGATGCCGAGGTTCAGCGGTCGCAGGCGCTGGACGCGGACCGGATGAAGGAAGTTGATCGGCAGGAAGGTCAGGACCACCGACACGAAGACGACGATCGACGCCGTCAACTCGCTCGCCTGGATGACGAACAGCGTGAAGACGACCATGTTCCAGACGACGGGGAAGCCGGAGAAGAAGTATTCGTCCGTCTTCATGCCCATGTCGGCATAGTAGATCGCACTCGAAACCACGATCGCGCCTGCCGCGACGAACGACCAGGGCTCGCCGATCATGCCGCTCTGGTAGAGTGCAAAGGCCGGCAACAGCACATAGGTCACGTAGTCGATGACATTGTCGAGCGTGTCGCCCGACCAGTTGGGCAGCACTTCCTTGACGCGCACCTTGCGGGCGATCGGCCCGTCGATGCCATCGACGAGCAGCGCCAGCCCCAGCCACCAGAACATGTCGACGAAACGGTGCTCGGCCGCAGCCACGACACCCAGGAAGGCGAGAAACGATCCCGATGCGGTCAAGATATGCACGGAGAAGGCGCGAATCTCGGCGTAGGGAACTCGTCTGTAGTTAAAGAACTTCATCTGCGGACGCCGCCCACCCCTGCTGTTTTCCCCGTGCGGGCCTTGACCCGCCTCGACCGCTGTGCGGCGCGTTGCCCGTAATATGCACCCTTTGCAACGCATCGCCACTAAAATTCAAGTATTACGGCCTCTCCTCGCCCCATTGTCCTGTGGACACCTGCAAATTGCTTCTGCGCTGATTCTACCCATTTATTTCGCATGCGCCGACGACTAGAGGTATGATCGAGGCTGGGCCAAGACGCCTCACAGCTTGCGCGAAAGGGCTTTTGCATCATGGACCACTTCGACATCGCCATTATCGGTGCGGGCCTTGCCGGATCGCTCGCGGCCATCGCGCTTGCGGATGCTGGCTACCGCGTGGCCTTGATCGGACCGGAGCCGGCGGTTGCCGACGGACGCACGACGGCGCTGATGGACCAATCGATCGAATATCTGAAGAAACTCAATCTTTGGGAAAAGGTCGAGCCGCTGACCGCGCCGCTTTCGACCATGCGCATCCTCGACGGCACCAACCGGTTGCTGCGCGCCCCGCCAGTCAATTTCCGCGCTTCCGAAGTCGGGCTCAACGCCTTCGGCTACAATATTCCGAATGCCCCTTTCATTGATATTCTCCGCCACCGCGCCGAAGAGAGCCCGACGCTGACGCGCATCACCACGTCGGCGATCGGCTTTGAACTTTCGGACACGGTCGCAACGATCGAGCTTGCAAACGGCAGCCAATGCAGCGCGCATCTGCTCGTCGGCGCCGATGGTCGCCGCTCGCCGGTGCGCGAAGCGGCGAAGATCTCCGTCAGCACCTGGTCCTATCCGCAGACGGCGGTCGTGTTGAACTTCGCACACGAGCTGCCGCACCAGAACATCTCGACCGAATTCCACACCGAAAGTGGTCCCTTCACGCAAGTGCCCCTGCCCGGCAACCGCTCCAGCCTTGTCTGGGTGCGCAAGCCCGAAGATGCCGCGCAAACGCTGACGCTCGATCTTGCGGCGCTCTCCCGCGCCGTCGAAGACCGGATGCAATCGATCCTCGGCAAGGCAACGGTCGAAGGCGCGCCGCAATCCTTCCCGCTTTCGGGCATGACCGCCCAGCGCTTCGGCAAGGGCCGCGTCGTGCTTCTTGGCGAAGCAGCGCACGCCTTCCCGCCGATCGGCGCGCAAGGGCTCAATCTCAGCCTTCGCGATGTAATGACGCTCGTCGATATCATCGGTGCATCCGGCGGCGAGCCGCTTGCCGGCGATATCGGTGACCGCTTCGACAGCCGCCGCCGGCCGGATATCATCAGCCGTACGGCGAGCGTGGATCTCCTCAACCGCTCGCTACTTTCCGGATTCCTGCCGGTGCAGGCGCTGCGCGCGCTGGGGCTGCATGTGCTTTCCGCCGTCGGGCCCCTGCGCAGCCTGCTGATGCGCGAAGGCGTCCACCCCGGCAGCGCGCTCAATGCCTTCAAGGAAGGCTTAAGGGAAAAGATCGGGCGGAAGAGCGCCTGAACGGATCAGGTAAAGCAGGCCGGTCACCGTTGCGACCGACAGCGTCGTGGTGATGAGGATGGTGGCCGAGGCTCGCTCCTGCCACACACCATACTGATGGCCGATAACGAAGACGTTCGTCGCCGTCGGAAGGGCCGCGAGCAGTACCGCCGTCTGCACCCAGACCGGATCATAATTCCCCGTCAGGCTCATCGCCGTGAACATGACGAGCGGATGCAAGAGCAGCTTCGCCGGGACGATGTAGCCGATCTCGACGGGAATGCGCTTGATTGGGCGCAGCGCCAGCGTCACGCCCATGGCAAAGAGCGCGCAGGGCGCCGCACACTGAGCGAGATAGTCGATCAATCTTTGCACTGGCACCGGCGGCTGTACCGCGAAGAAGGCGGCGACCACGCCCGCAAGTGTGGCGAGAATAAATGGGTGCAGGATGATCTTGCGTGCAACACTGGCTGCAAGCACCAGCGGCTTTTCCTGCCGGCCGCCTGATATCGCCATCATCGCCGGTGCGACCGCGAAATGCGCGGCATTCTCGAAGCTGAAGATCAGCGCAACCGGCACGGCAGCGGCATCGCCCAAGGCGAGAAGCGCAAGGCCGGGCCCCATATAGCCGATATTGCCGTAAGCTGCGCCAAAACCCTGGATCGTCGCTTCGGCAATGGAGTTGCGCCTTACATAGACGCCGATGAGAAAAATCAGCGAGAAGACGATGTAGGTCGCGCCGACCGTGGTCAGGATGAAGTCGGCGCGCGCCAGCTGTTCGATCGGCGTGCGCGAGACGAGCTTGAAGAACAGCGCCGGCAGAGCGAGGTAGATGATGAAGGTGTTCAGCCAACCCATCGCCTCGCCCGGATGGTGGACGAAGCGCGCCGTCAGATAACCGAGGAAGATCAGGCCGAAGAACGGCAGCACCAGGCCCGCGATTTCCGTCATCTTGTCCCCCGCATTCTTCACCTTCCCGCGCCGACGCCCGCACGCCTAGCGCATCAACCGCCCTGACGATTAGGCCGGTCCGGCCGTAAAGTGATTCTAAAATACGAGGGTATGCCCTAGCCGATTTTCATCAGGATCGGGAAGGTCGTCTGGAACCAGATGGCGACGGAACTGATGAAGCCGAAGAGAAAAGCAAGGCCTGCCAGCACCAGGAGGCCGCCCATGAGTTTCTCGACCAGACCGAGATGGCGGCGGAAGCGGAAGAGGAAGCGCATGAAGGAGCCGGAAAACGCAGCAGCGATCCAGAACGGCACGGCAAGCCCCAGCGAATAGATCGCCAGCAGCATCGCACCGTCGGACACGGTGTCACGTGCGGCAGCGACGCCAAGGATCGTGCCGAGGACCGGGCCGATGCAGGGCGTCCAGCCGAAGGCAAAGGCCAGACCCATGATGTAGGCGCCCGAGAGCGTCGCCGGCTTGCCGCCGCCCTGGAAACGGGCTTCGCGCGCGAGCAGCCCGATCTTGAACACGCCAAGGAAATGCAGGCCCATGATGATGATGATCACGCCGCCGATGCGCGACAGCAGGTCCATATGCTGCCGAAGCACCATGCCGATCGACGAGGCCCCCGCCCCGAGCGCCACGAAGACAGTGGCAAAACCGAGCGTGAACAACAGCGCTGCCGGCAAGACAGCGCGTCTCGTGCTACCGATGGTCGCCGCATCGCCGCTGCGGAACTGATCGACCGAGACGCCGGCCATATAGCAGAGATAGGGCGGTACGAGCGGCAGAACGCAGGGAGAAAGGAACGAAAGGGCGCCGGCAAGTACGGCGGTCCAGATGGAAATATCGGCGATCGACAACGGCAAGAACTCCGGCACGCGGCATTTGGGCCATTCCTTAGCCGCAGGATCATGATGATACCAATCACCTTTTGGCGATCATTGCGCCATGCACCGTTTCTTCACAAAACCCGCAATTTTTCGGTTGACCGGGGGGAAACACGCGTGCATATGTCCGCCCACTTCCGCCGGGCTTCACCGCCGCGGCCAGGGAGCGCGTAGCTCAGCCGGTAGAGCAACTGACTTTTAATCAGTAGGTCCAGGGTTCGAATCCCTGCGCGCTCACCACGAAAACCCCAATGAAATTGGTTATTTGTCAGCGTTTTCCGACGCCGATTCTCATCGCCATGTGCGCGTATTAGCCCCAATATTTGGTGCGCGCCGCGCCCCATCTTTCGCCTGTTGCATTCCGTGCTATCGACAATTCGTCGCGTTGAGTAGATGCTGAGGCTCTCGCTGAGGATGCAAAGCGGTGAACTGCCCAGTTTGGTATCGAGCAAAGGGGTGAAGGCATGAGAAAGCTTGTCATTGCGGTTTTGATGATTGGTACGCTTGCTTCCTGCACGCAGACCGAGAAAGGTACGGCGATCGGCGCCGGCACCGGTGCGATCATCGGCGGGGCGGTCAGCGACAGCTGGGGCGGCGCGGCAATCGGCGCGGTCGCAGGGGGCGTTATCGGCAACCTGATCGGACGCTCCCAGGAGCGCCAGGGCTATTGCATCTATCGCGACCGCTACGGCCGCCGCTACGAGGCCCGCTGCCGGTAACGGCAGGACCATTCACCAAGGTAACAGGCGCGTTCCGGTCCAAACCTTCGTGGAGACGATCGGATGTGCCTGTGTGCCCGGCTGAAGCTGCGAGCAGCATAGTCGAGGCCGAACATAGCAGGACGTCCTCAAGCAAGCGTGTTACACTTCGGAAATGACTGACGAAGAACAGAACTACGAGTTTTCGGAATTTTCCGGCCAATTCAGTGACGACGGCGTCGTCGTGGAATTGCGGATCTACCGGGAGGCAGGCACGAATCGCGACTGGACCCTCGAGGTCATCGACGAGGAGGGCTTCTCGACGACATGGGAGGAACCCTTCCCGACCGACAGGGAAGCTTTCGAAGAGTTTATCGCCACGGTGCAGCGCGACGGCATCCAGGCCTTTACCGATGAGCCACCACAAACGGTTCATTAGCGTCTAGCGGCCCCGCCACTGCACCCGGCCGGCTCAGCTCACCTACGCCTGGCCGGCAAACCGCGTCACACGCCATGCATAACGAACGTCAATGATGCGGTCGGAAGGCGAATGGGTCAAAAGACCCGAACAACCCGGATCGACGACGCCGTGTTCGCGATCCCCCTCGCCCCGGCCTTCCAATAATCGCGCGCCTGACGGCGGTAGGAATCCAACAAGGACATGCTCTGGTTCTCATCCAGCACGCTCAGCGCACCGGTATGTGGCGACGCACCGAGTTCAACAATCTCCACCTCGTGAAGCACTTGTAGAAAGTGAGGATCGTAGGCCGCCTGATATCGCATGGCGTCATCATAGGTCGGACACATGAAGCAGGCATTCAGCCGCGAGGGAGCTTTGGGAGCGTAGGCCTCACGGGCCTGCTCGAAGAGCAGTTCCCCGGCCAACCGCCAGCCGTCGCCAAATTGATCTGGCCGGTAGCACCTGATCATGCGCCCGAAATTGCCAGGCTCGACAATGCTGCCTTCTCTCAAGCGGATTGGCGACCAGTGAAACATGCGGAGCCCCCTCTTTCTCGTTGCACGACGAGAACGATGCGGCCCTAAATTATCAATGGCCTCTAACGGGATGCGCTGCCTAGGCCTCCGCTCCTCTGCGGGCCAGTCGCATCTTCAGCGGACTCATTCCATACTCGCGGCTATAGGCGCGCGAAAAGGCGGACAGGCTGTCGAAACCGCATCGAAGGGCAATCTCTCGGATCGGAGTAGCAGAGTCTCGCACCAGTCGATGGGCGAACTGAAGACGCAGGCGAAGGTAATAGGCGCCGGGACTCGTCGATAATCCTCGCGCAAACAGCAACTCCAGCTTGCGCTGCGAGATCGACAGTCGTTTCGTCAGTGCCGCGATCGTCAAGGGACGCTCCAGCGTGCGCTCCATCAGGCGGATAGCCTCGGCGAGCTTCGGGTCGCGCGTCTCGATCCGCCCGAGCGAAACATAGGGCTGAACGTCGGCTGCACTATGCGTCTGGTCGTAGACAAAGATGCTGGCGACATCGAGCGCCAGGGCAGACCCCAGCCGCTGCGTGATCCAGTGCAGCATCATGTCGAAGGTCGGCGAAGCACCGCCCGAGGTCCAGAACTTGCCATCGATGACGAAGCGGTCGCCAAGCACCGCCAGCTCTGGAAACGTCTGGCTGAAATCCTCCAGTTCCTCCCAATGCGCCGTCGCCTTGCGGCCGTTGAGCAGACCACTGCGGCCGAGCAGCCAGCAGCCTGATTCGATGCCGGCGACGATATCGAAGTGCCGTGAGCACTCCTGCAGCCCGCCGATGAATTTCTTACCGGCGTGACGATCAAGGTTGAAGCCACCAATCACCAGCAGCGCGTCGCCGGCAAGCGGCGGGTGCAGCATCCCCTCGACCGCGATCGGCACACCGCAGGTCAAGACCACCGGCTTGCCATCGGCCGAAAGCAGCCGCCAGCGAAACACCTCGCGGCCCGAGATGCGGTTTGCAGCGCGCATCGGGTCCAAGACGGAGGCTAGCGACATGATCGACGACTCCGGCAGGATGACGACGGAAACTTCGATCACAGATTGTAGGCGACCATCGGAAGGCATGCGGGAAATGTCAAATTTCAAGCGGGAAATGTCAATTCCAATACTGCCTTTCGGGCATTATCAGACCGTATCGATCTCCCTACGCGCGGCGCTGCAGCCCCGCGCAGAGACGTTCCCCTTTCCGCCTTTTGCCGGAACGGGCCGGTCGGAAACCATCCGCCGGCCCGTTTTTTTATGTGACTTGCGGCTTCGTAGCGGCACTGCCGTAACGTCCAGCGCCTCGGCAAGCCGACCAAGGCGCCCATTGTTCGTGAGGAATCGGCGATGAGGCTGCTCGGTGACGGACTTCGACGCTTGCCAGAACCGCGTTTCAATCGCTTGCGCTAACAAAACATATAAGCCATTAAGCATGTCCGAAACTGAGGGAGACTATGATGCTGGGCGCGATGAAGAACTTCGTAAAAGCGACAAAGCTCATCGGCCGCATTCCAAAGATCGAGCAGAAACTCGACCTGCTTCTGTGGGAGACTCCGGATATCCCGCGCGACTTCTTCCCGAAGTTCGTCGAAAGCGCGAGGCAGATGGGTTGGTTGGAAAGTGCAAAACAGCACAAGCCGATGACCGCCGACGGTGAACCATGCCCCTGGTACACCTACCCGATGCTGCATTTTCTCACGCGCCACCAGGATACCACCTTCGACGTTGTCGTCATCGACGGCCGCGATCGTGTGAATTGCGCCAAGGCGACGATGAACCTGAAGCAGAGGCCCTCCGCAATCATTTGGGACAACAGTGAGCGCGAGCGGTATCAGGAGGGATACGACCTGCTGATCAACAACGGCTATCGCCGTCTCGACTTCGACGGCTTCGGACCGGTCAACGGCCGTCCGTGGCGGACGTCCGTGTTCTACATGCCGGACAACTGCCTGAAAATCTGAGCACCAGCACTACGTTAACCTGGCCAGACATTTCGTCTGGAGAAAATTGTAATTGCCGAGGGGACTATGACCAAGGGAAAGCTGTTCAATCGGGTGCTTCGCTCAGCCGCCTCGATGCTGACGCGACAAGGTTTCCACGTTTCCGAGGAACGTTACTCTACTGCGTACCTGAAGCGCTACGGCTTCGATATCAACACATTCATCGATGTCGGCGTCTATCAGGGCAGCCCGGTGTTCTACGAACTGTTCAAGGACAAGAAGTTCGTCCTGATCGATCCCCAGCCGGATACGATGGAGAAGGCCGCAGACAGCGTAAAGGGCCTGAACTTCGACTACATTCAATCGGGCGCAGGCTCTGCCAAGGGCGTAGCAACGCTTTCCCTGGAAGGTCCCTCCTCGAGCCTGATGAAACGCAGGGACTGGAAGCGGCAGCCGGAAAAGACGGTCGAGATACAGATTTCGCCGCTGGACGAACTTCTGGAAAACAAGGGTTACAAAGGTCCATTCGGATTGAAGGTGGACACCGAAGGCTTTGACCTTGATGTTCTCAAGGGAGCAGAAAAAACGCTTCGGGAAACGCAATTCGTCTTCACAGAGGCGAGCCTTCGTCGCCGGTTTGAAGGTAGCTATCGGTTTTCGGAACTTGTCGCGTACATGGCAGAGCAAGGCTTCGAAGTCGCCGATGTCATCCCCCATCGTTCGCACAATCGCCTCGTCGACGTCCTCTTCGTGCGCTCGGACAGCTCATATCTGGAGCCCAATGCCGTTCCGGTGCGCATGGTCGGCTCGTCCGTCAAAGCGCACAAGCAGAATTAGTCTTCATCCGGAAACATGCCGGCGATGGCGGAACCGTCACCGAACAGCACAGGTCGCAACAGGAACAGGCATCAATGCGCGTAACACTTGCGATATGTTGCTACAACGCCGAAGAGACGATCGAGCGGACGCTCTTGTCTGCCAGACAACTCGACTGGGAGGATCTGGAGATCCTGGTCTGCGACGATGTCTCTACCGATCGCTCCGCCGCCATCGTCCAATCCGTCAGCCAGCAGGATCCGCGGGTCAGGCTGGTTCGTCACGATATCAACAAGGGCAACGCTGGCGCGCGCAACACGCTCGCGCGCGAAGCGACCGGCGAAATCCTTGCGTTCCTCGATTCGGACGACGAAAACGCTCCGGAACGGCTAAGGGTTCAGGTCGCAAAGCTGCTTGCGGCGGAGGAACGGCATACGGCGCCTATCTCGGTCTATTGCACGAGGCGCGTGATCACCAACAGCAAGACGAGGAGCCTCAGCGCCATGGGCACCGCGCAGCCGGTGGGTGGCGATGCGGTCGCGCTCCATCTCCTCTGCGACGATCCCCTCCCCGGCGACGGAAGGGTCGGCACCTGCACTATGCTCACCCGCGTTTCGACCTTGCGCAAGTTCGCCTTCGACGAGAATTTCCGCAGGGCCGTCGATCGCGAATGGGCCATTCGCTTTGCCTTGGAAGGCGGGCTGATCGTTGGCTGCGAAGAAAGCCTGGTCACGCAACACCTCAGCCTCACGGACGCAAAGCGGTCTCGACAGAACGATGCACGGCGTCAGGTCGTGCAGAAATTCCGGTCCTACTTGCAAGGGAAGCGCTCGTATCTTTATGCGCTGACGATCCATCGGCCGGGCCGCATGTACACCAAGGGCCATAGGCTCTTGTTCAAGCCCGTTACGGCGCTTCTTTCCTGCTTCCGGAAACGAGCTTAGCGTTTGGGCGTGAATCGGCGGGCCTATGCGCCGCATGCTGGCGTACCGGAGATCTGCTCCTCATAGCGGATGAAAAAATCGCTGAGAAGACAAGCCGGCGATGACGCTGTCTCGCAGATCATCACGTAATGCGTTCTGTAAACGGTAGCGAGAGACCGTAAACGTCGTTCTTTAGCCGGCCGACGCACCAGCTAAGCGTTTGAAATTATTGGCGACCCCTGCAGGATTCGAACCTGCGACAACCTGCTTAGAAGGCAGGTGCTCTATCCAACTGAGCTAAGGGGCCGTCCCGGGCTTTGCCCGTCGAATGCTGCTGAAGGACCTTAGTGGGTCCAGGGCTGCATCCGGTTGAAACGGAAGTTGTCCGGATAGGACACGCTCTTGCGGGTCGCTTCCTTCGGCGCGATCACGCGGTATTCGATGCCGTTGCGCTCGGCGTATGCGATTGCCTGCTCGGCGTTTTCGAACGTCAGTCGCAGCTGCTGCTTCATGTCGCCGGAGCTGGTGTAGCCCATGATCGGGTCGATGGTGCGCGGCTTTTCCTGATCGAACTCCAGCACCCACAGATTCGTCTTGGCCTTGCCAGACTGCATGGCGGTCTTTGCTGGACGATAGATCTTTGCGGACATGGTTTCGAACGGCTCCATACTTTCGCTGGCAACGTTCACGGGCGCCAGCATTCCGTCTTCCCATAACGCAGAATGATTTAAAACGGAATGACTTTTGGCCGGATAAATTTGGCTTTCCGGTAGGAGATGAGCGAAGTTGTGCGTTTGTCCAACCGTAGATGTGGCTTTGGGAAACTTTGCTGTTGCAGCCCTGCTACGAAGCGTGTATCTCCGGCGCCGTTGGCACGGAGTGTAGCGCAGTCTGGTAGCGCATCTGGTTTGGGACCAGAGGGTCGGGAGTTCGAATCTCTCCACTCCGACCATTCATCGAGACGGAAGCGTCACTTTCCCCTTTTTCAATCTGTTCGTGATCTGCAGGCTAAACATCGCCGTAAGATCGCTCGATTGCGTTGGTAATCGAGCGAGTTGTCCCGAATTGGGACAAGAATGCCTATTTGTCATACGAATTTAGGAATCGCTCAATCCATTGTGGATAGAGCGGACCGGCGCGCTTTCCAGCCCTACCCGCCTCCCAAGCCCGCCCGAGCGATCCAATGACTGCCCAACTCGACCTTGCCACCGTTCTGTTGCTTCACAAGTCGTCGTTCCTGATCGGCGCCTTCTGCTTCCTCTATGCGCGCTGGCAATCGCCACGGGACCAAGGGCTTGGCATTCTGGCGAGCGGCTTCCTCTTCCTGGCGCTCGCCTCGACGCTTGCGGGCTATGGCGAGCAAAAACTGCTGCCGCCTACCCTGTGGCGGCTCTCCAGCTTCACGCTCGGGATCGGCGGATACGCCCTATTCTGGATCGGCGTGCGGCGCCTCAGCGGCGGCCGGCGCCGGCTGGCGGACTGGCTGGCGCTTCTTGTGCCGCTTGCCGGAGCGCTCGTCGGTCTCGCCACGCATTTCCACATGGACAACGTCGTCAGAGCTAGCGTCTTCAACGCCGCCGCCTTTCTTTTCCTCGCGGCTTCAGCCGCTGCCGTCATCGCTGACCGCTCGAAGGAGCCGCTGCCGGCGCGCGCCATGCTGGCGGCCGCCATGGCCATAGGCGCCAGCCTTTGTCTTGCGGTGGTCATTGGCCTCCTCAAGCCCGGCATCGTGCCGATCACGACGACCTACGCCTTCTTTCTCTCGATCATCTGCCACTTCGCCATCGCGCTCTTCGCGCTCGTGCTCGTCAAGGAGCGGGCGGAAGCGGAGTTGCGCCGATCTGCGGATACCGATGCGCTGACCGGCGTGGGTAACCGGCGATGGTTTCTGGCGCAACTGCCTCAGGCGAGCTGGCAGGGCGATTGCCTGATCGTGATGGACCTCGACCATTTCAAGCGCATCAATGACCGCTACGGCCACCATACGGGCGATCAGGTGCTCGTCGCCTTCGCCGATCTGGTCCGGAAAAATCTGCGTAGAGGCGACAGCTTCGCACGTCTCGGGGGTGAGGAATTCGGGCTCTACCTCCCGCGGACAAGCGAGACACAGGCATTTGCAATTGCCGAGAGGTTGCGCCGCGCCGTGGAGGAACTGCGGGTCGCAAGCAGCGGGCAAACCGTTACGGTCAGCATCAGCATCGGGCTTGCTACCGCCAGCGGCGCGGAGCGTTCCTGGGAGGCATTGTTCAACAGGGCGGATGCCGCGCTCTATGCGGCCAAGCGAAACGGGCGCAACCGTGTCGCGTCCGATGCGGAACCTGCGGTTTCGGAACCGCCTGCTGTGAGCCTTCACCGCGCCAGCTAATCAGGCGGGGCTTCGACGCAAGCCACCTTCAAAAAAGAGAAGCGGATCCAAGCATTTCCGATCCGCTTCAGATTGGAGGTATAAGGCCTATTTTAGCGCAATACGCCGAATTCGCTTGTGGCCAAATTTTGCCTAGCGCGCCACCTTGGCGCGAACCTGTGTCTTTGTTGCACTTTTCGGCATGCGTGCAAGCGTGTAGGACGCACAAGCAGCCACCATCGCGCTGTCTCTCCTGGAGTTTCGCTTTGCCTTTGTAAAATCCGGTCTCGCTAGTTTCACCCCGTACGCCCGATAGCGCTCCCGCTGTCGGATTGAATTTTCATGCGTTCGTTGAGGTGGCGGTTCGAGACCGGAATGGCATTGCCGATCTCAAGCCCGACGTACCTTCGTCAGGCGGAACCATCACGCCCAACAACTGCCAGACCGCGTCCCCGGAACGGGTACTCAAACCGTCGTCTCGATGGACTTCCAATTGGAAGAACCAGACGACATGTCTCATACATTGACGGTCCAGTGGACCATCGAACCCCAAACCGCACCCCGCCCCTGGCTTGCCTGCAGCCGCTGCGGCGGCCAACGCCCTTTCGTCTGCAGCGGCAAGGCGCGGCTGAACGCCAACGGACGCCGGCTCGACGCCTGGCTGATCTATCGCTGCGCCGTTTGCGAAGACACCTGGAACCGCCCGATCTTCGAACGGCGGACTGTCACAAGCGTCGCGCCGGACGCGCTCGCAGCGCTACAAAGCAACGATCCCGCCTGGATCCGCCAGGTGGCGTTCGACATCGAGGGTCTTCGCCAATGCACGGACCGGATCGAGGATCTGGCCGATTCCAACGTGGAACGGCGCGTGTTGAGCGGGACCGTAGATAGCGCACGGCTTGAGATCGTCGTTGTCGCGCACCACGCGAGCAGCCTGCGCGTCGACCGCCTGCTATCCGTGGAACTCGCGCTCTCACGCGCAAGGTTGACCAAGCTCGAAACCGCGGGGCGAATCACCCTTCTGCCCGAATCGCGAAAGGCCCTGCAACGCCCGATCAGAGACGGCAGCCGCATCGTCCTCGATCTCACGGCGGAAGATGACCGAGCCGAGATTGCCCAGCGTGCCCGCGGGGGCCCGTAGTCGAAAGGCATCATGGAGCGCCCGGCACCGCGCCGGCGCTCCATGACGTCAATGGTCGCTGGTCAGAACTTTACGCCGACACCGACGGTGAACTGGTGCTGGTCGAGATCGACATTGACGCCGCCGAAGTCCTTGTCGCCATAGTCGTTGTAGCGGTACTCGGCGCGGCCGAAGACGCTGTCGGTGAACGAATAGTCGACACCGGCACCGATCGTCCAACCGTTGAAGGTTTCCTTTTCCTTCGATGCGCCGGGAACATCGACGAAGCCGCGGGTCACCGCCCAGCCGCCGGCGCCATAGAGCAGCGCCTTGTCGTTCAACAGATAGCCGACGCGGCCGCGTATTGCGCCAGAAACGTCGGTACCGACTTCGGTCGAGGTTCCACCGACATCGAACGTCTTGTCGTTCCAATTGTAGTTGACGTCACCCTCGATGCCGTAAACCCAGTCGCCCTGCTGAAAGTTGAAACCGGCAAAGGCGCCGAGTAACCCACCATTGAAATCTTCCGAAGCGCTGCCGCCAGGCGCACTGAAATCTCCGTTGAGCCATCCGCCGCCGCCCTGTAGGCCGACATAGCCGCCGGTCCAGACGAATCCCGGCGTTGGCTGCACGACCGGTGCCGGCGGCTGGCTCAGATCGGCCGCCAGATCCGCTGCCATCGCGGTTTGCGCAACGGCGCAGGTCGCTACGATTGCAACAAGCACACTCCGGATCATCACGGATGCCTCCTGTTGTCGCCAGAAGAATATTAGTAACTCGTTAACACGCAGTCTGCCCGAAAGGCTTCACGATCTCAACCATGAAACCCGTGGGGTTCAGACACATAATTTAGGAACGGATAGGAGAAGGACAAGGACGGCCGCGACGTGGCCCCGGCGCCTACGGCTGCGAAGGCGGAATTCGGGCACCTTCCAGCCGGTCTCCAGGTCGGATGTTCAGCCGCTTGACCGCGCCGGCATTGAGTTCCAGCACAAAAGCAACCGGCTCTTTCGAATCGATGATTGCTTCGGAAAAAGGCACGGCGCCTTCATGGATCGTGCGAACGACGCCCTTGTTGTCGATGAACAGCATGTCGAGCGACAGATGGGTGTTCTTCATCCACATCATCACGCGGCGTGTCTCGCCAAAATCGAACAGCATGCCGTGATCCGGCGCCATGGATGTGCGAAACATCAGGCCCTGCTCTCGCTGGGCCGGATCGACGGCGAGTTCGACCGTCAGCTCGTGCACCGCCTTGTCGGCATTGACCAGGCGCATCTTGTCCTTGGTGAACTGGACGTCGGCAAACGACGAAACCGTCAGTGCAAGCAACAAAAAAAGCGCCAGAAAGGCGCTTTTTCCGAAAAGGTCTCGAACCGCGACCATCAGTGCGACCGGCTCGTCGGCGACGGACCATCGGGATGGATCTCTGCGGCCATCAGGCCCTTTTCGCCATCGCCGAACCGGACGAGCACGACCTGGCCCGGCCGCAGCTCGGTCAGACCGAAACGCCTGAGCGTTTCCATGTGCACGAAGATGTCTTCCGTTCCCTCGCCGCGGGTCAGGAAGCCAAAACCCTTGGTGCGGTTGAACCACTTGACGAGGACGCGCTCAAGCCCGCTCGTCGGCGTCACCTGGACGTGGGTGCGGACCGGCGGCAATTGCGACGGATGCACCGCCGTCGACTGGTCCATCGAGAGGATACGGAACGCCTGATAACCGCGGTCCCGCTTCTGGATGAGCGCAACGACCCGCGCGCCCTCAAGAACCGTCTGGTAGCCATCGCGGCGCAGGCAGGTCACGTGGACCAGCACATCCTGCATGCCGTTGTCCGGAACGATGAAGCCGAAGCCCTTCGCGACGTCGAACCACTTTATCACGCCGGTGATTTCGATGAGGTCGAGAGCATCGCTGCCAAAGTCGTCACCATGCATGACGTCTTTTGAAGATGTCCTATCCGCCATTCTCTCCCAGCCCCTCGTTTACGCGCGACTACCGATACGGTTAACTGATTCTTATTGACCAGAATAACATCGTCCCGCCGCGGATACGCAAGACCCTCGGCATATTTTGGCCGAGAACTAATATGGGGACGCAGCCTTGCCTCTGGCTTGCTGACGGACCACTATACGCCATCTTCTGCAAAACAGGGACATTGCAATGCGCTATCTGCACACGATGGTTCGCGTCAAGAATCTGGACGAGGCCTTGAACTTCTACGGCAAGATTTTCGGCCTGACGGAAATCCGCCGCTACGAAAATGAAAAGGGCCGGTTCACGCTGGTGTTTCTGGCCGCTCCCGGCGACATCGATCGCGCCCGCGCCGAACTCTCGCCCTGCCTCGAACTCACCTACAACTGGGATACGGAAGACTATACCGGGGGACGGAATTTTGGCCACCTCGCCTACGAAGTCGACGACATCTACGGCTTCTGCCAGCACCTGATGGAAAACGGCGTAACCATCAACCGGCCGCCGCGCGATGGCCACATGGCGTTCGTCCGCTCTCCGGACGGCATTTCGATCGAGATCCTGCAGAAAGGCGAAAACCGTCCGCCGCAGGAACCTTGGGCATCGATGGCCAATACCGGCGTCTGGTAAGCTCCGCACAATTCTCGCGGACGAAGATGGCCCCGTGCTGTCGGTGAAATCCGGCGAGCATGGCCGAGCCGTCGATCAGCAGCAGCTATGAATGATCCAGGGCCCGGTCTATCCGGGCCTTTGCATGTTGGAAACATGCGGGCTCAAGGTTAGCGCCGGTTTACAAATCGCGTATCGTTGAGTACTTTTTCGCGCGAAACGTTGATGCCGGGTCCTATCCGCGATGTCTCGTGGCGGCGACCCCCTTTTGTACTTGGCCTGATCTTTTCCCGTGGCGCTCATTCCGGTCGCCGCGAGAAGCATGAGTTTGTTTGTTCTGAGCGATGTTTCGGAGCTGAGACTTAATGCATGACAAGGCGAGGCTTCGCCGGTCATGCACGGAGAGCGGGGATAGGACGTTGCAACATCCGGAAACGAAGAGCGCGGTGCTCGTCACCATTGCGCGGGCTGCAGCTTTATCCGTTTCGCTGCTGGCCTTGAGCGGCTGCATGTCGGCGGTCGGGGAAAACGATGCCGCGACCGCGCTGAAGGCCGAGGGGCAGGCAGCCCCGGCGCAAACCGCAGAATCGGAGGCCACGGTCCAGGACGGACAGGTGGTCGCGCTCGGCAGCGATCCGCAGGCGCAACAGGCAGCGGGCAATGCCATGGTTCCCCAGGATGCCGGACAGCCGCAATCGCTGACGATGCAGGGAACCGGCCTGCGCGCCGCCTCATCCAGCATCTATGGCCAGGCGCCTGCCGCACAGGCAACGACGACCGGCCAGCCGCAGACGACGGGAACTGTTCCACTTCCCGCCGGGCAACCCGGCATGAACGCAACCAACAACAGTCTTTTCAGCGGCACCCAGCGACAGCCGCTGCCTGTTATCGCGCCGCAACAGGGGGCCGCCAACATGGCCACCGACGTCGTGACGGACACCGCCGTCGCCGCCTATGCTCCGTCCGCGGCGCAGGACGCAACCCTCCCCGTTGCCGTTCCGGTGCCGATGAGCGCCGAGGCTGCAGCCAGCGGCCAGACCTCGTCGACGCCACAGGCCGTGGCCAATGCAGAAGCCGCACCGGCAGCGACCGAGGTCGCGGCCGCGCAACAGGCAGCAGAAGCCACGCCAGCCGACGACAACAACGACACGTCCAAAACCTGGACGCTCGCGGCCCTTTTTGCCGGCAAGCGCAAAGTGAAACCGCAGCAGGTGGCACTTCGCTCGGCCCCGCCGGCGGAAAAGAAGACGATTACCACCAGCAATGCGAGCCAGCCGAAAACGGCCTCCCTCGCCTACACGCTTCCGGGCGTCAAACTGAACTCGCTCTACAACTACGAGCACGAAGAGCATCTCGGCGATGACGACGACGGCGCACCGGTTCAGGTCGCTTCGCTCTCGGGTCTCGCCCGACTGGCGCCGAGCGGGTTGATTCTGCAGACCGAAAAAGTCGATGCCGGCTGCTTCAAGCCAGAGCTCATGCAGATGCTGAAGAAGGTGGAAACGCATTACGGCAAGCAGGTCATGGTGACGTCGGGCTTGAGGCCGATCAAGGTCAACCGCGCCAAGCAGTCACTGCACACCCGTTGCGAGGCGGCTGACATTCAGGTCCAGGGCGTCAGCAAGTGGGATCTCGCCGAATTCCTGCGCAGCGTCCCGGGCCGCGGCGGCGTCGGCACCTATTGCCACACGGAGTCGGTCCATATCGATATCGGTGCACAGCGGGATTGGAACTGGCGCTGCCGACGCGCCAAGGGTTGAAGGCAACCATTTGTTTCCATGGAGGATTCGACGAGAAGCCTCCAATCTTCCAGGCCTGTGGAATTTTACAGAAATATGAAAATTGCCGCTTGCGGTTCTGAAATCCTCTGGCTATAAGGCGCCCACACAGCGAGTGCGCCCTTCGTCTATCGGTTAGGACACCAGATTTTCATTCTGGGAAGAGGGGTTCGACTCCCCTAGG